>JAXMFA010000003.1:0-363665 GCA_046348065.1 Burkholderiaceae bacterium
ACCCATCTCCTTCATGAACTTCATGGGCACGGCGGCGAAGGCCTCGTTGACCTCGAACAGGTCGATCTGGTCGATGCGCAGGCCGGCCTTGGCCAGCGCCTTGCGCGTGGCGGGCATGGGGCCGGTGAGCATGATGGTCGGGTCGGCACCGGACAGCGCCACGGCGACGATGCGCGCGCGGGGTTGCAGGTCGTGGTTGCGGGCGGCGGCCTCGTTGCCGATCAGCAGCGCGGCCGCGCCATCGACGATGCCCGACGAGTTGCCGGCGTGGTGCACGTGCTGGATGCGCTCCACCTGCGGGTAACGCTGCAAGGCCACCGCGTCGAAGCCCATCGCGCCCATCTGGTCGAACGCGGGCTTGAGCGAGGCCAGGCCTTCCATCGTGGTGCGCGGCTTGATGAATTCGTCTTCTTCGAGGATGGTCTGGCCCAGCCAGTCGGTCACCGGCACCACCGAGCGCGCGAAGCGGCCCTCGGCGCGCGCGGCGCTGGCACGCTTCTGCGATTCGAGCGCGAAGGCGTCGACATCTTCACGGCTGAAGCCTTCCATGGTGGCGATCAGGTCGGCACCGATGCCCTGCGGCACGAACAGGGTCTTGCTGTTGGTCTCGGGGTCCATGGCCCAGGCGCCACCATCGGAGCCGATCGGCACCCGGCTCATGCTCTCCACGCCGCCAGCCACCACCAGGTCTTCCCAGCCTGAACGCACCTTCTGCGCCGCCATGTTGACGGCCTCCAGGCCCGAGGCGCAGAAGCGGTTGAGCTGCACGCCGGCGCACTGGAAGTCCCAGCCCGCCTTGAGCGCCGCCACCTTGGGCAGCACCGAGCCCTGTTCGCCCACGGGCGAGACGATGCCCATCACGATGTCGTCCACCTGCGCGGTGTCGAAATCATTGCGGCGCTGCAGCTCGGTCAGCAGGCCGGCCAGCAGGTTGATCGGCTTGACCTCGTGCAGGCTGCCGTCTTTCTTGCCCTTGCCGCGCGGGGTGCGGATGGCATCGAACACAAATGCTTCACTCATGGGACTCTCCGTTGGGAAGGTTGGGGGCAAGGCGGGACTGGGCCCGCGCGGACTGCCTGAAACGCCGCCGTGGGGCGGGGCGCCAGACCGCAGTATATATTTTTACCAAGCGCTTGCTTTGTAAAAATCTTGACGGGCGTCAGGTCGGGGCCGTGCTCAGGCTTGGAGGCCGAACACCCGCTGTGCGTTGCCGGCCAGGAACAGCTCGCGCGTGGCCTCGTCCAAGCCCAGCGTGTCCAGGCCTTCGAGCGCCTTGGCCGGCGTGATCATCGGGTAGTTGGTGCCGAACAGCACCTTGTGCCGGCCGTTGCTGCGCAGGAACGCCACCAGCGCCGGCGGGTAGCGGCGCACGGTGTAGGCCGAGGTGTCGATGAAGACCTTCTCGTGCTTGGTCGCCACGGCGATGGCCTCGTCGGTCCACGGGTAGCCGATGTGGCCGGCCACGATGGTCAGCTCGGGAAAGTCGAGCGCCACCTGGTCCAGGTAGATCGGCCGGCCCACCTCGCTGGGCATCAGCGGCCCGGTGTGGCCGATCTGGGTGCAAAAGGGCACTCCAAGCTCGCAGCAGGCGGCGTAGACCGGGTAGAAGCGCCGGTCGGTGGGCGGCACCTCCCACAGCCAGGGCAGCACGCGGATGGCCTTGAAGCCGAGTTCCTGCACGCAGCGGCGGACGTCGCGCACCGCCGCCATCGGCTTGGAAATGTCCACCGACCCGACGCCGACGAGGCGGCCGCCGGACTCGGCCACGAAGCCGGCGACCTCGTCGTTGGAGATCATCACGTTGCGCGGCGCCACCCAGGCGCTGATCAGGGCACGGTCCACGCCGGCCTCGTCCATGGCGGCGAGTGTGGCGGCGACCGGGATCTCGCCGGTCGGGATCGAGCCGCGGCCCCAGCGCCGCAGCGAGTCGAACATGGGGTCGGAGGTGTGGCGCAGGGTGGGGTGCTGGGCCCAGGCGTCGATGATCATGGAGTTGGCTCCGAAGGGGATGAATGCATTGGCGGTGACGGTGACGGGGGCGAGGGCCGCAGGCCGCACGCTAGTGCGTCGCGGCAGGGCCGTCGAAAGCCTCCCAGGCACGCTCGGCGCGCAGGCGCCGGGCGGTGGCGGCCACGTTCATGAGCGGCCGGTCGCGCTGCCAGCGGTGCGTAGCCGGGTCGTCGGGTGTGCGGGCCCACAGCGCGTCGGCTTGCCGGTGTAGTTCGGCGGCCCATTGCAGCGCACCGGCGAGCACGAGGTGGGTGGCGGGCGCGTCGGGTGGCTCGTCGGCCAGCGCGGCCAGCAGGGCCAGGGCGCCGGCCAGGCCCTCGCGAAAGTCCTGCGGCCAGCCGCGCCGGTGCGCCGTGCCCGCGAGCCAGGCCAGCACGGCGGCGGCCACATACAGGTCTTCGAGCGTGCGAAACGGTTTGACGCAGCGTGTGTAGCCGTCGCCGGGCAACAGATCGTCTTCGGTGATGGCGACGTCCGTCAGCGCCACGCGGGCGTGCGGCACCTCGGGCACGAAGGGGGTGGGTGGCATGGGCGTGATCACCACGCCCGGCTGGCCGGTGCGCACGCGGGCCACTTTCAATCGGGGCCGGGCCTCGTCGTCGGCCCCGCCGAGCCGTGCCGTCACCAGCAGGATCGCACCTTGCGGGCCGAGTGTGGTCCAGCGCTTGGCGCCGTTCAGTGTGTAGCCGCCGCCGGGCAATGGCGCCAGGGTGGTGCGGATGTCGCGCGGCCGGTTGCCGCCTTCTTCGGTCACGCAGAACGCGGCCAGCGCGTCGGCCGGCAAGGTGGGTACCAGCGCGCGCAGCGCGGCCTGGTAGCCGGCGGCAAACGCCCAGCCCAGACGGTCGGCCGCGTGGCCGCCGCGCAGCGCCAGTGCCATCGGTGGCAGGCCGCGGGTGGCCAGCGGCACCCAGCGGGCCATCCAGGCTTGCACGTCCGTTATCTCGTCTACACCGGTCGGCGCGCGCAGGCAGTCGGACAGCGCGGCGGCGGTGGGTTCGGGCATGGGCATGGCGGGGCCTCGGGTGTGTTGAACTCGGGTATATTAATTTCACAAAGCATTTGCTCTGTAAAAATGGCGACAGCCCGGAGAACCCCCTGACCTTCCCGACCCTCACCCGACGCCGTTTTGCCCTGGGCGCAGCGGCCACCCTGGCCGGCCTGCACGCGCCGGCATCGCGGGCCCGGGCGCCGGCGCGGCCCTATCTGGCCGACATGCATTCGCACTACGGCATGTTCCTGCCGCGGCTGTTCGGCCTCGATCTGGCGCGGCACATGCAGGAGACCGGCACCATGCTGCTGGCCTGGTCGGCCACCGACGACAACCGCTGGATCGGCATGACGCCCACCGGCTGGCAGCAGACGCGCCAGCCCGCCCCGGGTGAGCTGTGGGCCGCCTTTCAGCAACGGCTGGCAGGGTACGACGACAAGCTCAAAGGCTGGAACCTGGCCAAGGCGCTCACGCCGGCCGACGTGGATGCCGCGCTGGCCGGCTCGCCGCGCGTGGTGCTGGCCACCGAAGGCGCCAATTTCCTCGAAGGCCAGCCCGAGCGGGTGGCCCAGGCCCATGCCTGGGGCGTGCGCCACCTGCAGCTGATCCATTTCATCCAGAGCCCGCTCGGCGACCGGCAGACGGCCGAGCCGTTGCACGGCGGGCTGACGCCGCTGGGCGCCAAGGTGGTGGCCGAGTGCAAACGCCTGGGCATCCTGGTGGACCTGGCGCACGGCACCCCGGCACTCGTGGACGGGGTTCTGCAGGCCTCCGACGCGGCACCGGTGTGGTCGCATTCGTGGATCTCGGCCCAGGGCGGCAGCTGGACCGACCCGAGTTACATCGCGCGTTCGCTCTCGCCGGGCACGGCGCGCACCATCGCCGCGCGCGGCGGCGCGGTGGGCCTGTGGACGGTGCGGGTGAGCCGCGATCCGGCCTATCCCGTGCACAACGCCACCAGCTATGCCGACGAGATCGTGCGCATGTGCACGCTGATCGGCCCTCGTCATGTGGCCTTCGGCACCGACATGGAAGGCGCGGGGCCCGGCCCCATCCTGTCCAACTACGTGGACCTGCGCGAGGTGGCCGACCAGCTGGTGCGCCGCGGCCTGCCCGAGGCGGCGGTGCACGACGTGTTCATCGGCAACTACGCGCGGCTCGTCAAGGCCGCGATGACCGGCGCCGCCGCGAGCTGAGGCCGCCATGCGCATCGCGTTCCTGTCCGACATCCATGGCAACCTGCCGGCGCTGCAGGCGGTGCGCGACGACCTGGCGCGCCGCGGCGTGGACCGTGTCATCAACGGCGGCGACATCCTCTCCGGGCCGCTGTGGCCGCGCGAGACCGCCGAGCTGCTGATGGCCCTGGACTGGCCTACGATCGCCGGCAACCACGAGCGCCAGCTGCTGGCCTGCGCGCGCCGCCCCGGTGGCGCATCCGACCGGTTTGCGTTCGAGCAGACCACCGCCGCGCAGCGCGACTGGCTCGCGGCCCTGCCGGCCGCGCTGCACCCCTGGCCCGGGGTCTACGTCTGCCACGGCGTGCCCGGCGACGACCTGAACTACCTGCTGGAGACCGTCACTCCGGCCGGCTCGCGCCCGGCCACCGCCGCCGAAGTCCTGCAGCGCCTGGACGGCACGCCCGGGGCGGATGCAAGCCTGCTGCTGTGCGGCCACAGCCACCTGCCGCGCCTGCTGCAGGCCGGCCCCACCCTGTGCGTGAACCCCGGCAGCGTGGGCCTGCCGTCGTATGACGACGACCACATCGCGTTTCATGTGCACCAGAGCGGCAGCCCGCACGCGCGCTACGCGCTGTGCGAACGCATCGACACCGGTGAAGGCGCCGGCTGGACCGTGGCCCACATCGCCGTTGCCTACGACTGGCAAGCTGCCGCCGGGCGCGCCCTGCACAACGGCGCGCGCGACTGGTCGCGCTGGCTCACGAGCGGGCTCGCCTGATTCCATCTTTTGTTGTCCCTTTTCATCGTTCCTGGAGATTCATCATGATCGAACGCACCCTGTTCAATGCCGACCACGAAGCCTTCCGCGACAGCTTCCGCCGCTTCATCGAAAAAGAGATCACGCCCTTCCACGACGCCTGGGAAGAGCAGGGCTACGTGGACCGCGCGGTCTGGAACAAGGCCGGCGAGAACGGCTTCCTGTGTGCCACCATGCCCGAGGCCTATGGCGGCGCCGACGCCGACAAGCTGTATTCGGTGGTCCAGTTCGAGGAGCTTTCGCGCGCCGGCGTCACCGGCATCGGCTACAGCCTGCACAGCGAGATCGTCGCGCCCTACATCCTGCACTACGGCACCGAGGCGCAGAAGCAGAAGTACCTGCCGAAGCTGGCCACCGGCGAGCTGATCGGCGCGATCGCGATGAGCGAGCCGGCCGCGGGCAGCGACCTGCAGGGCATCAAGACCACCGCGATCGAGCAGGGCGACGGCAGCTACCTGCTCAATGGCAGCAAGACCTTCATCACCAACGGCTGGCACGCCGACCTGGTCATCGTCGTGGCCAAGACCAACCCCGCCGCCGGCGGCAAGGGCACGAGTCTGATGCTGGTGGAGCGCGGCATGCCGGGCTTCTCGGTGGGCAAGCGGCTCAAGAAACTGGGCCTGCGCGCGCAGGACACCTCCGAGCTGTTCTTCGACAACGTGCGCGTGCCGGCCGAGAACCTGCTCGGCGGCAAAGCGCTGGAAAACCGCGGCTTCATCTGCCTGATGGAGCAACTGCCGTGGGAGCGGTTGCAGATCGCCATCACCGCCGTGGCCGCCGCGCAATCGGCCATCGACCAGACCGTGGCCTACGTGAAGGAGCGCAAGGTTTTCGGCCAGCCAGTGGGCGCATTCCAGAACACGCGCTACACGCTGGCCGAGCTGCAGACCGAGGTGCAGGTGGCGCGCGTGTTCGTCGACAAGTGCTGCGAGCTGGTCTGTGCCGACAAACTCGACACCGAGACCGCCAGCATGGCCAAGTACTGGTGCTCCGACCTGCAATGCAAGGTGATGGACGAGTGCGTGCAGCTCTTCGGCGGCTACGGCTACATGTGGGAATACCCGATCACCCGCGCCTACGCCGACGCGCGCGTGCAGCGCATCTACGGCGGCACGAACGAGATCATGAAAGAGGTGATCTCCAGGGGCATGGGGCTGGGCGGGCGCTGAAGGCCGCGGTACAAGGGCAACGGAACACTTCAAATTCGATAGCTGCCCGTGGCCAGTGGACGCTGGGAGAGTGCCCGTTGGAGCACTGAAAGGCCGGCGTTCGGGCCGCTGAAGCCTGGTCTGGACGCTACGGCCCGGCACTGCGACGGCGCAGCGCTTCCACCCGGGCCTGCAGGCTGGCCGCACTGAGCACGCCGAAGTGCGCATCGACCTGTCGGCCCTGGGCGTCGAGAAACACGGTGGTCGGCAGGCCCGGTGAACGGATCGCGCGGCCGAGGGCAGAGCCCTGATCGAGCCAGACCTCGTCCAGCGCCAGGCCCGTGCGCGCCAGAAAGGCCTGCACCTTCTCGGCCGATTCCCCCTGGTTGACGAACAGGAAGCCGATGTCTGGGTGCCGCCGCTGCGCCTGGGCCAGATCGGGCATCTCGACGCGGCACGGGCCGCACCAGCTGGCCCACAGGTTGACCACCACCGGCCGGCCCCGCGCCGCCTGCGCGAGCGTGGCGGGTTGCGCATCCTTCAGTGCCACCAGCGCGACTTCGGGGTAGCCCACGGGCGCGGCGCGCTGCTGCATCAGCAGGCCCATGCCCCAGATCGTGAGCCCGACCGCCGCACCCGCGGCCAGCGGGGGCCGCAGGGTGGGCGTGCGCCAGGCCAGGCGGGTCAGCCAGCCCAGGCCGGCCGCCAGGCCGATCAGCAGGTTCCAGCCACCGTCGCGGATGTCGACCACCGAGGCCGGGTTGTCGGCGTAGGCCTGCCAGTTCAAGCCCAGATGCCCCAGCCGGGCGGCCAGCAGGCCCAGCAGCACGGACGCGGTGATGGCGTCGCCGGCGGCGATGCGGCGCGGCCCGGGCGCGTCGGCCGGTGCCGCTGCGGCATCGCCAGGAACCGCATCGGCGCCGTTGGCCACAGACGGCTTCGCCCCGTGACGGGCCACCCATTCGGCCACCATCGACGCCAGCACGCTGGCGACCAGCAGCAACACGGGGCCCACCGGCAGGGCAATCGGGCCGATTGAAAGAGACAGCATCGGGCGATTGTCGCGCTGGAGCGGGGGTCAACCCAGGCGGTAGTCGTTCAGGTCCGGGCGGCGCACCGCCTTCACGTATTCGGCGGTGAAGCCGGGGAACAGCGCGACGATGCGCCCCTCCTGCGTGCGGTACCAGCTGCGGCACAGGCTCCAGACCGAACCCGCCAGGCGTTCCTGCAGGCGCTGGTTGTGCGCGCGAAAGACCTCGGGCCGGACCTCGATCCAGCGTTTGCCACCCTGGAGCACCGCCTGCATGCAGGCGATCGAATGCTGTGTCTCGGGTTCGATGTAGAGCAGGGTCGAGGTGTGTCCGGTGGCCGTGTTCGGCCCCAGGCTCAGGAACAGGTTGGGGAAACCGGCCACGCTGATGCCGTGAAACGCCTCGGGCCCGTTCGCCCAGGCCTCGCGCAGCGTGCGCCCGCCCAGACCCGTGATGGTGATCGACGACAGCAGGTGCACCGTGTCGAAGCCGGTGGCGCAGACCAGCACGTCGATGGCACGCTCGTGGCCGTCGGCGGTGACGATGCCGCCCTCGGTGATGCGCGCGATGCCGTCGGTGACCAGTTCCACATTGGGCTGGCTCATGGCCGGGTAGAAGTCGCTCGAATAGATCAGCCGCTTGCAGCCGAGCGGGTAGGGCGGGGTGAGTTTTTCGCGCAGCGTCGGGTCGGCGATCTGGCGGCGGCGATGGGCGGCGGCGGTCTTCAGCATGCCCTTGCGCGCCACCGTGCCCTCGTCGAAGCCGCGCCGCCCCCATTCGAGCACCTGCGTCCAGCACCAGCGCACGGTGCGTGCATAGGGCGGAAAGTGCGCCAGCAGGTGGTCCAGGCGGTTGTAGACCCGGTCCAGGCGCGGCAGCACCCAGTTGGCGGTACGCTGGAACACGAACAGCCGCCCCGCCTGCGCCGCGATCGGCGGGATCAGCTGCGAGGCGGTCGAGCCGGTGCCGATCACGGCCACGCGCCGCCCGGCCAGCGGCACGGTGGCGTCCCAGCGCGCCGAATGCAGGCGCGGGCCCTGGAACGTGTCCAGGCCCGGGATGTCGGGCCAGCGCACCTGGTTCAGCGGCCCGGTGCTGCAGACGAAAAAGGGCGCGCGCAGCGTGTCGCCCCGGTCGGTGCGCAGCGTCCAGTGGCCGCTGGCCTCATCGAAGGTGGCCTCGGTCAGGCTGGTGCCCAGGCGCATGTGGGCCAGCAGGCCGTGTTGTTCGGCCAGGCGCTGCATGTAGACCTGGATCTCGGGCGCGCCCGCGAACCGGCGCGACCAGTCCGGGTTGGGCGCGAAGCTGAACGAATAGACCGGAGAGGGCACGTCCACATGGGCGCCGGGATAGGTGTTGTCCCACCAGGTGCCGCCCAGGCCGGGCTGTTTTTCGACGATCACGAAATCGTGCAGGCCCGCGCGCTGCAGCCCGATGGCCATGCACAGGCCCGACATGCCGGCACCCAGGATCACGACCTGGTGCTCGGAGGTGGTCGGCGGCGTGGCCGCCGCCAGCGGCCCCAGGGCAAAGCGCGCCACGCGGTCGATCGCGGCGTCGGCACTCGGGAGCGCGTTGGCGTGCAGCTGGAACACATGCCAGCGCCGGGGCGTGATTTCGCAACGTACGGCCACGCCGGCCGTCTGCAGCGCGCCGTGCAGCGCCAGCGCCTGTGCGTGCAGCAGCTCGTCGGTGCCGGCCTGGATCAGCACCGGCGGCAGGCCGCGCAGGTCGGCGCGCAGGGGCGAGACCAGCGGATGTGTGTGAGAGCCCGGCGCACCATCGGGCGCCGCCCCGCCGCCGCCCACATAGTGCTGCGCGCAGGCGCTGATCCAGGGCCAGCCGAGCATGGCCTCGCCCGGCGGCTCCGGCGGCAGCGGCTCGTCCATCGCCAGGTCCACCCAGGGTGACAGCAGCACCAGCGCCGCCGGGGCCGGGTCGCCCGCGTCGCGCAGCGCCAGCGCCGTGGCCAGGGCCAGCCCGCCGCCGGCCGAATCGCCGGCCAGGATCACCGGCCCGCCGGCGCGCAACGCCCGGTAGGCGGCCAGCGCGTCATCGAGCGCGGCCGGAAACGGGTGTTCGGGCGCGAGCCGGTAGTCGGCCACGAAGACCGGCAGGCCGAGCACCCGCGCCAGGCGCGAGGTCAGCGCCCGGTGCGTGGCCGGGCTGCCCACGCAGTAGGCGCCGCCGTGCAGGTAGAGCACGCTGCCGGGCCGCGACGCACCCACCTGGCGCCGACACCATTCACCGGGAACACCCCCGGCGCTTCCGCCTTCGATCGCCACGCCGCGCGTGGGCAGCGCGATGCGCGCCAGGCCCGCGAGCCAGCGGCGCTGGAAGGCGATTGAAAAGCGCGGCGAGAACACCGGCTTAAGCAGCAGCCTGAGCGTGGTGCGCAGCACGGCGGCGAGCAGCGCGTCGATGACGCCCCGGGGCGCAACCTCATGAACCATCGGCAATCCTCCTGGAATCGCCGTCGAGTGTAGCGACGCCTGCCGTCTGCGGTGTCGCCGGCCGGGCTGTTCCCGGAAAGGAGGATATCGCTATCGTTTCAATAGCTGCTCGTGGCCATCTGGTGCTGGAAAGACGGCCAATTCGTCCAAATTGGCCTGTGAAAGCCTCACACCCGGCGGTAGTTGTCCTCGAAACGCACGATGTCGTCCTCGCCGAGGTAGTCGCCGCTCTGCACCTCGATCATCACCAATGGCAGCACGCCGGGGTTCTCCAGGCGGTGCCTGTGGCCGGCGGGGATGAAGGTGGACTGGTTGGTCTGCAGCAGCAGCTCCTGCTCGCCGTTGACGACGCGCGCGGTGCCGCCCACGACGATCCAGTGCTCGGCGCGGTGGTGGTGCATCTGCAGCGACAGCGCTGCGCCGGGCTTGACCTCGATGCGCTTGATCTTGAAACGCGGACCTTCCTCCAGCACGGTGTAGGTACCCCAGGGGCGCGACGCGGTGCGGTGCTGGGTGGCGGCCTCGAAACCGCGCGCCTTGAGCTGGTTGACCAGCACCTTGATGTCCTGCACCTGGTCGCGGTTCGCCACCAGCAGCGCGTCGGGGGTGTCGATCACCATCAGGCCGTCCACGCCGATCGCGCCGATGACGCGGGTTTCGCTGTGAAGGTAGGTGTTGCTCACGTTGTGCATCACCGCGTTGCCCTCGATACGGTTGCCCTGGGCGTCGGGCGCCACGAGTTCGGCGATCGAATTCCAGGAGCCGATGTCGTTCCAGTCGAATCGCGCGGGCACGATGGCCACGCGCTCGGCCTTCTCCATCACCGCGTAGTCCACCGAGATGTCGGGCAGGCCGCCGAAGGCGGCCGCCGGCAGCTCCAGCAGGCGGCGCTCGGCGTCCCAGCCGGGCTGCGAGGCGTCCCAGCAGGCGCCGGCCGCCTGGGCCAGTTCGGGTGAGGTGGCGGCAAGCGCGTTCAGGAATGCGCCAGCGGTGAAGCAGAACATGCCGCCGTTCCAGTAGTAGTGGCCGTCGGCCAGGTAGGCCTGCGCGGTTTCCAGGTTGGGTTTTTCGACGAAGCGCAGCGCGGTCAAGCCGGTGGCGTCGCCCACCTGGATGGGCACGCCGGCCAGGAGGTAGCCGAATCCGGTCTCCGGCGTGGTCGGGCGGATGCCGAAGGTGGCGAGCCAGCCGGCGCGGGCCAGGGCCACGGCGCTGGCCACGTCCTGGCCGAAGCCCGCGAGGTCGGCGATCAGGTGGTCGGACGGCAGCACCAGCATCACCGCGTCGGGGCCGTGCTGCCAGCGCACGTACAGGGCCGCCAGCGCGATGGCGGGCGCGGTGTTGCGGCCCATCGGCTCCAGCAGGTAGCCAGCCGGCACGCCGGAAGCTGCCGCCTTGGCCGCGAGTTCGTACTCGTCCTTGCAGCGGAAGTAGTAGTCGCGGTTGGTCACGGTCAGCACCTCGGCCACGCCCGCCGGCGAGAGAGCGCGCGCATAGGTCTTCTCGATCAGGCTCTGGCCATCGGGCAGCTTGATGAAGGGCTTGGGACTCGACTCCCGGCTGATCGGCCACAGGCGGGTGCCGGCGCCGCCGGACAGGATGACGGGAACGAGTTTGGGAGCTTCAGCGGTGCGGTCGGTCATGGATGCGGCGCCAGGTCTTGGCAGGAATACGGGAGGGGCCGGACGGGCCTTTGGTTCCCGGGGAGTTTACTGCCGCGCCGGCGGGGATCGCCCACCCGACTGTGACGACATCGTGAACGCACGCGGACCCGCCCACAAACGGCGTCCGCGCCCGGCGACAATGGCGGCCCGACCGCACTCAACGTCCGTGCCCATGCCTGCCATCCCCGAATCGTCCACCCTGCTCGTCACCGGCGGCGCCGGCTACATCGGCTCGCACACCTGCGTGGCCCTGCAGCGCGCCGGCTACCGGCTGGTGGTGCTGGACAACCATTGCAACAGCAGCCCCGAGACGCTGGCACGCATCGAGCAGATCACCGGCGAGGCCGTGACCGGCGTGCGTGGCGACGTGCGCGACCGCGCGCTGCTCGACGGGTTGTTCCGCAGCCACCCGGTCCGCGGCGTGCTGCACTTCGCGGGCCTGAAGGCGGTGGGCGAGTCGGCCGAGCAGCCGCTGGACTACTACAGCACCAACGTCGCCGGCAGCCTGGTGCTGCTGCAGGCCATGCAGGCGGCGGGCGTGAAGACCATCGTCTTCAGCTCGTCGGCCACGGTCTATGGCACGCCGCAGTTCCTGCCGTACACCGAGGCGCATCCGCTGGCGCCGGTCAACCCCTACGGCCGCACCAAGCTGATGGTGGAAGACATGCTGCGCGACCTCGTTGCCGCCGAGCCCGACTGGCGCATCGCCATCCTGCGCTACTTCAATCCGGTCGGCGCCGACGCCAGCGGCCTGATCGGCGAAGACCCGCAAGGCATCCCGAACAATCTGATGCCGTTCATCGCCCAGGTGGCCACTGGGCGGCGAGAGTTCCTCAACATCTGGGGCAACGACTACGACACGCCCGACGGCACCGGCGTGCGCGACTACATCCACGTGAGCGACCTGGCGGCCGGCCACTTGAAGGCCTTGCAGCACCTGGAGCAGGCCAGCGGCTGCCTCACGCTGAACCTGGGCTCGGGCCACGGCCACAGCGTGCTGGACATGGTGCGCGCCTTCGAGCAGGCCTGCGGCAAGCCGATCCCCCACCGCTTCGCGCCCCGGCGCGCGGGCGACCTGCCGGCCTTCTGGGCCGACGCGGCCGAAGCCCGGCGTGTGCTGGGCTGGGAGGCACGCTGTAGCCCGCTGCAGATGTGCGAGGACACCTGGCGCTTCCAGACGCGAACCCGTATCAGTCGCCCAGGTCGATGACGGCGGCCAGCGGCACGCCGGGCGGCGCCTGGTAGTCGGCCAGCACCCAGGCGCGCGCGGTGCTGGCGGCGGCTTCATGGAGGATGTCCAGCAGAAAGCCGATCGACGCCTTGTCGAGCGCGGCAAACGGCTCGTCCAGCAACGTCAAGGTCGCGCCGCTGGCCAGCGCGCCGGCCAGCCATACCTTGCGGCGGGTGCCGGCCGACAACATGTAGCCGGCCTTGTCCCGGTGCGGCCCCAGCGCCAGGCCGTCGGCCAGTTCGTCCAGCGCGTCCCGGTCGAACCCGGGGTAGCGGGCGGCCAGTGCATCGAACCAGGCGTTCGGGCTGATGGCGTCCAGCTCGGTGGAGGCGGGCTGGGTCAGGAACACCTGGGTGCGATAGGCCTCGGGATGGACCGCGAGATCCGTGCCGCGCAGGTTCAGCGTTCCCTCACGCGGCCGCGCCACGCCGGCCAGCAGGGCCAGCAGGCTGGTCTTGCCGCGCCCGTCGCCACCGCGCACCAGGCTCACGCCGGGCGGCAGCTGCAGCGACAAGCCGGTGTACAGTTCGCGCGGGCCGATCGCGTACACCAGGCCTTCGGCGCGCAGCACCGGCTCCGGCGGCGAGCTCATCGCCCGCGCGCAGCGCGCTCGCGGCGCCGCCAGTACTGGAATTCGTCCTCGTGGATCTCCAGGTCGAGCTCCATGACCCGCGTCTGCAGCCGCTCCTGCACCTGCGCCACCGCTTGGTTGAAGACCAGCGGCCCCAGTTCTTCCAGGAAAAAACCGAGCAGGGCGCCCGCGGCGATGTTGCCGATCTTCTCGTCGCGCTCCTCGCGGAACCAGCGTTCGATCGATGCGATGGCCTCGGCGCGGGCCTGTTTGTCCAGTTCGATCGCCATGCCCCGTTCTCCTTCTCAGAAGGCGACCCGGAACCGCGTGCCCCGGAAGCTGAACGTGGCGCTGCGGGCCTGGATCTCCTCGATCAGCACCTCTGGCGCGGCCATCGCGCCTTGCGGCAACACCTGGCCGTTCACGAGCAGCAGCCGCTGGGCCGGGTTGTCGGACGCGACCGCACCGGTGATGGTCAGCGTCGGCAGGCCGCGCTTGGCGGACTCGGGCAGTTCACCGAGCAAGGGCGCCACCGCCGCGACCGGCGCCGACGCCTTGGCAACGGCGGCAGGGGCCTTGCCGGCTTTGGCGGGTGTCGGTGCGACGGGCGCTGGTGGCGCGGCCGTGGAAGGCGTCGCGGGGGGCGCCGCGGGTGGCATCGGTGCGGGCGAGGGCGCGGAGGCCTCCGGGCCGGGCACTGCCGGTGCAGGCCCTGCCGCGCTCGACACGCCCGCAGGCGCGGCAGCGGCGGTACCGGAGGCGGCACCGGATGGCTTTTGTTTCGCAATCGCCGACGCGGGCCGGGCGGGCTCGGCCGGGCGCGCGGGTGATGCCTGGGTTGGGGGCGCCGGTGCCACGACTGTGGCTGGTGCCGGTGCCGGGCCTGGTTGCGCGGCGGGCGCAGCCGTTGCAGGCACAAGCGCTGGCGGCGGCACGGCGGGTGCCGGTTGGATCGGCGCGGCGGGCGCGACGGCAGCGGGCGGCGTCGCGGCAACCGTTTCCCGCGCCACCGGGCGCAAGCTCCACCACGTCGCCGCGGCGGCCACCAGCACCAGCACCGTGCCGGCCAGCACCCAGCGCCACGGGGCGCCGGACCGGGCTGGCGCCGCCGGGGTGCTGCCGAGCGGCTGGGCGTTCAGGCCGGGCACCTGGCCGCGTCCGCGTTCGGCGTCGGCGCGTTTGAGGGCATCGAGAATGTAGGACATGGGCTTATCGGGTGTCGGTGGCCAGGCGGGGTTCGTCGCCGCCGGTGGCGTGGCTGAGCTGCATCAGCGTCAGGGGCCCGGCGCGGCCGTCGGCGCGCAGGCCGTGCGCGCGCTGAAAGGCCTGCAGGCGCGACTTCAGGCTTGGATCGAAGCTGGCGCCAGAGGCCGCCGGCAACGGCGCGCCGTCGATCCTGGACAGGCGCTGCGCCAGCCAGTCCACCGCAGCGCCGGCGCTGCGTTCGGTCATCTCGCCGCCGTAGCCGGGCGGCGGGCGCCAGAAGGTCGCGAAATCGCCGCGCCACACGGTGCCCAGGCTGACCAGCGGCACCTTCAGCGGCCGGCCCTCCACCTGCAGCGTGGCCGTCTGCTCGTTCAGGCCGGTCAGCACGGCGTAGACCGGCGGTTCGTTGCCCTGTTGCAGGGTCAGGATGCCGGGACGACCGAGCTGGCGGATCAGCGGCAGGCTCAGGTTCGCCCCACGGTAACACTGCACCGGGCTCGTGGCGGGCGCGGGGCAGGGGTCGGTGCCCGCGGGCAACTGCCAGGCCGGCGCCAGCTGGCCCCAGGCGGTGCCCAGGTTGCGCGGCAGCGCGCCCATCCAGTCGAAACCGGCTGGCGCGCTCGCGGCAGACGCCACCGCTGTGGCGGGCGCCGCCAGCGCGGGTGCCGAAGCGGGCGAGGATGCCGGCGGCGCTGCCAACGGTGCCGATGCCGGAGCCGATGCGCCCGTAACCGGCGCCACGGCCTTGGGCCCGGACGCCGCAGACGCCGCTGCGCCCGCAGCGGATGCTGCCCCCGACGCCGCCGGCGTCGCGCCAACGGCTGGCGCCGCGCCCGGTGCCGGCCCGCCGGCCTGCCACAGCAGCAGCCCGGCCAGGCCGGCGCCCGCGAGCAGGCCCAGCGAGCCCACCACCCAGGGCGAGCGCGCCGGGGTGCCACCCGCGTTGCGCGCCGCCTCCGGCCCGAAGACCTCGGCCGCCGCCTTGTCCACCACTGCGCGGGTGGCGTGGTGCTGTCCGGTGGCCCAGGCGCCCAGCAGGGCGCGGCCGGCCAGCAGGTTGATGCGCCGGGGCACGCCGCGCGCCAGCTGGTGGATGCGCTGCAGCGCATTGGCGTCGAACGGGGGCGGGCCGCTGTGCCCGGCCACGGCCAGCCGGTGCTCAATGTACTGCAGCGTCTCGGGCCCGCTGAGCGCGTCGAGGTGAAAACGCGCGATCACGCGCTGCGCCAGCTGCTCCAGCTCGGGTCGCGCCAGCATCGCGCGCAGCTCGGGCTGGCCGATCAGCACGATCTGCAGCAGCTTGCGCTCGCTGGTTTCCAGGTTGGTCAGCAGGCGCAGCTGCTCCAGCACGTCGGCGCTGAGGTTCTGCGCCTCGTCGATGATCAGCACGCTGCTCTGCCCCGCCGCGTGGCTCTGCAGCAGGAAGGCGTTGAGTGCGTCGATGTAGTTCTTGACCGTGGCCGTGCCGGCCTCGGCCTGCGGCACCGCAATGTGGAACTCCTCGCAGACTGATTGCAGCAGCTCGGTGACGGTCAGCTTGGGGTTGAAGATGTAGGCCACATGGCAGCCTTCGGGGATCTGCTCCAGGAAGCAGCGGCACACCGTGGTCTTGCCGGTGCCGATGTCGCCGGTCAGCAGCACAAAGCCGCCACCCGCGCCGCCCATCGCGCTGCCGGGCGCGGCCACGCCAAACAGCAGGTGCGCCAGCGCCTCCCGGTGGCGCTCGCTCATGAAGAGGTAACGCGGGTCGGGCGCGATCGAAAACGGGTCCTGCGTCAGGCCGAAATGGTGCGCGTACATGGGTGGGAGCATAGCGCGGGCGCGAAAAAGGCCCTCAAACGCCCATTCCCATGCAAAAAAACGCCCGTGCCCAGCGTCCGCCGGCCACGGGCAGCTATCAAAAACGAAGCGATCAGCGCGGGTTCGCCACCAGGTGCTTGGCGATGGCGTGGTACGCGGGCAGCGAGGTCGGGTCGTTGAAGGCGTTGGCGGCCTGCGGGAACGAGGCGTAGCGCGCGATCACCATCTCGGCCTTCGGGTCGATGTAGATGGCCTGGCCGTGCACGCCGCGCGCCATGTAGGCGCCGTGCTCGTTGTGCGACACCCACCACATGTTGCGGTAGCTCCAGCCGGGCAGGGTCGGGTAGCCGCCGAAGGCGCTGCGCTCGCCGCCCTTGCGGATGTCGTCCACCGCCGCCTTGGGGATGATCTGCTGGCCGGCGAACTGGCCGTCGTTGCGCATCATCTCGCCAAAGCGTGCCAGGTCGCGCAGGCCGGTGTTCAGGCCGCCGCCGGCGAACTCGGTGCCCACGCTGTCGACCGAGATGTAGGCGTCCTGTTCCATGCCGAGCTTGCGCCAGACGCGGTCCGACAGGTTCTCGCCGGCCGACTTGCCGGTGACACGGCGGATCACCCAGCCGATCGTGTCGCTGTTGACCGTCTTGTAGGCGAAGGCGCCGCCGTGCTCGCCTTCCTTCTGCAC
The DNA here is from genome assembly GCA_046348065.1 of Burkholderiaceae bacterium. GTDB lineage: Bacteria > Pseudomonadota > Gammaproteobacteria > Burkholderiales > Burkholderiaceae_C > Skiveiella. The sequence continues at coordinate 16,783 of JAXMFA010000003.1, forward strand.
CGTCTTCAGGAAGTCATAGAAGGTCTGCGGGCCGCTCCAGCCTGGCGGGTGCGGCAGCACGCCGCCGGCACGCACATGGTCCCAGATCTCGGCCTTGGGATCGGCGTAGTTCTCGCTGTACTTGAGGCCGGTGCGCATGTCCAGCACCTGGCGGATGGTGGCGTCGCCGAAGGCGCTGTCCTTGAGCTCGGGCACGTACTGCGCCACCTTGGCGTTCTCGTCGAGCTTGCCCTCGGCCACCAGGATCTGCCCGATCAGCCCGAAGAACGACTTGGTGACCGATTGCGCGATGTGCTGGCCGTCCACGCGCAGCGCGCCGCCGTAGCGCTCGTACACCACGCGGCCCTTGTGCAGCACGATCACGCCGTCGGTGAAGTTGGCATTGAAGGCCTGGCCCCAGGTCATGGTGTCGGTCTTGCCCAGCGGCGTGAAGCTGACGGCGTCGAGGTCGCTGCGCTCGGCGCGCGGCAGCGGCACCGGCGCGCCCAGGCCGCGCGACACGTTGGTGGTCGGCCCCATCTGGCGCGAGTTGGAGAAGGTCCAGCGGAACTTGGGGAAGGTGTAGAACGAGCCGTCGGCAAAGCGGATGATGCGGTCCGGCGGGGGCGGCGAGCCCACCATCCAGCCGAGCTTGACCGGGTCGGTGCTCTCGGCGGTGGGTGGGGCCGGCGGCGTAGCAAAGGCCGGCGCGGGGGCAGGGGTTTGGGCCAGCGCGACGCTGGCGGCCAGGGCGGCGATCAATGCCGCACTGAGGCGCGAAAACGCCCCGGGGGCGCGGACGGTGTTCTTCTTCATGCGGAGTCTCCTGCTTGGTTTGGATTGCGCTGTGGCGTATCGATGCTAGACGCACCGGGCCGGTGCGCGCCATGCGCGAAAACCATGCGTGTGACGCCTGGGTGACAGGCGGTGAGCCCTATCGGTAGACGCTTTTTCGGTCCCCGACTTCGATCACGAGGATGCGCAGCGCACCATCCTGGATGTCGCAGATCACTCGGTAATCGCCGACGCGATAACGCCAGAAGACGCCCAGCATCGGGCCGGTCAGGGCTTTGCCCGAGCTGCGGGGATCTTCTTGACCGGCCACCCGTTCGTCCATGAAATCCAGGATGCGCCGCGCGACCTGCCGGTCGAGCCGCAGGAGCTGTTTTCGGGCTGTCTCGGTGTAATCAATCGTCCAGGCCAAGGTCTTGCCTCATCTGCTGGGAGGTATAGACCTTTTCTTCGCCCTTGCGAACGCGCTCCAGCGTGGACGCGGCGAGGTAATAGTCCTCCAGGTCGTCCATGCCGTTCGCAATCAGCTCGCGCAGGTAGAACGCCTTGGTGCGACCGGTCTGCGCAGCCAGAAAATCCAGCCGCTGCTCGATGGCGGGGTCAAGCCGTATGGAGGTGGCCATGTCGATGTCCTGCGTGCGGAGTTGAATACTTGTATTCATTGTATCCCGGCCCGCCGGCCGGGCACTCAGCCTTTGCGGTCGCCCGCCTTGCGCGCCTCCATCTCGCGGATCAGCGCACGGGCCTCGTCGCCCTCGGGGATCGGCTGGCCGCCGTCGCGCCACTGCACCGCGGCCTTGAAGCCGCTTTCCTGCGCATAGCGGCGAAACCACACACCCTCGGGGTTGTGGCGCGTGATGCCGTCGAACACGGTGGCCATCTGCTGCGACTGCTCCAGCCCCATGGTCAGCATCACCTGGTTGACCACCAGCTTGTGCATCGCCAGGTGGCTGGACGGCACGGCGGCGATGCGCGTGGCCAGCTTCATCACGGCAGCCTCCAGCTGCTCAAGCGGCACGGCCTCGTTGGCCAGGCCCCAGGCGGCGGCGGTGCGGCCGTCGATCACGTCGCCGGTAAACATCAGCTGCTTGGCGCGCGTGGGGCCCAGGCGGTAGGTCCACATCGCGGTGGTGGGGCAGCCCCAGACGCGCGTGGGCATGTAGCCGATCCGCGCGTCCTCGGCCATCACCAGCAGGTCGCAACTGAGCGCGATGTCGCTGCCGCCAGCCACCGCCGCGCCGTGTACCTTGGCAATCGTGGGCTTGGCGCTCTTCCACAGCGTCATGAAGTCCTCGGTGTTGCGCTTCATGTAGGCGTAATCGACCATCGGGTCCCACGGCGCGCGCTCCTGCTGGCAGGGGTGGTCGATCTCGCCCTCGCCGAACTGGCTCAGGTCATACCCGCCGCAAAAGCCCTTGCCTGCACCCTCGACCAAGATGACGTGGATGCCCGGCTCGGCATTGGCCCACTCCACCGCGGCCCGAATCTCGCGCGGCGTGGCGTCGTTGATCGCGTTGAGCCGCTCGGGGCGGTTCAGCAGCAGGCGGGCGATGCGCGGGTTGGCGGGGTCGGGGGCGATGTGGAGGGTGGAGTAGGTGGGCATGGGGTGGGGCTCATGTGTGGGATTGGCCGCAGTCTAGGGCCGTGGCGGGCTTGGGGCTGTCGCGGGGAGGGCAACGAGCCAGATGGAGGGCTGCTGGGGCGGTTCTGGGGTGGAAAATTGGTGAAAAACCGCTTTTTTCCTGCCGCCGGATGGTCACGGGCAGCTATTGTTCTTGATAGTCGTTTCGGGGTGTTCACTGATCCAAAGACGGCCCCACATATCAACACGCTATCCGTCAGAATCTGCGGGATATATTACTACAAGGGCTTCCCCACCAGCGCAAGCAATAGCCATCCTGGGTCGATTGCGCAGCAATTGACCCAGGAGCGGATGTTTCGGTTTTCGCTTCAGGCCAAGTTCGTGGCCGGTGCGGCTGGATATTGATGTCGTGATGCAAACGGTGCGGACGGCGGTACTACAAACGGTCATTGATACTGCTGCTGGCAGCGGACCCTGATGAAAGACGCGCGCCGGGGGCTCCATTCGTTAGTCGGGACCGGATGGCATGGGCCACCGTCGTCCCCGTAAGCTAATCGAGCATTCCCCAGCGCAGGTCCAACCTTTGCACATCAACGTCAAGCCTTCACGCGGCGGAAAAATTGGTCTTTGGTGTCATCTCATGCCGTGACGGGCGTTGTTGCGCTCGGCATCTTGAACGCCTCGCCGCGCTGCAGCATGGCCCAGCACATGCGCGCGTTCTTGGCCGCAATGGCCACCACGGCCCGCCAGTAACCCCGGCGCTCGGCCAGGGCGCGTGCCCAGCGACTGACCGCGTCCTGTCTCGGGTTGGATTCTTTCATGGCCAGCGCCAGCACCGCTCGCGCGCCCATGACCAGCAAACTGCGCAGGTACGGGTCACCAGCCTTGGTGATGCGCCCCAGGCGCTGCTTGCCGCCCGAGCTGTACTGCCCCGGCACCAGACCGAGCCAGGCGCAGAACTGGCGACCGCAGGCAAAGTCGTGGCCGTTGCCGACGGTGCTCACCAGTGCCGTGGCTGTGGTCTCGCCGATGCCGGCCAGTTGCATCAGCTGCTGTGCTGGGGTGCTCTGGCGAGCCATGGCGCGGATGTGCTGGTCATATTGCCCGATTCGCTCGTCCAGGCGAGAGACTTCGCTGAGCAGATCGCCGATGACGGTATTGGCCCAGCCGGGCAGGTCCTCCAGGCGCAAGAGTGCCTCGCGGCGCACGACGGCGGCTTTCAAAGGCAGCACGATACCCAGCTCGGAGAGCAGGCCACGGATGCGGTTGAGCGTGGCGGTGCGCTGCTCCACAAAACCCTGGCGGGCGCGGTGTACGAGCAGCTGACCTTGCTGCTCGACGGATTTGATCGGCACAAAGCGCATGTTGGGCCGGGTGACGGCTTCGCAGATGGCGGCGGCATCGGCCGCGTCGTTCTTGCCGCGCTTGCCCGAGAGGCGGTAAGGGCTGACGAACTTGGGCGCCATCAGGCGCACGGTGTGGCCGAACTGCGCAAACTCGCGCGCCCAGTGGTGGGCGCCGGAGCACGCTTCCATGCCGATCAGGCACGGCGGCACAGATGCGATCAGCTCCAGCAGTTTGGCCCGGGCCACGCTGGGTCGAACCAGCACGGCTTTGCCTGTGGCATCCACGCCATGGACGGCAAAGACGTTCTTGGCGAGATCGATGCCGATGGTGACAATGGTCATGACTTCCCCTTCCACAAAACGAGTGAGTTGATGAGATTTCGCACTTCCCATCGTGGCACCTGGATGCCGTACCCCGCAACTGCGCGGATCACTCGGGACGGGGAAGTCCCTTTCATTCGTTAGCTATAAAGGACTGGCATGGACGTAATCGGAATAGGTGGCGAGAAAATCGACTCCATGGAGGCATGGGCCGGCTTATACGCCTCGCCTCGCTCGGCGCACCAATGGAAGGAATACCGGAGCGCCTACTCGGTAGCGGAATTCATCCTAAATCGGAATGGTGCCGCCGCACTCCAAACCAGGGTCGGTGAGGCGCTGGGCGAACCCGTGGAGTTTGACCGGGCTGTCCCGGAGATGGAGGTCCGGTTTGATCAGTTCGGCCGGGGCCGAATGCATGATCTAGGAATACTTGGTCGAACCGCCTCAGGCAAATCTCTATTCGTTGGGGTCGAAGCGAAAGTCGACGAACCGTTTGGCGCGCCAGTCCGGGACGCATATCTTGGAGCAAAAGCCCGACAGATAACCGGCGAGTCCACGAATGCGCCTGAACGAATAGAACAGCTACTCAAACTTCACTTTCACGAACCTGACCCGTCCATGTTCGAGGTACGGTACCAGCTCTTGTACGCCACGGCAGGTACCTTGGCCGCCTCGGCGGACACATCGGTTCTATACGTCGTCGTATTCAAGACTCCCGCGTATAGCGAGACCATCGCAGCGGAGAACTATCGTGACTATGTGCAGTTCATGGCCAAGACCGGGGCGCGGTCAGTAAAGCTTCCAAACAAAGAAGCTTTGGCACATAAGCTTGTGCTCGGCGGAAAAGAGCTATTTTGCTTGTATGAGTACTTCGAGCTTTATAGCTAACCAGCCGTTGGAGCCGACGCCTCCGCGCTGCGCGCTCCGGCGCGGCTCAATGGCACGTTAGGTGCGAGATGAGCACGCTTACGGATTTGCAGCGCCGTCGTCTGACTTCGTGGGCCGCTCGGAATCCCCAAATTCGTCGCGTAGTTCTCTTCGGAAGCAGGGTGAAGGGCACACATCGCGCGAACAGTGATCTTGATATTGCAATAGAGCTTGAAGCCGGCGAGGATTCGAACGCAACGCTGGCAAATTGGATGCAATTCTCAAACGTGTGGAAGCGAGAGGTGAGTGCAATCGTTCCGTTCAAGGTTGACCTTCAATGGCTAGATCGATACGGCGCAACAAGTGTGATTGAGCAAGGAGTCAAGGAGGCAAATGAAGTTGTTTATGCGCGAGCCAGCTAACAACTCTTTCCATCGGACCGCCTGGGGCGGCCGCTGAATTCAGGCGTTAACCGCTTCAATCCTTCTGCGTCCCCTCATGACGAACAAACCAAATCCAGTCGCCGTCACCGCTGCCGACGTGCCGCCCCGAAGCAAGCCATCGGTCTACCCCGAGCCCTTCGCGTCGCGCATGGCGGGCCGGGAGAAGCGCCAGCTGGGTGAGGTCTTCGGGCTGACCCACTTCGGCGTCAATCTCACGCGCCTGGCGCCAAACGCGGTATCGGCGCTTCGCCACGCGCACACGCGGCAGGACGAGTTCATCTACATCCTGCAAGGCCGGCCCACGCTGCACACCGACGAAGGGCGGCAACAGCTCGCACCCGGCGAGTGCGCGGGCTTCAAGGCCGGCACGGGCAACGCGCACCGCCTGATCAACGAAACCAGCGAGGAGGTCGTGTACCTCGAAGTGGGCGACCGGACGCCGGGCGACGAAGGCAGCTATCCCGACGACGACATCAAAGCCGTGCTGGTGAACGGCGCGTGGACCTTTGTTCACAAGGACGGAACGCCGTACCGGTGAGGTGTGCATTCACGCGGCGCATGCGGCAGTATTTAGGGTCGTTCTCGCCAGATCCCAGCGTCAGACTGTCACTGGGCGCTATTGGTTCAGGAGCGATTCACGCCAGCCATGACTGGGCCTTCCTGCAACCGACCAATTCGCGCAGAATGGCCCCGGGCGTGTTTGCCCGGACTGAAAAGAGGAGACAGAACGATGTTCAAGACGGATACGTGTTGCACCCTGGTTCCCTACTTCGAGGTGCAGGATGGCCAACTCGCGGCGTTCAAGGCGCTGGGGCCGCAGTTCGTGGAGCGCACCCGCACCGAGCCGGGCTGCGTGCACTACGCCTTTTCGTTCAACGGCAACACGGCGCACTGCCGCGAGGGCTATGACCATGCCGAGGCCGTGCTGGCGCACCTGCAGAACGTCGGCGAATTGCTGGGCCAGGCGCTGCAGATCGCCAAGATCATCCGGCTGGAAGTGCATGCGCCGGCGGCGGAGATTGAAAAGCTGCGCGCGCCCATGGCGTCGCTCAATCCGCAGTTCTTCGCGCTCGAACCGGGCATCCGCCGCGCCAACGCGGCCTAGCCACCCGCCGGGACGAAGACGCGACCGGCCCCGTTCATCCGGGTTCCGTGCCGGGCGGGCCGGCCGGGCGGCCGACTCCCCGCCGCGGAATCGGCGTCGAAAACACGATGGACGTGCGCGTCTCGCCATAGAGGTTGATCGACGCGATCAGCGCTTCCAGGTGCGCCAGGTCGGTGGCCACCAGGGTCATCAAGTAGGAGTCGGCGCCGCTCACGTGGTGGCACTCCAGCACCTCGGGCATGGCCGTGAGGCGTTCGATCAGTTGGCGCTTGCCGGGCTGCGGCACGTGGATGCCAACCACCGCGCGCACGCCATAGCCCAGCGCGGCGGGCGACACCTCGGCGCGCACGCCGGTGATGACGCCGGCTTCCTCCAGCCGTTTGATGCGCTCGGCCGTGGCCGGCAGCGAAAGGCCGGCCGCCTGCGCCAGCGCCTTGAGCGGCTGGCGCCCGTCGGTCTGCAGGGCCTGCAGCAGCCGCCAGGCCTTGTCGTCGAGTTGCAGCATGGGGGTTTCTTCAAAAGTCTTCGGATGCCTTCCATTTTCTTGCAACACCGGCGTCTGGCCTGAATTTCGGCATGGGCGGGAGGCGGCCACGGGCCTAGCATGCGGGCATGAGCAATGACGTCTGGATTCTGTTTGGCAAGGCGCTGGCCGTGGGCCTGCTGATTGCCGCGCCCGTGGGGCCCATCGGCCTGCTGACCATCAACCGCACGCTGGACCAGGGGCGCCTGGCCGGCCTGGCCACCGGGCTGGGCGCGGCCTGCGCCGACGCGGTGTACGGCGCCATCGGCGCGTTCGGCGTGACGCAGGTGATCGACTGGCTGGTGGGCGCGCGCGATGCCCTGGCCCTGGGCGGCGGCGCGATGCTGCTGTGGATGGCCTGGCGCACCGCGACGCAGGCCGTCGCCACCGAGGCCGCGGCGCTGCCGAGCCGCTCCGACCTGCTGCGCTGCTTTGCGGGGACCTTTGTGCTCACGCTGTCCAACCCGGCCACCATCGTCTCGTTCATCGCGGTGTTCGCCGCCATGGCCGGCGGCGGCGCGCAGCGCCTGAGCGCCGCGCCCATGGTGGCCGGCGTGTGGCTGGGCTCGGCGCTCTGGTGGCTGGGCCTGACGACGGTGGTGGGCCGCTGGCGCCACCACTTCAGCACCGGCGGGCGCCGGCGCATCAACCGCCTCTCGGGCGGGCTGCTGGCCGGATTTGCGCTGTGGCAGTGGGCCGGGGTGCTGGGGCGCTTGCAGTAGGGCCTGGGAGGCGGTTCGGGCTGCCCGGAGGGGCTGTCGGGCACCGTTTTGAGCGTCAGTTGGCCTGCATCCCAGCGCGGAATGGCCACCGGCAGCTATGATTTCAGGAGTTGTTCAGTACGCTTTGAGCAACCTCTGCGGCGCCAGTGCGCGCGCCTGCCGCAGCGGCACCGGCAGCGGCTCGCCCGCCAGCTGCGCGGCCAGCAGCTCGCCGCAGAGCACGGCCAGGGTCATGCCGCGCGCGCCCATGCCAGTACTGACCAGCAGGCCGGGCAGGGCGACGGCGTCCACCGCGCCCACCACGGGCAGGCGGTCGGGCACGGTGCAGCGCACGGCGGCCCAGGCGCGGGCGGCGCCGCTGGCGATCTGCGGCGCCAGGGCTTTGGCACTCTCGGGCAGCAGCACAGCCAACTTGGCGGCCACTTCGGCGGTGTCGGCGTCGCGCAGCACCGGCTCGCGGCAGCCGCGCTCGAAGGTGGAGCCCAGCACCCAGCTCGGCACGCCGTCCACCGGCACGCCAGTGATGAAATTGCCCAGACCGTTGACCGGAAACGGCGGCAGCGGGTGCGGCGCCTCCGGCATGGGGCCGAACAGCAGCTGGCCGCGCAACGGATTCAGCGGCAGGGCGCTTGCGCCGGTGCTGGCGAGCAGGTCCAGGCTGTCGAAGCCGGCCGCGACGATGACGACGGGCGCCTGGACCAGCACGGTGCCGTCGGCGTCCAGGGCCGTCCAGCCGGGGGCCGCGTCGTCGGCGGCGGGCGGGGGGTCCTGGCGCAGCGTGACCACGGCGGTGCCACCGCGCCAGGTGATGCCGGGTGCGGCCAGCATGGCGGCCACCAGCGCGGGCGCGCGCACCCAGCCGGCGCGGGCATGCCAGTGGGCGGGGCCGTCATCGGGCAGGGCGGCGGCGCGGCGCTGGCCGGCTTCGGCCGGGCGGCTCCAGGTATGCCCGGGCGAGGCGGGGTCCAACCAGGCGGCGGGCAGTTCGCGGCTGTCTTTCAGGCGGCGTTCCAGCACGCCGCCGCCAGCCCAGCCAAGGCCTTCGGGCAGCAGCGTGGCCGCGCGCGCCAGCGTGGCCGCCACACCGGCACGGCTGAGCTGGCTCAGCGGCCGGTCGTCGGGCGAGACATGGGGCGCCACCACGCCGGCCGGCAGGCCCGAGGCGCCAGCCGCCGGCGCGCCGGCGCGGTCCAGCACGGTGACCTGCCAGCCGCGCTGCGCCAGGCTGAACGCCGCTGAGGCACCCGCCAGCCCGGCGCCGATGACCAAGGCCCGGCGGTCGGTGCCGGCCCACGGCGCCACCGGCGGCGGCTCGGGGCGGCGCGGCGTCCAGGCCGGTGCCCAGGTGGCGCGCAGGCAGTCGCGCTTGGGTGGCAGGCCGGGGGCTTTTTCCACGACGAAGCCGTTCTGCGTGAGGGCGTCGCGCACGCTGCGCGCGATCGTCCAGGTGGCCACGCGGGTGCCGCGGCGGCACAGGTGGCTCACGGCCTTGAGCAGGTGGGCGTCCCACATGTCGGGGTTCTCGGCGGGGTTGAAGCCATCGAGAAACACGCTGTCAGCCACAAAGCGCTGCTCGCGCAACACGGTTCGGGCGTCGCCCACGGCCAGGGTCAGCACGACGCGGCCGCCGTCGAAGGCCAGCCGGTGCTGCCCGGGCAGCAGGCCGGTCCAGCGGGCGGCGAGCTGCTCGGCCAGCGGCTGCAGCGCCGGAAACGGCGCGGCGCTGCGGCGCAGGTCTTCGGGCTGGGGCGGCCAGGCCTCCACCGCCACGTAATGCAGCACGCGCGGGGCCTGCGGGTCGTCCCGCCAGGCGTGCCAGCTGGCCAAGAAGTTCAACCCCATGCCGAAGCCGGTTTCGAGCACCGTCCAGCGCGGTGCCCCCGCCCAGGCGGGTGGCGCATCGCCGTCGGCCAGAAGGCCGCAGCCGCGCAGGAACACGTGGCGCGCCTGCGCCCAGCCGCCGAGCCCGTCCAGACCCTGGCTGCGGTAGACGTCGTTGAAGCGGGTGCTGCGCGGCGTGCCGTCGGGCAACCACAGCACCGGATCGGCGGGTTCGGTCATGCGGGCAGGGCGCGGGAGCGCCGCAAGACAGGCCTCAGGCCGTGGGCGGCACGTAGCCCTGGGCGGCGTCGGCGCCCGAGCCGAAGAAGTGGTTTTCCATCTGGCGGGCCAGGTACTGGCGCGCGCGGGCGTCGGCCAGGTTCAGGCGGTTTTCATTGACCAGCATCGTCTGGTGGCGCAGCCAATCGGCCCAGGCCTGTTTGCTCACGTTTTCCCAGATGCGCTTGCCGAGCTCGCCGGGGTAGGGCGGAAAGTCGAGTCCTTCGGCTTCGGTGCCGAGCTTGATGCAGTTGACCATGCGTGCCATGGGGGCCCTTCGGAGTTGTTTTCAGATAAGTTGGTCATAAGAAACTGAAAACTCAGTAGTTCCAGTTTTAAAGAGCGCCTTCCAGAATCCAACCCATCGAAACTTCCTGATTCCGAAAGCCATTCATGACCCAACGCCGCCACTTTATCAATCTTTCCATCGCCACCGCCCTGGCAGGGGCAGGCTGGCTGCCAACGGCCGCCCTGGCGCAGCAGTCCGTCACGATCCTGAACGTCTCCTACGACCCGACGCGCGAGTTGTATGTGGAGTTCAACGCCGCGTTCCAGAAATACTGGAAAGCCAAGACCGGCCAGGACGTGAGCATCAAGCAGTCGCACGGCGGCTCGGGCAAACAGGCACGCTCCATCATCGACGGCCTCGACGCCGACGTGGCCACGCTGGCGCTGGCCGGCGACACCGACGCGCTGCACGCCAACGGCAACTGGATTCCCAAAGACTGGCAAAAGCGCCTGCCGCACAACAGCTCGCCCTACACCTCCACCATCGTGCTGGTGGTTCGCCAGGGCAATCCCAAGGGCATCAAGGATTGGGACGATCTGGTGCGCCCCGACGTCAAGGTCATCACGCCCAACCCCAAGACTTCGGGCGGCGCACGCTGGAACTACCTGGCCGCCTGGGAATTCGCCAAGCGCAAATACGGCGGCGACGCCAAGGCCAAGGAATTCATCGCCAAGCTGTACGCCAACGTGCCGGTGCTGGACACCGGCGCCCGCGGCTCGTCGGTGACCTTTGCCCAGCGCAACCAGGGCGACGTGTTCATCAGCTGGGAGAACGAAGCTTATCTGCTGGAGAAAGAGTTCGGCAGCAAGGTGGACTTCATCTACCCCTCGCTGTCGATCCTGGCCGAGCCGGCCGTGACGGTGGTCGACAAGAACGTGGACAAGAAGGGCACACGCGCCGTGGCCGAGGAATACTTGAAATACCTCTATACCGAAGAGGCCCAGGACATCATCGGCAAGCACTTCTACCGACCGATCTCGCCCAAGGCGCAAGCCAAGTACGCCAGGCAGTTGCCCAGACTGAACCTGTTCCGCATCGAGGACGCCTTCGGCGGGTGGGAGCAGGCCACCAAGACCCATTTCGTCGATGGTGGCGTGTTCGATCAGATCTTTGTGAAGAAGTAAGGCGTTTGTTGATCAGGCCAGAGTTCACTGCATGATCGGACCGGTGGGATTGATGGATGTCAAGGCTGCCCGGTGGTCAGCCCGTAAAATCGGCGCTTCCCAAACGATCGCCCGTCCCTGTGCCGTCTCCTGGCATGACCGAGGCGCGACAGCCCTACCTGCCATGAGTTTCCACGAAGAACGAGTCCTGACTGTCCACCACTGGACCGACCGCCTGTTCAGCTTCACCACCACCCGCGACCCGGCACTGCGCTTTTCCAACGGCCATTTCACGATGATCGGGCTGCGCATCAACGGCAAGCCGCTGCTGCGCGCCTACAGCATCGCCAGCGCCAACTACGAAGAGACCCTGGAGTTCCTGAGCATCAAGGTGCAGGACGGCCCGCTGACCTCGCGCCTGCAGCACATCCAGCCGGGCGACAACATCATCGTCGGCAAGAAGCCCACCGGCACCCTGGTGCTGGACTACCTGCTGCCGGCGCGCCACCTGTACCTGTTCGGCACCGGCACCGGGCTGGCGCCGTTCATGAGCATCATCCGCGACCCCGAGACCTACGAGCGCTACGAGAAGGTGGTGCTGGTGCACGGCGTGCGCCAGGTCAACGAACTGGCGTACCACGACTACATCACCCAAGAGCTGCCGAAGCACGAGTTCCTGGGCGAGATGGTGCAGAAGCAGCTGCTGTACTACCCGACGGTGACGCGCGAGCCGTTCAGGCACCAGGGCCGGATCCCCGATCTGATCAACAGCGGAACGCTGGCCAAGGACCTGGGCCTGGCCGACCTCAACCCGCTGGACGACCGCGTGATGATCTGCGGCAGCCCCGAGATGCTGCGCGACCTCAAGCACCTGTGCGAGCACCGCGGCTTCGAGGAAGGCAGCACCAGCGTGCCGGGCGATTTCGTGATCGAACGGGCCTTCGTGTCGAACTGAGCGCCTTGCGCAGGCCCTGGAGCCCCTCCGGGCGGCTTTCAGGGGCTGTTTTCGGGGTGTTTTCGGGCCATTGCCAGCGCCAGACGGCCACGAGGCGCTACAAAAACAGGACTGATCTGGCGTCGCCGGCGCTCACGCGCTGCGCGCGTTTGCGCTCAGGCGCGCCGCCAGCGCGGCCACGTCGGGATGGGCCAGCGCAGGCGCATCGGGGTCGTCAAGGTGCGCACGGATCAGCCGCTCCACCGTCTCGATCTGGGGCCGCAGCGGCCCGAAGAACCGCGCCTGGTGGCCAAGGGCGATCAGCAGCGTCGGGAAATTCTCGACCTCCAGCGGGTGGATCAGGTCTTCCTCGTCTTCCACGTCGATCCAGACAAACCGCACGCCGGGGAAGCGCGCCTTCAGCGCTTCGAAGGTCTGCGTGTAGGCGTTGCAGACGCCGCACCACTCGGCGCACAGGCAGGCCACCATCAGGGGGGCGGTGGTGGTGGGTGCTTCGGGGCTCATTCGGTGCAGACTCTCTTTTTATTCCAGATCGCGGCTAAACAAACAACTATATATTCGTTTGGGTTTTAACAAGTCGTCGGGACAATGCGGATTCTCTACCGAATCAATCCAAACGCCTTGTCCATCAGACCTTCCATCGTCATTGTCCCCGGTTGGCGGGACTCCGGCCCGGGCCACTGGCAAAGCCGGTGGGCCGAGCGCCTGGCCGGCGCCGTGCGCGTGACGCAGGACGACTGGATCACGCCGAGCCGCGCCGCCTGGGTGGCCTCGATCCGGCAGACCATTCTGAGCCAGCCCGCCCCGGTGGTGATCGCCGCGCACAGCCTGGGCTGCATCGCCACGGTGCACCTGCCGGCCGACGCGGTGCAGCGCATCCAGGGGGCTTTGCTGGTGGCGCCGGCCGACCCGGAACGCCGGGGCGTGTTCGCCGATTTCACCCCGGTGCCCCATCAGAAGCTGCCGTACCGCAGCGTGCTCGTGGCCAGCAGCAACGACCCGTATTGCCCGGTGCGTCAGGCGGGCGCGTACGCGCGCGCCTGGGGCAGCGAATTCGTGCGGGTGCAGGACGGCGGCCACATCAACGTCGAGTCCGGCCACGGCGAATGGCCGCTCGGGCTGGCCTTGCTGCAATCGCTGGTCGGGGAGGGCGGCTTGCCGCTCCGGCAACCCGCGATGTCCGATTCAACTTCACACGACGCTCTGGAAACCGCATGAAAAAGACCCTCCGCCTCGCCCTGGCAGGCGCCGCCCTGTGCGCGGCAAGCCTGGCATCCGCACAGACCCCCACGCTGCTGAACGCGTCTTACGACGTGGCGCGCGAGTTCTACAAGGACTTCAACACCGCCTACGTGGCCCACGTCAGGAAGACCACCGGCAAGGACATCAAGGTCGATCAGTCGCATGGAGGCTCCAGCGCCCAGGCGCGCGCGGTGGCCGACGGGCTGGATGCCGACGTGGTGACGATGAACACCACCACCGACATCGATTTTCTGGCCGACAAGGGCGTGGTGGCCAAGGACTGGCGCCAGAAGTTCCCGAACAACGCCGCGCCCACCACCTCGACCATGCTGTTCCTCGTGCGCAACGGCAACCCCAAGGGCATCAAGGACTGGGACGACCTGACCAAACCCGGCGTGCAGGTGGTCGTGGTCAACCCCAAGACCGGCGGCAATGGCCGCATGGCCTATCTGGCCGCGTGGGGTTATGTGCGCAGCAAGGGCGGCACCGACGCCCAGGCGGCTGAATTCGTCGGCAAGCTCTACAAGAACGTGCCGGTGCTGGCGCGCGGCGGGCGCGATGCCACGGGCATCTTCTTGCAGCGCAACATCGGCGACGTGCTGGTGACCTTCGAGTCCGAGGTGGTGTCGGTGGACAACGAATTCGGTGCCGGCAAGGTCGACGCGATCCATCCCAGCGCGTCCATCGTCGCGGAGAACCCGGTGGCCGTTGTGGAGCGCACGGTGGCCAAGAAAGGCACGGGGGAGCAGGCCCGCGCCTACCTGAACTTCCTCTACAGCCCCGAGGGCCAGGAGATCGCGGCCAAACACAACATCCGTCCGCGCAACGAGGCGGTGCTCAAGAAATACGCCAGCGTCTTCAAGCCGATCAAGCTGTTCACGGTGGAGCAGTATTTCGGGTCAATGGCCGAAGCACAGAAGGTGCACTTCAACGACGGCGGGCAGTTCGACAAGCTTTACACGCAGGGTAAATAGGTCATGTCAGCTTCCGTCACGGCGCTGGCGCTGCCGGCCGCAGGGGCCGGCGCGCGCCGCGCCAGCGCCCGTGTGCTGCCGGGCTTCAGCCTCACCTTGGGCTTCGCGGTGCTGTACCTGAGCCTGATCGTGCTGATTCCCCTGTCGGCGCTGGTGCTCAAGACGCTAACGCTCACCTGGCCCCAGTTCTGGGACGCGGTGACCGCACCGCGGGTGATGGCCTCGTACCGCCTGACCTTCGGCGCGTCGCTGATCGCGGCGCTGGTCAACGTGGTGGCCGGGCTGCTGGTGGCCTGGGTGCTGGTGCGCTACCCGTTCCCGGGCAAGAAATTCGTCGATGCGCTGGTGGACCTGCCGTTCGCGCTGCCAACGGCCGTGGCCGGCATCTCGCTGACAGCGCTGCTGGCCGGTAACGGCTGGGTGGGGCAGTATTTCGAGCCCCATGGCATCCAGCTCGCCTTCAACCCCAACGGGGTGGTGATCGCGCTGATCTTCATTGGGCTGCCGTTCGTGGTGCGCACCGTGCAACCGGTGCTCGAAGACACCGAAAAGGAACTCGAAGAAGCCGCCACCTGCCTGGGCGCCACACGCTGGCAGACGTTCCGGCATGTGATCTTTCCGAGCATCGCGCCCGCGCTGCTGACCGGCTTTGCGATGGCGTTCGCCCGCGCCGTGGGTGAATACGGCTCGGTGATCTTCATCGCCGGCAACATGCCCATGGTGTCGGAGATCACGCCGCTGATCATCATCGGCAAGCTGGAGCAGTACGACTACGCCGGAGCGACGGCGGTCGCCTCGGTGATGCTGGTGATTTCGTTCATCCTGCTGCTGGTCATCAACGGTCTGCAGGGCTGGCAGCGCAAACGCTCGGCGGGGGCGATGGCATGAACAACACATCTTCACGCTCGTCCCGTCGCGGCACCACCGAGGCGCCGTGGATTCGCTGGACCCTGACCGGCCTGGCACTGGTGTTCATCGCGCTGTTCCTGGTGCTGCCGCTGGCGGCCGTGTTCACCGAAGCCCTGCGCAAGGGCTGGCTGGCCTACTGGGAGGCGCTGAACGAGCCCGACGCCTGGGCCGCGATCCGGCTGACGCTGCTCACCGCCGCCGTCGCGGTGCCGATGAACCTGGTGTTCGGGGTGGCCGCCGCCTGGGCGATTGCCAAGTTCGAATTTCGGGGCAAATCCTTCCTGACCACGTTGATCGATCTGCCGTTTTCCGTCTCGCCGGTGGTCGCCGGCCTGATCTACGTGCTGGTGTTCGGTGCGCAGGGCTGGCTGGGCCCGTGGCTGGCTCAGCACGATATCCGAATCGTGTTCGCTGTGCCCGGCATCATCCTGGCCACGGTGTTCGTGACCTTTCCGTTCATCGCGCGCGAACTGATTCCGCTGATGCAGGCGCAGGGCACCGACGAGGAGCAGGCCGCCATCGTGCTGGGCGCGACCGGCTGGCAGACCTTCTGGCACGTGACGCTGCCCAACATCAAGTGGGGACTGGTGTACGGCGTGATCCTGTGCAACGCCCGTGCGATGGGCGAGTTCGGCGCTGTGTCGGTGGTGTCGGGCCACATCCGGGGCCAGACCAACACCATGCCGCTGCACGTGGAGGTGCTTTACAACGAGTACCAATCGGTGGCCGCCTTCACGGTGGCTTCGCTGCTGGCGCTGTTGGCGGTTCTGACGCTGGCGATCAAGAGCGTGGTCGAGTGGCGCTTCGAGCGCGACCGGCAGGCCGCCGCGGAGCTGCCGCCCGAGCGGCCGGCCGCGTCCGAGCCGGTGGCACGGCCCGCCGCCGCCTGAATTTCTTCCAGAGAGCTGAATCCATGAGCATCCAGATCCTTGACGTCAACAAGCATTTCGGCACCTTTCACGCGCTGAAGAACGTCAACCTCGACATCGACTCCGGCGAGCTGCTGGCGCTGCTGGGCCCGTCGGGTTGCGGCAAGACCACGCTGCTGCGCATCATCGCCGGCCTGGAAACGCCCGACACCGGCAACATCCTGTTCAGCGGCGAAGACACGACCGATGTGCACGTGCGCGAGCGCAACGTGGGCTTCGTGTTCCAGCACTACGCGCTGTTCCGGCACATGACGGTGTTCGACAACGTGGCCTTCGGCCTGCGCATGAAGCCGCGCGGCCAGCGTCCGGGCGAGGCGCAGATCAAGCAGAAGGTGACCGAACTGCTCCAACTGGTGCAGCTCGACTGGATCGCCGACCGCTACCCCTCGCAGCTGTCGGGCGGACAGCGCCAGCGCATTGCGCTGGCCCGGGCGCTCGCGGTGGAGCCCAAGGTGCTGCTGCTCGACGAGCCCTTCGGCGCGCTCGACGCCAAGGTGCGCAAGGAGCTGCGCCGCTGGCTGCGCCGCCTGCACGACGAACTGCATGTCACCTCCATCTTTGTGACCCACGACCAGGAAGAAGCTTTGGAAGTGGCCGACCGCGTGGTGCTGATGAACCATGGCGTGGTCGAGCAGGTGGGCTCGCCGCAGGAGGTGTGGGACCACCCTGCCAGCCCTTTCGTATATGGATTTCTCGGCGACGTGAACCTGTTCCACGGCCGCGCGCACGAGGGTGAGGTCCAGATCGGTGAAGACCACCACGGCGTGCGCCTGCATGCGCCTGAACACCACCACGCGCAGGATGCCAAGGCTTTTGCTTATGTGCGCCCGCACGACCTCGATGTGGCCCGGTACACACCGGGCGCGTCGGGCCTGGTGGCCAAACTGGAGCGCTCCATCGTGGTCGGGCCGATCGCGCGGCTGGAACTAATCCACGCCGGCAACACTCCATCGGGCAGTCCTGAACTGATCGAGGCGCACCTGAGTGCGCAACAATTCAGGGATCTGGGCCTGAAGGACGGCGAAACACTGGTGTTGACGCCGCGAAAGGCCCGCGTCTTTGTGGAAGCCTGATGAATCTGCTGACCTGGTTCGATCGTTACCCCCGCCAACTCTATGCCGCGCTGAGCGCCATCTGTTTTGCGATGCTGGCCTTCGGGCTGTACCTGCAGCATGCGGTGGGGCTCAACCCCTGCCCGATGTGCATCGTGCAGCGCTATGCCTTGCTGCTGGTGGCGGTGGTGGCCGTGCTGGCGGCGCTCAGCGGCCGGCGCTTCGTGCATGTCGGCGCCGCCATCCTGCTGGTTCTGCTGGCGGGCTTCGGCGGCTTCACCGCGATGCGCCAGACCTGGCTGCAGTGGTACCCGCCCGAGGTGGTGAACTGCGGGCGCGATTTCTACGGGATGATCGAAACCTTTCCGTTGCAGCGCCTGCTGCCCATGATCTTCAAGGGCACCGGCGACTGCAGCAAGGTGGACTGGACCTTCCTGGGCGGCACGCTCGCGAACTGGAACATCCTGATCTTTTCCACCATCTTCGCGGCCGCACTGGTGATGATCTGGCGCACGCTGCGCGCGCCGCGCTGAACGCCGCGACGGGTTCAGGCGGGCCTTTGAAGCCGGGTCGGGTTCAGCCCAGCTTCTTCACCAGCACCTGACTCTTGCGGTCCCAGTTGTACTTGCGCTTGCGGGCCTCGGGCAGCCAGTCGGGGTCGACCTGCGCGAATCCGCGCTTGATGAACCAGTGCATGGTGCGCGTGGTGAGCACGAAGATGCTCGACAAGCCCATCGCGCGCGCGCGCTGCTCGATGCGCTTGAGGATCTTTTCGCCGTCGCCCTGACCCTGGCTCTGCGGCGAGACGGTCAGCGCCGCCATTTCGGCGGTCTTGCCTTCGGGGTAGGGGTAAAGCGCGGCGCAGGCGAAGATCACGCCGTCGTGCTCGATGATGGTGTAGTTGGCGATGTCGCGCTCGATTTCGGTCCGGCTGCGTGTGACCAGGGTGCCGTCCTTCTCGAACGGCTCGATCAGTTGCAGGATGCCGCCCACGTCGTCGGGGCCGGCTTCGCGCAGGCTCTCGAGTTTTTCGTCGATCACCATGGTGCCGATGCCGTCGTGCACGTAGATCTCCAGCAGCAGCGAGCCGTCCACCGCGAACGGGATGATGTGGCTGCGCTCCACCCCGGCCTTGCAGGCCTTGACGCAGTGTTGCAGGTAGAACGCGGTGTCGGTCGGCACGCGGGCCGGCGGCAGCCGGGCCAGCAGCGCTTCGGCGTCGGCCAGCGGCAGTTCGGTGTCGATCGGGTTGTCGTCCGAGGCGGCCGCATCGGGTTGCTGCAGGATGCCCGGCACCTCGGTGATGAAGATCAGCTTGTCGGCCTGCAAGGCGGCGGCCACGCTGGTGGCCACTTCTTCCATGGTCAGGTTGAAGGCCTCGCCGGTGGGCGAGAAGCCAAATGGCGACAGCAGCACCATCGCCCCCATGTCCAGTGTGCGCGTGATGCCGGCCACGTCGACCTTGCGCACCAGGCCCGAATGCTGGAAGTCCACCCCGTCCAGGATGCCCACCGGCCGCGCCGTGATGAAATTGCCGCTGATCACGCGCACGGTGGAATCGGCCATCGGCGTGTTCGGCAGGCCCTGGCTGAAGGCCGCTTCGATTTCGTAGCGCAGCTGGCCGGCGGCCTCTTGCGCGCAGTCCAGCGCCACCTCATCGGTGATGCGCATGCCGTGCGAATAGCGGGCCTCGTGACCTTTGGCACGCAGTTGGTCGTTGACTTGGGGGCGAAAGCCGTGCACCAGCACGATCTTGACACCCATGCTCTGGATCATGGCCAGGTCCTGCGCCAGGTTCGGCAGCTTGCCGGCGGCGATGGCCTCGCCACAGACCCCGACCACAAAGGTCTGGTTGCGAAACTTGTGGATGTACGGCGCCACCGAGCGGAACCAGGGCACGAAGGTGAAATTGAAGACGGTGGACATGGGGCGAATGCGGCTCGGTGGCAGAGATAATCGTCGATTCTCCACGAAGTTCCGCACCACCTGTGTCTGTTGTCCCGCCGCGCCTGACGATCGAATTCCCGGACTCCCTGCCGGTCTCGGGCAAGCGCCACGAAATCATGGCGGCACTGGCGCAGCACCAGGTCATCATCGTCTGCGGGGAGACCGGCTCTGGCAAGACCACGCAGCTGCCCAAGATCGCGCTGGCGATGGGGCGGGGGCGCCTGAACGCCGCACCCGGGCCCGACGGCAAACCGCCGCGCGGGCGGCTGATCGGCCACACCCAGCCCCGGCGCATCGCCGCGAGCAGCGTGGCCAAACGCATCGCCGAAGAGCTCAAGACCCCACTCGGTGAGGTGGTGGGCTACAAGGTGCGCTTCAACGACCGCCTGGGGCCGAACGCCTCGGTCAAGCTGATGACCGACGGCATCCTGCTGGCCGAGACCCAGACCGACCCGCTGCTCAAGGCCTACGACACGATCATCATCGACGAGGCGCACGAGCGCAGCCTGAACATCGATTTCCTGCTGGGGTATCTGAAGCAGATCCTGCCGCGCCGGCCGGACCTGAGGGTGATCGTGACCTCGGCCACGATCGACGCGGAGCGTTTTGCCAACCACTTCGCAACGCGCCAGCGGCTGCCGCGGGGGCGGCGGAAAGGTGATACTGCGCCCGCGGACGGGGCCGACGAGCATCTTGGAGAGTGGGGACCCTTGATTCCAGCGCCGGTGATCATGGTGTCGGGGCGCACGTTTCCGGTCGAGCAGCGCTGGAAACCGTTCGAGGAGGCCAAGGATTTCGGGCTGAACGAGGCCATCGCGGAGGCGGTCGATGAGCTCTGGGTCGGTAACGCGTCGGGTGACATCCTCGTGTTCCTCCCCGGCGAGCGCGAGATCCGCGAAGCCGCCGACCACCTGCGCGGCCACCTGTCGCATTCGCCGCTCACCCGCAACGCCGAGGTGCTGCCGCTGTTCGCCCGCCTGTCGCAGGCCGAGCAGGACCGCATCTTTGACAGCCACACCGGCCGGCGCATCGTGCTGGCCACCAACGTGGCGGAAACCTCGCTCACCGTGCCCGGCATCCGCTACGTGATCGACGCCGGCACCGCGCGCGTCAAACGTTACAGCCTGCGCAGCAAGGTGGAGCAGCTGCTGGTCGAGCCGGTCAGCCAGGCGGCGGCCAACCAACGCGCCGGCCGTTGCGGCCGGGTGGCCAACGGCATCTGCATCCGGTTGTACGACGAGGCGGACTTCAACGGCCGCGCGCGCTTCACCGACCCGGAAATCCTGCGCTCGTCGCTGGCGGGTGTGATCCTGCGCATGAAGTCGCTGCGCCTCGGGTCGGTGGAAGACTTTCCGTTCCTGGAGGCGCCGTCGCGCCGCGCCATCACCGACGGCTACCAGCTCTTGCAGGAGCTCGGTGCCCTGAGCGAGGCCAACGAGCTCACCGCGCTGGGGCGCGAACTGGCCAAGCTGCCGCTGGACCCGCGCGTGGGCCGCATGATTCTGGAAGGCCGCGAGCGCGGCGCCCTGGCCGAGGTGCTGGTGATCGCCGCCGCGCTGTCGGTGCAGGACGTGCGCGACCGCCCGCTGGATGCCCAGCAGCAGGCCGACCAGCAGCACGCCAAATTCGATGACGAGAAAAGCGAGTTCTCCGGCTACCTCAAGCTGTGGAAATGGCTGGGCGACTCACGCGGCGGGCAGTCCACGCTGCCGTCGGCCCGGGCGCAGAAGGACGCGGCGCGCAAGGGCCCGACCTCGCAGGCCGTGCTGCCCGTGGCACAGCGTGCCGCCGCTGCGATGGCGGCAGCCCGCCAGGCGCTCGCCGCCCAAGCACAGGCTGCGCCAGAGGCCGCCGCGCCCACCCACAAGCTCAGCAACCGCCAGTACGAGCAGCTGCTGCGCCAGAACTTCATCAGCGTCCGCCGGGTGCGCGAGTGGCGCGACATCCACTCCCAGCTGCTGACCGTGGTTACCGAGCACCAATGGAAGCTCAACCCCCAGCCCGCAGGCTACGAGCCGGTGCACAAGTCGCTGCTGGCTGGCCTGCTGGGCAATGTGGGCTACAAGCCCGAAGACGTGGCCGCCGGCGCGCAGCAGGCCGAGTACCTGGGCGCGCGTGGCATCAAGTTTCACCGCCACCCGGGCGCCCACCTGAGCAAGAAACCCGGGCGCTGGATCGTGGTGGCCGAGCTGGTGGAGACCACGCGCCTGTTCGGCCGCGGCATCGCGGCCATCGAACCGCAGTGGCTGGAGGAGGTGGGGGGCCACCTGCTGAAAAAGCAGCTGCTGGACCCGCACTGGGAGAAAAAGGCCGGCGAGGTGGTGGCGCTGGAGCGCGCCACGCTCTACGGCCTGGTGGTCTACAACAACCGTCGCGTGAGCTTCGCGCAGGTGGACCCGCACGCCGCGCGCGAGATTTTCATCCGCGAAGCCCTGGTGGCAGGCGAATGGGAGACCCGGCTGCCCTTCCTCGCCGCCAACCAGAAGATGGTGGCCAAGGTCGAAGAGATAGAGCACAAGTCGCGCCGGCAGGACGTGCTGGTGGACGAAGAGCTGATCTACGCCTTCTACGACCAGCAGCTGCCCAAAGACATCTGCACGGC
Source organism: Burkholderiaceae bacterium (assembly GCA_046348065.1). GTDB lineage: Bacteria > Pseudomonadota > Gammaproteobacteria > Burkholderiales > Burkholderiaceae_C > Skiveiella. The sequence goes on from JAXMFA010000003.1 coordinate 38,565, forward strand.
CCGCGAGCTCGAAGCCTGGTGGCGCGACGCGTCCAGAACCCAGCCGCGCCTGCTGCACCTCAGTCGCGACGAGCTCATGCGCCACGAGGCCGCCGGCATCACCACCGCCGCCTTCCCGCGCACGGTGCGCCTGGGCGGCACCGACTGCGCCGCCAGCTACCTGCACGAGCCAGGCGACCCGAAGGATGGCCTGACCGTGACGGTGCCGCTGTTCGTGCTCAACCAGGTGACGGAGGACCGCTGCGAATGGCTGGTGCCGGGCATGCTCAAGGACAAGATCCAGGCGCTTCTCAAGAGCCTGCCGCAGAAGCCGCGCAGCCGCTTCGTGCCGCTGCCCGACAACGCCGCGCGGCTGGCCGAAGCGCTGTCTGAGCCCACGGCCTTCGGCCACGGCAGCCTGATCGAGGTGCTGCTCAAGCGCGTGCGCGACGAGACCAGCCTGGACGTCAAGCGCACCGACTTCAAGCTCGACATGGTCAGCCCGCACCTGTTCATGAACTTCCGCGTGGTCGACGAACACGGCCGTCAGCTCGGACACGGGCGCAACCTGGGCGCGCTGAAGGCCGAACTTGGGGCCAAGGCGCGCGGCGCGTTTCAGGCCCTGGCCACGCTGAAGGTCCAACAGGCGGCCGAGACGGCCTCTTCAGGCCGGGTTTCGGAACCAAAACGGCCTTCTCCCAGCACCGGACGGCCATCGGCAGCTCCTGAAAAAGAAGCAGTTGCACCGGCCCGAAACGCACCGCTGGAACCTCAGCGATACACCGGTTGGACCTTTGGCGAGCTGCCGGAGCTGATGGAAATCCGCAAGGGCGGGGCCAGCCTGATCGGGTTTCCGGCCCTCATCGACCAGGGTGACAGCGTCACCATCGAGGTGTTCGACGAGCCGCAGGTGGCCGCCGCACGCCACCGCGCCGGCTTGCGGCGCCTGTTTGCGCTGCAGATCCGCGACGCCCTGAAATACCTGGAAAAGAACATTCCCGATCTGCAGAAAATGGCCGTGGCCTACATGCCGCTGGGAACGCTCGAAGAACTGAGGAATCAGATCCTCGACGTGGCGCTGGACCGCGCCTTCCTGCTGGAGCCGCTGCCCGCCACCGAAGCCGGCTTCAAGCGCCGCGTGGAAGAGGGCCGGGGCCGCCTGACGCTGATTGCCAACGAGGTGGCGCGGCTGGCGGGCGTCATCCTGACCGAGTACGCAGCTGCGCAACGCAAGATCAAGGACACCAAGGGCGCCCCCGAGGCCAGCGCCGATTGCACCCAGCAACTGCAGCGGTTGGTGCCGAAAAACTTCCTGGCCGCCACGCCCTGGCCCGCGTTGCAGCACTTCGCCCGCTACCTCAAGGCCGTTGTGCTGCGCCTGGACAAGGTCCGCGCCGACCCGACCCGCGACGCCGCCCGCCTGGCCGAGCTGCGTACGCGGGAAACCCGCTACTGGCGCCTGGTGGCCGAGCGCAAGGGCGCGGTGGACGAGCGTCTAGCCGAGTTCCGCTGGCTGCTCGAAGAGCTGCGCGTGAGCTTTTTCGCGCAGGAACTGCGCACCCCGCAGCCGGTCAGCGTGAAGCGGCTGGACAAGGTGTGGGTGCAGTTGTCGGGGTAGGGTGGCACGCCGGTTCCTTCACACTTGGAAGGCCGCCACCACGAAGTCGATCAAGGCCTTGACGCGCAACGAGGTCCGGTGGCGTTCGGCATACAGGGCGTAGATGTCGGCGTCGGGGCTGTCGTAGTCGGCCAGCAGTTGCACCAGCTCGCCGGACTTCAGGTGCTGTTCCACATCCCATTGCGCCCGCAGCAAGATGCCGTGGCCGCCCAGCGCCCAGCTCACGGCGATGCCGCCGTCGTTGGTGGTCAGGTTGCCGCGGATCTTCACGTTTTCGGAGGCGTCGGCGCCTGCGCGGCTCCGGCCTCGGGCCGACGTGGGCGTAAAGCGCCACAGGCCGTATGCCTCGTCGCCCTGGCGGATGCCGATGCAGTTGTGCCGCGCCAGATCGGCCGGGGTCAGCGGCTCCCCGTGCCGCGCCAGGTAGGCCGGGGAAGCCACCACCACCCGGCGGTTGGGCGCTACCAGGCGGGCGATGGCCCGGGAGTCGGGCGGGTTGCCGAAGCGAAAGCACACGTCCCAGGCGTCGTCGCCACTGGGCGGCGGGTTCACCGACAACTGCAGCTGCACGTCCACCCGGGGGTACTGCGCCACAAACCGCGAGATCAGCGGTGCGATGTGGCTGCGCCCGAAACCCAGCGTGGCGTTGACCCGCAGTAGGCCTTGGGGTGTGGCGGTGGAGCCCCAGAGCTGGTTCTCCAGCTCGTCGATGTCGCCCAGGATCTTGCGGGCATGGGCCAGGTACATCTCGCCCTCGGGCGTCAGGCTCATGCGCCGGGTGGTGCGGTTGACCAGCGCCAGACCCAGCCGCGCCTCCATCTGGGCCAGGTGGCGGCTCACTGCGGCGGCGGATATTCCCAGCTCGCGCGCCGCAGCGCTGAGCGAGCCGGCCTGGGCCAGCGCTGCAAAGAAGGCGAGATCGGACGGTTGGATCAGCGTGGCCATGATTGTTAATTCAAACGCAATAATGATTTGATTATCAGGGCGAATTTTTAACCTATACGTGTCTACAGTCCGGTTCACGCAGACCTTGAGCCGTTTGCGCTCCACCCACCCGACGGAGACACCATGCTGAAAACCTTCACCCGCAACATTCTGTTGGCCGCGCTGTGCAGCGCTGCCGGTCTGGCTTCCGCCCAGGCCTGGCCCGCCAAGACCGTGACCATCGTCGTGCCGTTCCCGGCCGGGGGCACCACCGATGTGCTGGCCCGAGCGGTCGCCACCAAGCTTGCCGCGGCGATCGGGCAACCGGTGATCGTTGACAACAAGCCGGGCGCCGGTGCGACCTTGGGGGCAGCTCAGGTGGCCAAGGCCTCGCCAGACGGCCACATCCTGCTCATGGGGGCCGTGCACCACACGGTCGCAACCCATGTGTACAAGAATCTGAGCTACAACTTCGAGAAGGACTTCGCTCCGATCACAACGGTGGCACTGGTGCCCAACGTGCTCACCGTCAGCGCCAAATCGCCGTTCAACACGGTCAAGGACCTGGTGGCCGCAGCAAAGGCCAATCCTGAGAAGCTGTCCTACGGTTCCAATGGCAATGGCACAGCCCAGCACATGATCGGGACGCAGTTCCAGCTGGAAACCGGCACCCGGCTGCTGCACGTGCCCTACAAAGGAAGTGCGCCACTGACCACCGACCTGCTGGGCGGACAGGTCGACCTCTCGTTCGACACCATCACGCCGGTGCTGCCCTTCATCAAGGACGGCAAGCTCAAGGCGCTGGCCGTGACCACGGCAAAGCGCTCGTCCACGTTGCCCAACATACCCACGCTACAGGAAGCCGGCGTGCCCAACCTCACCATTGGCACCTGGTTTGGCCTGCTGGCACCCGCCGCGACACCCAAGCCGGTGGTGGCGCGCCTGAACGCCGAGGTGGTGAAGATCATCCAGTCGCCCGAGTTCCGCAAACAGATGGCGGACATCGGCGCCGAGCCGGTGGGCAACAAGCCTGACGAAATGGCCCGCCAGATCCGGGAAGAGACGGAAAAGTTTGCCAACCTGGTCAAGGTCGGCAAAGTCACGCTGGATTGAAGCCCTGCACCGGAGAACCATGATGAACAAGGAAACTGCCGTCGCCGACCTCACGAACCTGATGGCGAAGTTCACCGCCTACATCGGTAAGCGCCTGCCCACTGATGTCACGGCGCGGCTTGGGGAGCTGCGCGAGAAGGAAGTCAACTTCCTGGCCAAGGAGGTCTACGAATCGATGCGAGCCAACCAGGAGGCCGCCGACAAGCTCGATCGGCCCAGCTGCCAGGACACGGGCGTGATCCAGTATTTCCTCACCGCCGGCGCGCGTTTTCCGCTGCTCGGCGAGCTCGAAGGCATCCTGCAGGGCGCCACCGCCGGCGCCACCAAAGAGGGCCCGCTGCGCCACAACGCGGTGGAGACCTTCGAGGAAAAGAACACCGGTACCAACACCGGCAGCAAGATTCCGTGGCTGGACTGGGACATCGTGCCCGACGACGATGGCGTGACCATCGACGTCTACATGGCCGGCGGCGGCTGCACGCTGCCGGGCAAGGCCACGGTGCTGATGCCGGGCCAGGGCTACGAGGGCGTGGCCGAGTTCGTCTTCGACGTTATCACCTCACGCGGCGTGAATGCCTGCCCGCCGCTGCTGGTGGGCGTGGGCGTGTCCACCTCGGCTGAGACGGCGGCGCGCTTGTCCAAGAAGGCCATCCTGCGGCCGGTGACCTCGCGCAACCCCAACGACAAGGCGGCGCTGATGGAGGACCTGCTGACCGACGGCCTGAACGAACTCGGCCTGGGACCCCAGGGCCTTACCGGCAACAACAGCGTGATGGGGGTGAACATCGAATCGTCCGCCCGCCACCCCTCGACCATCGGCGTGGCCGTCTCCACCGGCTGCTGGGCGCACCGGCGCGGGCGCATCCGCATCCATGCCGATCTGAGCTACGACGTGATCTCGCACCAAGGATTCCAGCTGTGAAAAAAATTCTCACCACCCCCATCCGTGACGAAGACCTGGAGTCGCTGAATATCGGCGACGTGGTCTACCTGACCGGCACGCTGGTCACATGCCGTGATGTCGCCCACCGCCGCCTGATCGAGCAGGGGCGCGAGCTGCCGATGAACCTTGAAGGCGGCGCCATCTTCCACGCCGGGCCCATCGTGCGCCAGAAGGACGACGGCAGCTACGAGATGGTCTCCATCGGCCCGACCACCAGCATGCGCATGGAGAAGTTCGAAAAGGAATTCATCCGCCGCACCGGCGTGAAGCTGATCGTCGGCAAGGGTGGCATGGGCCCCGAGACGCAGGAAGGCTGTGTCGAGAACAAGGCCGTGCACGCCATCTACCCCGGCGGCTGCGCGGTGCTGGCCGCCACCCAGGTGGAAAAGATCGAGGCCGCCGAGTGGAAAGACCTGGGCATGCCCGAGACACTGTGGGTCAACCGTGTGAAGGAGTTCGGGCCGCTGATCATTTCGATCGATACCAAGGGCAAGAACCTGATCGAGGAAAACAAGGCGGTGTTCAACGCGAAGAAGAAACCCATCCTGGAACGCATCAACGCGCAGGTGCGCTTCATCAAATAGACGTTTGTGCATGCCATCGCGTCAGCCGGCCTTGTAAAAGGTACGGGTGACGCGGTTGGGCAAGGTGCGAGCCCCGTTGTCGGGAAAGGTTGGCCGGCCCCCCCCCGCGCTACGGGTTGCGGATCATCGCCATGACCTGACCGGCGTCCAGCGTCGCGGCTTTTTGCTGGATCTGCGGCAGGTACTGGGTCTGCAACTGCTTTGCCGGCCCGAGCAGGCTCTGGAAGGTGTCGCGCAGCATGACGGTGTTCATGGTCCGGCCGCCGGCGTAATAACGCCTGGCGAGCTGGCCCAGCGCGTAGGTGGTGGCGAACGAGAAGGCCATGCCGGTGGCGGCGCTACCGATCCGGCCCACTGCCTTGCCGGCCGCCTTGCCCAGCAGGCCGCCCAGCAGCTTGCGGCCGAACTGCTCCAGGTATTGCGAGGTCATGCCCACCCCGGCGGCGGCGATGAACTCCTTGATGTGGCCTTGGTCCAGCGACACCCCGTGCGCCTGTCCGATGCCGTAGACCATCTTGACCTGCAGCGGAATGATCGCCATCGAGGCCCACGACTGCGGCAGCAGTTCCAGGGCGCCGTTGAGCAGTGCGTAGTTCAGGATCGAGCGCTCGAGCTGCGCGTCGTCGACACCCGCGCGACCGGCGGGTGGCGCTCCGGCGGTAGAGACCGGGGCGGCGACGACCACCGGCGTGGCCGTCTGCGGGGGCGCTCCGGCATCCACGAAGGGTTCAACCTCCTGTTCGATCGCGCGCGCCTGTTCATCCCCGGTGCCGAGCGCCGTTTTGAGCCGGTTCAGGAAAAGCCGCTCGGCATCGGTGGTGCGGCCGTCGGCTTCGCACACACACAGCGCCATTTCGTAGGCGTACAGGCGCAGGTTGTCGTCTTTGAGGGCGCCGACGGCCTGCTCGAGGGTGTAGCGTTTGAGCAGCACATCCTGCACCAGCGCGCGCAGATCGACGGCGGCCGCCTCGGCGGCGAGTGATTCCGCGATGCGGCGAATTTCCTCGCGTTCGGTTTCGTCCTTGGAGCCATCGGCAATGGCTGCGTGCAGGGCGATGGCGAGGATGGCTTTCTGGTCTTCGGCGTGCATGGGTGGGTTCCGGGTTGGTTCGATCAAGTGGCTGCAAGCATGCTACCAAGCCGCACCCGAGGCGAGACCCGGATCCTGCGCCAAATCCCGGGGCTGCATCCGGGTTTTCCCGAGCGTCGCGAGCGCTGCATCCCGGTGGCGGGCCGTCTGGACGCGAGAGCGGCAAGAAAAGGCCAGAAAAATGAGCTGAATCGGCCGCATTCCAGCACCAGCCGGCCACCGCCAGCTATCAATACGGAGTGGTCAGAGCCGTGCCAGCCGCTCCAGCGCGGCCCGCAAGGTCTCGTCCTTCTTGGCGAAGCAGAAGCGGATGACGTTCTGGTCGAAGCCATCGGCGTAGAACGCCGACAGTGGGATGGCCGCGACGCCGATTTCGGTGGTGAGCCAACGGCAGAAGTCGGCTTCCGGCAGGTCGCGTTCGGGCACGGCCAGGCCCGAGATGTCCACACACTGGAAGTAACTGCCCTCGCTCGGCAGCAGACGAAAGCGGGTCTGCGCCAGCCCGGCGCGGAACAGGTCGCGTTTGGCCGCGTAGAACGCCGGCAGCTGCAGGTAGGGCGTCGGGTCGGCCATGTAGGCGGCCAGGCCGTGCTGCATGGGCGTGTTCACCGTGAACACGTTGAACTGGTGCACCTTGCGGAACTCCGCCGTGAGCGGTGCGGGGGCGCAGACGGTGCCGACTTTCCAGCCGGTAACGTGGTAGGTCTTGCCGAAGCTGCTGACGATGAAGCTGCGCGCGGCCAGGCCCGGGTAGCGCGCCGCGCTCAGGTGCTCGGCGGGGGCGTACACCATGTGTTCGTAGACCTCGTCGCTGATCACGAACACGTCGGTGGGCGCCAGCAGTTCCTCCAGGCGGCGCATGTCGGCGTCGCTCCAGATGGTGGCGCTGGGGTTGTGCGGGCTGTTGATCAGGATCGCGCGGGTCTTCGGTGAAAGGGCGGCGGCGATGCGGTGGAAATCGGGCCGGAAGGTCCCTGGCGTGAGGGGTACCGGCACGGCCACGCCGCCGGCCAGTTCGATGTTGGGCAGGTAGCTGTCGTAACAGGGCTCGAGCACGATGACCTCGTCGCCCGGGCGCACGATCGCCAGGATGGCCGTCAGGATGGCCTGGGTCGCGCCGGCGGTGATCGTGATCTCCGACGCCGGGTCGTAGCGGCGGCCGTGCAGGGCCTGCACCTTGGCGGATACCGCTTCGCGCAACGCCGGTACGCCGGGCATGGGCGGGTACTGGTTCTGGCCGCTGCGCATCGCATCGGTCACGGCCTGCACCAGGGACGGGTCGCAATCGAAGTCGGGGAAGCCCTGGCCCAGGTTCACCGCGCCATGTTCCGCCGCCAGCCCCGACATGACGGTGAAAATCGTGGTGCTCACCTTGGGCAGCTTGGTCTGCAACGGGGGGGTGCGGGGCATGTCAGGGGTCATGGCAGGGACAGTCAGAGGTCGAAGTCGTGCGCGGGGCCGCTCATCGCCTTGGCGATCAATCCGCGGCTGAGGCGTTCGCTCAGGAACTCGGCGAATTTGAAGACGAAGTTGCGCAGGTAGACGCCGCGCTTGAACGCGACGCGCGTGACGTTCTGGCCGAACAGGTGGCCCATGGGCCGGATCGCCAGCTCCCCGCCCGATTCGGCCGGCTTGAGGTCGCGCACCGCGACCTCCGCGACGATGCCGATGCCCAGCCCGAGGCGCACATAGGTGGTGATGACGTCGGAATCGATGGCCTCCAGCACGATGCGCGGCGTGAGCTTGCGCTGGGCAAAGGCGTGGTCGATGCGGGTGCGTCCGGTGTAGGACGGGTGGTAGGTGACCAGGGGTTCGTGGGCCAGGTCTTCGAGGGTCACCCGCTCCTTGCGCGCGAGCGGGTGTTCGGCGGGCATCACCAGCACGTGCTGCCATTCGTAGCAGGGAAGGGTGACGAGTTCGGGGTAGTCCGAGAGCGATTCGGTCGCGATGCCGATTTCGGCCACCTCGTCGATCAGCATGCGCGCCACCTGGTCGGGCGCGCCCTGGTGCAGGCTGACGGTCACCTTGGGGTAAGCGGTGCGCAGCCGGGCGACCGGGGCCGGCAGCACATAGCGCGCCTGGGTGTGGGTGGTGGCGATGCTCAGGGTGCCGCTGTCCTGGGCGCTGAACTGTTCGCCGATGCGCCTGAGGTTGCCCACCTCGCGCATGATCAGGTCGATGCTGGCGAGCACGTGCTGGCCGGGTTCGGTGACGCGCTTGAGTCGCTTGCCATGGCGGGCAAAGATGTCAACGCCCAGTTCGTCTTCCAGTTCGATGATCGCCTTCGACACGCCGGGTTGCGATGTGTGCAGCGCTTTGGCGGCCTCGGTCAGGTTCAGGTTGCGGCGCACGGCCTCCTGGACGAAGCGGAACTGGTGCAGATTCATATCGGAAGACGCATAAAGCAATTCCGAATTATTTCATATTGAATCTAAAGAGATCCGGCCTCTGCGTCCAATGCAATCGTGGCGACCAATTGGGAGACTCGGGGATCATCCCCGACCGCCGGAAGAACATGGAAGCTGACACCGGGGTAGCGTTGGGGCAACTCCGCCGTCAACTTGGGCAAGTCTTCGCGGGCATGGCGGCCCAGGCCAAAGAACATGGGCACGATGGTCACCCGCGTGGCGCCAGCGGCAACCATTTCATCGAGCACGGTCGGCAGGTCGGGCTCGGTCAGTTCCAGGAATGCACAGGAAACCTGCGCCTGGGGATCCAGCATCCGAATGCGTGCCGCCACGGCGTCGATCGGTTGGCGCCACAGAGGGTCGCGCGAACCGTGTCCGAACAACACGATGGATTTGGCGGTCTGGGCGCTGGAAGGGCTCATGGTGTGCGTCATCGTCTGAGGACCAGCCACCCGAAGGCGGCCAGCGATATCACGGAATAGATCAGGCTGGGCGCGGCTGCCGTCAGCCACGGATGCCAGTTCTGCAGGTTTCCAACGAAGCTGAAGACGTTGTTCAGCAGGAAAAAACTGATCCCGGCCATGACACCGCCAAACACATAACCCGCGATGCCGCCGGAGCGGAAGTGCAGGTAGGCAAAGGGCAGGGCGAGCACCACCATCACCAGACAACTCAGCGGATAGAAGACCTTGCGCCAGAACTCGATCTGGTAACGCTGGGCGGTCTGCTTGTTGGCCTCCAGGTGCCGCATGTAGACGAAAAGGTCGACCAGCCGCATGCGCGACGGGTTCAGCACCGCCGCCGAGACCATGTCGGAGGTCAGCTCGGTCGGCCAGCGGTACTGGGCCACGGCGCTTCGCGTGACGCTGACACGGTCGGCATCGCCAGAGCCGAACTCGGCGCGCCTGGCGTCCTGCAGGATCCACTCGCCCGGACCGAACCGCGCCTTGTCAGCCTCGATCTGGGCCAGAAAATACCCTTCGGGGCTGAACTCGAAGATTCGCACGCCGCTCATGCTCCCGTCGGGCAGGATCGCCCGCACATTCACCGAGGCGCTCGACGCGCCCCGGCGCTCCTTCAGCCAGGCGCCGGTCTGCCCGATCGTGATCTCGCCCTTGAACCGGGCCTTCAGCAGCTGTGCCGCCCGATCGGCCGGCGGCGCCAGGTAGTCGCCGATCACAAAGGTCAACGCGGTGAACACCAGACCGAGCTTGAGCAGGGTCTTCAGCGCCAGCCATGGTCCCAGGCCGCTGGTGCGCAGAATGGTGAATTCGGAACTCTGCGCCAGCCGTGCCATGACAAACACGCATCCGATCAATACCGCGATCGGCAACAGTTCGTACAGGTGGCTCGGCACCAGCAGCGCGACATACAGCAGCGCGTGGGTGAGCTGGTAGCCTTGGGGGCCATCCCGCCCGATGGCCGGCAATTCGTCGACCAGGTCGAAAAAGAAAAACAGCGCCAGAAAGCCCAGCGCGACGAATGCCACCGCATAGACAATTTCGGCGTAGATCAGGCGGCGGACCGTCTTCATGCCGCCTCCGCCCGCTCGGTACGGGCTCGCCCCCGCGCCAGGTGAGCGATCGACCAGGCGTTATGACGACCGGCAATCCACCCCACCGCCAGCACGAAGACGCAGCCATGCAGCACGATCACGTAGGGCGCCATGTTGATGCGCCCCGCGGCGATCCAGGCCTGCCCGATACTGATCAGGTTGTAATAGACCACGAAGGTGAGCAGGGCCAGTATCAGGTTGCCGCTGCGACCGCTGCGCGGACTGATGCCCGGCACGGTGACCGCGATCAGGACCAGGTTCAGGGCGGCCAGCGCCAATCCGATGCGCCAGGCCAGTTCGGCCAGGTTCGCCCGGGTGGGTTCACGCAGCAAGGTCAGGGTCGGGACGGCTTTCGCCGGGATGGCGTACTCAATGGCCTGCGCATCGTCGGGCAGGCGGATGCCATAGGACTCGAACTGACTTAGTTTCTGTTCGGCCTTGCCGGTGGTCGACGTGTCCAGCCGCTGGCCTTTTTCCAGCATCAGGAATCGTTCGCCATTGACAAGCTCCACGCGGCCGCTTCGGGCCGACGTCACCGATGTCTTGCCGTTCAACGTGGTGGCGATGAAAACGTTGCTGCCGGACTGGTTGTCAGCCGATTCCTTGTCGATGAAGAACACCCGCGTTCCATCGGCAGATTCCTGGAAACGGCCCGGGGCGACGCGTTCGAGGTTGCCGCGTTTCTCATATCGAACCTTGAGCTCGAGGATTTGCTGGTTGGTCCAGGGCCAGATCAGCAGAGCCAACACGGTCACCGCCGCCAGCACCGGCCAGGCAAACCACCACAAAGGCGACAGGAGTCCCGCGAGTCCCCGTCCGCTGGTGTGCCAGATCACCATTTCGCTGTCGCCATACATCCGCGACAAGGTGCCGACGATGGAGATGAACAGGCTCAAGGTCAGCAGCACCGGCAGATAGCCCAGCACGCTGAAACCCATCACCATCATGACCTCCGACGGATTCACCGTCCCCCGCGATGCCTGGCCCAGTGTCCGGATCAGGATGATGGTCATCACGATCGTGATCAGAACCACCAGGGTGGCCCCGAAAGTCCGGGCCAACTCCTTGCGAATGGAAGAATGGAATAACATCAGATTGAAGGAAAACGCGAATTATGAACTTTGAGCTTTCTTCCAAGGCGCTGGGCCAGCTGGCCGGCGACAAGACCGATATCCTGGTGGTGCTGGTGCCCGACGGCTTCAAGCCCGATCGCGGGGGTCTGTCCGAACTGATCGGCGACGCGTTGAAGTCCGAGGCCCTGGAAACCAAGGCGGGAAAGACCTTGTCGATGTGGCGCATGCCGGGGGTCGCCGCACAGCGCCTCGTGCTGACCGGCATCGGTGACGGTTCGGCCACCCAGGTCCGCACCGGTGTCGCTGCCGCGATGGCGATCGTGAAGGCCAGCGCCGCCAAACACCTGATCCTTTGCTTCGCTGGCACCTGTGGCGGGCCGGCCTTGCGTGCAGCGGCCCTGGCCGTGGCCGAGGGGAGTTACGTCTACATCACCACGAAATCACGACCCGAGGCGCGCAAACTGAAAGAGGTGCTCATCTGCGCGCAGGGCGCTGGCCTCTCAGAAGCGCTTCGCGATGCCCGGGCGCTGGTTGCAGGGGTCGAATTGGCCAAGGAGTGGGCAAACCGGCCCGCCAACCACGCGACGCCCACGAAGCTGGCGCACGCGGCCCAGGCACTGGCCGGTTCAAAGATCCGTTGCACCGTGCATGGCCCGAAGAAGGTTGCCAAATTGGGCATGGGCGCATTCATGGCCGTCGCGCAGGGCTCGGCCGAACCGCTGCAATTCATCGAGTTGCACTACGAGGGTGCGTCCAGCCACGAGCCGCCGGTGGTGTTGATCGGCAAGGGCATCACGTTTGACACCGGGGGCATTTCGATCAAGCCCGCACCGGAAATGGACGAGATGAAGTTCGACATGTGTGGCGCCGCCAGCGTGCTGGGCGTGTTCAGGACACTGGGAGAGCTTCGACCGAAAGTCAACGTCATCGGTCTGATCCCGGCGTGCGAGAACATGCCCGGTGGCAAGGCGGTGAAACCCGGCGACGTGGTGACCAGCATGAGCGGGCAGACCATCGAAATCCTCAACACCGATGCCGAGGGCAGGTTGGTGCTCTGCGATGCGCTGGCCTATGCCAGCCGTTTCAAGCCCCGCGCCGTGGTGGACATCGCCACCTTGACCGGGGCTTGCGTGATCGCCCTGGGTGGGGTGCGAAGCGGCCTGTTCTCCAACAACGACGACCTCGCGAAAGCCTTGATGGAGGCGGGGGAATCGTCGCTGGACCTCTGCTGGCGCCTGCCGCTGGACGAGGAGTACGGTGAGGGCCTCAAGTCCAGTTTCGCCGACCTGGCCAATGTCGCAGGCCGGCCAGGCGGCGCGGTGACGGCGGCCAAGTTTCTCCAGCGTTTCGCGGCAGATCTCCGGTGGGCGCACCTCGACATTGCCGGCACCGCATGGAAGGGTGGGGCGGCCAAGGGCGCAACGGGGCGGCCTGTGGGGTTGTTGGTCGACTACCTGTCTGCCGTTCGGCCGGAGGAGGCGCCAGCCGGCACCTCCTCCCCCAAGGCGTCAAAGGCTCGGCGTTCGGCCACAGGCGAGCGCAAACGGGGCGGTCTGGTCTGACATGACCGCCATCGCGTTTCACGTCAACGCGCCAGACACGGTGGCTTACGCCTGCCGTTTGCTCCGAAAAGCGGTCAGCGCAGGCAGCAAGGTGCTGGTCACCGGTGAGCCGGAGCAACTGGCGGACCTTGATGTAGCCCTTTGGACGTTCTCGGCGCTTGACTTTGTTCCACATTGCCGATCGGACGCGCTGCCCGACCTTGTGCAGCGATCACCGATCGTGCTGTCAACCGGTGGCCACGAAGGGGCGCCGGGTGCGGCGGTGCGGGTGCACCTGGGCGGACCCATGACGGGCTCGCTGGACGGGCTGGATCGGGTCATCGAGGTGGTTGGTCCAGGCGAGTCGGAGCGCAGCGATGCGCGTGCGCGCTGGAAACAGTACTCGGCCATGGGACATGCCTTGAGCCACCACGACGTTTCTGCGCTCAGGTCGCAACATGGCTGATTCAGGACGCATGCCTCCGCCCGCGGCGCACCGTTTTGTGCCTACGCTCACCGAGGTGGTGCAGCCTGACGCTGCGTCCACGGCCATGGTGCCCGCGTCGCGACCTGCGCCATCGGTCTCACCGGAGGTTCTGGAGCAGATCGTTGACGCATCCATTCGCCGGGCCGAAGCCGCCTTGACGCAGAAGCTCCCTGAACTGCTGGCCGTGGTGTTGCACGAGCACGCGCTGGCGGTCAGTGAACGGTTGCGCCGCGAAATCAAGGCGGTGGTCCGTGAATCGGTCACCGCGGCAGTGGGCGAAGCGGCCCGAACGGGTGGCCTTTCCGCCAACGGTTCGGGCTCGCTCCGTACGGCGCACCCTGAAGACACCTGACGCTTCAAGGTCGATCTGCCGGGCTTGCCTTAGGAGGCGCTTAACCGGCGCCAAAAACCCTTCGACCTAGCGTGTTTCCCTATGGTTTCGGCCCGATAATTGCGATAAGGTCGCGCTCGTTGAGCCAAAAAACCTGTTTCTCAACTTTTTTCAACCTGGAGAACTTAAACATGCAATTGAAGTTGAAACTGACCGTCGCCGCAGCCATCGCATCCGTGGCCGGCCTTGCGTCCGCACAAGACACGCAAGTGGTCAAGATCGGCCACGTCGCGCCCATGTCGGGCGGTCAGGCGCACTATGGCAAGGACAACGCCAACGGCGTGGCAATGGCCATTGAAGACCTCAATGCGCAAAACGTGGTCATTGGTGGCAAGAAGATCAAGTTCGAGATGGTTGCAGAAGACGATGCTGCCGATCCGAAGCAAGGCACGGCCGTTGCGCAGAAGCTGTGCGACGCCAAGGTTTCCGGCGTGGTGGGCCACCTGAACTCCGGCACCACGATTCCGGCTTCGAAGGTCTACAACGATTGCGGCATCCCCCACATCACCGGCGCTGCCACCAACCCCAACCTGACCAAGCCGGGCTACAAGACCACGTACCGAATCATCGCCAATGACAACGCACTCGGTGCCGGCTTGGCTTTCTATGCCGCCGACGCCCTGAAGCTGAAGAACGTCGCCGTGATCGACGACCGCACCGCATACGGTCAGGGCGTGGCCGAAGTGTTCAAGAAGACAGCCGAAGCCAAGGGCATCAAGATCGTCGACCAGCAGTTCACCACGGACAAGGCCACCGACTTCATGGCCATCCTCACCGCGATCAAGGCCAAGAACCCCGACGCCATCTTCTACGGCGGCATGGACGCCCAGGCCGGCGCCATGCTGCGCCAGATGGACCAACTCGGCATGTCGAACGTGAAGATGTTCGGCGGTGACGGCATCTGCACCGCTGAAATCATCAAGATCGCATCGGGCGCCAAGGCGCTGGGCGGCGTGATCTGCGCGGAAGGCGGCGCTTCGCTGGCCAAGATGCCCGGCGGCACGGCCTGGAAGGCCAAGTACGACGCCAAGTACCCGGGTCAGTTCCAGGTCTACAGCCCGTACACCTACGACGCGACCTTCGTTCTGGTCGACGCCATGAAGCGTGCCAATTCGACCGATCCGAAGGTGTACACCGCCAAACTGCCGGAAGCGAACTACAAGGGCGTGACGACCACCATCGCCTTTGAGCCGACCGGCGAGCTGAAGAACCCGGCCATCACCCTGTATTCCTACAAGGATGGCAAGAAGACCGCTCTGAACTGATCTGGTCTTCAATCCAACAAAAAGCCACCGTTCGGTGGCTTTTTTTTTTGGCAGGGGGCTGGCAAGGCGACAGACAGGCCTTAAACCGCTGTGACCACCTTTATTTTGATTAACATAATATACATCGTATGAAGTCAAACAACGGGCCGGGCTGCGGCGTCACGACCCGCAAACCCGCGCCCAGCTCGGAAAACGCCTGCGGGCCATGTACCGCAGCTTGGGCCTGTCTCGGGCCGACTGTGCGAAGTTTCTGCACGTCAGCGAGCGCACTTTGCATAACTGGGAGTCGGGGCGGCACGACATCCCCTTCGCGGCCTACAAGCTGCTGAGGCTGGTCAACGGCCACGAGCTGCCGGGCGCCGGCTGGGCCGGCTGGTCCTTCTCTGGCGGCAAGCTCTGGACGCCCGAGGGCTATGGTCTCGATCCTCGGGGCGCGGCTTGGTGGTCTCTGCTGGTGCGTCGGGCCGAAACCGGCGTGCAGGCTCTGCGCGAGCTGGCGCGGCTCAAAGCGTACCTGTCGGACGTGAGGCCGGCGGGGTGTGCGGGCAGCGAGCCGCCTCCGGCGGCGGTGCCCGCAGAGCCGCCGGCCTCGTCGTCTATGATGAAGGCTTCGAGGTCGGGGCGGGTGCGGGTGGCTGGGCGTCACTTTCCCCCCTCCCCGATGGTAATCACGGGGACTACTTCCCGTGTTACACATTCCCCCGATCGGGTGCCGTCATGACGGACGCCTTTACTCAAAAGGCGGTCAAGCGCCAGCGTGCCCCCAAGCTCAAGCGCGATCCGGTCTCCGGTGCCTTCGAAGGGTCCACGGCTCTGAACGATCCGGTGATCCGGGCTCAGGCGGTGCGGTGGGCGCGGTCAATCAAAGAGCTTGAGCCGCTCTTGGTGGCCATGGCCGATGATCAGGCGACGCCCGAGGCGCGTCAGGTGATGCAGTTCACCGGGGCCGTCCTCCAGACCCTCGGTCAAACCATGCTCGATGCGTTGTCGGTCCATGCCGACGATCAGTTCGTTGCGGAGTTGTACAAGCCCGTCCTCAAGGCCCCGAGGCGCTCGTTGGCGGGTGGGGGTAAGCCATGACCCGCCGAAGCGCTCCAGCGGCGTTTGCTGGCCTTCCGGGCTGGCTGAAACCCGGTCTCGCTTGGGCTGTCGGCTTTGCGCTGCGGGGGCCTTGGTGGCTGCCTCGTGTCGTGCGTCGTGGGCCGCTGCGGCTCGTCTGTGGCGTGGCTGGCCTGCATGCAAGGGGGTGGCTGTGAGTGCCTTCACTGACCGCCTGTATGCGTCCTGGCTGCGGGTCAATGGCCAGTCGCGGCCGGGGTATGGGGCAAAGCCCCATGGAAGCGAAGCGAAACCGCCCAAGGGGTACCCGCAGGGCCAGCCGTCGCCAGCGCAAGCCCGCCAGCGTTCGAACAACCCCCAGCGCATCGCCACTGCTGGAGTTGGGGCGCGGGCGCTGCCTTCGCGCCCTGCTGCCGTCGATCCGCGTCCTGAAAAGCCGGCATTGGCTGTTCGCGTCAGCGCCCCGCCTTCGATTAACTCGCAAGGGGTTGATTATGTTGATAACGTGGCGTGATATATTTTTCTTGACGAATGAAGATTATTCAGCGGAGAATCAAAGTAAATGACCTATACATCGTATCAATCAGTGACCGCACATGCGATCACCCAAAATCCCGTCCGGGACGAATTACCACTTGCCACGCGGCTGGCGATTGCGAACGTGCGTTGCGATCAGCTCCGCCGATTCGACTCGATTCGCACGGTTGGCAAAGTCGATCGCGGTCAGACCCCGCCGGTCCTTCAGCAGCGGATCCGCACCCTCATCGAGCAGCAACTTCACAGACTGCGGCGTCGCGTAATGCGCGGCCATCATCAGCGGCGTGGCGCCGCTGGGCGCTTCGGCGTCGATGTAGGCGCTTTCCTCCAGCAGGAAGCTAATCACGGCCAGATGCCCGTTGGTTGCCGCGTAATGCAAGGCCGTCCAGCCGGGCTTGTTGACGTGGGCGCCGCGCCGGACCAGCTGCCGGGCCAGTTCGAGATCCCCGTTCAACGAAGCGATCATCAACGGGCTTTCATCCTCGGCGGTTCGCGGTTCTACATCGGTCTTCGGCCACGCCACCAACACGGCCGCCACCTTGGGCGAAGGCTCCTTGACCGCCAGAAACAGGCCGTGAAACCCCTTGGGATCGCGCGCGTTGGGGTCGAAGCCACGCTTCAGCAGCGATTCGACGGTGCGGCTGTCGTCCTGTTTGATCGCAATGAAGAAGTCCTCGTAGGATCCAGAAAATACGGACGAACTTCCAATGAAAACAAGAAGATAAATAACATATCTAATGTAATTTCTCATTTTTTGCTCCGCATGAAAAGCCGGTCGAAGTTCTCGCTGGTCTGTTGGGCGATGGCCTCGACGGGCCGGTTCAGGATGCGTGCCAGTTCAGCCGCCACATAAGGCACGTAGGCCGGGTTGTTGAGCTTGCCCCGAAATGGAACCGGCGCGAGATACGGGCTGTCGGTCTCGATCAGCAACCGATCCAGTGGCACCAGCCGCGCCACTTCGCGCAAGTCACTGGCGCTCTTGAACGTCAGGATTCCGGAGAACGAAATGTAAAACCCCATGTCGAGCGCCGCCCGGGCCACCTTTTCGGTTTCGGTGAAACAGTGAAACACGCCGCCCACCGAACCCGTCGCGCCCGTCTCGCCTTCTTCCCGCAGAATGGCCAGGGTGTCGTCGGCCGCGTCGCGGGTGTGAACCACCAGCGGCAATCCCACCCGCCGCGCGGCCCGGATGTGGACCCGAAAGCGTTCGCGCTGCCAGCCCATGTCGGCCACCGAACGCCCGCCTTTGCGCTGATCCATCTGGTAGTAGTCCAGCCCCGTTTCGCCGATTGCGACAACCCGGGCCGTGGCGGACATCGTAACCAGATCGTCCACGGCGGGTTCACGGACCCCTTCGTTGTCCGGGTGCACCCCGACGGTGGCCCAAAAATTGTCGTGGGTCGATGCGAGTTCGGCCACAGCCGGAAACTCTTCCAGCGTGGTACAGATGCACAGCGCGCGGCTGACCTGGGCCTCGGCCATGGCAGCGCGGATGCGCTGGAGGTCGCCGGCCAGTTCGGGAAAACTCAGGTGGCAATGGGAATCGGTGAACATCAGGTCAGGTTTTCATGGAGCCGCATCCCGTCGGTGCCGCCCACCGGCAGGTCGAATCGGACGCAGCCCGGACACGGCTCACGACGCGGGTCGCGCGCCTGCGATCAGATGGTCTGGGTGGGTCGATCGGAGGCCAGGTGCGGCCCCAGGATCTCCTCGATCTTGAGCTTGAGCAGACGCGACTTCTCATCCGAAGGAAAGCGGATGCCGACACCTTGGGTGCGGTTGCCCGATGCGCGCGCCGGCGTCACCCAGGCCACCTTCCCGGCGACCGGGTAGCGCTGCGGATCGTCCGGAAGCGACAACAACACATAGACGTCGTCACCGAGCCGGTATTCGCGTGCCGTGGGGATGAAGATGCCACCGTCCTCGAACAAGGGAATGTAAGCGGCGTACAGCGCGGCCTTTTCCTTGATCGCCAACTGGATGACGCTGGGTCGGGGGGTGGACGTGTTGGCGGTGCTCATGGTCTGGCGTTGGATCGCCCGAGTTTAGGACAGTTCAACGTCGAGTGCGCTTGCGCGGCCAGGTCTTCCAGCATCAGACCCGGATTGAACGGGTGTTCCGCCGTGCGGGCGGCCTGCGACAAGGCCCGAAACCACGCCGTCAGACGCCCCACCGCCCCGGCCGCTTCGACTTCGGGCAGGTCTGCGGCCTCAAAAAACCTCGGCATCGCGCCGAACTGAAGCCCGAGCAGATCGTGGCAGAGCTTTTGCAGCAGGTCGATCGCCTGTGGCGGGGCGATGCCGTCCAGCACACCCGATTCGCCACGCGCCAGCGCCCGGGGCAGCCGGTCCCACCGCGCCGCGTCGCCGCCGGCCCGGCCCAGGCGAAGCGCATCGTCGGGCCGCCCGCCACACAGCCGCAACAGGGCGGCCGAATCCTTGGGCGAAATCCCCTGCCCTTGCAGCCAGTCGAGCGCGGCGCCGGTCTCGGGCCAGGCCATGGTGTGACCCAGGCACCGGCTGCGAATGGTTGGCAGCAGCTGGTGCGCCGCCTCGCTGGCCAGCACGAAGCGCACGTCGCCGGCGGGTTCTTCCAGCGTCTTGAGCAGGGCGTTGGCGGTCACTGCGTTCATTCGCTCGGCCGGAAAAACCAGCACCACCTTGCCGCGCCCGCGCGCACTGGTGCGCTGCGCAAACTCGATCGTGTCGCGCATGGCCTCGACGCGAATCTCACGGCTCGGCTTGCGCTTCTTGGCGTCGATGTCCTCCTGCGCCTTTTCGCCCAGCGGCCAGCCGCGCTCCGACATCACGGTTTCCGGCATCAGCACGGCCAGATCCGCGTGGGTGCGCACATCGATCGCGTGGCAGCTCGCGCATTGGCCGCAAGCGCCCTGCTCCGAGGCCTGCTCGCACAGCCATGCCCTGGCCAGGAACAGCGCCAGTTCGTACTGACCGAGTCCGGACGGGCCTTGCAGCAGCCACGCATGGCCCGGCTGCTTCAGGATCTGGCGCGCCTGCGTGGCGATCCAGGGCGCCACCTGGGCCCTATCGCTCACCGCCGGTTCCTCCCGCTCGGGTTCATTGGAAAACCTCCATGCTTCGCATGACGGTGCGAGCGCCCCTGGGGCGGCCCGGCGCGGCGCTCATGCGAGCCGCCCCGCCGGAATGGCCGCCAGCACCTGGGCCCAGACCGCCTCGCGCGAGGTCGCCGCGTCGATGCGCGCAAAACGACCGGGGTCGCCCGCCATTCGTTGCGCGTAGCCCGAATGAACCTGTTCGAAAAACCGCACCGGCTGGGCCTCGAACTTGTCGGGCACCCGCACGCCCGCCAGCCGCGCTGCGGCCACGTCGGGCGCCAAGTCGAACCAGAGCGTCAGATCGGGCTGCCGGACCCGGCCGTCCGGATGGTTTTCGATGCGTTGCACCCACTGCTCCAGCGTCGCGAGCGTGGCAAGGTCGAAGCCGCGTCCGCCGCCCTGGTAGGCAAAGGTGGCGTCGGTGAAACGGTCGCAGATCACCACCTCGCCACGTGCCAACGCCGGCTCGATCACCAGTCGCAGGTGATCGCGCCGGGCCGCGAAGATCAGCAGCGCCTCGGTCAGCGCGTCCATCGGGTCGGCCAGCACGATGGCGCGCAGCTTCTCGGCCAGCGGGGTGCCGCCGGGCTCGCGCGTCAACGTGACCGTGCGCCCGGCCGCGCGAAACCGGTCCGCCAGCGCCTCGATGTGCGTCGACTTGCCCGCGCCGTCGATCCCTTCGAAGCTGATGAAAAAAGGCTGGTTCATGGCCTCATTGTCCACGCTGGTAGCGGTTCACGGCGCGGTTGTGTTCGTCCAGCGTGACGCTGAACTGGCTGCTGCCGTCGCCGCGCGCCACAAAATACAGCGCTCGGGTCTGGGCCGGCTGGACGGCGGCCATCAGCGCGGCCGAGCCGGGCATGGCAATCGGCGTCGGCGGCAGGCCCGCCCGGGTGTAGGTGTTCCAGGGCGTGTCGGTCCGCAGGTCGCGCTTGCGCAGGTTGCCGTCGAAGGCGGCGCCGAGGCCGTAGATCACCGTCGGGTCGGTCTGCAGCATCATGCCCAGCCGCAGGCGGTTGGTGAACACGGCGGCGATCAGCGCCCGGTCGGCGGGCTTGCCAGTTTCCTTTTCGACGATGCTGGCCAGGATCAGGGCCTCGTCGGGCGTTTTCAGCGGCGTGTCGGGCGCGCGCTGGGCCCAAGCGGCGCCGAGCTTGCGGTCCATGGCCTGCAGGGCGCGGCGCAGCACGGCGAGGTCGCTCGACCCCTTGGCATAGGTGTAGGTGTCGGGGTAGAAGCGCCCTTCCGGGTGAATGCCGGGACGTCCGAGCGCGCGCATGACGGCCGCATCGTCCATCGCCTGGCTGTCGGGCTTGAGCATCTCGGCACGGGCCAGCGCCTGGCGCACCTGGCGCCAGTTCCAGCCCTCGACCAGGGTGACGCTGCGCAGGCTCTCCTCGCCGCGCACCAGCATGCGCAGCAGGGACACCGGCGTCACGCCGGCGGTCAGTTCGTAGCTGCCGGCCCGGATCTGGCGCGCGTCGCCCGACAGACGGAACCACCAGAACAGCAGCGTCGGGTTGACGTCCGCCCCGGCATCCGCGCTCGCCTGCGCCACCGCGCGCGGCGACATGCCCGGCTCGATCGACAGGTCCACCGTGGGTGCCGCCAGGTCGAGGGGGCGGTTCAGCCACCAGGCGCCCGTGGCGGCCAGCGCCGCAGCCAGCAGCAGCCCGATGATCAACAACCGACGCACAACCCTGCGACCTCCGCGAATGAGACCGGGCATGATAATTCACCCATGACCGACACCACCTCCACCGCCTTGAACGGCGTCGCCCCCCTGCCCCACCTCGGCGTGATCCGGGTGCAGGGCGAAGACGCCGCCCGTTTTCTGCAGGGCCAGATGACCCAGGATTTCGCCTTGCTCGGCCCCGACCAGGCGCGCCTTGCCGCCTGGTGCTCGCCCAAAGGCCGCATGCTGGCGAGCTTCATCGGCGTGCGCGACGGCGGCGACAGTTTCCTGCTGGTCTGCAGCCGCGACATCCTGGCTCCGACGCTCAAGCGGCTGACCATGTTCGTGTTGCGCGCGAAGGTGCGCCTGAGCGACGCCAGTGCCGACGTGCAGCTGGCCGGCCTGGCCGGAGACGCTATTGTTTCGATAGCTTCTCGTGGCCATTCGACGCTGGGTTTGCTCGATTTTGAGCACGGAAAACTGGTCTGGCTGCATCCCGCGGGCTCCCAGGCCCGCGCGCTGTGGGTCGGGCCGGCCGGTGCCAGCCTGCCCGCCGGCCCCGCCCTGGACACCGCCGTGTGGCAGTGGGGCGAGGTGCTCAGCGGCGTGGCGCCCGTGACGGCGCCCATCGTCGAAGCCTTTGTGCCCCAGATGCTCAATTACGAATCGGTGGGCGGGGTGAACTTCAAGAAAGGCTGTTACCCGGGGCAGGAAGTGGTGGCGCGCAGCCAGTTCCGTGGCACCCTCAAACGCCGGGCTTTCCGGGTACACGGCGATGCGCCGATGGCTGCAGGCCAGGAAGTCTTCTCCGCCGCCGATCCCGATCAGCCCTGCGGTCTGGTCGCTGCCGGCGCCGCCGCGCCGTCGGGCGGCTACGACGCCATCGTGTCCATCCAGCTCAGCGCGGCCGAGTCGAACGACCTGCGCCTGGGGTCGGCAACGGGCGCGCCCTTGCGGCTGTTGCCCCTGCCCTACGCGCTGCTCGAAGACATCTGAGCCGTCCGCTGCGAGCCGGGCGCGGCCTCAGAGACGCGCCTGGTAAGCCGGCGGAATCTGCGCGCGCACGGCGGCGCGGTTGGCTTCGGGGGCCGCCGCCAGCGCGGCTTTGTAAGATGCCAGCGCCTTGTCGTCGTCGCGGATATCGGGCACCGATGCGTACAGGTGGCCAAGTTTGATCAGCCCGTCTGCCTTCTGTTCCGGCCAGCGCTCGCTGCGCAACTCCAGAGCCTTGATCGCAAATGGCCAGTCCTTGGCGCGCGCACCCAGCACGTAGGCGGCGTTGATCAGGTCGAAATCGAAGTTTCCGCTGGCAACCAGTTCCCTGGTCTGCTTGAGCGCCTGCGCCTCCTTGCCGCTGCGGCTCAGCAGGATGACCTCGAGCGAGTTCACCGAGGTCGCCTTGGGCTGGAGCTCCTTGGCCCGCTTGAGGTATTCGAGCGCCTTGTCGTTCTGGCCCATCTGCGCGTAGCCGCGCGCCACGTTGGACATGATCGCCACCACGTAGGGGCGCGAACCCAGCACGGATTCCCAGATCCAGACCGCGTTGCGCCAGTCGCCCCACTTGGCCAGTTCATCGGCCACCATCGGCGTGATCTTGCGGTAGTGGGGGTTGAGCTCGATGCCTTCCTGGATCAGGTTCAGCATCTCGCGCTTGGTCTTGTCCCATCGCGGGTTGTGGTAGTCGCCCGACTGGGAGATGGACAGCGCCAACTTCACCGCGCGCACGATCTTGCTTTCGCTCTCCGCCGCCTGCTGCGACACGTACGCGGCCAGCGCGAGGCAGATCATCATCACCACGGCGCCCACCTGCGAGTAGGCAGGCTTCCAAGGCAGGCGAATGCCGGCCATCGCGCCGCGGTAGCCCAGCCGGGCGTCGGAGGCGCCCAGGATGGCCAGCATCAGCGCAAACAGGGCGCCGGTGCTGGCCATGCGCCACGGGAACCCCGCGTTGCTGACAATCAGGAACATCAGCATCGCCAGCAGGGTGATGGCGCGCAGTGGCGCCTCGGCCTGTTCGTCCGGCGTAGCGGCTCTGAGGGTCTTCCAGGCCGCCTGGGTCAGGTAGCCCAGCAGGCACAGGAGGAACAGCCATCCCACCAGCCCGTATTCCGCCAGGAGCTGAAGGATCTCGTTGTGCACGTAGTAGTCGGTCTCCAGCTGGGAACCTTCGGCCTGGTAAAGCGGGATGTCGACCTCCCAGGCGCCGGCACCCACGCCGGAGAACGGGCGCGCCTGGATGATCCGGGCTGTCGCCTTCCACATCACCAGACGCACCGAGAACGAACGCTGGGTGTATTCCTCGGTCTGCGTCATCGACTTGGAACGGGCAAAGGCACGCTCCAGCGCGTTCATGCCGCGCTGTTCCAGCCGGTGCTCCTCGATGATCTTGGGGTTGTTGGTGTTGATCAGCCCCAGCCCGAGCGTGGTGCCCAGCAGCACGCCAAACAGCAGGATGCGGCTGCCCGCGCCCCAGGATGAAAACGCAAACAGCTTGCGGTACCGGTACAGGATCACCGGCAACACCAGGAGCATCGCCAGCAGGGCCAGCAGCGCCGAGCGCGTACCGGTCATCATCATCGCCACCAGATTGAACGCCGTGGTGAACGCGAGCAAGGCGATCAGGGCCGACGCCTTTGCCCGGAGGATCAGCAAGGTGGAAAACGGCAGCGTGCAGACCACGAACTCGGCAAAAAAGTTGCGGTTGACGAAGGTGGAAGCCGGGTTGGGCCCCTGCGGGAAGTACCTGAAATCGGTCCAGAACTGCAGCGCGGTCCACAGCGAGGCCACCAAGACCCCGCAGTGGATGCCCCAGAACAGCCAGGGCAGGCGTTCGCGGCTCAGCGTGTTCAGGCCCAGCCACAGCAGCAGGCCCAGGATGAACCAGCGGATCGCCTCCACCCCGCCCAGGTAGGCGTGCGACCACGCCATGCTGCCGATGGCGTAGAACATCAGCGCCAGCGGAAGCCACACCAGCGCGTGCCAGCGCAGGGCGTCGCGGCGGTTGCGCTGGTGCCAGAAGAACATCAGTCCCGCGCCCAGCGCCGCGAACGCCACCACGATGGATTTCAGCGTGTCCTGCAGCATCTCCTCGTGCGGCACACCCACGGCCGGGGCCAGAAACATCATCAGCGCGAGGATGATCACCGTCCAGTCGTCTCGCACCACCTCGGCCGGCAGGCTCACCGCGCCGGGCCTGGCGGCGGGCGTCGCATCGCGAGCGACCGGCCCCGTCGCGGGCCTGGCACCGGTCGGGCTGGCGGGCGCCGCCGGGGCCTCCGCGGCCGCGCTCACCGCCGCTTCCGGTCGCGTCTCGACCTTGGCCCGGGCGCCGGATGCGTTGCGTTTTTTCTTGGTTGCCATGAATCGTCGGGATGGGTTGATGGGGCCGCGGGCCACCGTTGTGGCCGGCCACCCGGCAAACCCGCTATTGTCGCCGTTTCATGTGACGGCCGATCGCCGCCGGTCCGCCCCGGCGCGCCGTTCAGCGCCGGCGCAGCATGTCCACGTGCGGAATCCCCGCGTCCTCGTACTCGGGCCCGCGCTCCTCGAAGCCCAGCCGGGCATAAAAGCCCACCGCGCTGCGCTGCGCGCTCAGGATCACCGTGTGGTCGCCCCGCGCCCAGGCTGCCGCCATCAGCGCATTCACCACGTCACGGCCCAGATTCGTGCCGCGCACCGCGCGCAGCACCGCCATGCGGCCGATCCGCGCCACGCCCGGCGCATCAATCAGCAGCCGCCCGGTGGCCAGGGCCTGGCCCAGGCGGTTGCGCACCACGGCGTGCAGCGCGGTGCGGTCGGCCTCGTCCCACTCCATTTCGGCGGGAATCGCCTGCTCGTCGATGAACACCGCGGTGCGCACCGGCGCGGCATCGGCGCCCAGTTCGCTCCAGCCGCCGGTGACCAGTTCCACCACCGGCTGGCCTGCCTCGAAGTCCTGCAGCAGCGCGCGCACGGCTGGCGGCACCGGCCGGGGCGCGCCGCTGCCCGGCTCGCCCCAGCCGTAGCGCAGCTCGCCGCTGGCCAGCACCTGGTCGCGACGAAACGCGGCGCACAGGAACCGGATGGCCGATTCATCCACCGCCGTACAGCGCACCGCTCCATCGATGGGCTCGTCACCCACCGCTGGCGGGGCGATGCCGCTGTCGCCGTCCAGCCGGCGCCATTGCCCCTGCGGCGACGCGGCGGCCAGCTCCGGGGTCAGGCCGAGCGCGCGCCAGTAGGCGCCGACGGCGGTCTGGAACGCATCGGACCCGGCCGGCATCGTGCGAAGGGGGTGGAGAAAGCGGAAATCCTGGCGTTTCATGGCGAAGCTCTCATTCAGAAATTGGACTCAGCGGGCCTGGAAGGCATGCCGCAGCGCCCGCGCCGCGTCCGCGTGGGCCGTCAGCGCCTCGGGGATCGCACGGCCCAGGTTGATGAAGCCGTGCACCACGCCGCGGTAGATCTCCAGGTCCACCGGCACATGGGCGCCGCGCAGGCGGTCGGCGTAGGCGATGCCTTCGTCGGTCAGCGGGTCGCACTCGGCCAGGCCGATCCAGGCCGGGGCCACGCCCTCCAGGTCGCGCACATGGCCGGATTCGTTCACGCCGTCCAGCGGGGCGAAGCGCCAGTCGTTGCGGTCTTGCGGGCCGCGCAGGTAGTGGCCGAAGAAATAGTCGATGTGCGCCGCCTCCAGCATGAAGCCCTGGGCAAACGCGTGGTGCGAGGGCGTGTTCTGGTGGCCCGCGCAGCCGGGGTAGAACAGCAGCTGCAGCGCCAGCGGCAGGCCGGCGTCGCGCGCCATCAGCGCCGCCACGGCCGACAGCGTGCCGCCCGCGCTGTCGCCGCCGATGGCCAGGCGCGTCGGGTCCAGCCCCAGGCTGGCGGCCTGCGCATGCAGGGCCAGCAGACTGTCCCAGGCGTCTTCGGCGGCGGTGGGAAAGCGATGCTGCGGCGCCAGCCGGTAGTCCACCGACACCACCGCGCAATGCGCCAGGTGGCTCAGGTGGCGGCACAGCACATCGTGCGTGGCGATGCTGCCCACGGTGAAGCCGCCGCCGTGGAAGTACAGCAGCACCGGCAAGGCGGGGCGGTCTGCCGCCGGGTGCTCGGGCGCGTACAGGCGCGCGGGCAGCGCATGGCCGTCGCGGGCGGTGAAGTGCAGGTCTTGCACCCGGGCCAGCTTGTGGGGGGCAAGCTCCAGCACGCCGGCGCCGGCCTCGTAGGCGGCGCGGGCCTGGTCGGGCGTGAGCGCGTGCAGGGGCGGCCGGCCGGCGCGCGCCATGCGCTCCAGCACCTGGCGCATGACGGGCGTCAGCAAGGCCCGGGGGTTGCGGTGGTGACTCATGAAAACCGTCGGCTGTGTTTACAGTTCGAAACCCGCATCGTACAAGTCCACCCGAAAGGCATCCGACATGGCATTCATCTACTACCTGACCCAGATCCAGATCGACTTTGGCGCCGTGAACCTGCTGGCCGCCGAGTGCGAGCGCGTGGGCATCCGCCGCCCGCTGATCGTGACCGACCCCGGCGTCAAGGCCGTCGGCATCCTGCAGCAGGCGCTGGACGCCCTGCCCGGATTGAGCGTGGCCGTGTATGACCAGACCCCCTCCAACCCCACCGAGGCCGCCGTGCGCGCCGCCGCCGAGGTCTACCGCACCCAGGGCTGCGACGGCCTGATCGCCGTGGGCGGCGGCTCGGCCATCGACTGCGCCAAGGGCGTGGCCATCGCCGCCACGCACGAAGGCCCGCTGAAGACCTACGCCACCATCGAAGGCGGCTCGCCCAAAATCACCGAGCGCGTGGCCCCGCTGATTGCCGTGCCCACCACCTCCGGCACCGGCAGCGAGGTGGCGCGCGGCGCCATCATCATCGTGGACGACGGGCGCAAGCTGGGTTTTCACAGCTGGCACCTGCTGCCCAAGACCGCCATCTGCGACCCCGGCCTCACGCTGGGCCTGCCCCCGCTGCTGACGGCCGCCACCGGCATGGACGCCATCGCCCACTGCATGGAAACCTTCATGGCCGCGCCCTTCAACCCGCCGGCCGACGGCATCGCACTGGACGGCCTGGCCCGCGGCTGGGCGCACATCGAGCGCGCCACCCGCGACGGCCAGGACCGCGAAGCCCGCCTGAACATGATGAGCGCCAGCATGCAGGGCGCGATGGCCTTCCAGAAGGGCCTGGGCTGCGTGCACTCCTTGAGCCACAGCCTGGGCGGCGTGAACCCGCGCCTGCACCACGGCACGCTGAACGCCCTCTTCTTGCCCGCCGTGATCCGCTTCAACGCCACGGCCGAATCGGTGCAGAAAGAGCGCCGCCTGGACCGCATGGCCCAGGCCATGGGCCTGGCCCGCGGCGACGACATCCCCGACGCCATCCGCGCGCTGAACGCCCGCCTGGGCCTGCCCAGCGGCCTGGCGGCCGTGGGCGTGACCGAGGATATGTTCGACGCCGTGATCACCGGCGCCCTCGCCGACCACTGCCACAAGACCAACCCGCGGCTGGCGAGTGCGGAGGAGTACCGGGGGATGCTGCGGGAGAGTCTTTGACCCGTGCTGACCGGTGGATTCCTGGCTGGAACACCCTCCAAGGCAGTCCTGATTTGATAGCGACGTGTGACCAATCGGCGCTGGGAAGATGCACAAAAGGCTTTGAAAATCGGCTTTTTAGCGGTGTTTTGGAGCTACCGGGGGAATTTGGAGGGCTCGGTGGAGGGCCGGATGAGCATCTTGAGGCTCGATTTTCAGATCTTTTCAGCGGCTACCCAGCGCATCATGGCCACGGGCAGCTACGGTTTTTGACGGGCCAGAGCTAGGCAAATGCTATTTAACAGGCAGTATGGTCGGTGCGTCGACGACGCGCCCTGCACGTTGGCCGACGGGTGCGAGCCCTTCGTGTTGTTCGTTGACCTTCCAGTTCCCGTTCCCTGAGCAGTTGTGGACCAGGATTCGTTTTTCGTGCGCAATCTGGCGGGCCTGCCGGTTTGGCAAAACAAGGACCTTTCGGAAACCGTGTTTGGCGGAAAGGCAAACAACAGCTACTGGGGACAGCGCTTTCTCGGTCTGGAGGCTATCCTTCAGATACCAAATGCGCTCGCGGAGTTGTTCGAGCACCAGATGGCGCGAAGATCAGGTGTGCTGGCTCATGCCCGATTTATACCTGTGACGCCATCCAGTATCAGGCGAACAACCCGTTGATACAGAACATCTTTCAAGAGGAACAAGTGCCCAAAGAATCCCGCACCGGCAGTTTATCTGGCAGAATCTGCGCGATAAATTACGTTATGCGTCTTACGAGAGCGAGCGATGAGCGAAATTTACGCAAACGCTGTTGATTCGCTACGCATCGGAATTGAGTTCTTTCTCAAGGTGCCGAGTTACTCCAGCAGGAAGCACGCGATCCTTACTCTGTTTCACGCAATCGAGCTGTTTCTGAAAGAGCATCTCCATCGAACGAACCCAATACTGATCTACCGAAATATCGACGCGAAGATTACCGAGGATTCACTGACCGTAGGGATTAAGGAAATTCTTGTGCGTCTCGAAAACCTTGGCTTAGGGCTCCCAAAAGTGCCATTGGCGGTAATCGAAAAAATACAGAAACGTCGTAACCGAATTGAACACCACCGATACGACCACAAAGAAGAAGATGAACTCATCATCGCCGAGTCTCTGCAATTCATTTTGTTTTTCGTAGATGACGTGCTGAAGAAGAAGTTGGAGGATGACATCCCGGTGGAAGTCCTGCGGGAAATCCAGCGCATCGTGTTCGAACACGATCAGTTGCATTGATCGCAATGCATCGCCTAGAACAATGGATGCATGACACTTGGCCGGGATGGAACAACGAGGAAACAGATACGCCGGACGAATTCTCCGGCACGGTGGACTGCCCCATTTGCCGCCAAACATCTTTGGTCATCGGCTATCACGAGAAACCGTCTTGCTTTTTTATTGCAACACCACAGTCGATGCAGCGGAGTGCGAAAACTGCGGTACCACTCATCTGTCCAGTGTCGGCTGCTCATGGTGTTGCGAATGAGTCAGACGCATAACAACCCTGCGGTCCACCAAGCGCTGCGCGATAAATCCGCGCAGCGCCGGTGCCCTCCACGTTAGGCCTTAAATATGACGGTGAGCAGCGAACTTGCAAACAAGTCCGTTCAGGCGGCCATTGCCGCGATCGAGATTTATTACAAGCCGAATTTCTCGAACCACCTAGTAGTCTCTGACGTACGCGAAGTTCGCCAAAGTACGGCAGACACCGTCTTCGCGCGTGTGCTTTTCTATATCGATGATGCCATCATCCCCATATGATGGCATCATCGAAAATTCAAAATAAGAACTTTCAGATCAATATTTCTGAGACCTTCAAGTGAATGCACTATCCAAACGCAATTTTGTTGTTTATCGAATTAAAAACATGATCAATGGGCGAGTCTATTTTGGTTCGACAAATAATTTTAATAACAGAATGGCGCAACATCTCAAGGTCATGAGAGGACAGGGCAAAGGCCTACCAAATTATTTGAGAGATATTCAGCGCCTTGGCCATAAACCGGAAGATTTTTCTTTTCGCGTGATTGCGAGATTTTGATAATCAAGTTGACATGTTGGAATGTGAGCAGAAGCTTCTAGATATGTATTGGGGAACCGGTGTCCTGCTACAATACCTCACATGAAGTTCAAGATAATTGGGTTAAGACAACTCTTGTTGTTTGGAACATGAAGACCCTTGAAGTGCGTCAATACCTTTCTTGCCACGCGATCAGAAAGGATCTTGGGATAAGCAAACAGACGATCGCCAATATCCTTGATGGGAAAATACCTCATTCCGAATATTGGGTTGTTGAGCCTTGGAGTAAGCGACAGACGGTAGCGGAAGTTGTCAAATTTTACAAGCGATGTAAAGTTGCGTTACCTAAGCATGCGCTAAAGCCGCGTAAGAAAGTAGGTTTAACACCGATTCCAGGTACTTGTTCGATTTCTGAGTTGGTATATCGAAGAAGGTACAAAGTCGTATCGCCTTACACCTATATTGCTCGAAATCGGCTGCTCCCAAACCACCAAGAGCAGTTCTGGTATCAGTAGCTACGTTGCCCTGGTTAATTCTGTCTGTACTCAAGCCTGAAACCCCGGGCCGAATACATGCTAACTCCCTGATCTAAAACATATATCCTGACATTCAATATCCTAGAATATTCACCACTATATAAATTATCCTGCAGAATCTGCGGGATAGATTACGTTGGATCACTTAGACACACGCTGGGGGAATAAAATTGGCGCATCTAACTGGACATTCGGAGAGTTACTAGCGAGACTTCTGGAACCGACAACCCATGCTACTCATGGTTGCCGATCAACTATGGCGTTATCTTGCATGAGCAACACCGAGGCACTTCTCAACGACTTCGCGACGCGCTCCTTTCGGGACACGGCGGATCAAGACTACATCGCGGCTCGATTGGCTTTTAGGTCATGCCTTATTCCCCAATTTCTTTGGTCTAGCCTGCAAGCGCTTGAGAAATACCTAAAGTGCATGCTCGTCTTGAATAGGATTAAAGCAAATCGAGGTCATAATCTTGGCGAAATCCTCGAAAAGTTCGATGAGGCAAAGCCA
Source organism: Burkholderiaceae bacterium (assembly GCA_046348065.1). Taxonomy (GTDB): domain Bacteria; phylum Pseudomonadota; class Gammaproteobacteria; order Burkholderiales; family Burkholderiaceae_C; genus Skiveiella. The sequence goes on from JAXMFA010000003.1 coordinate 69,486, forward strand.
TTCGAGTTCAGGTTAACTGAACCATGCAGGAATTTTCTCCATTTCTTGGACACGTACGGCCGCCATAGATACTTCGAAAGTTCATGGTATGTGACGGGCGGGGAGATAGTCGAACTCGATCGCGCAGTATGGGAGGTTCGAAGATATGCGCGCACGATGCGCTATGAAATTGATCGCTTAGGTGGTATCAAGATTAATGCTCTCCCAATCGAGGTTCAGCGAAATATAGATGCTGAGTCACGGCACCCACAGGAATTTCACATCACCGGAGCTTCCTGAATCCATTATAGAGAGGACGGATCACCCAGCAAGAGACGCTTTAATTTGGCAGAACGGATTTTTTGGAAAGTCGCGTCGTAGGAGTGTTCAACTGAGAAGCAGCTTACAGGCTGCGAATCGTTTCGACGCTTCATCCAGAGTTGCTCGATGAAGTCTTGAAATATGTTTGGCTTCCGAACGACGTAAGAGAGGCGTATCGGAATACGAGGATAACCCGACAATCAAGCGGAAGCCGCGAGATAAAGTTGCGCATCACCGGTTACTTCTACGTTGTGCCGTCGACTTCAACCTGAAACCCGCAGCACCCAACGCAAAACAGATGTTCCTCGTTTCTGTTTACCTAAGGAAGGTCTGCAAAAGTCAGCCCCATGACGATGTGATCTGAGACAGTTAAGCCATGGAACAAATGAGCCTTGCCAGCACCGGATTCGAGTTGATCACCAAGCGCACGCGCAAGCGTGAATTTCTGGAAGAGATGAACCTGGTGATCCCGTGGTCCGATCTGCTGGCCCTGATCGCGCCGCATGCGCCTGCAGGCAAGACGTGGGCGACCGCCGTTTGCCACCGAAGTGATGCTGCGCATTCAATTTGCTGCAACAGTTCTTTGGTCACTCCGACCCGGCCATGGAAGAAGCGCTGCACGACATCCTGCTGTACCGCGAGTTTGCCCGGCTCGACGTCGGCATCACACGACTGCCGGACGAAAGCACTATCCAGCTTCCGACATCCGCTGGAAGAGCACCAGCTCGCTCAGCAGATACTGGCCACGGTCAATGCCAGGCTGATTGAGCGAGGCCTGATGCCTTCAAGACCGGCACGGTGGCCGATGCCACGTTGATTGCGGGCGCCGAGCCTCGACCAAGAACGACAAAGGGCAACGAGACCCCGAGATGCACCAAAACCAAAAAGGGCAACCAGTGGCACTTTGGCATGAAGGCCCACATTGGCGTGGACGCCGATTCGGGCCCTTGCACACGGTCACGACCACGCCAGCCAATGCGCACGACATCACCCAGGCGGCCGAGTTGCTGCACGGGCAAGAACAAGAGGTATTTGCCGACCTCGGGTTACCGAGGTGTTCAGCGCGCGAGGAAGTTCAGGCCCAGCATCCACACGTCAACTGGCACATTGCCATGATGCCGGGCCAGCGTCGGGCGATGGACAAGAGCCGGGCGAGCAACGCGCTCAGGGAGCAACTGGAGAAGATCAAGGCCAGCATCCGCGCCAAGGTCGAGCATCCGTTTCGGGTCATCAAGTGCCAATTCGGGCATCGCAAGGTTCGCTATCGCCTGGCCAAGAACACCAGCCAGTTGCTGGTGATGTTTGCGCTGTCCAACCCAGTGGATGGTGCGCAAGCGAATCGTGCAGGGTTTGCGAGCATGAGTGCGCCCGCAGCGGGGGCGAAGGCCCGAAAACAGGCCCAATCAGGCCAAAAATGCGGCAAAATCGGCGGCACGTTCAGCGCTGGTTTCACCATGTGAACATTCACGCATCAACTCGCTGCGGCAGAGGGTTGGCAGGCACGCATGGACAGCGTGCTGAAGGAATACGTCGCGCAGCAGGCTCGCCGCACGTAACGGTGGCCATCACAACGCCTGAACCCGCCCCAAATCCGGCTTATCCACCCACTCCCCAAACTCATCCGCCAGCTGCTGCGCGGCCCCGGCGGCGGCGTTCCAGGCCTTCACCCGCGCCGCCAGGTCGTTGCCGTAGCGGGTGAAGTCGGTGCGGTCTGGCAGTTTGCGGTTCGGCAGCTGCGCCACCCAGGCCGGGTCGGGGGCCAGCACGATGGTGGTGTCGAGGAACAGCGTGGCGCCGTGGCGCCATTTCAGGGCTTTGTCCAGCCAGCCGGGCACCACGGCCTGCTGAAAGTGCGGGTACAGCACCAGGCCGGCGCCACCCTGCCCGGCCGCCTGTCGGTAGTCCAGGTGAAGGTGGTAGTCGGTGATGCCGCCGTCCCAGTAGGCGCCGGGGGGCGCGCCGGGGATGTCGTGCACCGCGCGCAGCACAAACGGGATGGAGCAGCTGGCCTGCAGCGCGGGCATGAAGTTGGCATCAAGCAGGTCGATGCGCCGCGTGCGGTAGTCGTGGGTGCCAAACGGCAGCGCCGCGCCCTGGCTTGAAAACACCACCCGCTCCAGCCAGGCGCCCATGGCCTTGCGGCGCACGGCGTTGGTGAAGAAGGCGCCGGCATAGCCCAGCGGGGTGCGCAGGCCGTGCTCGCGCGCCAGCACGTGGCGCCCGCGCGCGGTGACGATGTGCAGGCGGTAACGCGGGTGGTTCAGCACCTCGTGGACGCGCCCGCCGTAGAAGGCTTGCAGGCTTTCGCCAAAGCGCTCGCTGACGAAGTCGGCCGTGGGGCGCGTCTGGCCGGGTTGCAGTTCGTAGTGCTGGTGGATGTAGTCGTGCTCCAGCCGCTGGAAGGCGGCCACCGGGTCGGCCAGGCAGGCGGTGGCCATGCGCCAGGCGCCGATGGAGCCGCCCACCAGGTGCACCGGCTGGCTGCTGCGGGCCAGCCAGTCGCCGAACAGAAAGCGGTCCAGCGGGCCGAGGATCAGGCCCTTGGGGCCGCCGGCGGCGCCGGGGATGACGCCGATGTCCTGCGGGCGCAGGCCGTGTTGCTCGATGTGGCGCCGGGCGGCCGGTCCGGCATGGATGCGCAGGGCTTTCATGGACAGATTATGGCCAAAAATGCCGCATACCCAGCGTGGAAAGGTGATAGTTTGCTATCAAAACAAGACTGATTTGTACCCTGCCCGCCCCGCTCTCCGCTGCATTCACCGCCCCGGCTGGCGCAGCTTGGCAAAGGCCGAGGCCATCGCCGTGTTGCCGGCGGGCGCGGGGGCGGGCCGGCCGTGGTTGCGCTGGCCGCGCCCGGCGCCTTCGAAGCGGTTCTCGCGGGGTGCGTCGCGGCGCGCCGGGGCCTCGCCCAGCTTCATCGTCAGGCTGATGCGTTTGCGCTCCACGTCCACCTCCAGCACCTTCACCTTGACGATGGCGCCGGTCTTGACCACCTCGCGCGCGTCGGTCACGAACTTGTGGCTGAGCTGGCTCACGTGCACCAGCCCGTCCTGGTGCACGCCCAGGTCCACAAAGGCGCCAAAGGCGGCCACGTTGCTCACCGTGCCTTCCAGCACCATGCCGGGCTGCAGGTCGCGGATGTCTTCCACGCCGTCGTTGAAGCGGGCCACGGCAAAGTCGGGGCGCGGGTCGCGGCCGGGCTTTTCCAGCTCGGTCAGGATGTCCTGCACGGTGATGGCGCCGAATTGCGCGGTGGCAAAGCGCTCGGGGCGCAGGGGTTTCAGCAGCTCGGCGCGGCCCATCAGCTCGGCCACGGGTTTGCCGGTGGCCAGCAGGATCTGCTCCACCACGGGGTAGGTTTCGGGGTGCACGCCGGTCATGTCCAGCGGGTTGTCGCCGCCGCGGATGCGCAAAAAGCCCGCGCTCTGCTCGAAGGTCTTGGGGCCCAGGCCCGTCACGTCCAGCAGCTGGCGGCGGTTGCGGAAGGCGCCATGCGCCTCGCGCCAGCGCACCACGGCCTTGGCCACGCTGCCCGACAGGCCCGAGACGCGGGTCAGCAGCGGCACGCTGGCGGTGTTGAGGTCCACGCCCACGCCGTTCACGCAGTCTTCCACCACGGCGTCGAGCGTGCGGGCCAGCTCGCCCTGGTTCACGTCGTGCTGGTACTGGCCCACGCCGATGGATTTGGGGTCGATCTTGACCAGCTCGGCCAGCGGGTCTTGCAGGCGCCGGGCGATGCTGGCCGCGCCACGCAGGCTCACGTCCACGTCGGGCAGCTCCTGCGATGCGTATTCGCTGGCCGAATAGACCGAGGCGCCGGCCTCGCTGACGACTATCTTTTGAATAGCGGCTGGTGACCATTCTGCGCTGGGTACGGCCGCTTTTTGCATCAATTTGAGCAGATCGGCAGCCAGGCGGTCGGTTTCGCGGCTGGCGGTGCCGTTGCCGATGGCGATCAGCGCCACCTGGTGCTTTTCGCACAGCTTGGCGAGGGTGTGCAGCGCGCCGTCCCAGTCTTTGCGGGGTTCGTGCGGGTAGACGGTGGCGGTGTCGACCAGCTTGCCGGTGGCGTCCACCACGGCCACTTTCACGCCGGTGCGGATACCGGGGTCCAGCCCCATCACGGCGCGCGGACCGGCGGGCGCGGCCAGCAGCAGGTCGCGCAGGTTGTCGGCAAAGACCTTGATGGCCACCTTCTCCGCGTCTTCACGCAGGCGGGCGAACAGGTCGCGCTCGGTGGACAGGCTGAGCTTGACGCGCCAGGTCCAGGCCACGCACTTGCGCAGCAAATCGTCGGCGGCACGGCCCTGGTGGCTCCAGCCCAGGTGCAGCGCGATGCGGCCTTCGGCCAGCGAAGGCACCGCGACCGGTCGGGCGGAGCCCGTCGAAGCCGCGGATTCTGGCGGCTCGGGCAGCACCAGCTTGACGTCCAGAAACTCCAGCGCCCGGCCGCGGAACACCGCCAGCGCGCGGTGCGAGGGCACGCGGCCGATGGGCTCGTCGTAGTCGAAATAGTCGCGGAACTTGGCCACGTCGGGGTGGTTTTCATCCTTGCCGGGGGCCAGGCTGCTTTTGAGCAGGCCCTCAAGCCACAGCCATTCGCGCAGGCTCTGCACCAGCGCGGCATCTTCGGCCCAGCGTTCGCTCAGGAGGTCGCGCACGCCGTCGAGCACGGCGGGCACAGTGGAGAAGTCCGCCCCCTCCACCGTGCCGGCGGGGGTGGTGAAGGCTTCGGCCTCGGTGGCGGGGTTCAGTGTGGGATCGGCCCACAGGCGGTCGGCCAGCGGCTCCAGGCCGGCCTCGCGGGCGATCATGCCCTTGGTGCGGCGCTTGGGCTTGTAGGGCAGGTACAAGTCTTCCAGCTCCTGTTTGGTGGGCGCGGCCTCAATGGCGGCGCGCAGTTCGGGCGTGAGCTTGCCCTGCTCCTCGATGCTCTTGAGGATGGCGGCGCGGCGCTCGGCCAGCTCGCGCAGGTAGCCCAGGCGGTATTCGAGCTCGCGCAGCTGCACATCGTCCAGCCCGCCGGTGGCCTCTTTGCGGTAGCGGGCGATGAAGGGCACGGTGGCGCCGCCGTCGAGCAAGGTGACGGCGGCCTGAACCTGCTGGGGCGACACGCGGATTTCGGCCGCGATCTGCGAAATGATCGTCTGCATGAAGGAAAGCGAGAAAGAAAAACGCGCCCGGTTCGGGCAAAGCGCGGGAGTGTGCCACAGGGGCGGCCCGCGTCAGACAGGCCAGCTGCGGGGTGCACCAAGCACCCCGGCCGGGTGCCAATAGCAGGCCGTCGCCGCTCAGCCGCCGATGCGCACCAGCACCCGGCCGCGCACCTGCCCCGCCATCAGCGCATGGGCCTTGTCGATGGCGCCGGACAGCGGCACTTCCTCGACCATGGTTTCCAGCAGCGCCGGGTCCAGGTCGCGCGCCAGGCGCTCCCAGGCGCGCTGGCGCTTGGCCTGCGGCGCCATCACCGAATCGACGCCCGCGAGCGTCACGCCGCGCAGGATGAAGGGCATCACCGTGGTGGCCAGGTCCGCGCCCTGCGCCAGGCCACAGGCCGCCACCACGCCGCCGTAGCGCGTCTGCGCCAGCGCGTTGGCCAGGGTGTGCGAGCCCACCGCATCCACCACGCCGGCCCAGCGCTCTTTCTGGAACGGCTTGCCGGGCGCGGCCAGCGTGGCGCGGTCGATCACCGAGGCGGCGCCCAGGCGCTGCAGGTAGTCGGCCTCGGCCGCCTTGCCGGTGGCCGCGACCACGGTGTAGCCCAGTCGCCCCAGCAGCGCCACGGCCACGCTGCCCACGCCGCCGGTGGCGCCGGTGACCAGCACCTCGCCATCCCCGGGCTTCACGCCGTGGTCTTCGAGCGCCAGCACACAAAGCATGGCGGTGTAGCCCGCAGTGCCGACGGCCATGGCCTGGCGCGCGCTGAAGGCGGCCGGCAGGCGCACCAGCCAGTCGCCCTTGAGGCGGGCCTTTTCCGCCAGGCAGCCCCAGTGCGTCTCGCCCACGCCCCAGCCGTTGTGCACGAAGGCGTCACCAGCTTTCCAGGCCGGGTGGCTGGATTCGAGCACCACGCCCGCACCGTCGATGCCCGCCACCATGGGCCACTGGCGCACCACCGGGCCCTTGTTGGTGATGGCCAGGCCGTCCTTGAAGTTGAGGCAGGACCAGTCCACCCGCACGGTGACATCGCCCGCCGGCAGGGCGGATTCGTCCACCGCCTGGACGCGGGCGGAGAAGGTTTCGGACTTTTCGAGCAGCAGGGCCTGGAACATGGTTTATCCTCGGGGGTTGTTTCACGGTTTCGGTCTGTCAGGCTGCATTGTCGTCCCGGACCCCGCCGCAGGAACCCTCGGGAGACTAAGTAGAATCACCAATACTATAAAAATCAATAAGTTAAAGAAGATTCCTCATTTGACTTCTCAAGTTTCAATGCGTAAGCTCGCGGCCATGTTTCGCTGGACACTGCCCGCTTGCCTGTTGATTTGTGCCTCCGCGCACGCCGTTCCCCTCTCGACTGCCGAAGAAGACTTGCAGCGCCTGTTGGTCGACAAAGGCCTCATCGGTCGCCTCGGCGACCAGGTGGATCAGGTTCGGCACTCGGTGGGCGAAAAGGCCTCTGAACTGGTCGTTCATGCGATGGGCTTCCTCGGTGTGCCCTACAAGCGCGGCGGCAGTTCGGCCGAAACCGGTTTCGATTGCAGCGGTTTTGTGCGTGCCACTTATGAGCAGACCATTGGCCTGGTGCTGCCGCGCCGGGCCAATGAACAGGCAGCGGCCACCCAGGTCATCGACCGCAACGAGCTCAAGCCCGGCGACCTGGTCTTTTTCAACACCATGCGCCGCGCCTTCAGCCACGTGGGCATCTACGTGGGCGATGGCAAGTTCATCCATGCGCCCCGCGCGGGCGCCCAGGTTCGCGTCGAAGACATGCGCGAAGCCTACTGGAAGACCCGCTTCAACGGCGCCCGACGGGTGGCCGGCGCTGCGGGCGATTGATCGCTGCTGCGGCGTCATTCGGCGACACCGCTTGAGCCCACCGCCCGTCGCCCGGGATCCCGGTCGGCAACCCCGCCACCCATCCACTGTTTTGATGCACATCAAGACATGAAGCCCGCCACGCGCGCACCATCGCGCATGGCGATTTCGCATCGCACATGGCGCCATCAGCCCACCCGGTGCGAATACCACGCAACACGCTTCACGAAAGGCCAGGATGTTTCAGGTACGCATTCACGGACGCGGGGGACAGGGGGTGGTCACAGGCGCGGAGATGCTGTCGATCGCGGCATTTCTGGGTGGCCGGCACGCGCAGGCCTTCCCGAGTTTCGGCTCTGAACGGACCGGCGCGCCGGTGGTGGCGTTCTGCCGGCTCGACGACAAGGAAATCCGGCTGCGCGAGCCCATCATGCAGCCCGACGCGCTGATCATCCAGGACGCCACGCTGCTGCACCAGGTCGACGTGTTCAACGGCCTCAAGAAAGATGGCTACATCCTGATCAACACCACCCGCAGCTTCGAAGCGCTGGGCCTTGGCGAGTTTTCGCGCGATTTCAGGCCCGAACGGCTGCTGACCGTGCCCGCCAGCGAACTGGCGAAGAAACACGTAGGCCGACCGGTGCCCAACGTGCCGCTGCTGGGAGCCTTTGCAGCGGTCGGTGGCCTGATCACGCTGGATGCCGTGGAAGCGGCTATCCGCGAAAAATTCAAGGGCGCCGTGGCGCAGGGCAACGTGGATGCGGCCCGAGAGGCCTTTGACATTGTGATGGAACAGGAAAAAAAGGCGGAGGGTGCCGCAGCGCTGGGCCGCCCCGAGCAAGGCACGGCCCCCGTGGGGGGCAGTGCAGTACGCGAACCGACAAACGTGGGGGCCAATCAACATGCTTGAACAATGCGAAGGCTCCCATGCCGTGGCGCAAGCGGTTGCGCTGAGCCGCCCCGAGGTGATCTGCGCCTACCCGATCTCGCCCCAGACCCACATCGTCGAGGGCCTGGGTGAAATGGTGAAGTCGGGCGCGCTGACGCGCTGCGAGTTCATCAACGTCGAGTCCGAATTTGCCGCCATGAGCGTGGCCATCGGCGCCTCGGCGGCCGGCGCCCGCGCCTACACCGCCACCGCCAGCCAGGGCCTGCTGTTCATGGCCGAGGCCGTCTACAACGCCTCGGGCCTGGGCCTGCCGATCGTGATGACGGTGGCCAACCGGGCCATCGGCGCGCCGATCAACATCTGGAACGACCACACCGACAGCATGTCGATGCGCGACGCGGGCTGGCTGCAGCTGTTTGCCGAGACCAACCAGGAAGCGGCGGACCTCCACATCCAGGCCTTCCGCATCGCCGAGGAGCTGTCGCTGCCGGTGATGGTGTGCATGGATGGCTTCATCCTGACCCACGCCTACGAGCGCATGGACATGCCCGAGCAGGCGCAGGTGGATCGCTTCCTGCCCCCGTACGAACCGCGCCAGGTGCTCGATCCGGACGAGCCGGTGACCATCGGCGCCATGGTCGGCCCCGAGGCCTTTGCCGAGGTGCGCTACCTGGCCCACGCCAAGCAGATGCAGGCGCTGGACCTGATCCCGCAGGTGGCCAACGAGTTCCGCCAGGTCTTCGGCCGCGACTCGGGCGGACTGATCAAGACCTACCGGCTCGAGGATGCCGAAACGGTGGTCATCGCGCTGGGATCGGTGCTGGGCACGATCAAGGACACCGTGGACGAACTGCGCGAACAGGGCGTGAAGATCGGCGTGCTGGGCATTACCTCGTTCCGCCCGTTCCCGATTTCGGACATCCGCGACGCGACGGCCCACGTCAAGCGCATCGTCGTGATCGAAAAATGTTTCGCGGTCGGCATCGGCGGCATCGTCTCGCGCGACGTGCGCAGCGCGGTGCGCAACCGCCCGCAGCCGGTGCTGACCGTGGTGGCCGGGCTGGGCGGGCGCCCGATCACCAAGGCGTCGCTGACGAAACTGCTGAACGATGCGATCGCCGACAAACTCGAACTGCTGACCTTCCTGGATCTGGACTGGGGCATCGTGAACCGGGTGCTGGAGCGCGAGAAGCAACAGCGCCGTTCCGGCCCCATCGCCGAAAACATCCTGCGCGATCTCGGCCCTTCGGCGGCCGGCGCCTGAGACCGACCGCCCGCCAATTGGGAACGACATCATGGAACACACCGTCGTCAAGTTCTACCAGACCGGTACCTTCACCGTGGGCAACCGCCTGCTGGCGCCCGATCAGCGCAGCGTGCAAGCCGACACGCAACGCAACAACTCGCTGAACTCGGGCCACCGGGCCTGCCAGGGCTGCGGCGAGGCGCTGGGCGCGCGCTACGCCATCGACGCGGCCATGCAGGCCGCCAACGGCCAGCTGATTGCCGCCAATGCCACCGGTTGCCTGGAGGTTTTCTCCACGCCCTACCCCGAAACCTCGTGGCAGATTCCTTGGATCCACTCGCTGTTCGGCAACACGGCCGCCGTGGCCACCGGCATCGCGGCAGCCATGCGGGTCAAGGGCCGCGACCAGGTGCGCGTGGTGGCCCAGGGTGGTGACGGCGGCACGACCGACATCGGCTTCGGCTGCCTGTCGGGCATGTTCGAGCGCAACGACGACGTGCTCTACATCTGCTACGACAACGAGGCCTACATGAACACCGGCGTGCAGCGCTCCAGCGCCACCCCGCCGGCCGCGCGCACCGCCACCACCATGCCGGTGGGCCCGAATCCCGGCAACGTTTTCGGCCAGGGCAAGAACCTGGCGCGCATCGCGATGGCGCACGAGATCCCCTACGTGGCCACCGCCACCGTGGCCGACCTGCGCGACCTGGAATACAAGGTGACCAAAGCGATGTCGATCCGGGGCGCGCGCTACATCCACATCTTCGTGCCCTGCCCGCTGGGCTGGGGCGCGGCCTCGCACGACACCATCCGCCTGGCGCGGCTGGCGCACGAAAGCGGCGTGTTTCCGGTGTTCGAGGCCGAGCGCGGCGAGGTCACCGGTGTCTCGAAGATCCGCCGGCGGGTGCCGGTGGAAGACTATCTGCGTCCGCAGAAGCGGTTTGCGCACCTGTTCGGCGCCACGCCGGACACCGCCACCCTCGCCCGCCTGCAGGCCATGGCCGACCGCAACATCGAGCGTTACGGTCTGCTCGAAGACGACGACTGAGCGACCCGCCCGCCGCCCGCCCCATGGCCTGCCACCCTTTCTGAGGTCCATCCGCATGCAAAAGCCGTTCGCCATCACCCTTGACGTGGGCAGTTCCCTGGTCAACCACACCGGCTCGTGGCGCAACACCCGACCCGTTTACGTCAACCGCCTGCCGCCTTGCAACCATCAGTGCCCGGCCGGGGAAAACATCCAGGCCTGGCTGTTCCATGCGGAGTCGGGCGACTACGAGCAGGCCTGGCGCAAGCTCGTCGAGGACAACCCCTTCCCGGCCACCATGGGCCGCGTCTGCTACCACACCTGCGAAGGCGCCTGCAACCGCGCGAAAGTGGACGAGGCCGTGGGCATCAATTCGGTCGAGGGCTTTCTCGGCGACGAGGCGGTCAAACGCGGCTGGAAGTTCATCGCGCCCGCTCAGGAATCCGGCAAGAAGGTGCTCGTCGTCGGCGCCGGCCCCTCGGGCATGTCCGCCGCCTACCACCTGCGCCGCCTCGGCCACGCCGTCACCGTGATGGACGCCGGCCCCTACATGGGCGGCATGATGCGCTTCGGCATCCCCAAGTACCGTCTGCCGCGCGAAGTACTTGAAGCCGAGATGCGTCGGATCATCGACATGGGTGTCACGGTCAAGTTGAACAGCAAGGTCGACAACATCCTCGAGCAGATGAAGGCGGGAGAATTCGATGCCGCCTTCCTCGCCGTCGGCGCCCATATCGGCAAGCGCGCCATGATCCCCTCGGGCGACGCCGCCAGGATCGTCGATGCGATCTCGGTGCTGCGCAGCATGGAAGGCGAAGACAGGCCCATGCTCGGCCGCCGCGTGATCGTGTATGGCGGTGGCAACACGGCGATCGATGTCGCGCGCTCGGTCAAGCGCATGGGCGCCGAACCGATCATCGTCTACCGCCGCACCCGCGACAAGGCGCCGGCGCACGACTTCGAGATCGAAGAGGCGCTGCAAGAGGGCGTCATGGTCAAGTGGCTGTCGACCATCAAGCAGGCCGGTGACAAAGAGATCACCATCGAAAAGATGGCGCTCGATGACAAGGGTTTCCCGCAGCCCACCGGCGAATTCGAAACCCTCGAAGCCGATTCTGTGGTGCTGGCCCTCGGCCAGGACGTCGATCTCAGCCTGTTGAACGGTGTGCCCGGACTTGAAGTCACCAAGGACGGTGTGGTCAAGGTCGGCACCGACCTGATGACCGGCCACCCCGGCATCTTCGCCGGCGGCGACATGGTGCCGGCCGAGCGCAACGTGACCGTGGCCATCGGACACGGCAAGAAGGCCGCCCGCAACATCGACGCCTGGCTGCGCGGCGAGCGCTACCAGCCACCCGCGAAGAACGAGCTCGCGAGCTTCGACAAGCTGAATCCTTGGTATTACAGCGACGCGCCCAAGACCGTGCGTCCGATGCTGGACATTGCGCGGCGCAAGTCGACGTTCGATGAAGTCCAGGGCGGACTGGACGAGTCCAATGCCTTGTTCGAGGCCCGGCGCTGCCTGTCGTGCGGCAATTGTTTCGAGTGCGACAACTGCTACGGCGTCTGTCCGGACAATGCGGTGACCAAGCTGGGGCCGGGCAAAGGCTTCGAGTTCAAGCTGGACTACTGCAAGGGCTGCGGGATCTGCGTGTCCGAATGCCCGTGTGGCGCGATCACGATGGTGCCCGAAGAGACCTGAGGCCTGAGCGCGAGGTCCAGGAGCGCGCGAAATCGTTCTGCCGGCGCCGGATACTGAACGGAAAGCCGCCGCGTCGTCTGCGCCCTCTGGTCGTCAGGCCGAATACCCTGGGTTGGGCAGGCCGCCGGTGAGGGTGGGCCGATTGACCTTTCGGGCCGACACCTTGCCCCCCTTGGACTTCAGCCAGGTCTCGACGACCTCCCAGACCTGGGGATTGCCCGCCGAACGGGCTTCTTCGGCCACGGGTGCCCATCCCGCAACCTTGTATTTCTTCTGCGGGTCAATCAACTTGCCGTTCAGCCGCATGTCGTTGATCCGGTTGCCCATCTTCGCGACCGGATCGCAGCTGTACTGCAGGCCACCGACACGTACCATGTCGCCGCCTTGCTGGTAATAAGGATCGGGGTTGAACAGGTTGTCGCACACGTCCTCAAGCACCGTCTTGATGGTCTCGCCCGTCATCTCGGTCACGGTGGCGTAGGAATAGGTCGTCGCGGTCATGTCGAGCAGCCATTCACGCGTGATCGCCTGGCCTGGCAGCAGCGTGGTGCCCCACCGGAAACCCGGTGAGAACGCGATCTCGGCCCCCTGCACCTCCATCAGCGCGTCGACAAGCAACTGATCGCCGGTGCCGTTGAAGTTGCCCCGCCGATAGAGCGTGCCTTCGGTGACCGCCAGCTTTTCAGCCAGTTTGGCTTCATACGGGCTTCGGATCTTCCGGATCAGCGCCTGCATCGCCGGGTCCGGTGGCAGCATGTTCGAAAAGACCGGGAGCAACTTGTAGCGGAAGTCCGCCACCTTCTTGTCTTTGACCTCGAAATCAAGCACCGCCACAAATTTGCCGTTCGAACCGGCATTGGTCACGATGGTCTTGCCACCCTGGTTTTCGACGATCGAGGCGACCGGCATGCCATCGTGGGTGTGCCCGCCCATGATGGCATCGATGCCCCGGACGCGGCTGGCCATCTTGAGATCGACGTCCATGCCGTTGTGGCTCAGGACCACCACGACCTGCGCACCCTTCGCCCGGGCTTCATCGACCATCTTCTGCATGTTTTCGTCCTGGATGCCAAAGGCCCAGTCCGCGACCATGTAACGGGGATTTGCGATCGGCGTGTAAGGAAAGGCCTGCCCGATGATGGCGCAGGGAACGCCGTTGATCTCCCGCATCACGTACGGGTTGAAAACCGGATCGCCAAAATCGTTGGTCTTGACGTTCTGGGCCACAAATTCAATGCTGCCCTTGAGCTCTTTGTCGACGATTTCCTTCACGCGGTCCATGCCCAGGGTGAATTCCCAGTGACCGGTCATGATGTCGACGCCCAGCAGCTTGCAGGCGTCCACCATGTCCTGCCCCTTGGTCCAGAGCGCCGTGCCCGAGCCTTGCCAGGTATCGCCGCCATCGAGGAGCAGGCAACCGGGCCGGCTGGCCTTGAGCCGCTTGATCAGGGTTGCCAGATGGGCAAACCCGCCCACTTTTCCGTACCGATTGGCCGCTTGTTCGAAGTCCAGGTACGTCAGTGCGTGCGCCTCGGCTGTGCCCGGTCGCACGTTGGCCACTTTCAGGAGGTGCTCGCCGACCAGATGCGGCAGGCGCCCTTTCATTGATCCCACGCCGATGTTGATGTTGGGCTCGCGAAAGTAGATCGGGTTCAGCTGGGCATGGCAATCGGTCATGTGCAGGAACGACACACTGCCGAATCGCGCCACGTCGTACAGACCCGCCGCCGCAGTTGCGGCGTCGGCCTGCGCATACCGTCCGAGCCCCAGGCCCGCGACGGCACCGGCTCCGATCACCTGCAGGAATTCACGTGTGGTCAGGTTCATGGCAAGGATCCAGCGGATTTGGCGGACCGTCGGGGGTCCGGCGCGCACCCGAAGGGGCGTTCGACGGTGGCTTTACTGGTTGACCGGGGACTTGGGATCGAGCAACAAGGCAACCAGATCGGCCACTTGCGCCTCGGTCAGAATGCCCATGTGCCCTGCCCTCGGCATGTTGGAGCAGGCGTTGTAGGCCTTGGAATTCCAGATCTTGCCCCATGTGTACTCCACCATGGCCTTGGAGGCCGGGCTGGCAGGATCAGTAACCCCACGCAGTTTGCCGAAGTTGTACAGGCTCGGACCGATGGTGCCGAAGGATATTTCTGCCTTGTCGATCTGGTGGCAGTTGTAGCAATTGCCGCCGTTCGGCGTATTGGCGTTGTCGGTCCAGGTCAGGCCGCGCCCGCTTTGCGCCAGTTTTTCACCCTCTTTCCAGTTTCCGAGGAACTTGCCGTTCGAGGGCCACTTGATGGTTTTCATGTTGGCCGCCTCGATGGCTTTGGCGGTCTGCTCGTCGAGCGGCTTCCCGGCGACATCGGCTGCGCTGCACGCCTTGCTGGTTTCGTCTACGTTCAGAACCGTCACCTTGACAATGCCTTCATCGCGGAATGACGCCTTGACCATGTCGGACGTTGTCTTGTCCAGTTCGGCCGAACTGGGGGCGACGGCGCATCCGGCAACGACAACGGCGCCGGCCAAAAGGGCCAGCATGATTTGATGCCTGGTTTTCATGTTGATTCTCCGGGTGTTCAACGCTTGATGCTGGGCGCAACCGAGGCCGAACCCTGGCTGTTGACGCCCAGGTAGACGCCCAAGGCAATGGTCACATCGCTGCCAAAGCCGGGATAGGGAAAGCGCTGCTGCCGAAAGCAGTCGTTCAGGCGTTGTTGCATGCCCCACATCTGCCCGTTGGAGACCCGGTAGGCTGGCCAGGCCGCAAAACCGATGCCGTCGCCCGGATTCTTGGTCAAGTTGGGCAGATCCTGAAGACGGATGCGGGTGTTGTCCTGGCCATGGCACGACGAACACGCGAAGTCATGCGGGCCGGCCCTGAGAAAGAACAGCCGTTTGCCGACTTCGTAAAAGAGCCGCTCCTGCGGATGGGCCTGGGACAGGTTGAATTTCATCCCCTTCGATTCGGCGGCAATCCAGGTTGCCAGTGCGGTCAGGCTGTTCTGCTCGCCCTTGCCGAAGGGCGTTTTGGCAATCTCCGCCGCATTGAACCCCTGCAAGGTCTCCATGCAGGTCAGCAAACGTGACTCCAGATCCTGAACCCTGCCGGTGTCCGGAAAAAATCGCGGAAGCTCGACAAAGGCTCCTTTGACGACACCGGGCCCCTTGCCCAGGTCGCATTTTTCAAGCGACGCGTTTTTCGGTCCGCGTCTTTGCTTCCAAAGGTCCTCGCCCTTGGCCTCGAACAGGTCGGCCGGGTTGCCATCCTGCAGCATCGCTCGGTATTCCTCGATGCTCTGGACGGCCGACTTCTGTGCCAACGCGACGTTCGTCACCAATCCGCTTGCGATCAGCCCAGCGATGGACAGCAGCCACCTCCTGGGCAGGCCTGGTTTGCAGGGCATCGCATCGCGACCCAACCGGTGCGTCCCGGCTCCAACAGCTTGAAGGGCGGCCATGGGTCAGGACACCGCGGCTTCGTCGGTGCGGGTATCGCCTTTGTTGTCCCGCCACGTGATGGAGATCTTGTCACCCACTTTGGCTCCCTTGACATTGAATTGCAGGAAGGGATTCTTGGCAACGGCTGGTCCCCATTCGGCGGTCAACACCGTCTTGCCATTGAGCTTCGCCTCAACGTCCTGGATGTGCCATGCTGGAACCAGCTTGCCGGCCGCGTCTCTTCGTTGTCCGGACTCCATTTCGTGACTCATCAGCACGCGAACGGTTGCCTTGTCGCCAGCCATCTGGGCCCGGATGCGCATCGGATCTGCCATGTCTTTCTCCTGTTCAGTATGTGGTGCAATTCACGATCATTGAGGCCCGGTCACCCGCCGCAGCCGCCAAGGGTGACCTTGACTTCCTTCTTGGCGTACAGGGCTTTGCCATCGGACATGATGGCAACCGCATAGACGTCGGACGACTGCCCCATCTTCGCCCGCGTGGAGAAGTTGGCTTCAATGCTGTCGGTCACGTTGAAAATGGCGACCAGCGCCGTGGGGTTCTTCTCGACGAGGATGAGCATCTGCTTGACGCCCGGCAGGGACGTCGCGACGGCAAACGGGACGACCGCGCCGTTCTCCGCGATGTCCGGGCCCGTGATGGTGACGCTCTTGTTTTCAGTCGGCGCGCCGGCGCCCAGCGCCTTCAAGGCATCGGCCAGGTTCTTGGCCTCAAACGCCGACTTGTTGAACGCGTGTGCGAATTGGGGGAACAGCCCCGTCGAGGCCAGAAGTGCGGCGACTAGCGCGCTTTGTTTGAGTGTTTCGCGGCGGTTCTGCATAAATGAGACTCCTGGAAAATGTCGATGAATGCTCGCTTGAAATTCAGGTCTGGCACACGCAATAACCCAAACTTTCAACGCCCCGACTATCGGTGCCAGCCTGCCATTCCAGCAAGCAGGAAAATCCCTATTACCCATATGGGCTACCTCACCTCATCCATCGCGGTGATAGACGCCCCAGGCCGGGTGGCCAAGAATCGTGGCATCCAAACTGCTTGGTAGCCCGTGTACAAGAACGGGCGACCTCTTTCGGCCTTCAAGCCTGGCCATCACCTACCCGTCATTCAGGAGACACACATGGAACACAACAAGGAATTCGATGCATCGGGTTTGTCTTGCCCCCTGCCCATCGTCAAGACCAAGAAGGCCCTCTCTGACATGGCCTCAGGGCAGGTGCTTCGCGTGATCGCCACGGACCCAGGTTCCGTCTGCGACATGGCCGCTTTCGCCGAACAGACCGGCAACGCGCTGCTCGAACAAACCAGCGAGAACAACAAATTCGTGTTCTACCTCAGGAAGGCCTGATGGCCCGGGACTGGCACCAAACGATTCTCTAATTTCCGGGATTCCTCATGGCAACCAAGAAAATGGCATTGATCGCCACCAAGGGCACGCTGGATATGGCGTACCCGCCGTTCATTCTGGGATCGACGGCGGCCGCCCTGGGTTGGGAAGTCCAGATCTTCTTCACGTTCTACGGGCTGCAATTGCTGCGCCACGACCTTGAGGGCGTCAAGATCAGCCCGCTTGCGAACCCCGCGATGCCCATGCCGGTCCCGATGCCGGTCATGGTGCAGATGTTGCCAGGCATGGAATCCATGGCGACGATGATGATGAAGAACAAGATGAAGTCCAAAGGCGTGGCGTCGCTGAAAGAGTTGCGAGACCTGTGCCTGGAGGCCGAAGTCAAGTTCATCGCCTGCCAGATGACCGTCGACCTCTTCGAGTTTCAGCCAAGCGAATTTATCAAGGACGTCGAATTTGGCGGCGCCGCCACTTTCATGAAGTTTGCCGGCGAGTCCGACGTCTGCCTTTTCATCTGAGCATCGCAGCGGTTTTCAGGCGGGGGCCATCCGAGGCTCCGTGACCGGTCAGGATCGGTTTGACGATCGCGCAGGATCCCTGCAAGTCGGCTATTTTCCGGAGAAGCGCAAGTGAAGAAACTGATCCTGGCGTGCGCACTGCTTTTCGTCGCTCAGTTCGCCTGGGCTCTGGCCCCATATGTTCAGGCCGGCAAGCTTTCCGAGCCAGACCTCCCGGCACGATTGGGCGCCCTGGAGTCGAAACTGCAGGCGCAGGGCTTCAAAGTCGTTGGCCGACACCAGCCCAAAGGCATTCCGGGTCAGGCGACCCTGGTCGTCACCGACCCGGGAATTCTTGATGCGATCCGGGCGATCGGTGGCTCGGCAGTTGTCGCCTCGGGCATCCGCGTGGCTGTCCTGAAGGATGGCAGTGTCTCCTACATGAATCCGGAGTACTGGTACCGCGCCTACCTGCGTGATCAATACAAGTCTGCGGAGCCTGCGGTGAAGGCGGCACAGGGTCGACTCGTCAAGGCCCTTGGCGAAGGCCAGCCATTCGGTGGCGATGTTCCTGAAGGCAGCCTGGCCAATTACCGCTACATGTTCGGAATGGAACGTTTCGACGCATTGAACAGCGAGCTTGGCGCCCACGCAACGTTTGAAGACGCGGTGAAGGCCATTCAGAATGGCTTGGCCAAAGGTACGGGGCAAACCAGCCGGGTTTACGAGCTCGTGATGCCTGAACAAAAAATCGCGGTTTTTGGCGTGGCCATGAACGATCCCGACAACGGCGAAGGTTGGTGGGTCAACAAGATTGGCGCCGACCACATAGCTGGTTTGCCCTATGAGCTCTTTGTCGTCGGCAACAAGGTTTACGCCTTGTATGCTCGCTACCGCATTGCATTGGCGTGGCCATCCTTGGGCATGGGGCAGTTCATGGGCATCGTCAATGCACCCGAAAACATCCGCTCGACGTTGACCCAGGTTTCCGGGGTCAGCGCTGCAAAATAGGCCCTCCTTCCACCGGAGCAGCTATGAACGAAAGCGTCAACCTTGCCTCGCTGGTTGTCTGGGGTGGTTTCGCCCTGGCCTTCATCTTCGGCGCAATTGCCAGCAAGACCAACTTCTGCACCATGGGCGCTATTTCCGATGTCGTCAACATGGGACATTGGGGGCGCGTACGGATGTGGATGCTCGCGATTGCGGTGGCCATCATCGGTACCAATCTGCTCTACCTCGCAGGGTGGATCGATCTTTCCAATTCGCTTTACCACAGGCCGGTGGTGCCATGGTTGTCACTTCTGCTTGGCGGAACCCTGTTCGGAATCGGGATGACCATCGCAGGGGGATGCGCCAACAAGAACCTGATTCGCCTGGGCGCAGGCAGTCTGCGATCACTGGTCGTTCTGGTTTTTCTTGGGATTTCGGCCTATATGACCTTGAAAGGCCTGTTCGGACAGTGGCGTGCCGGATTTCTCGATCCCATCGCCGTGGATCTCAGCCGATGGAACTTGCCGAATCAGGGGTTGCCGGGCCTTCTGTCCCGCGCCACCGGTTTGAGTGAAAAGACGGCGTTGCTTGGCACCAGTCTTGCGCTCGGACTGGGATTGATGGCGTTCGTTTTCAAGGATGGTCGGTTTCGCAGGAATGTGCAGCAGGTGCTTGGCGGCGTGGCACTCGGACTCCTGGTCGTCGCCGCCTGGTACCTGACAGGTCACATTGGACACGGCGAAAACCCGGACACCCTGGAGACGGTCTATTTCGCAACCAGTTCCCGCACCCTGGAATCCCTGAGCTTTGTCGCCCCAACCGCGTACAGCCTGGAGTTGATGATGTTGTGGACGGACCAGACGCTGAGGGTGACGTTTGGAATTGCGACGGCGGCCGGCGTCGCGCTGGGCTCGCTCGTGTACGCCCTGGCAACCCAAAAGTTTCGTTGGGAGGGTTTCGCCTCGGTCGAAGACCTTCGCACGCAGTTGTTTGGAGCGGTTCTGATGGGATTCGGTGGTGTGACATCCATCGGATGCACGATCGGCCAAGGCATGTCGGGCGTTTCCACTTTGGGTATCGGCTCATTCCTTGCACTCGCCGGGATCGTTGCCGGCGCCGTGGGCACCATGAAATGGCAGCAACGCTGAAGCATTTCAAATGTTTTGGCGCTCCAATGCACAAGCTGAACCGACGTTGGCAGCGGCCGTCAGCAATAGAATTTGGAGGCCCGCCGGCGACCCGGGACAGCCTTTTGAATGACCACCCCGCGCACGATGCCGAGTTCGGCCAGTGGCTGGTCAGCGAACGCAGGATTCAAGGCGTGCAGAAACCAGCCAGACTCCGATTTCCTCAGTTGGCGCAAGGTCCACTCCCCTCCAGGGCAGGCAAGAACAAAGGAGCCGTCCTGAATCCTTCCATCCGGTTCGATGATGACGATTTCGCCTTCGTTGAACTCAGGCGCCATGCTCTGCCCCAGCACCATCAAGGCGAAGGATTCGCCACCACCGCAGTCATCCATCGCGGTAGCGGGTGCTGGCTGCACGCGCCGTGCGGGCAGTGAGTCGTTCATCGTTGGGTTATCGGACACGTCCATTGATCTCACCGTCCCTCAGAAAACCTGAGAAAAGACTTGCGCCGCCGGGATGCCTGCTCCATGCAACTCATCCGTCAACGTTTCAACAAAATGCTCCGGTCCTGCGAGGTAAAAATCGCAATCGATGTCGAAAAGATCGGCCCGCATCGCCCGGGCGATCTCGCGTGCGCCCGCGACCACATCGTCATGCTGAACCAGTTCATATTCGAATTGGTCCAATGCTTCTGACCAGGCCCGGCATTGGTTCATCTGGAAGTGCCCGTCCGGCCGGGTTGCCAGCCAGAACAAGGACAAGGATGGAGACCCGTCCAGTGCAAGGGCGTGCTCGATCAAGCTCTTGACCGGCCCAAATGCCGTATCGCTGGCCGCAAACACCAAGGGACGATGGCCATCGGAAAGCACAAACTCACCTGCCGGACCGTTGACGGTCACCGCATCACCGGGGCGCAATTGACCGCTGAACAGGTGCTGCGCAAAGGCATCCTGCGCGTTCCTGCCGATAAAAAAGAGCAGGTTGCGGTCATCGCAAGGGCAGCTTGCCAGTGGATAGGTTGATTGCACATCCCCGCAAGCGTCGGCCGCGCGTCCCAGGGAGACAGACTGCCCGGCCAGGAATCGCAATCGATGGGTACGGGGAGTCTGAAGGTGCAAAAGGCGGGTGTCGGGTCCCAGTTCGCTGACGGCCCGAACCTGGGTGACGATGGTCTGATGGGGAATGTCCTGCGGCCCTCCGGCTTCCAGCAACTCAAGCGTCAGCTCGCTGCTCGCAGCCGTGTGACAACACATCAATGTGTACCCCTGAGCCTTTTCGAGTTCCGACAGCGGGTAGTCGAAAGCTTGGGTCTTTGCAACCTCACCGGAGATAACCCGAACCTTGCACATGCCGCAACTGCCGTTTCCGCAGCCGTAATTGAGTTTGAGGCCGGCATGGAGGCCTGCCTGCAGCAGGTTGGCATGTCCCTCCACGAGGAACTGGTGTCCGCTCGGCCGGACCGAGACCTGTGCGGTCATGACTTTGAGCATATCGTCCAACACCTCCAGCCTGTCAACGGGCTCCGTGGCCAAGACACGGGCCAAGCCCTGCGTGATCATTTTTTCGAATTGATGCCATTCCGGTTGCTCGGGGCGATTCGCCACCTGTTGTCGCGCGTGGCTCTGAAGCTCGATCACCAGACTGTGATACCGCTGAAGGTGGCGGCGCACATCCGCCAACTCCTGGCTTGACGAAAACAGCCGCTGCGCCAGGATCTCCTGGCTCGGAAGGAGACGTTCTCGGACTCGTTTTCCAAATGCCTCATCTCGAATTTGCACGACCCGCTCCAGCATCCCGGACTCCTCCAAGCGGGCGGTGGGATACAGTTGAAGCAGAGCGTCAGTCGAGACCATCCCGTCGGCCAGTTCAAGCACGCCTTCCCTGACCTGTTGCTGGAGAACACCCCGGGCAACGCCCACGACTTGCGCCGCACGCCAGACACTGAGCCAGTGAGTCACGATGGTTCTCCTTCCGATGTCCCGTCAGGCACGGCTGACGCGATCGAGATACCTTGCTCGGTACAACAGTCGCGGCTTTGCCGGATCGTCGGTAAACCCAGTCCGGTCATGCAGGACGTTGTTGCACACCAAACCCATGCCGGGTTCCAGACGCAGCCGATGGATGTTCTCGTCCCCCGCCATGATTGAACGCAGGAAAGCTGCAGCATCCTGGGTGGTCGGGTCTTCTTTCCAGATGACACTCCGGGTACGGGCGGTGTAGCGCATGTGCAATTCACCGGAATCCGGGTCGACCGAAAACACGGGACCGCTTTGTGCTTCTCGGCTGACACCATCCGCGCCCATGCGTGCCGGTATGGTCATGGCATCGGGTGCCATGAGGGCCCGAATCCAATCGATGCTGGAATCGCGCACCGCGATATAGGCCAATTCGTGGTCCATCAGCGCGGTGTCTCCACCTTCCGCCGCAGCGCGTACGCAGTGCAGCACCATCCCGCGAATACAGCGCGACTCCGGGTGGTAGTAGCCATCGGTATGCCAGTTGATGGCGCGGCTGGTGTAGGGGATGAAATCTGCCCGGCCCTCGCTGGGGGTCGCGACCGCGATCGGCGAAATCCCGTCTTCATCAGCCAGCCAGTTGGCGTCCAACCGGTGCAATCCCAATTGCGCTCCCATTGCTCGGGGAATGCTCGTGTCCGGGTCAACCGCCGAGCTCCGATAAATCACCATGTTGAAACGTCTGCACCGGTCCAACAAGGCGCTTCGTTCAAGGGGGCGAAGCGAAAACGGATCACCGACCTCGACCAGCAGGTCGTTAATCCCGCGTGGTTTGCCACCCAGTTTCCGGCCTCGCCAACGAACGTACTCGGTTGAGTCTCCGAGAAAAAATGGCGACGTCATGCTGTGCCCGCCCTTCAGTCGCCGGCCAGCGCCGGACCGCGACGACCGATCGTCTGTCTCTCGGTATCGATCAAGCCTGACAAGCCGCGCTTCAGAAGCTGGACCGCCTGCGGGACCTCGGCAGCCATCAACTGATCGATGACCCAGCGCCGATCCTTCTCAGGCAGCAGTTGTTCGACCCGGTGGCCCAGGTAGCGCACAAATGCAAAGTCCGGTCCGTCGTCATCGAAACCAAACTCGGCGTAATGTTCGGCCAGTTCGTTGTACAGATCGATGAACGTGTCGAAATGGGAACGCGGCTGACCGGGCGAAGGACCAAGGTAGCTGTCTTCGTTTTCCTGCAGGATTTCAGCGACACGGACCACCAGTGCGTGGACGAATGCCATGCGAGCGCTCTGATCCATGTAGCCGTAGGCCATGCGGTCAGAAACCTGAAGCATGAAAACCAGAAGTTCCCGCGTGACAGCGAAATACTGTTGACCGACGTCGATATCGAACTTCGCGGTCCGCATCTGCTTGAGGGTATTCTGCGCCACCCGCCAGGTAATGAATGCCATGGCGCTGGCTGTCTGCTCCGGTGTTTTGACTTTGCCGGACTGGAACCATTGATTCTTGATTCGCATTCAGTCAGCTTCCGCCACGCGAAGTCAACGTCCCGGGAGAGCGGTGACCCTGCCACGCATCAAGCACTGTCCCGCTCATCAAAGCCAAAACTACCATCAATAGCCGCCTTTGCCCAGCGGTTGGGGGAGCCCTGCAATCTTGGCTGCCTGCTTCGCCGGTCCGATGGGGAAGAGGTCGTAGAGGTACTTGCTGTCGGCCTCGGGTCGTATTTCGCCAAAGCCCTTCAGCATGTTCCGAAAATTCGGCGTATGCCCGTGCTCGCGGTATTGTTCGCGCATATAGGCAATCACTTCCCAGTGGGCATCGGTCAGTTCGATGCCTTCCGAAGCTGCGATCACGCGCGCAGCTTCGTCGTCGTAATTCGGTTCGAGCAAATAACCTTGGTCATCGGTCTCGTATTCGGTTCCATTGATGTGGTAAGCCATCAAACTACTCCTTCCATTCAACTGAAAACACCTACACGGCTGACGCCGACTTGTGAGGAACAAACAAGCCACAGCCCAGCAAACGATGCGGCCCCAGGCCCGATTGCTGCAAATGCCGGGACGTTTCGGCATCCAGACCGTGAACCATGAGACTGAAGACGTGCTGAAGCCCGGAGCCCGCATCGATCTGGTGATGACGACCACAGATGGTCTGACACGTGACGCCTTGGTCCACAAGAGACTGTTTCGCATCGGTCATGAATGCCGATTCGTCCTCGCTGTTGGCCGCCACTCGGTACGCATACAGAGTGCCGTGCGGAATCAACTCCCGGACCTGCATCGCACCCAGACGAATGACCTGCCCCCCGAGATCAAGGTCTGCCCCTGACAGCAAATGCAGTTCGGTCGCGCGTAGGCGCTGAACCCGCAGCCATAGCCGCGCCCGTGCGGATAGCAGGGCGAGCGGCTCGTTCCCCGAAACCAGCTTCAGCGGGTGAATTCCGGCGTGGTGATCCGCGGCCAACCACGGCAATTTCAGGCACAGGGCTTCGCGAAGGCGGAAAGCGTTGTCCCTGGCAATCTGGCCCGCCTGGATCGAAAAAGACACGTCCAGCATGGAGAACTCGTCCGCTTCAGAAATCATGGTCCCGTTGGATTCCCTTGGTCTGCCTGAGTACGCGCCCATCGCAGCAAGGCCTCACCCCAGGCCGCCGCGGTTTGCGCATCGACTTCAAAAATGGTGAATCGGCTTTTCTCCCGGATACGGGTGCGAAGCAGGCTGATCCCGCCCGAGGGATAGTCCAACTGCTGTAACTCGATCACCTGCCCGCCTAACGGATTGATCAATTTTTCGATCGGTTTGATCTCTGCTGTCATGTTTGCAAGTTCCACTGGATGGCCCGGAATCGCCCATCGTATGTCACCCCGCCCGGCATTTGTGAACAAAGCGATATTTGGCGAAATGGTGCGCCCGCCGTCTATTACCGGGTCGGGTGGGCCGCTATAGCCCCAATGGGTAGCACTCCATACTCAACGAGGGTAATAGCGTGCCGCACTCGAGCCGCCTTAGTATCTGCCGCACAGGTTTGTTGATCCTGTCCGGTAAGAACAGGTGAAATCAAACCGGATGCCGACCGACGCCGCCATTCGCCCCACAAGGAGACATCTATGAGCAAGAAACCGCACGATACGCCCATGCTTGACCAGCTTGAGAGCGGACCATGGCCCAGTTTTGTCACGGGGCTGAAACGGCTGGCGAAAGACAACGACTACATGACTGACCTCATGGGTCAGCTTGAACACTCCTACAAGACCCGAAAAGGCTACTGGAAAGGCGGAACGGTCGGCGTCTTCGGGTACGGTGGCGGCGTGATCCCCCGCTTTTCCGAAGTTGCAGACATGTTTCCCGCATCGAAAGAGTTCCACACGCTTCGGGTCCAACCGCCGGCAGGGATGCACTACAACACCGAGGTGCTGCGAAAGATGTGTGACATCTGGGAGCGGCACGGTTCTGGATTGATTGCCTTCCATGGACAGTCCGGCGACATCATGTTCCAGGGCGCCAGCACCAACAACGTGCAAGGCGCCTTTGACGAGTTGAACGAACTGGGATTTGACCTGGGCGGAGCGGGACCGGCAGTCCGTACCAGCATGTCGTGTGTGGGTGCCGCCCGCTGCGAGCAGTCTTGCTATGACGAAGCCAAAGCGCAACGGGCCGTGGTCAATACGTTCCTGGACGACATGCATCGCCCTGCCCTGCCGTACAAATTCAAATTCAAGTTTTCCGGCTGCCCCAACGATTGCATGAACTCCATCCAGCGTGCGGACATGGCCGTGATTGGAACCTGGCGCGACAACATTCGGACCGACGAGACGTTGGCGCGGAAATGGTTTGCCAAGCACGGCATGACCGAACTCGTGAACGATGTCGTCAGCCGCTGCCCAACGAAGACGATCATGCTGAAGGAGACCAAGGACGTCGCGTCCGGCCCCAAGATTTCCAGTGTGGCCATCAATGACTCCCAGTCTCTTGAAATCGACAACGGGAATTGCGTGCGCTGCATGCACTGCATCAATGTGATGACCGGCGCATTGGCGCCTGGCCAGGACAAAGGGGTAACCGTTCTAATGGGCGGCAAGCGCACTTTGAAGATCGGCGACCTCATGGGTACCGTTGTGGTTCCATTCATGCCGATGAAGTCCGATGAAGACTACGAGGCGCTTGTGGAACTGGCTCAGAAGACGATCGACTTTTTCGCTGACAACGCGCTTGAACATGAGCGAACCGGCGAAATGATTGAACGCATCGGTCTTATCAATTTCCTCGAGGGCATCGGTCTGGAGATTGATCCGAACATGGTTTCCACGCCGCGCACCAATCCTTATGTTCGAACCGACGGTTGGGACGATGAAGTGGCCAAGATCAAGGCTCGCAAGGCCGCTTGAACCGACTGTAAGACGAGGAACTCAAACATGGCAAACACGATGCGCACGCCAATTGAGAGTGGCGTTCCCGAGAACAAGCCCTACCTGCATCCCCTGATGCGGAAAAACTACGGCAACTGGAAATACCATGACCGGCCACGCCCGGGTGTGCTCCATCACGTCGCTCACAGCGGGGATGAAATCTGGACCGTTCGCGCGGGAACACAGAGGCAGATGGATGTCTATACCATCCGCAAGCTTTGTGATATCGCGGACACGTACGCGGACGGGCACGTCCGATTCACCATTCGTTCCAATATCGAATATATGGTGTCGGATGAACAGCGCGTGGCCCCCCTGATCAACGCCCTGACCTCGGCCGGTTTCCCTGTGGGCGGCACCGGCAATTCGGTTTCATCGATCGCCCACACCCAAGGGTGGCTTCATTGCGACATTCCCGGAACCGACGCATCCGGCGCGGTGAAGGCGCTGATGGACGAGTTGGTGGATGAGTTTGTCAAGGAAGAAATGCCCAACCGGGTCCACCTGTCGACTTCCTGCTGTGAGATCAACTGCGGAGGTCAGGCCGACATCGCCATCGTCGTTCAGCACACCAAGCCGCCGAAGATCAACCATGACCTCGTTGCCAACGTTTGCGAACGTCCCAGTGTTGTCGCCCGGTGTCCTGTCGCCGCGATACGGCCTGCGATGGTCAACGGAAAGCCTTCGCTGGAGATCGACGAGACCAAGTGCATGTGCTGCGGTGCCTGCTATCCGCCCTGCCCGCCGATGCAGATCAACGATCCGGAAAACAGCAAGTTGGCCATCTGGGTGGGCGGCAAGAATTCCAATGCGCGAGGGAAACCAACCTTCATGAAGATGGTTGCATCCGGCCTGCCGAACAATCCCCCTCGCTGGCCAGAAGTCTCGGCGATGGTGAAGAAGATTCTTTACACGTACAAGGAAGATGCCCGTTCCTGGGAGCGTGTTGCAGATTGGATCGAACGCATCGGCTGGCCGCAGTTCTTTGAGAAGTGCGATTTGCCGTTCACGAAGTATCTGATTGATGACTGGCGCGGTTCCCGGTCGAGCTTGAACGCCTCGACACACATCCGCTTTTGAATGACCGGAAATAAGAACGCACCATGAAATTTGGCATATTGGTCAGCGAGGGGCCTTACACGCACCAGGCCTCCGACACGGCCTATCAGTTTGCGATCGCGGCCATCGGCAAGGGACACGAAGTGCAGCGGGTGTTTTTCTACCACGACGGGGTGAACAATGCGACGCGGTTGACCGAGCCTCCCCAGGACGATCGCCATGTGGTGAATCGTTGGTCAGCCCTTGCTGCGGAACACAAAGTGGATCTGGTGGTTTGCGTCGCTGCAGCCTTGCGGCGTGGAATCAAAGAAGAAGTGCTGGCGCCCGGCTTTCGGATTTCAGGCCTTGGCCAACTGGTCGACAGCGGAATCAAGGCGGACCGTTTGCTGACGTTCGGCGATTAAGCGCGCGAGGGCATCAATGAAAAAATTCATGTTTATGAACCGAAAGGCTCCGTACGGGACGATATACGCCCTTGAGAGCCTGGAGGTTGTCCTGATTACCGCGACGTTCGATCAGGACGTCAGCCTGGTCTTCATGGACGACGGCGTTTATGAGCTGGTCAAAGGTCAGCAGACCAAAGGAATCGGCATCAAGAACTTCTCGCCCAGCTACCGCGCATTGGAAGGCTACGACATTGAAAAGCTCTACGTTGATCAGGCCTCGCTGGAGCAGCGCGGCTTGACTGTTGCCGACCTGCTGGTACCGGTAGAGGTGCTGGACAAGCAGGGGCTGGGCGAGCTCATGCAACAGCAGGATGTGATTCTGAGCTTTTAAATTTCAAGGCTTTGCCATGTTGCACATCATCAACAAGTCCCCCTTTCAAACTTCATCGCTCGACAGTTGCCTTGACACCGCCCTTCCCGGAAGCGCCATCTTGTTCATTGAGGACGGCGTTTATGCCGCGACCCAAGGAAGCGCCGTCGCGGAGCGGATGAAAGGCGCCTGCTCGAAGTTCAAGGTGTATGCCTTGCAGCCTGACCTGGATGCCCGTGGCCTGACGGCGAAAGCCTTGGATGGCGTCGAGCTGATCGACTACGGTGGATTTGTCGACCTGGCGGTTCAGTATTCCACCTCGCACACCTGGTTGTGAGTTTTTCTTTCTTGATCAATGGAGAACAATGATGAGCTTTGAAATCAATGGCAAGACCTACGAGACCGACGAAGAAGGCTACCTTCTGAACCTGGCCGACTGGACCCCTGAGGCGGCGGCGCACCTGGCCGAGGAAGAGAAGGTTCCGCTGACTGACAACCACTGGGAAGTGATCAACTTCCTGCGGGACTACTACAACGAATACCAGATTGCGCCCGCCGTGCGGGTGTTGACGAAGGCCATCGGCAAGCAGTTTGGCGAGGAAAAGGGGAACAGCAAATACCTGTATGAGCTGTTTCCGTATGGCCCGGCAAAGCAGGCTTGCAAGATTGCGGGCCTTCCCAAGCCAACCGGCTGCATCTGACGCGCTGCGCTAGACCAATACGATCGCCGCCAGGACGGAATCGGAGTTGTCCATGTCCTTGTTGACAGCTTTGTATGCGACATTGTTTTACGTGGCGACCCTTGTGCTGGTGTTGGGTCTGATCCTGAAGATCCGTCGTTACCACCAAACGCCGGCACCGCTGAAAATTCCGACAACTCCGGCGCCTACGTCCAGGTCCGGCGTTGCTCTGCGACTGACACGTGAGGTCGTGTTCTTTGAAAGTCTGTTTAAGTCGAGCAAATGGACTTGGTTCTTTGGCTGGACTTTCCACGTTTCCCTGGCACTGGTTCTGGTGCGGCACCTGCGCTATTTCCAGGAACCGGTCTGGGAGCCGGTTGTATGGCTTCAACCGTTTGGCGTCTATGCCGGCTTCGGGCTTTTGCTGGGCTTGACCGGACTTTGGGCGCGGCGCTTTCTGGTTGATCGCGTTCGATACATCTCCACGCCGTCGGATCACTTGATGCTGGCGCTTTTGCTTGCCATCGGGATCAGCGGCATGTTCATGCAATACGTCGCGCACACGGACATCGTGGCGGTGAAGGCATTCTTTCTGGGCCTAATGCGTTTTCGCTGGCAGCCCCTTCCCGCTGATCCGGTCTTGCTCGTCCATTTGGGACTGGTCGTTCTCCTGATGGTGATATTTCCGATCAGCAAACTGTTGCACGCTCCGGGTCTGTTTTTCAGTCCGACGCGGAATCAAACGGACAACCCGCGTGAGGCGAGACACCTCGCAGCGTGGGCCAGAGCATTGGAAAAATAGGCCGAAACCCGCCATGGCAACCGCAGCGTTCGACGTTCCGCGACTCAAGACATATCCAGTCATTCCGCTCGTTCAGGCCGGTGCCATGTCGCACCTGAAGCCGTTTGTGGCGTCTGAACCGATCCAGAAGGCTCTTGGTTTCCCGGGTGAACTTGCCGAGGACTGGCAGAGCAAAGCCATCGCGAAGATGGGCGAACTGCTCGGCAAATACCGATCGCTGCAGGTCTACATGGATGCCTGCGTTCATTGCGGCGCCTGCTCAGACAAATGCCACTACTTCCTCGGCACGGGTGACCCGAAGAACATGCCCGTCGCACGTCAGGATCTCATGCGAAAGGTGTACCGAAGGTACTTCACCGTCGCCGGAAAATACTTTCCAAAATTGGTCGGCGCGGTTGATTTGACTCGAGAGGTCCTGGACGAGTGGTACAGCTACTACCATCAATGCTCGGAATGTCGGCGCTGCTCCGTATTCTGTCCTTACGGAATCGACACCGCCGAAGTCACCATGGCCGCCCGAGAGATCATGGACTCGATCGGGATGGGCCAGAAGTACAGCAACGAGATCATCGGCAAGGTCCATCGCATCGGAAACAATCTCGGAATTCCGGGCCCTGCACTGGAAAACACCCTTGAGGGACTTGAAGAAGACACCAAAGATGACACCGGCCTGGACATCAGGTTTCCGCTGGACGTCAAGGGGGCTGAGGTTCTTCTGATTACCCCGTCAGCCGACTTTTTCTCTGAACCTCACGTCGAAAGCCTCATCGGTTACGCCAAGGTGTTTCATGCCGCAGGCGTTTCCTGGACACTGAGTTCCATGGCGTCCGAAGCGGGAAACTTCGGCATGTTCATCGGCAACTATGAACAACTTCGCACCATCGCGTTGCGCATCCGGCAAGCCGCATTGGAACTCGGCGTCAAGCGCATCATTGTTGGCGAGTGCGGTCACGCCTGGCGGGTGGCCTACAGTTTCTGGAACACGCTGACCGGCATCGGCGCTGGCGCCTCTGATCCATTTGCACAGGCGCTCCAGAACCAGCTGGACCCGCGCTTCAAGCAGCCAACGCATATCTGCGAGTTCACCGACGACCTGATCCAACGCGGCGCCTTGCAGTTCGACAAGGAAGCCAACGACAGCCGGATCGTCACCTTCCATGATTCGTGCAACGTCGCACGCGGTTCCCGGATGGGCGACCTGCCCGGTGGCCAGTTCGTCATTCCCAGGCGAATCATCACGGCCGTTGCCAATCACTTTCATGACATGGCCCCGCAGACCATTGGTGAAGGCACATTCTGCTGCGGCGGCGGCGGTGGTTTGCTGACCGATGATCTGCTGGAACTTCGGGTCAAGGGCGCCCTGCCACGCATGGAAGCTTTGAAGCAAGTCGTTGACGAGCACAACGTGAACTTCATGGCCACCATTTGCGCCATCTGCAAAGCGCAGTTCACCAAGGTGCTTCCTTATTACGGGTTCAACATGAGCATGGTGGGCGGCGTCCATCAGTTGGTCAGCAAAGCCATTCGCCTTGGCGACAAGTGACAGCACCCCCGTCGTTAGAAATTTCAGGAGACCTCGTTATGTCTGCAACGAACCCATCATCCCAAGATAGCGGCACAGTCAGGTCCTTGACCTTTCGTCGGTTCAAGGACGGCGACAACAAGGTCAAGTCCTGGCAGAAGGCCATCTTTGATGCGGATCACTCGCACAAGTGTCCGACCTATATCCAGAGCACACCACCTTGCCAGGGCAGCTGTCCGGCTGGAGAAGATATACGTGGTTACCTGAACATCGTGCGTGGAGTCGAAAAACCGCCGACCGGCATGAACTGGCAGGAATACGCGTTTCGCCGGCTGACCGAAGCAAATCCGTTTCCAGCGGTCATGGGGCGCGTCTGCCCTGCCCCTTGCGAGTCCGGCTGCAACCGCAATCAAGTGGAAGATTTCGTCGGAATCAATTCCGTCGAACACTTCCTGGGAGAGTACGCCGTCAAGAACAAACTGGCATACCGCAAGCCCGAAACGCAGAGTGGAAAAAAGGTGGCGGTTATTGGCGGCGGACCCGCCGGTCTGTCAGCTGCCTACCAGTTGGCACTCAAAGGTCACGACGTCACCATCTTTGACGAACGCGCCGAACTGGGTGGAATGATGCGCTATGGCATTCCAGGCTTCCGTACCCCCAGAGACATCCTCGACGCCGAGATTCAACGCATTCTGGACTTGGGCGTCAAGACGCGTATGAACTGCCGGATCGGCACCGACATCAGCATGGCGCAGATACGTGCCGACTATGACGCGGTTTTTCTGGGTCTGGGTGCCCAGGCCGGGCGTGCGCTGCCTGTGGACGGAGCCGATGCGCCCAACTGCGTGACGGCAACCGCGTTTCTCAAGGCTTTCAACGACGGCAGGCTTCGCCACGTGGGCAAACGGGTCGTCGTCGTCGGTGGCGGCGACACGTCCATTGACGTCGCGACCGTTGCGCGCCGCCTGGGCCATATCGACAAGATCCATGAAGCCGACCGGCCCGAACACGCCATCGCAGGCCATGTCGCCCATGACGTTGCGACGGTCTCAGCGCGCCAGGGCGCAGAAGTCACGCTCACCTCGGTCTTTGCCGTCGACAAGATGCAGGCCAACAAACACGAGATCGAGCAGGCTCAGGCAGAGGGCATTGCGATCAGAGGAGGCATGGCGCCTGTTGGTGTCGTGCGCGGCCCGGACGGAAGGGCCACTGCGCTGCGCGTGGTTCAGTGTGAAGCCCGAATGAGTGGCGGGCGTCTGGAAATCAAGAACATCGAAGGCACCGAGGAAGATATTCCGGCCGATCTCATCGTTTCGGCCATCGGGCAAGCTGTCGATTTCACCGGCCTGGAGGACTTCAATAACGGCAAGGGCGCCATCAATAGTGACAAGAATTACCAGGTTCAAGGACAAGCTGGCGTTTTTGTTGGGGGCGATGTGATCCGGCCGCACTTGCTCACAACGGCTATCGGACATGGTGCCATCGCGGCGGACGGCATCGATCGATTTCTCCAGAACGAACCTTTGGAGAAGCGCCCCAAGATCGATGTGCATGCCTTTGATCTCAAGCGCAAGATGATCGAGAAAGGGTACACATTCAGTGAAGTGCACGAGCCCATTCGCGGCACCTTTCAGAATACCGCGGCGATCCACAATTTCGACGACCGATCAGATCGTTACGTCATCTCCCATAAGGAATTGTTCCTGGGCCATTTTCCCTACACGGAGCGCAACCGCCGAGGCGTTGTCACCCTCAACGCGGAACAGGCTCTGAACAATTTCGAGGAACGCCTGCAGCCGCTGTTGGAAGCCCAGGCCCAAGCCGAAGCAAAACGATGCATGAGTTGTGGCCAGTGCTTCGAATGCGACAACTGCGTCGTCTATTGCCCGCAAACCGCTGTTTTCAAGGTGCCAAAAGCCAAATCCACCACTGGCCGTTACGTGGACACCAACTACAACAAGTGCATCGGTTGCCACATCTGCGCTGACGTTTGTCCAACTGGCTACATCCAGATGGGATTGGGAGACTGACCCGCATGCCATCGGCCAAGCAAACCCGAGGACTCCAGCGCAGACCGGGCGCCCGGCTTGGGCTGGTGGTTTTGCTTTTCAGCATCGTCCTGTCTGTGGTCGCTGCCACGCCTGACGGCGGCACAGCCAGGACGCAGGGCGCTGTTCCCAAACCATGGATCGACCCTGCCCGTGGCGGAAAATGTCCTGAAAGCCCAGCGTTCATGCGGCGCAATCACATGGATCTGCTGAAGCACCAGCGCAACGAAACACTGCATGTTGGTGATCGGCGTGGCGCCTACAGCCTCAAGGACTGCATCGCGTGTCACGCCAGCCAAAACACCAACAGCGTCGCCGCAAACAATTCAAATTTTTGTCAGAGCTGCCATGCGTACGCGGCCGTCAGAATTGACTGTTTTGAATGCCACGCCACTCAACCGCAGGTGAAACCATGACGGCACCCAGTCCACGGACGCCGCCCCCTCCCAGTGGCGACAATAAAGCCCGCCGGAACTTTCTGGGCGCTGCCGCTGCAGGATTGGCAGGCGTTCTCCTGGCCCCCGGCGTGCGTCTGATTGAAATTGCCCATGCCTCGCCAGCAAAAGGCGGCGCCAATTCAGCCGTCCGATGGGGCATGCTGATCGACAGCACGGCGTGCGCCAGCGGATGTACCGACTGCGTGAAGGCGTGCAACGACGAAAATGGTCTTTCAGGCGGAAAGAGCGTTACGGACTCTCAATGGATCAGAAAGATCGAGATCAAGGAAATCCGTACTGGAAAAACCCATTCCTTGCCCGTCATGTGCCAGCATTGCGCGGAACCGCCCTGCGTTGATGTTTGCCCAACTGGCGCATCCTTCAAACGCGCTGATGGAATCGTGCTCGTTGACAAGCATATCTGTATCGGTTGCCGGTATTGCATGATGGCTTGCCCCTACAAAGCCAGATCCTTCGTTCACGAACCTCTGACTCAGCAAAAACCAGAGGTGCCCCGCGGCAAAGGAACTGTGGAAAGCTGCACGATGTGCGTTCATCGGGTCGACAAGGGTGAGGCGCCAGCGTGCGTCACGGCCTGCAAGACGGCGGGCCATTCGGCCATTCTGTTCGGCGATTTGAACGATCCGAAGAGCGAAATTGCTATACGGGTCGCACGAATTGCTTCGCGCCAATTGCGCGAAGATCTGAACTTGAACACCGGCGTCCGCTACAGCGGCATCTGACATACGACGCAGGAGCCACGATCATGACCATCCCGTTGCACCAACTTTCGCCGGATGCACGGAGCTTCTATGGCCTGCTGGGTTTGCTCGCTGCCATCGCGCTTCTTGGGTTGGGATCCTTCGCCTACATGGAACATCACGGCCACATCGTGACCGGGATGAACAACCAAATTGTCTGGGGCCTTCCGCATGTCTTCGCCGTGTTCCTGGTGGTCGCCGCGTCCGGGGCCTTGAACGTTGCATCCATGGCCTCGGTTTTCGGAAAAACAGAGTTGAAGCCGCTTGCCCCGCTGTCGGGCGTACTGGCGCTCGCGCTGCTGCTGGGCGGATTGATGGTGCTGTTGTTGGATCTTGGTCGACCTGATCGGCTGATGGTCGCGATCACCCATTTCAACTTCAAATCGATTTTCGCTTGGAACATCTTCTTGTACTCGGGCTTTCTGGGCTTGGTCGTCGCGTATCTCTGGACCCAGATGGAAACCGGAAAAGGCCAGTTCACGTCAACAGCGGGAATGGCAGCATTCCTTTGGCGCATGGCCTTGACGACCGGCACCGGATCGATCTTCGGTTTCCTGGTGGCCCGTCAGGCCTACGACTCCGCACTGATGGCACCGTTGTTCATTGCCCTTTCATTGAGCTACGGCATGGCCATCTTCCTGCTGGTTCTCATGCTCAGCTGCAAAGCAGGGGCACGCGAAATCGACGACATGTTCCTCGCCAGGATGGCAAGGCTGCAGGTCATATTCATCGCCGCCGCCCTTTATTTTGTGCTGGTCTATCACCTGACCAATCTCTATTTCACCAAACACCACGGCTTCGAGAGATTTCTTCTGCTTGAAGGCGGGATCTATACGCTGGTTTTCTGGCTCGGTCAGGTACTCTTGGGCAGCGTGCTGCCGATGCTTCTGCTTGGCACCAACAACATTGGCGCCCAACGCACGCGCTTGGCCGGAGCCTCGCTGCTCGTGACCCTGGGCGGGTTTGCACAAATGTACGTGACGATCATTGGCGGACAAGCCTATCCATTGATCCTGTTTCCTGGCAGCCAAGTCAGCAGCAGCTTCAGCGACGGTGTCGTCAACGCCTATTCACCCAGCATCCCGGAGTGGCTCTTGGGGTTCGGCGGTCTTGCGGTGACAGGTCTGATCGTCGCGTTGACGCTGAAGCTGTTTCCCATCTTGCCCGCGCGACTGGACAGCGCGGCGTTGGGCAAAGCCAGCCTGAAGCCACCGGCTGACTAAGCCGGACCTGTGTGGGCATGACCCAGTTCCTGGTCTCGGCGGGGCACAAGTCTTCAGGCAAGACGACCATCACGGTCGGGCTTTGCGCCGCTCTGGCGGAACGAGGATCACGCGTCCAAGCCTTCAAGAAAGGGCCGGACTACATTGATCCGATGTGGTTGACGCAGGCCAGTGGTCGCCCCTGTTTCAACCTCGACCCCTATCTGATGACCGATGAACAGATCATCAGCTGCTTTCGGCAGTACACGCAGCAGGTGGATGTCGCCATTGTCGAAGGCAACAAAGGGCTCTTTGACGGACTCGCGCTGGACGGCAGCAACAGCAATGCCAGCTTGGCAAAGTTACTGGACTTGCCCGTGGTGCTGGTGCTTGACGTGCGCGGTATGACCCGTGGCGTTGCACCCTTGATCCTCGGATACCAGGCGTTCGACACCGGGATCAAGATTGCAGGCGTCATCCTCAATCAGCTCGGTGGGACGCGCCATGAATCCAAATTGCGCGCAGTTATCGAGCATTACACCGACGTTCCGGTCTTGGGTGCCGTTGCCCATGATCCCCGATTGGCTGTGGTTGAGCGCCATTTGGGGCTCACCCCAAACCGTGAGGTTGCCAATGCCCAGGACAAACTCAGGTCAATCGCCGAACGAATCGCCGATCAGATTGACCTTGACGCACTGCTGAAGATTGGCAGGTCTGAAGTTCCAGAACACGACTCGCTGCCAAGACTGGAACCCAAACTGGCGGGATCGAAAGAAATGGTTGCAGTTGCCCGGAAGCCCGTCCGGATTGGCGTGGCACAGGACGAGGCATTCGGTTTCTATTACCCGGATGATCTGCAAGCGCTGCAATCGAACGGCGCCGAGCTTGTTCCCTTCAGCCCGCTTTCCGACCGCACACTGCCTGAAGTCGACGGACTTTTCTTCGGAGGCGGTTTTCCTGAAATGTTCGGAGCCCAACTTCAGGGCAATTCGGCCCTGCGTGAAATGGTCCGCCTCAAGATCGAAGAGGGTCTCCCGGTCTACGCAGAATGTGGGGGATTGATGTATTTGGCGCGCTCGCTCACATGGAACGATCAGACATTCGACATGGTTGGCGCACTGCCTGGCGATGTCCGCATGCATGACCGTCCGGTTGGACGCGGGTATGTCACTTTGGAATCCACTGAAGACGCGTTGTGGCCTGTCGAATCACCGAGCCAAGGTCGCCGTGCACGCGGGCATGAATTTCATTACTCCAGCATCGAGGGGCTTCCGCCGGAAACCCGGTTTGCCTATCGGGTCATTCGCGGGTATGGCACGGATGGGGAACATGATGGAATTGTCTACCGCAACGTAATGGCTTCTTATGCGCACCTCCGACATGGCGCAGGAAGCCACTGGGCTGATGGCTTCATCAGTTTTGTTCGGTCTCGCATGATTCATCCGTCAGATACGTCTCCCAAGCCAGAAAACCCTGGCATCCTCCGGGTCAACGGGAAAACGATTCAGACCGATGCAGAAGGTTATCTGATCGACCTGGGCGATTGGTCAGAGGATGTCGCGATGGCTCAGGCCAAAAGGGAAAATCTCATTCTTTCGCCGGAACATTGGGAGGTCATTGCATTTCTGCGCGACTATTTCGAGGAGCACCGCGTTCAGGCACAGGTGCGGGTCATGATTCGGCACTTCGCCCAGGTCTGGGGCCCTGAGCGCGGAAACAACCATCATTTGCACGACTTGTTCCCGGCAGGCGGGCCCCAAAAACAGGGGAATCGTCTGGCAGGCCTGCTGAAGACCAAAGGCGAACACTGAATGTCCCGAGTGCACCCCAGCGTCCTGCAAGAATCCGCTCGAACGTGGCGGCCATCACTTCTCTCACCATGACTGGATCTCACATGTTCAATTTGACACCAGCGGCCGCAAGACAAATCCAGCAGGCTGCGTTCGATTCCGGCGCCGAGCGATTGGTACTGCGCATCGCGGCCAAGGTGGAAACCGACGGCTCACTCCACTATGGCATGGGCTTTGATGAACCTTCTGAACAGGACCTCAAACTGCTGATCGAAGGCGTCGCGGTTGTCATCGGCAACGAATCACAGGAACTCCTGGACGAGACCACCCTTGATTTTGTCGAGTTGGAACCAGGGGCGTTCCACTTCATCTTCGCGGACAACCGGGCCATCGATCTGCATGGTGGTGCCCCATCGGGGTGCGGGTCAGGCTGCGCGGGCGGTAGTTGTGGAACTTCTGGAGGTTGCCATTGAAATCTAATCTTGCAGACAAGACCCAAAGTGAACCGTCCTCTGGACGGGTTTATCTGGTTGGCGCGGGTCCAGGAGATCCGGAACTGCTGACCCTCCGGGCTGTCCGTCTGCTTGAAAAGGCCGACGTGGTGGTCTATGACCATCTCGTTTCAAGCGCCGTCCTCGATTTTGTGCCGATCGCCAGTGAACGGATCTACGCCGGCAAGCGCCGCAACGAGCACACGATGCGGCAAGAGCAGATCAACGCCCTGCTGGTCCGCCTGGCAAAAGAAGGAAAGCAGGTCGTCCGACTCAAGGGCGGCGACCCGTTCATCTTCGGGCGCGGCGGTGAGGAGTTACAGACGCTGGCTGCGCACGGCATCCCCTTCGAAGTTGTACCCGGCGTGACTGCCGCGTCGGGGGTGTCCTGTTATTCGGGCATCCCGCTGACCCATCGTGATCATGCGCAAGGATGCGTCTTTGTCACCGGACACCTGAAAGACGGAACTGCGGACCTGGATTGGCCCAGTCTGGTCCGCAGAAATCAGACGGTTGTCATTTACATGGGCCTTGGCGGTCTGCCTGAAATCTGCCGCCAACTGGTCATTCACGGTGCGTCGCCGACCCTACCCGTCGCAGTGGTTCAGGACGGAACCATCGGGACCCAGCGCGTGGTGACCGGCACCCTCACCGACATCGCACATCGGGTCAGCGCCGCGGGACTGAGGTCGCCGAGCCTCACCGTGATCGGCGAGGTGGTCAAACTTCACGACGCACTGAGTTGGTTCGGAACCCGGCAATCGAACTCAGCACTCGAAACCCGATGACCCATTCATCGTTCGGGCTTTTTTCGCGCAATTGCCGCATCAGGGGCGCGTATTCCCTCCGGTGAGTTTCGGTATTCGAAAGCAAAGACCGCCGCTTCGACTCGGGACCGCAGATTCAGTTTGTCCATGATGTGACGCACGTGCAGCTTGACCGTGTTGTGGCTGATGTCCAGCGCCTGCGCAATGACCTTGTTGCTTTGGCCACGTGCCACGTGATTCAATACTTCCTTTTCGCGTTCTGTGAGTGAGGCCACCAGATCGCCCATCACCGAGACCTTGGGACCGGATTGAAGGATCTGCGCCAGTTTGAGGGTCATGGCAGACGCCACCACCATCTCCCCCCTTGCTGCGCGCCCGATTGCGTCGATCACTTCCTCGGGTTCCATGTCCTTCAACAGATAGCCGCGGACGCCTGCCCGCAGGGCTGCTGAAAGATCGTCCTCGCTGTCGCTCATGGTCAGCATCACAACGGGCGTCTCGAAACCTTCGGAACGAATCAAGCGCAGCACGCTGAGACCGTCCGTCTGTGCCAGACGCAAATCAAGGACGAGGAGATCGGGTTCGTGCTCGCGAATTGCCGCCACCACGCGAGCAACATCCCCGGTGGCCTCCACCACCTTCATGCCACCCCGATGTTCCAGGAGTTCGGTAAGGCCACTGCGACACAGTGCGTGATCATCCACCAGCATCACCCGGACCGGTCCGGTCATGACAAGCTCCCTTCCGCCATTTCTCGAAGGGGCATCAAAAGGCGAACGCTGGTTCCGCCACCCTCATTCCGGGAGACCTCCAGCGAACCACCGAGACGCTTGGCGCGAGCTTGCATGATTTCGAGTCCGAAGTGTGCCTTCGAGCCCAATCCTTTCGCGGTCGTCACGATGGTCGAGACCGAAGGTTCGTCCATGCCAAGGCCATCGTCCTTGATCAAGAACTCCAATCCGTCGACTGACTTGTTGATGGCCACCACAGCATGCCTGGCCATGGAATGCTTGGCAATATTGGCCAGCGCCTCCTGCACGATGTGAAAGATCTGAACCTCCTGCACATCGGTGAGATTCAGGTGTTGCACCGAATTCCGGATCTCCAACGCCACACCATTTCGATCGGAGAACGTCGTCGCCATGCCGTGCAGGGCATGCAACAGTCCCAGGGGATCCATGCGCGTTCGGAAATAGGTCATGACCTCCCGAAGGTTGTCATGGACCTCGCCCACTGCGCTCTTCACGTCGGAAAAATACTTGCTCGATCGAACGTCGTCGTGAGCCAGCATGGCGTCGTTCAAGAGCGGGAGGCGCATTTTCACGTAAGCCAAGGTCTGGGCAATCGCATCATGCACCTCATTGACCATTTCCTGTCGCTCCCTCAAGACGGTCACCCGCAAACGCTCCCGCTCGATCCGCGCATTGTGCAACGTCAGCCCGAGCAACTGACCGATCAAGCGCAGCATCGTCTCTGTGGCTGGAGAAAGGTGAGATTCCGCTTCAAAGAACAAGGTGTATACGCCGAGAATTTCCCTTCCATACGGCAACGAAATTGCCAGGACACGTCGGCAAGTTGAACCGAAATAGGCGTCCGACGCCGTCCTTGCGCAAGAACGCACATCCTCAACCCAGGCCAGAACATCCCGATTGACGGCGACCCCGCAAATCCCGCAGTCGCGCGCAACGAGTTGCTCTGACCGTGCCACCGAAGCCGGCAGGCCGATCTGTCCGACCAAGCGCATGAACTGTCCGTCGTCCGTCAGCACACGAACCACCCCGCCCTGCGCTCCAGCCAAAGCGATGATGGAAACAAGAAACTGTTCGAGCAACAACGCCAGATCGGCATTGCCACCAACGTCAGGACCAGGATCCATGGCGGGCGATGCGGTCTCTCGGTCCGGCAGTGGCTGCCGGGCCTGATGGGTCGAAACGTTCAGTGTGGACATCTGTAATGCACCTAAGGAAGGTCTGCAAAAGTCAGCCCCATGACGATGTGATCTGAGACAGTTAAGCCATGGAACAAATGAGCCTTGCCAGCACCGGATTCGAGTTGATCACCAAGCGCACGCGCAAGCGTGAATTTCTGGAAGAGATGAACCTGGTGATCCCGTGGTCCGATCTGCTGGCCCTGATCGCGCCGCATGCGCCTGCAGGCAAGACGGGGCGACCGCCGTTTGCCACCGAAGTGATGCTGCGCATTCACCTGCTGCAACAGTTCTTTGGTCACTCCGACCCGGCCATGGAAGAAGCGCTGCACGACATCCCGCTGTACCGCGAGTTTGCCCGGCTCGACGTCGGCATCACACGACTGCCGGACGAAAGCACCATCCTGCGCTTCCGACATCTGCTGGAAGAGCACCAGCTCGCTCAGCAGATACTGGCCACGGTCAATGCCAGGCTGATTGAGCGAGGCCTGATGCTCAAGACCGGCACGGTGGTCGATGCCACGTTGATTGCGGCGCCGAGCTCGACCAAGAACGACAAAGGGCAACGAGACCCCGAGATGCACCAAACCAAAAAGGGCAACCAGTGGCACTTTGGCATGAAGGCCCACATTGGCGTGGACGCCGATTCGGGCCTGGTGCACACGGTCACGACCACGCCAGCCAATGCGCACGACATCACCCAGGCGGCCGAGCTGCTGCACGGGCAAGAACAAGAGGTATTTGCCGACTCGGGTTACCGAGGTGTTCACAAGCGCGAGGAAGTTCAGGCCCAGCATCCACACGTCAACTGGCACATTGCCATGATGCCGGGCCAGCGTCGGGCGATGGACAAGAGCCGGGCGAGCAACGCGCTCAGGGAGCAACTGGAGAAGATCAAGGCCAGCATCCGCGCCAAGGTCGAGCATCCGTTTCGGGTCATCAAGTGCCAATTCGGGCATCGCAAGGTTCGCTATCGGGGCCTGGCCAAGAACACCAGCCAGTTGCTGGTGATGTTTGCGCTGTCCAACCTGTGGATGGTGCGCAAGCGAATCGTGCAGGGTTTGCGAGCATGAGTGCGCCCGCAGCGGGGGCGAAGGCCCGAAAACAGGCCCAATCAGGCCAAAAATGCGGCAAATCGGCGGCACGTTCAGCGCTGGTTTCACCATGTGAACATTCACGCATCAACTCTCGCTGCGGCGGGGGTTGTGCAGACCATCCCTAACATGGTAATTCATTGCCATGTGCTGATTTATCGGAAAAACCCGCAGGGGCAGCACGTTCGACCCACCCAATCAAGGCTCTCATGCGGATCGCCCAATGCGAAATAGCCCGGGCTACCCATTTGGGTAACCCCGGATCACCCGTGGCGGCTATAGACGCGACCGGGTACCCTTGCCTCTAATAGGGTCACTCTGAAAGTGGTTGCAGCCTGGTCGCCGATGGCTCGCGGTCCACACGGTTTTTTTGAAACGTCAGCGAGAAGCGCGTCCATTGCATGCCTGTCACACCCCTTCATGACCCCACTGCCTCGGCGATGGCTGGTGCCAATGTTGAAGTCCGGCACACCACCTGCTATATGTGCGCTTGCCGGTGCGGCATTCGCGTCCATTTGCGAAACGGTGAAGTTCGTTATATCGAAGGAAATCCAGACCATCCCTTGAACCAGGGCGTCATCTGCGCCAAGGGGTCATCGGGGATCATGAAACAGTACTCACCGGCGCGCTTGACCAGACCGCTTCGAAGAAAGGTCGGTACCGAACGAGGTGACGGGCAGTTCGAAGAGATCAGCTGGGACGAAGCGTTCTCCGAGCTGGAGACGAGATTACGGCAGATCCGGTCGACCGACCCCCGCAAGTTTGCCCTGTTCACCGGACGCGACCAGATGCAGGCGTTGACCGGCCTGTTCGCACGCCAGTTCGGAACACCCAACTACGCGGCTCACGGCGGATTCTGTTCCGTCAACATGGCAGCCGGGATGATCTACACGATCGGTGGATCCTTCTGGGAGTTCGGCGGTCCGGACCTGGATCGTGCCAAGCTTTTTGTGATGATTGGTACCGCGGAGGACCATCATTCGAACCCCATGAAGGCCGCATTGTCCCGATTCAAGCGAGGCGGCGGCCGATTCGTGTCAATCAATCCGGTCCGAACCGGCTATTCCGCCGTGGCCGACGAATGGGTGCCGATCAAACCCGGTACCGATGGCGCTTTATTGCTGGCACTCGTCCACGAACTGATCGAGCTGGGACTTTACGACCGGGAGTTCCTGGCCCGCTATACCAACGCGGGCCAGCTTGTCAATCAGGATGGTGCGAGCAACGAGTTCGGGATGATGCTCAGAAAGCCTGACGGGGACATTGTGAATCCCCTGCGTCCGGCGAACTTCTACTGGTGGGATCGGCTCACCGATCAGCCGGTTTCGGACCACAGCGAAGGATCCGATCCGGCGTTGCTGGGGCACTTTCAAATGCCGGAGGGAACGCCCGCGGTACCGGCTTTCCAGTTGCTGGCTGATCGCGTCAAACCCTATACGGCGGAATGGGCCGAAGGCATAACCGGGATTCCGGCAGGGACGATCCGCCGTCTGGCTCATGAGATGGGAATCACCGCGCGAGACCAGAAAATCGAGCTTCCGATCGCCTGGACCGACAGTTGGGGGAAGCGGCACGAATCGGTCAAGGGAAATCCTGTCGCCTTCCACGCCATGCGGGGTCTGGCCGCTCATTCGAACGGTTTTCAGACCATCCGCACACTGGCTATCCTGATGTCGCTGTTGGGCACCATCGATCGACCGGGTGGATTTCGACATCGCGCCCCCTACCCCAGGGCCGTGCCACCGAATGCCCGCCCGCCCAAAGGGCCACAGGCCATCAAGCCTGACACCCCGCTTGACGGCGCTCCCCTCGGCTGGCCGGAAAGTCCGGACGATCTGTTCGTAGACGAAAAAGGAGAACCGGTACGAATCGACAAGGGATTCTCCTGGGAGCATCCCCTGTCCGCCCATGGACTGATGCACAACGTCATCACCAATGCATGGCGAGGCGACCCCTATCCCATCGATACGCTTCTGATCTTCATGGCGAACATGTCATGGAACTCAACCATGAACACGTCGGAAGTCCGGAAGATGCTCGTCGACCGGCGGACGGACGGTTCGACTGTCGGCGACTACAAGATACCGTTTCTGGTGGTCTGCGACGCGTT
The DNA here is from genome assembly GCA_046348065.1 of Burkholderiaceae bacterium. Lineage (GTDB taxonomy): Bacteria > Pseudomonadota > Gammaproteobacteria > Burkholderiales > Burkholderiaceae_C > Skiveiella. The sequence continues at coordinate 112,856 of JAXMFA010000003.1, forward strand.
CCAGTCTGAGATGACCGCGTTTGCCGATCTCATTCTGCCCGACACGACCTACCTGGAGCGGCACGACTGCATGTCGATGCTGGACCGGCCGATCTCGGAATTCGATGGGCCGGTCGATGCAGTCCGAATCCCGGTCCTCGCGCCGAAAGGCGAATGCAAGCCGTTCCAGGAAGTGCTGGTGGAATTGGCTGGGCGGCTCAAATTCCCGGCCTTTACGGCACCGGATGGATCGCGCAAGTACAAGGGATACACCGACTTCATCATCAACTATGAAACGGCTCCTGGTTCGGGATTGGGTTTTCTGGCCGGTTGGCGAGGCAAGGGTGGCGAGAAGTCGATGCGTGGCGAGCCGAACCCGCGCCAATGGGAGATGTACGAAAAGAACAACTGCGTCTTTCATTACGAGCTGCCGCCCGAGCTTCAGTACATGCGCAACTGGAATCGCGGCTACATGGAATGGGCTCAACAGGTCGGCATCCGGCGGGACAAGGATCCGGTGGTCATTCACATCTACTCCGAGTTTCTGCAGGGGTTCCGACTCGCCGCACAGGGAAAACGCGAGGGCAAACAACCACCCGATCACCTGCGAAAACGGGTGGAAACCTACTTCGACCCCCTGCCATTTCACTATGTTCCCCTGGAGGAACAGGCGACCGATACTTCCCGCTACCCCCTGAACGCCATCACCCAGCGGCCGATGGCCATGTACCACTCCTGGGATTCCCAGAATGCATGGTTGCGCCAGATTCACACCCACAACTACCTGTTCGTGAACCCGAAGACAGCAAGCGCCCAGAACATTGACGATGGCGGATGGATGTGGGTCGAGTCGCAGTGGGGCAAGGTCCGATGCATGTGCCGATATTCCGAGGCGGTGGAACCCGGGACGGTATGGACATGGAACGCCATTGGCAAGTCATCCGGTGCATGGAACCTGACCCCGGATGCCAATGAATCACAACGCGGTTTCCTGTTGAATCATCTGATCTCCGAGGAGTTGCCAGGACCCGGTGCGGCCACGACCGTTTCAAATTCCGACCCGATCACCGGCCAGGCGGCCTGGTACGACGTCAGAGTGCGGATCTATCCGGCAGGGCCGGATGAACCACCGCAGACGTCGCCCCAGTTCAATCCCGTCCCGAAGCCCCCGGGCGTGATCGCCGCGCCAGCCCGTTGGCAATCCTGGTTTGCAGGCCGAGGAGGACGGGCATGACTCAGCTTGCTTTGGTCATCGACCTCAATGTCTGCGTGGGCTGCCACGCCTGTGTGACGAGCTGCAAGCAGTGGAACACATCCGGAACGGCAGGCGCTCTGACCGACCTCAACCCCTATGGCGCGGATCCCAACGGAACGTTCTTCAACCGGGTGCAGACCTTCGAAGTTGGCGAGTTCCCGAACACCCAGACGGTGCATTTTCCCAAGTCCTGTCTTCATTGCGAGGACCCTCCCTGTGTCCCCGTTTGCCCCACCGGCGCCAGCTACAAGCGCAGCGAAGACGGGATTGTCCTGGTGGATTACGACAAGTGCATCGGGTGCAAATACTGCTCATGGGCGTGTCCGTACGGTGCACGGGAGTTCGACGAACAGCGAAAGGTCATGACCAAATGCACGCTGTGCGTAGACCGAGTCACGGATCAGACACTACCGGAACGCGAGCGAAAGCCCGCTTGCGTGCTGGCGTGCCCGGCAAACGCCCGGCTGTTTGGCGATGTGCATGATCCGGATTCCATCGTTTCGCAAGCCATCGCCGAACGCGGCGGCTACCAATTGATGCCGGAGTGGGGTACCCGTCCCGCCAATCACTACCTGCCCAGGCGAAAGACCGAAATCCGCATTCACCCTGAGGATCTGGAGCGCGTGGACAACCCGCTGAAGATTGACGGCAAACAGCCCGATGTGGGTCACCGCGGCCACGGTCGCGAGGATTTCGCCACCTGAGAAACGCCATGAATCCACCATTCTCAGCCATTTTTCTTACCACCTTGATCGGAGCCGGCCAAGGACTGTTTCTGGTGCTATTTGGAACCGAGGTCTTTCTCGGACCGGTCGCGCTGCTACCCGAGGCGCGTCTGTTTCTTGCGATCGGCAGTGCCGTTTCGCTGGTCCTGACGGCGGGCGGCCTGATTTCCTCCTTTTTCCATCTGGGTCAACCGCAAAGAGCCTGGCGCGGCATGGCCATGTGGCGCACATCCTGGCTGGCCCGGGAGGGCATTGCCTTGCCCCTGTTCATGCTCGGGGTCTTTGCGTACGGGCTGGTTCAATTCTTTGGCCTGGGTGGCAGTGTCTTGATCGGCTCTTTGACCGCCCTCGCCTGCGTGACCCTGTTCATCTGCACGGGCATGATCTACGTGAGCATTCGTTTCATTCAGGAATGGGCCACCCCGTTGACGCTGGTGAACTACCTCTTGCTCGGATGCGCATCCGGTGCCACGCTGGCCACCTTGCTTGCAGCTTGGGGCGCGCCGGGGTTGGTGCTTCCGTATGCCAGTTTGGCCGCATTTCTGGTGGTGGCAGGACTCGTTACTCGATCCGCCTCCCTGCTTCGCAATGCGAGGCTCAAGGCGCGCTCGACGCTTCAAAGCGCGATCGGCATCAAACACCCACGAATCGTGCAGAAAGCACAGGGATTCATGGGCGGCTCGTTCAACACCCGGGAGTTCTTTCACCGGCGTGCCCCGCAGTTTCTCCGAACGATCAAGTGGGCCTTTCTGCTCCTGGCGTTCCCGGTGCCGCTGCTGTTCCTCGCATGGGGTGTCACCCAGGCATCGGTTCTCCTGCTGTTTCTTGCCTTTGTGGTCCAGTACGTTGGCCTGGTGGCCGAGCGCTGGTTCTTCTTCGCGCAGGCCAACCATCCCCAGAACCTCTACTACCAAACCATATCGTGATGCGCACAACTCAACGTTTCGTCGTCCTGGCTGCGGCTTTGCTGGCCGGCACTCCGGCCCTGTCTCAAGAAACGCCCTGGCTCGCGGATGCGCGGCAGGTCGCCTCCAGTGTTCCGCCGCGCCTGTTGCAGGTGCTGACGGAAGAAATCGCCCAGGGTGGACCGGCTTCAGCCGTTTTGGCCTGCTCTGACAAGGCCCCAAAAATGGCGCGCGCCGCATCAGAACAGAGCGGCTGGAACATCCGCCGCGTCAGTCTGAAGAACCGCAATCCAAAAGCAGTTCCGGACGCCTGGGAGCGGGCAACTCTGGAAGACTTCGATCGGCGGGCCGCCGCTGGCGAGAATCCCGCCAATCTCGAGGCTTTCACGGTGGTTGACAACGGAACGAACAAGGAAGCGCGCTTCATGAAAGCCCTGCCGGTCCAGCAAGTCTGCCTGAGCTGTCACGGTCCAGCAGACAAACTCGACCCGGACGTCGTCGCCCAATTGCGTGCCCTGTACCCCGATGACAAGGGTGTCGGCTACAGCCTGAAGCAGATCCGCGGTGCCATGACCATCCGCAAGCCGCTCTAGATCCCGTGCACACCGGCCCCATCATGAAGTCGGCCAACCTGCTGGCTTCGCCCATCAAAACCCAACTGATATACCTGCTGGCCACATTCGTTCTGATGCTGGCGGCCGGGCCGGCCATGGCCGCTGATGGGAGCGTTGCCCCACAGGGGATGCCTTGGTGGTTCTGGCCGCTTGCCCTGTTTCTCACGTGTTTCCTGATCGGCATCATTGCCGTGCCGGCCGGCATCGGCGGCGGCACCTTGTTTGTCCCCATCATCGGGGGCTTCTTCCCGTTTCATCTCGACTTTGTCCGAGGAGCGGGCTTGCTGGTGGCCCTGGCAAGCGCTCTGGCCGCGGCACCCACCTTGCTGCGCGGTGGACTCTCCAGCCTACGCCTCGCGCTGCCCCTGGCGTTGCTCGCGAGCATCAGTTCGATTGCGGGCGCGCTGCTCGGGCTCGCGCTGCCGGCGTCGGTGATCCAGACGGCACTCGGCCTGATCGTTCTGGGCATCGTTGCCTTGATGCTGATGTCCAAGAAGTCCGAGTTTCCAAACGTGGAAAGGCCCGATCGCCTGTCCTCGGCGCTTGGCATCCACGGCGTGTTCATCGATGGCGCGTCCGGTCAGTCCATCAACTGGCAAGTGCATCGCACCCCGGTCGGACTTGTTCTGTTCCTGGCGATCGGTGTGATGGCCGGCATGTTCGGGATTGGCGCAGGCTGGGCCAACGTGCCCGCCCTGAACCTGCTGATGGGTGTGCCGCTCAAGGTGTCGGCCGGCACATCCGGGCTGGTTCTTTCTCTGGTCGATTCGTCCGCCGCCTGGGTCTATATCAACCGCGGCGCCGTCCTGCCGATGGTCGCCGTGCCCAGCGTGGTCGGGATGATGCTGGGAGCCCGGATCGGCGCCCGCCTGCTGCACGTCCTCAAAGGCTCGGTGATCCGCAAAATGGTGATCACCTTGCTGCTGTTTGCTGGCCTTCGCGCGCTGCTCAAAGGGCTCGGGCTGTGGGTATGACCGGAAGCCATCCATGAAACAAGCCCCGAGTCAGACGACGGATACCCGCAGCGACGCCGATCGATACGCAACCCTACTTGAATGGGGCACCCGGGTCGGGTTGTTTGCCCTGATCGTCAGTTTCGCCGTCAATTTGCTTGAATGGTTTCCCCCTCACGTCCCATTGGATGTGCTGCCGCAGGTCTGGGGATTGCCGGCCAAGGCGTTTCTCGAACAGACCCGGACGCCCACGGGTTGGGGCTGGCTGGCACTTGCCTTCAAAGAGGGTGACATGGCCAACCTCATCGGCATCGCCGTGCTCGCTGGCTGCTCGCTGCCTCCGTTGCTGGCGCTGGTTCCTTTTTACTGGCGACGCAAGGATCGGACTTACGCGGTCATGTGCGCGGCCATCGCGATGGTTCTGGTACTGGCGGCATCGGGCGTGCTGACAGGGGGCCATTGACCGTGAAGCATCCTTTCGATCGCCTGTTGCTGGCCACCGAACACGGCGAATTCGACACCGGCGCCGAAGCATTGGGCCTGGCCATGGCCCGACATTGCGGCCTGCCGCTGCCCACCGTCATTCCTTTGCTCAGCAATCCGGAGTACGAGGCCCTGGCGCCGCAGATCGCAGCCCGTGCCGAACTTGACGCGGGGCGGCGCATCAGCGACCTTCGCACGATGGCCCAGGCACAGGGTGTTGCCATCGATTTGCACCTTCGCCGTGGGGAAGAGCCCTACCAGGAAATCATCGCCGAGGCTCAGCGGCAGGCCAGCGACCTCATCATCATCCGACGACGCGGCCGCCGCGGTTTTCTGGCGAATCTGCTGGTGGGCGAAATGGTCACCAAAGTGGTCGCCCATGCGCCCTGCCATGTCCTGATCGTGCCCCGGCAGGCCACCATGTGGTCCAACAAGATCCTGGCGGCGGTCGAACCCACCGCCTTGGGACAGGCGGTCGCCGCGCTGGCCGCAGCGGTGGCGCAGGAATGCCAGCTGCCGCTGCATCTGGTCACGGTGGTCCATGCACGCGCCGAGCAGGCACCAGCAGCCCGCTTTGTCGAGGCCATGGCCGAAGGCATTCGGCAACGGGTCCGCGCCGTCGAGGTCGAAGCCTGTGTCGGTGTCCCTTACGAACAGGTGCTCGCCGCTGCCCGACGCACCGGCGCAGACCTCATCGTGCTGGCCAGCCACGGCGATCGGCATCTCGGGCGCGCGCTCGTCGGTGGCGTTGCCCAGAAGGTCATGGGCCTGTCCGATGTGCCCGTACTGGTCATGAAACCCCCAGGCCATTCAAACTGAATTCATCATGAGCGACGCACTGAACTACCTCATCAAGACACGCCCGGAAACGGTCAGTCACTACTTCGCCTTCCTGAAAGAGACCGGCAAACACCTGGACCCCAAGACGCGGAACCTGATCTCCGTCATCACCAAGGTGCATGCCCAGACCGATCGCGGTTTCCGCCAGTACCTGAGCCGCGCGCTGCGCGAGGGCTGCACACCCATGGAAGTCCTGGACGCCCTGCTGATGGCCTTTCCAGCACTGGGCCTCGCCAAGATCACCTGGGCCGTGGACATCATCCTGGACATGAACCTGCCTGGGTTCGCACCCGAGGTCATCACCCGCACCGCGCCCGAACCTGGCCGCTGGCGCGACGTGATGGCCATGAAGGAGGTGCCCGATGGGGATGTGTTGCGCACCGAATGCGAGGGCCGTGGCCTGTTCATTTACCGCGAAGGCCGCAGCGTGCAGGTTTTCGACAGCCGCTGCCCGCACCAGGCCACCGACATCAACCAGTTGGCCGTCACCGGGACCACCCTGACCTGCCCCAAGCACGGATGGGCCTTTGACGCAAAAAGCGGCGACTGCATCAAGAAAGGCAACAGTCCACTGACTCGTATCAAGGCAAAAAACGTCAAAGGTCGCCTAATGGCATTTTGGTGAGGTTTGTTGTCATCCTTCGCCTCCGCCATTTGAAAAGTCACGCCCCAAGCACCTCGGTTCCAAAATCCCTTCAACCACACCAACCCCGGAGACCACCATGAAAGCAAACAGGAAATTCTTCACCCTCACCCCGTTGTGCGCGCTGCTGCTCGCCGCCGGGGCCGCCCACGCCACCGACGGGTATTTCCCGATCGGTTATGGCATGAAAGCCAAGGGCATGGGCGGCGTGTCCCTGACGCAAACCGACAACGCGTTTGCCGGCGCCAACAACCCGGCGATCGCCGCCTTCGCGGGCAATCGCATCGATGCCGGCCTGGACGTCTTCATGCCCGACCGCGGCATGTCGCGCACCGGCAGCGTGTTCGGCCTGGACGCGAACGTGGAAAGTGGGCACGGCAATTTCTGGATCCCGGAGTTCGGCTACAACGCCGTCGTCAATGAGAAGATCGGCGCCGGGGTCACCGTCTATGGCAACGGCGGCATGAATACCGACTATCCCGGTGGCCAGATCAACTGCGGCCGCGGTCCCGCAAACGTGCTGTGCGGATCCGGGAATCTGGGTATCAACATGTCGCAGCTGATCGTGGCGCCAACGGTGGCCTACAAAGTCAATCCGGACAATGCCATCGGTCTGTCGCTCCTGTTTGTCTACCAGCAGTTCGGCGCCACCGGCCTGCAAGCGTTCAGCCAGGCCTCCCTGGCGCCGAACAACCTAACGAACAACAACACCGACAGCAGCACCGGCGTCGGCGTGCGCCTGGGCTACCTCGGCAAGGTCACCGACAAGATCTCGTTGGGCGCGTCGTATTCGCCCAAGATTTCCATGAGCAAGTTCGACAAGTATTCCGGACTGTTTGCCGAAGGGGGCAAGTTCGACATCCCGGAAAACTACGCATTCGGCGTCAGCGTCAAGGCGACACCCGAACTGCTCATTGCGGCAGACTATCAGCGCATCAACTATGCCGGCGTGCCCTCGGTCGGCAACCCCAGCGCGAACATCGGCGGCTGCATGATGGGCAATCCCGCCAACTGCCTCGGCGGGTCGAGCGGCCCAGGATTCGGCTGGAAGAACGTGAACGTCTGGAAGCTGGGTCTGGAATGGCAGGCCACGCCACAGTGGACGCTTCGCACCGGTGTCAACGTGGGGACCAATCCGGTTCAGTCGTCCGACGTGACCTTCAACATCATCGCGCCCGGCGTCACCACCTCGCACTTCACGCTTGGCGGCACCTATGCGATCAACCAGAAGGCCGAGGTGTCCTTTGCCTACATGTACGCGCCCAAACAAACGGTCAGCGGCAGTTCCATGTTCAACGCCATGATGGGTCCGGGTGCCGGTGGCACCGAGTCGATCTACATGTCGCAGAACTCGATCGGCGTGCAATTCGCCTGGCGCTGGTAAGGGGAATCAGGTGCAAGCGCCGCCAAGCGGCGGCGCTCTGCCCGGCCCGGTCCGTTCCACCAGGAGCAGACCGGGCTTTTTTTCGGCATGCGATTCAAATTCCGGCCTTGGTCAGGACGCGGCCGCCCGCATGGACCACCGGCTTTGCGACGTCATGGCGCGTATCGGCGTGCCATGGCATCCAGGGCCAACGGTTTGATTCGGGATGCGTGCCCCGCGCACCCGAAGGCCTCGAAGCGCGCCTTGCAGATGCCCTGCGCCGCCTTGCGCGCGGCCTCCAGCGCCTTGCGCGGGTCGAATTCCGAGGGCTTTTGCGCGAACACCTGGCGCATCGCGCCAGTCATCGCCAAGCGGATGTCGGTGTCGATGTTGACCTTGCGCACGCCATTGCGGATGCCACGCTGGATCTCTTCCACCGGCACGCCGTAGGTTTCCTTGATGTCGCCACCGTACTGCCGAATGATCGCCAGCCACTCCTGCGGCACGCTGGAGCTGCCATGCATCACCAGGTGGGTCGCAGGGATCTGCGCGTGGATCGCGGCAATGCGGTCGATGGCCAGGATGTCACCGGTGGGCTTGCGGGTGAACTTGTAGGCCCCATGGCTGGTGCCGATGGCGATAGCCAGCGCGTCCACCCCGGTCTTCGCCACGAAGTCACGCGCCTGCTCGGGGTCGGTCAGCATCATGTCGTGGGTCAGTTTGCCCTCGGCGCCCACCCCATCCTCTTCACCGGCCTCACCGGTCTCCAGCGAGCCCAGACAGCCCAGCTCACCCTCCACCGAAACGCCAACCGCATGCGCCATCTCGCAGACCCGGCGGGTCACCTCCACGTTGTACTCGTAGCTGGCGGGCGTCTTGGCGTCTTCGCGAAGCGAGCCATCCATCATGACGCTGGTGAAGCCCGAGCGGATGGACTGCATGCATACTGCCGGCGTGGCGCCGTGGTCCTGGTGCAACACGACCGGAATACCGGGGTGCGACTCCACCGCCGCCAGCACCATGTGACGCAGGTAGGCTTCGCCGGCGTATTTCCGGGCGCCAGCGGATGCCTGGAGAATGACCGGGCTGTCGGTCTCCTGCGCGGCCTCCATGATGGCCTGGATTTGCTCCAGGTTGTTCACGTTGAACGCGGGCACACCATAACCGTGCTCGGCGGCATGGTCCAGAACTTGACGGAGGGAAACAAAGGCCATGATCGGGCTCCCAAGGTTGAAAAATCAGAAATTCAGTGATGTTTTCGGCCATTTCCCAGCGTCCAATGGCCACAAGCAGCTATGACTTTTGAAGCAAATGTTGAACCCTCAAAATGCCGCGCACCGCGCAGCGCGCGTCTTGAGGCGGCCGAAGCCTTCGATGCCGATCTGGAGGGTCACGACAGGTTCTTCAGGAAGGATCAAGAAAATCTTCAGGCTGGCGCCGTCGTGGGCACCGTTGTCAGCAAGGCGCTGAAGTCGGCGATCACCCGGTCGGGCGCGCACGTTTCGATCGGTTCGCCCATGTTGTAGCCGTACGGCAATGCCCAGACCTGGACACCGGCGTTTCGGGCTGTTGCCACGTCGATCGACGAATCGCCCACAAACAGCGCACGTTCCCGCTCCACCTCAAACTGCTCCAGACAGCTGTGAATACCTGCCGGGTCAGGCTTCTTTGCGGACAGGGAGTCTCCACTGATCACCCGATCGAACAGGCGCGTCAAATCGTGCGCGCCCAGAACCGCGTCGGTGTAGCGCGACTCCTTGTTGGTCACCACGGCCAGTTTCACGCCCTGCCCCCGCAAGGCGTGAAGCACCTCTCGCACCTGCGGATAGAGATGGCTTCGGGTTCCGCAGCGGCGTTGATAGTGCTTGTCGAACTCCGCGGCGATCAAGACCAGGCTGTCGGACTGGCGCACCGTTTCCACCGATGTATCGCCTGCGTACGCGAGTGCCTGGATCAGCAGGGTGCGCGTGCCGTGACCGATCCAGTCATTGACCTGCTGCTGCGTCACCCCGGGCAGGCGGAACTGGCGCAGGGTGTCATTGACCGCGTCGAAGATCTCGGGAGCCGTCTCGATCAGGGTGCCGTCGAGGTCGAACAGCATCAGGTCAAAGGCCCTGGACATCGTGACGGATCGGTGCGGCATGTCAGTGGGCGCCCGGTACGATGTGCTCGGGCAAGCTTGGCTGGCCCTCATGCGCGGCCCGGTGCACCAGCGTGCGCACGGCGTCCACGACGCGTTCGGCGGTGATGCCGAAGTGCCTGTAGAGATCGGCGGCCGGCGCCGACTCGCCAAAGCTGGCGATGCCCACCACCACACCGTTGCGACCGACGTACTTGCGCCAGAAGTCGGGGTGAGCCGCCTCCACCGCCACGGTCGGCAACGCCATGGGCAGGATCAGCTCCTGGTAGGCCTCGCTCTGGCGGTCAAACACGTTGGTGCTGGGCATGGACACCACGCGGGTCGAAATGCCGAGGGCGCTTAACGCCTGGTGCGCTGCGATCGCGATCGACGTCTCGGATCCCGTGGCCAGGATCACTGCCCGCGGATCGGGCGTCTCGACCAGCACGTAGCCGCCCTTGCGGATAGCGTCCACCATCGCCACATCGGTCAGGCGCGGCAGGTTCTGCCGTGACAGGCACAGCGCGCTCGGTCCGTCCCGACGCTCCAGCGCGCAGGCCCAGGCCACGGCGGTTTCCAGGCCATCGGCCGGCCGCCAGACGTCCAGACCCGGGATGATGCGCAGCGAAGGCACGTGTTCCACCGACTGGTGCGTCGGACCGTCTTCGCCGAGGCCGATGCTGTCGTGCGTGAACACGTGCACCACGCGCAGCTTCATCAGCGCGGCCATGCGGATCGCGTTGCGGCTGTAGTCGCTGAAGGTCAGGAAGGTGCCGCCATACGGGATGTAGCCGCCGTGCAAGGCGATGCCGTTCATGATGGCCGCCATGCCGAACTCGCGCACGCCGTAGCTCAGGTGGTTGCCCCAGGCGTCGCGCCCGGCCTTCACGCAGCCCTTGAAATTGGTCAGGTTGGAGCCGGTCAGGTCCGCGCTGCCGCCGAAGAACTCGGGTACCAGCGGCGCCAGCAGGTCGAGCGCGTTCTGGCTGGCCTTGCGGGTGGCCACCGCGTCCGGCTTCGCGGCAAGGGTCGCCAACGCGGTTTCCAATCCGCTGGCGTAACCTTCGCCGAGTTCGCCCGCCATGCGGCGCTCGAATTCCGCCGCTTCGAGCGGGAACCGCGTCCGATACGCCTCGAACGTCTCGCGCCAGGCCCGTTCCGCCGCGACACCGCGTGCCACGGCGCTCCAGGCGCCGGCGATGTCGGCGGGAATCTCGAACGGCGCCGCCGTCCAACCCAGCGCCTCGCGCGTGGCCGCCACCTCGGCCGCACCCAGTGCCGCGCCATGAACGTCGTGGGTGCCAGCCTTGTTGGGCGAGCCCATGCCAATCACCGTCTTGCAGCAGATCAGCGTGGGCTTGCCGTCGACATGGCTGGCCTGCGCCCGGGCGCTGCGAACCGCGGCGTCGATCGCCGACGGATCATGACCATCCACACCGGCCATCACGTTCCAGCCATAGGCGGCAAAGCGGGCCGGCGTGTCGTCGGTGAACCAGCCTTCGACATGGCCGTCGATCGATATGCCGTTGTCGTCCCAGAAGGCGATCAGCTTGGACAGGCGCAGCGTTCCGGCCAGCGAGCAGGCCTCATGGCTGATGCCTTCCATCATGCAGCCGTCGCCCAGGAAGGCGTAGGTGAAGTGGTCGACGATGTCGTAACTCGTGCCGTCTTCTTCCCGGTTGAACTCGGCCGCCAGCAGCTTCTCGGCCAGCGCCATGCCGACGGCATTGCTGATGCCCTGCCCGAGCGGGCCGGTGGTGGTTTCCACGCCCGGTGTGATGCCGTACTCGGGGTGGCCGGCAGTCTTGCTGTGCAGCTGGCGGAAGTTGCGAAGCTCGTCCATCGGCAGGTCGTAGCCGGTCAGGTGCAGCAGCGCGTAGATCAGCATCGAGCCGTGCCCGTTGGAGAGCACGAAGCGGTCGCGGTCCGCCCAGTGCGGGTTGGCCGGGTTGTGCTTGAGATGCCGGTTCCAGAGCACCTCGGCGATGTCGGCCATGCCCATGGGCGCGCCAGGGTGGCCGGATTTGGCCTTTTCAACCGCGTCGACAGCGAGCATGCGGATGGCATTGGCCATCTGGCGGGCGAATTCAGGGGTCGGGGTCTGCATGGTGGTTTCTCCTTGTTGGCGCTCAGGCGTGCCCCGTGACCCGCTTTTTGCGCTCCATCATGCGCCAGATGAAGGGGGTGAAGATCAGCTGCATGGCCAGGTCCATCTTGCCGCCGGGCACGACGATGGTGTTGGCCCGGCTCATCCACGAGCCGTTGATCATGCTCAGCAGGTACTGGAAGTCGATGCCCTTGGGCTGCGCGAAGCGGATCACCACCATGCTCTCGTCGGCGCTGGGAATGTCGCGGGCGATGAACGGGTTGGAGGTGTCCACGACGGGCACACGCTGGAAGTTCACGTGCGTCAGGCCGAACTGCGGCACGATGTAGTTCACATAGTCGGGCATGCGGCGCAGGATGGTGTCCACCACGGCCTCCTGGCTGTAGCCGCGTTGCGTCTTGTCGCGGATGAGCTTCTGGATCCACTCCAGGTTGATGGAAGGCACCACGCCGATCAGGAGGTCCGGGTAGCGGGCAATGTCGACCGTGTCGGTTTTGACGGCGCCGTGCAGGCCTTCGTAGAACAGCAGATCGGTGCCGGCCGGAATGTCCTCCCATGGGGTGAAGGTGCCGGGTTCCTGCTGGTACGGCGCCGCCTCTTCAAGGTTGTGCAGGTACTTTCGGCACTTGCCGGTGCCGTCGGTGGCGTACTGGCGGAACAAGGCCTCGATCTCCGGAAACAGGTTGCCTTCGGCGCCGAAGTGGCTGAAGTGACGGTTGCCTTTGGCTTCTTCTTCGGCCATGCGCTGTTTCATGGCCTTGCGGTCCAGCCGGTGGAAGCTGTCGCCCTCGATGACGGCGGCGGTCAGGTTGTCGCGGCGGAAGATGTTCTGGAAGGTGCGCGTCACCGTCGAGGTGCCGGCACCGCTGGAGCCGGTGATGGCGATGATGGGATGGCGTTCGGACATGGTGCGGTCTCCGGAGAAAAGAAATCAGATCAAATGAGGCGATACCCAGCGTGAAACGGTCACTGAACGCTACCTTTATCAGAGCGTTTCAGTCCCTGAACAGGCTGCGCTCGGAAAACAGCGGGTTGTCGTCCTTGTAGGCAACCGGCTCCTGGTGGTAGCGCTCGATGCGTTCAACCTCGTTCTTGCTGCCGAACACCAGACCGATGCGCTGGTGCAGCGACGTGGGCTGTACGCCCAGCACCGGCTCCCGACCGGTGCTGGCCCGGCCACCGGCCTGCTCCATGATGAAGCCCACCGGACTGGCCTCGTACAGCAGGCGCAGGCGCCCGGGCTTGCTGGGGTCCTTGGTGTCGCGCGGATACATGAACACGCCGCCGCGCATCAAAATGCGGTGCGCCTCGGCCACCATCGATGCGATCCAGCGCATGTTGAAGTCCTTGCCACGCGGGCCGGTCTTGCCCGCCAGGCATTCGTCCACGTAGCGCTTGACCGGCGGCTCCCAGAAGCGGCTGTTCGACGCATTGATGGCGAACTCCTGGGTGTCCGGCGGCACCTGGATGGCCGGATGCGTCAACATGAACTGGCCCAGATTGGGGTCCAGGGTGAAACCGGCCACGCCGTTGCCCACGGTCAGCACCAGCATGGTGCTCGGGCCGTACAGCGCGTAGCCGGCCGCCATCTGGCGTGCGCCAGGTTGCAGGAAGTCGGCCTCCACGACGTCGCGGCCACTGTCGATCACCTCCTGCGGTGCGCGCAGGATGCTGAAGATGCTGCCGACCGTAACGTTCACGTCCAGGTTGCTGGAGCCGTCCAGCGGGTCGAACACCAGCAGGTAGTTGCCGCGCGGGTGCGGCGCCGGGATCTGGTAGGGGTGATCCATCTCTTCCGACGCCATGCCGGCCAGGTGACCTCCCCACTCCGTCATCTCGGTGAAGTAGGCATTGCTGATCACGTCCAGGCGCTTTTGTTCCTCGCCCTGCACGTTGACTGCCGTGGTCACTTCGTCGCTGATGTGGCTGAGCACGCTGCCCAGCTCGCCCAGCGCCACCGATCGGGCGATGGCCTTGCAGGCCAGTGCCACTTCGAGCACCAGCGCGTTGAAATCGCCGCTCGCACCCGGAAAACGGCGGCGTTGCTCGATGAGGTATTGGGTGAGGGTGAAACGACGGCGTGTGGTCATGGTGGACGTTGAACCTTGAGTTTGAGGCTGAATCAGGGTCGGGCTGCGTTGGCGAGCAGTTGCTGCATCACGCCGCGGTAACCGCCGTCGGCGTCGGGCGCGCCGAACACGGCGCTGCCGGCCACCAGCGTGTCGGCGCCAGCGGCGACGATCCTGCCGATGTTGTCGGTCTTCACCCCACCATCCACCTCCAGCCAGATCGGCTGGCCACCGGCGGCAACATGGGCATCGATGCGTTGGCGCGCCTCGCGCAGCTTGGGCAGCGTGGCGTCGATGAATTTCTGCCCGCCAAAGCCCGGGTTCACGCTCATGAGCAGCACGATGTCGAGCTTGTCCATCACATGGTCCATCCAGGCCAGCGGCGTGGCCGGGTTCAGCACGATGCCGGCCTTGCAGCCGTGGTCGCGGATCAACGCCAGTGTTCGGTCCACGTGACGACTGGCCTCCGGGTGGAAGGTGATGAGGTTGGCGCCTGCCTTGGCAAACAGCGGGATCAATGCATCCACCGGCTCGACCATGAGGTGCACGTCGATCGGGATCGAAACGTGCGGACGGATCGCCTCGCACACGAGGGGGCCGATGGTCAGGTTGGGTACATAGTGGTTGTCCATCACGTCGAAGTGCACCAGCGCGGCGCCGGCGGCCTCGATGGCGCGGACTTCCTCGCCCAGGCGGGCGAAGTCGGCGGAGAGGATGGAGGGTGCAATTCGCACGGTTTTCGGGGTCATGGGGTTCTCCAGATCGAATCAGGCCCGTAGCAGCGGCTTTCCGGCGCTGGCTTCAGCATGCCATGCGCGCAGGTGCGCCACATTGACATCGCGCAGCGATGGCAGCACGCGCAGCGCGCCCTTGAAATCGTGGTGCGCGGTGAAGGCGTTGGGCGTCACGACCGTCGCCAGAGAGGCTGCCAGCGCAGCCTGCAGCCCGTTGGCCGAGTCTTCCAACGCCAGGCAAGCCCGCGCGGGCAGCTGCAGCCGCTGCAGGGTCTGCAAGTACACCTGCGGATCCGGCTTCTTGCGCGGCGCTGTTGAAGCGTCCTCGACCACAGTGAAGTATTGGCGCCAGTCCGGCCCGATGGCCGTGCGCAGCAAGGCCACGATGTTGACCGGCGAGGTGGTGGTGGCGATCGCGAGGCGCAGGCCGTCGTTGAACGCCGCTTCGATCAGTTTGAGCACGCCGGGGCGCAGGGCCACGGCGCCATCGTGCACCGCCTGCTCATAGGCCGCCGTCTTGAGTTCGTGGATCTGGTTGATGGTGTCCTGAACGGAATGGCCGTCCAAGGCCCGCACACCGGGATGCGCCTGGTTCCAGTAATGCCGGATCCGCTCCTTGCCGCCGGAAACGTCCAGCAAGCGGGTGTACAGCGACTCGTCCCAATGCCAATCCATGCCCAGTTCGGCGAAAGCATGGTTGAACGCCGTCCGGTGCGCCTCTTCCGTGTCGGCCAGGGTGCCGTCGACATCGAAGATGAGGGCTTGAAGGGCGGGCGTGTGCATGAGCGTCTTTCGAACGGGATGGTGGGTAAGGTCTATTCATCAGTCAGAGTGAATTTACTTTACCCCCGCAAACTCATAAACTCCAATCACGTTTATTGACTTTTTCATCAGCTTTACATGATGAATAAGGAGTTCAGCCATGCGCCCCTACACCCTGAAACAGATACAGACCTTCCTCGAAGTGGCGCGCCAGGAGTCGGTGTCCAAGGCGGCCGAGCGACTGTTCGTGACCCAGCCGGCGGTTTCGATGCAGATCCGCCAGCTCGAAGACGCCTTCGGGCTACCGCTGGTCGAGCCGGTGGGCCGCAACATCCGCCTCACGCATGCCGGGGAAGCGTTCCGCACACATGCCATTGCCGCCATGGGTCAGTTCAAGGACCTCGAAGCCCTGATGGCCGAGCACGTGGGCCTGAAGCGCGGGCGCATCGACCTGGCCGTGGTCAGCACCTCCAAGTACTTCATCCCGATGCTGCTAGTGCGCTTCGGCCGGCAATTCCAGGGCATCGACATCCAGCTCAAAATCGACAACCGCGAAAACATCCTGGGCCTGCTGGCGCGCAACGAAGCCGACCTGGTGGTCATGGGCCGGGCACCCGCGGACCTGGACTGCGTGGCCACGCCATTCGCCACCAATCCGCTGGCCATCGTGGCCGCGCCCGACCATCCCTTGGTTCGCCGGAAAAAGCTGCCGTTTTCAGCGCTCTCGGAGCACGGCTTCGTGGTGCGCGAGCAGGGCTCGGGCACCCGCGCGGCCATGGAACGGCTGTTCGCCGACCACCAGACTGCGCTGAACGTCGTGATGGAAATGCCCAGCAACGAAACCATCAAGCAAGCCGTGATGGCGGGCATGGGCCTGAGTTTTCTCTCGCTGCGCACCGTGCGTCACGAGCTGGCCAGTGGTCACATCGCACTGGTCGACATCGAGGGCCTGCCGGTGATAGGCCACTGGTATGTGACGCACCTGCGACCCAAAAAGCTCTCTCCGGCCGCGCGCGCCTTCAAGGAGTTCCTGATTGAACAGGGCGGCGCGTTGATGGACTCGTGGAGCTGAATGGGTGAAAAAAGCCAAATGCCTGCGCCAGCCGGTCTGAAGGCGCAATTGTTTTTGTAACCCTGTGACCCGCCGTACCCGATCCGCGCCGGGTTTTCGCCGCGCCCCCGGGAGCGATGTCCGCCAACCCCGACCGGCGAGCATCCGGCCGGTGTCCCGGTTCATGACCCTGGCTGCCCACCTGCAAATCGTCAAATTCATCATTTTTTTCTGATTCAATCGAAACGAAAATTGAATTTTCATTATGAATTGAGACCCCTACAGTCCGCTCCATCGATCCAACCCACCGGAGCACCCCATGGACCAATCCAACCGCTATGCCGACCTGAGCCTGAAGGAAGCCGACCTGATCGCCGGCGGCCGCCACATCCTCGTGGCATACAAGATGAAACCCAAGGCCGGCTACGGCTATCTGGAAGCGGCAGCGCACTTTGCCGCCGAGTCGTCCACCGGCACCAACGTCGAGGTCTCCACCACCGACGAGTTCACCAAAGGTGTCGACGCGCTGGTCTACCTGATCGACGAGGCGACCGAGGAGATGCGCATCGCGTACCCGCTGGAGCTGTTCGACCGCAACATCACCGACGGGCGGATGATGATCGTCTCGTTCCTGACACTGTGCATTGGCAACAACCAGGGCATGGGCGACATCCAGCACGCCAAGATGTACGACTTCTACATGCCGCCGCGCGCCATCCAGCTGTTCGACGGTCCGGCCCGGGACATTTCGGACCTGTGGCGCATTCTGGGCCGCCCGCTCCACGACGGCGGCTATATTGCCGGCACGATCATCAAACCCAAGCTCGGCCTGCGCCCTGAGCCCTTTGCCCAGGCGGCCTACCAGTTCTGGCTGGGCGGCGACTTCATCAAGAACGACGAGCCGCAGGGCAACCAGACCTTCGCGCCGATGAAGCGGACCATTCCGCTGGTGGTGGATGCCATGCGCCGCGCCATGGACGAGACCGGAGAGGCCAAGCTGTTCTCGGCCAACATCACTGCCGACGACCACTACGAAATGATCGCCCGCGGCGAGTACATCCTGGAGCAGTTCGGGCCCGACGCCGACAAGGTGGCATTCCTCGTGGACGGCTACGTGGGCGGCCCGGGCATGGTCACCACGGCGCGCCGCGCCTTCCCCAACCAGTACCTGCACTACCACCGCGCCGGCCACGGCGCCGTGACCAGCCCGAGCGCCAAGCGCGGTTACACCGCCTATGTGCTGGCCAAGATGAGCCGGCTGCAGGGGGCCAGCGGCATCCACGTGGGCACCATGGGCTACGGCAAGATGGAGGGCGAAAAAGACGACCGCGCCATCGCCTACATCATCGAGCGCGACAGCTACACCGGACCGGCCTACCACCAGGAGTGGTACGGCATGAAGCCCACGACGCCGATCATCTCGGGGGGCATGAACGCGCTGCGCCTGCCGGGCTTCTTCGAGAACCTGGGCCATGGCAACGTGATCAACACCGCCGGCGGCGGCAGCTACGGCCATATCGACAGCCCGGCCGCCGGTGCGAAGTCCCTGCGCCAGGCCTACGAATGCTGGAAAGCCAAGGCCGATCCGATCGAATGGGCCAGGGAGCACAAGGAATTCGCCCGCGCGTTCGAGTCCTTCCCCAAGGATGCCGACGCGCTGTACCCGGGCTGGCGCGACAAGCTGGCCGCGCACCGCTAGGCCCTCCCCCGGCTGGCGACGGCCCGGACGGTTTCACACCACGATCAGGTCGCTCGCCACGCCATGCAAGCCCCTGTTTGGGGCTTTTTTGGTCTTTTCCCAGCACCAAACGGCCATCGTCAGCTATGTTTTCAGGAGTACATCATGGCAGGGATCGACGCGTTTCGCGTGCTTGAGGCGCCCCACTACCAACCCCAGGGTCGGGAAGTGGAATTGTTCGAGGCTGCCTACGCCGCCCGGCTCCCGGTGATGGTGAAAGGCCCGACGGGCTGCGGCAAGTCGCGCTTCGTCGAGTACATGGCCTGGAAGCTGCAGCGTCCGCTGATCACCGTGGCCTGCAACGAGGACATGACCGCCAGCGACCTGGTGGGCCGCTACCTGCTCGATGCCGGCGGCACCCGCTGGCTCGACGGCCCGCTGACCACCGCAGCGCGCAGCGGTGCCATCTGCTACCTCGACGAAGTGGTGGAAGCGCGCCAGGACACCACGGTGGTGATCCACCCGCTGACCGACCACCGCCGCGTGCTGCCGCTGGACAAGAAGGGCGAGCTCGTCAGCGCCCACCCGGACTTCCAGCTGGTGATTTCCTACAACCCGGGCTACCAGAGTCTGATGAAAGACCTCAAGCCCTCGACCAAGCAGCGCTTCACCGCCTTCGACTTCGACTACCCCGACGCCGCGCTCGAAGCCCGCATCGTCGCGGGCGAATCCGGTCTGGCTGAAGACACCGCCACGCGCCTGGTGACGGTGGCGCAGGCCGCGCGGCGCCTGAAAGGCCACGGCCTGACCGAAGGCATTTCCACCCGGCTGCTGGTGCACGCGGCCCAGCTGATGCAGCGCGGCGTGGATGCCCGCGACGC
The DNA here is from genome assembly GCA_046348065.1 of Burkholderiaceae bacterium. Classification (GTDB taxonomy): domain Bacteria; phylum Pseudomonadota; class Gammaproteobacteria; order Burkholderiales; family Burkholderiaceae_C; genus Skiveiella. The sequence continues at coordinate 132,017 of JAXMFA010000003.1, forward strand.
GTGCCGCATGGCCCTCGTGCGCCCCATCACCGACGACGCCGACATCCGCGACACGCTGGACCACGCCGTCGACGCCTGCTTTGCCTGAGAGCCTGAGAGGAAATCGGTCATGCCCGCCTTGACGCCCCAAAACACCGCCAACGGCGTTGCAAATGCGCGCCGTAGCCCGAGCTACGGCTGTGCTTTGCGCCTTGCCGGCGGGTTTTTGGGGCGCCCTTTCGGGCACGCCCAATTCCCTCTCAGCCTCTGACCACCCACTGGCTGTTGCCGTGACCGCGCCGGTGCCGCCCACGCCCGAGCAGCTCGCCGACTGGCGCGCGCGGCTGGACACCCGCTTTGCCGCGGTGGATGCGGTGTTCGAGCCGCTGGCCACCGCGGCCGCCGCGCAGCTCGCCCCCCCTGACTTCGACGCCTGGCTGGACGCCGCCCGCACGCTGGGCAAACTCGGCCGCGGGGTGGAGCCGATGCTGGTGTTTCTGGAGGAATGGCCCGCCGTGGTGTCGGCGTTGGGTGGCGACGCCGGCGCGCTGCCCGCGCTGATGGCGGTGGTGCAGCGGCTGCAGAAGTCACCCAACGGGCGCGCCATCGCGCCGCTGCTGCAGTCACTAGCCGCCGTGGCGCGGCGCCTGCCGGGACGCGAGCCGCTGCAGGCCTATTTCGACCTGGTTGGGTCGCTGATGGCGCGCACCAGCGGCTCCATCCACGGCCACCACACCACGTTTGAAAGCCCGGGCTTGCCGCCTTTTCTGGAGGCCGCGCCGCGCCTGCTGGCCGCGCTGGCGCTCGACGGTCTGCAGCGCTGGGTGGACTACGGCGTGCGCAACCACGGTCGCCATCCGCAGCGCCAGGCCGACTATTTCGGCCTGCAATCGGCCGACAGCCGCGCCGTGCTGCAGCGCGAGCGCCACGGCACGCTGTTTGCCGACGTCCAGCGGCGCCTGGAGAGCACGCTGAAAGCGCTGTGGAACGACACCGCGCTGCTGGTGCCCTATTCCACCGCGTTCGACGAGCTGCGCCAGCCGGTGCCGTATTTCGACGCGCTGGGCCTGCGCCTGCCCGATGTGCTGGACGATGAAGCCGGCGTGCGCGGCGTGGACCGCTACCGCGCCGCGCTGGCCCACATGGCGGCGCACCGGCGCTGGAGCACGCCGCTGGTGGCCGACAACTGGAGCCCCTTCCAGCGGCTGGCGGTGGAGTTTTTCGAGGATGCGCGGGTGGACGCGCTGGCCTGCCGCCGCTACCCCGGCCTGCGCCGCATCCTGCTGGCGCTACACCCGCATCCGCAGGCTGGCGATTGCGACGCCGAAACCACCTCTTGCCTGCGCCACCGGCTGGCCCGCGTGTCCCGCGCGCTGCTGGACCCGGATCACGCTGAAACCGACCCGGACCTCCTGGATAGCGTCGCCGCGTTCCAGGCGTTGATGGCCGAGGGCGAAGCCAACACCGCCGCCATGGCGGAACTGGCGCTGCGGTACGTGGCCCGCACCCGTCGCGCCAGCGACCAGTTCGCGCGCGTTTTTTTCGAAGACACGGTTGTCAGCTGGCGGGACGACAACCGCCACCTGTGGCGCTTCATCGAAGCAGGCGACGAGGAAGACAGTTTCGAGCGCCCGCGCCGCAGCAGCACCGCCGATGACGACGCACCCCTGCCCCCGCGCCTGTACCCCGAGTGGGACGCCACCACCCGCACCTACCGCCCGGACTGGGTGAGTGTGTACGACCGCCTGCAGCCGGCGGGCGATGCCGTCACCATCGACCGGCTGCTGGCCCGGCACGCCGGCCTGGCGCGGCAGCTCAAGCGGCTGCTGGACCTGCTCAAGCCACAGGAGCGGGTGCGCATCCGCTATCAGGAAGAAGGCAGCGAACTGGACCTGGATGTGGCGCTACGCGCCGTGGTGGACTGGCGCACCGGCCACACGCCGGATACCCGCATCAACATGAGCCACCGCACCGACGGGCGCAGCATCGCGGTACTGCTGCTGCTGGACCTTTCCGAATCGCTGAACGAGACCGTGGCCGGCAGCGACCAGACGCTGCTGGAGCTGGCCCAGGAAGCGGTGGCGTTGCTGGCCTGGGCCATCGACCAGCTCGGCGACCGCTTTGCGATTGCCGGCTTTGCCTCCAACACCCGTCACGAGGTGCGCTACCAGCACATCCTGGGTTTCTCAGAACGTTGGGGCGAGGCGCCCAAGGCGCGGCTGGCCGGCCTGGAGGCGGGATGGTCGACCCGCATGGGCGCGGCGCTGCGCCATGGTGCGCATTACCTGGGTGCACGCCAGGGGGACAAGAAGCTGCTGCTGGTGTTGACCGACGGCGAGCCGTCCGACGTGGACGTGGCCGACCCGCAGGCGCTGATCGCAGACACCCGCCAGGCGGTGCAGGAACTGGACAGCCAGGGCATCCATTGCCACGCCATCAGCCTGGACCCGCAGGCGGACCGCTACGCGCGCGAGATCTTTGGCCACCACTTCACCGTGGTGGACCGGGTCGAACAATTGCCCGAGCGATTGCCCCGGCTGTTCATGAGCCTGACGCACTGAACCGGAAGCCGGGCGTCTCCTGACCGTTGGCCGCGACTGCGGGGCTGGCCAGCGCGCTACGCCCGAAACGCCAGCCAATTCTGTTCATCAGCACCAACACCGAAAAACGAATTGAATCAGATGGCCTGCAGGGCAGGCAGATCCAGGACGCGGTAGATTCGGCCGTGCTTGTCCAAGGGTTCAATCACGCCCTCACGCACCAAGGCGCTGACCTCGCGACTGACGGTCTCCAGCTTCAGATCCATCATGGCACCCATGTCCTCCCGGGAAAACAAGGTCGCGATCTGTGCATCCGCCGGATTTCGCATCTTCAGGATGAAATGCGCCACGCGCTGGCGCGCGGTGCCAAAGTTCAGGTCCGCCAGCCAGTCGTCGGCCTCACGCAGCGCGCTTTGCCACTTCTCCATGAGCCGCTTGTGCAGTCGGGTAGAACTGCTGCCCAGTGCATTGATGACCTGCGCCGGAATCCGGCAGACCGAGATGTCGCTCAAGGCAACCGCCTCGCTGCCGTAACGCGAGGTGGCGAGCGCCTCCAGACCGGCAACGTCGCCCGGGCGCAGCACGCGCACGATGCGCTGGCGACCATCGGGCGTGACGCGAACCAGCTTGATCATGCCCGAACGCAAGGTGAAGATGGCCGAGGCCCCAGCACCCTCCGCGAACAAGGTGGTACCTGCCTGGAGTTCCAGGTCGTCGATCGGCGCATGGATCTGGCCGAAATCCTGCTCATTGAGGTCCGCAAACAGCACCATGTCGCGGATGCCGCAGTTGCGGCAGTCCGAGGTGCCCTTCCATGCCGATTCGGTCTTGATGGGAATCATGGGTTACCTGACACTGTCACACTGCGGTTGCCTGTCTCGAGTGTCTGCGCAAAGTGATGAACGCATCCCGGCACGCCTTGTGGTTGCTCAGGTTGCATTCGAAACCGCACCACACGGACTTGCCTGCTGGGCCCGAACCTGTTATCGAAATCAAGATGTGCATGCCGATCAACCCCGGACAACCCGCCTGGCTGTTTCCAGTCGCTGATCCAGGTAGGCACCGTAGAAATCGGAGTTCGAACCCCCGACCAGTCGTTCGGCGACTTCGACCCCACCGCGGCCGAAAAACAGAACGGTGGGCGCCATTTTGATCTGCCAGCGACGGATCAGCTGGTCCTGCGTCAACGCCTGGCCCAGAAAATCCCTCACCGAGCGTGCGCTGCCCATGTCAACCTGGACGACATCGATCTGCGCTTGCGCGCGCATCGGACCCAGGTAGTGGTTACGCGCCACATCACAGAACGGACACCCCTTCAGACTCACCAGGACCAGCAGCGGTTCACCGCGCCGCAGGGCCCCGGCCAGCGAATCGGCGAGTGAACCCACTTGTGGCAAGGTGACCGTCGCCGCATGAACAAACCGTACCGTCGCAAGGCAGGTCGCGGCCACCATCACCTCCCGGCGGCTTACCGTCGGAAGCCGCGCGGCTCGAGAGGCTTCCAGAGGCGTCATGGAGACTGGTGCTCCATCAGCAGATACGTGTTGTAAGCGTTCATTCGATTGGCAACCTGAAACAGGGGCAGTCCGTCGAACCGGCTCCAGTCGGTTGCCCGATAGGCATCCTCGAAGGGTTCGAGATTGCGCGCCGCCTGCCCCATCTTTTCACGCAGATAGACCAGGTAGTCGCGCGTCAGTTCCATGTCCTTGCGGGCATCGCGCGACAGGGGGCCATGCCCCGGTACGATGGTGGTTGCATCAAAACTCAGCAGGTGTTCGAGCGCCTGGATCCAGCGGCGGCTGTCGGCCTGTCCGACAAATGGAATGCGATTGCGAAACACGAGATCACCCGCGAACAGCACCTTTTCCGAAGGGACATAGACCACCAGATCCTCCGGCGTATGAGCCGGGCCGGCATGCCGGATCAGCAACGTGGTCGAACCCACCTCCAGCGTCAGGTCGCCATCCAGCCATTGGTCAGGGGGCACCAGGACCGTCTGTGCATTCACCCAAGGCGCGATCTCGCGTCGTGAATGTTCGAGCCGCAGACGCGCTGTATCGGAGTTCAGGTATTCCCCCGCGGAACGGTGCGCGATGACCCGAGCGCCGTGCTGGCGCAAGGTCTGGAGTCCGTAGATATGGTCCGCATGGTAGTGGGTGACGATGACGTGCGTGACCGGTTTCGGCGTCACCTTCCGGATCTCGGCCAAGAGACGCTCGGCAAGAATCGGCGAGCCCAGGGCATCGATGACCACCACGCCGGCCGACGTGACGACGAACGCCGCGTTGGAAATGAAATTCTGGTTGGCCGTGGAGCCCAACGCAGACACACCCTCGACATACCAGACCGAGTGCGACACCCGCATGGCGTTCATCGGAATCACCGGCTGGGCCCCGGCAGAAAGCGTCACGCAGGTCGCCAGCCAAAAGATGAAATGCGGCATGCGCACCAGACGGCGCAGCACGAGGCCGATGCTCACCACCATGAAGCGCTCATATCGGCCCCTCTTCGGCATCCGCAATTGGCAAGCAGCCACCCGGAACCCCAAAACGCCGAACCCGTACCGGGCTGAACCGGCCTATTTCCCACTGAGGTACTCTGCAACCGCTGCCATTTCCAGCGGCGTCATCTTGGCAACGATCGAATGCATCACCTCGTTGTCGTTGGTGCGCTCGCGCTGACCGAACTGCCGAAGCTGCGTTTCGATGTAGACCGCGTACTGTCCGGCCAGGCGGGGCAAAGAGGCGGTACCCAGGCCATCCTTCCCATGGCAACTGGCGCATGCAGGCACGCTGCTGAAGCGGTTGCCATGCAGGTAGACATACTTGCCCATCCCTGCCAGATCCTCATCCTTCGCGGGCTCACGCGGCGCGGCCTTCTTTTCAAAGTATCGTCCCAACGCCACCATCTCGTCGGGTGTCAGTTTCGCAACCATCGCGCTCATGGCCGTGCTTTTGCGTTTGCCGCTCTTGAAGTTCTCGAGCTGCTTCGCGGTGTACTCCCAATGCTGCCCGGCCAGTCGGGGGAAAACTTCGCTGGACGACTCCCCTTCCGTGCCGTGGCAAACGAAACAAACCCCGCCGACAATTTTTTTCGCGCGCTCCTCATCGGCCTGTGCCCAAGCCGAACCAGCCATCGCGAGCACGGCCATCATGACCAGAGACCTCATCGCCTTCATCCTGGACTCCATCGCCCCACCGATCGATCAATTGAACGTGTCGCCGACAAGCCGCCGGCGACAACTCACGAAGCTCAGGCCAGCGTGTCCGCCCAGATATTGCGCGCCCAGCCCATCGCATACCCGGCTTCCAGTTCGTTCGCAGCACTGGACACGCCCCCGGAACCCGGAACCGTCAGCATGGTCTTCTGCGCGGCGTCGTACCGATGCACGCTGGCCACATGCACCGCCTCGTCGGCGCTGACGAAGCTGTAACAGGTGTTGGTGTAGATCGGCAATGCGTTCGGCTGTTTTCCCGTCAGCAGCGCGACCACGGCCGCCGCGCAGGTCTTGCCATGCTGGTTGGCCATGTGGCCCGATTTGGGCATCAGCGGCGCGACCTGAATCGAGTCGCCCAGGACATGGATGTTCCGGGCCGCCTTGGCTTCATGGGTCAGAAAATCGACCTCGCACCAGCGCTTGTTCGCCGTTGCCAAGCCGGACCTGACCGCGATATCACCAGCGCGCATCGCGGGCAGCACGTTCAGAACGGCGGCCTTGAAGTCGTCGTTGAATTCAAACTTCAGCGTGTTCGTGGCGACATCGACATCCGCCAGACTGTGCTTGGGCCGGTATTCGATGATCCCTTTGTAGCGATCTGCCCAGGCCTTCTTGAACAGCGGCCCCTTGGACGTCACGTCGTCGTTGGCGTCAAAGATGATCACTTTGCTCTTCGGCTTGGCCTTGCTGAAGTAGCTTGCCACCTGGCACGCGCGCTCGTACGGACCGGGCGGGCAACGGTATGGCGCCAGCGGAATGGTCAAGGCATACACGCCGCCGTCCGGCATGGCTTCAAGTTGTTTGCGCAGCGCCACGGTCTGCGGCCCCGCCTTCCAGGCGTGCAGCACTTTTTCCTGCGCGCCGGGTTTGTTCATGCCGGGCAGCGTCTCCCACATGAAGTCGATGCCCGGCGACAAAATCAACCGGTCGTAGCCCAGTTCGCCCCCGCTGGCCAGCTTGACGGTTCGCCTGTCCGCGTCGATGCCGGACACCCTGTCGCGCACCACATTGACGCCATGACGCTTGGCCAGGTTGTCATAGGAGACGGTGATGTCCGCCATGGTCTTGCTGCCGCCGAGGACCAGGTTCGAGATGGGGCAGGACACGAAGTCCGCGTTGGGTTCGATCAAGGTCACCCGGATGCTTTGTTCCGACCACATGCGGATGTACTTGGCGGCGGTGGCGCCACCGAAACCGCCCCCAACCACCACCACATGCGGTCCGCCCGAGCCGCCCGACGTGGCACAACCGCCCATCATCCCGGCGACTCCGAGCAAAGAACCAGCTCCAAGGACCCGCACCAATTCACGACGCTTCATGGCTTGCTCCCTTATTTTTTCAGTGCGGCGAAATAGCCGGCCAGGGCCTGGAGCTGCTCGTCCGAGTAACCCTTGGCCAATTGGTGCATCAAGGTCGCGGGTTTCTTGCCCGTCTTGAAGTCCATCATCTTCTTGAGCATCTCGTCCTTGTTGACGCCTGCCAGAGACTCCATGCCAGGCTGAGCAATGCCCGCCGTGCCGTGACAGGTCGCACAGGTCGAAGCCCAACCGCGCACCTGCATGGGGTCCATGGTTTGAGCGCCCGCCCATCCGGCCAAAGTGCTCAACATGCCGACCGCAGCCAACCGATTCCATCGCATCATGGTGTCTCCTGGAAAAATGCCTTGTGATCCCCGGACAACGTCAACCTCCCGCCCGAGGCCTCGCCACCCTGGTCGTCACTCCTATCGGGGGTTACCGCAAGCGGCACGGCCTGTCGGTCGGAACCACTAAATCCGGAGTGACTTATGTTTTGCCGAATGCTACGGCCTGTCGATCAGGGGCGTACACCGTAGAAACCCGATGCAACCCGCCTGCCGGGAAAGAAAAGTCCAGACATGCGGCAAACGTCGGCCCCGACAAGCCATCCCGGTCCTGAACAGCTCCAAGGGAACGAGGCAGACGCCGCTTCAGGGCTTGACGGTTTCGGACTGGACGACCAGATCCAGCACGTAGACCGTCTTCGAAGCACCCGGCGGCGCCGAGGCGCGTTGGAACCGCTTCAGGCGAACCACGTTCTTCACGCCGGGGGTGTGCTTGTAGCCCTCGATGCTTTCGAACAGCGGCCGCCAAGCACCTGGCGTGCCAACCGTCAAGCCCTGCTCGTCAAACCGCCGGTCGCGCACCAGCAGGCACAGGGTTTCACCGTTCAGGGGGTTGTTGCAGGCCACTCGTTGCGCGGCGATTTCCATGAAAACCCGGGTCGCGGGCCCGTACAACGCTTCCGGTGTCGCCTGTCCGGTCAGGGTCAGGTTGACGCCCGTCGGATCGCTCAGGCGCAGGTTGGTCGGCGTGCCTTTGCTCAGCTCGACCCGCAGCCCCTTCGCGAGCAGCTCCGCCATGGCTTTGTCGGCCTGCATCAACGGCGCGTCGCAAGCCATCATGGTGGAGGCCACGCGGCCCACGGTCAACACGCCGTCGGGGCCGAGTTGAAACGATCCGGTCAACTGGTTGCACCCGCCCTGGACCTGCAGGCGCGAACCCGAAAAGCTCAGGACGAACGGCCGGGCAGCGTCCGGCAGCACCGCGCCGAGCCGCTGGCCTTGCGCGTTGATGGCAGACACGAGGGTCCAGCGATGGTCTTCCAGGGCCTTGAGCAGCGCGGCGGCAGGTGTCGGTGCAGCGGCAGTCGCCGAAACCCGTTTCAATACCTGGTTCGACGCGCTGGCCCAATCGGCCGCGGCATTGCGATACAGCGCCAGCAAGCGCCCTTCCCCGACGGCAAACCGTTGGCCGTTGCCCTCCAGGGTGACGGTATTGCCGTCGGCATTCCAGAAGAATTTGCCGGTCTCGACGCTCGGAGCGGACTGGCGATCAAGGTACTGGGTCGAAAGCTCGTAGCGTCCGTCCGGCTTGAGGTTCAGGCGCGTCCGGATGCCGGGGCAGTCGGCACAGGGCAACACGCCCTCATAGACGCCAGCCCAGTCGAGCGCGTTCTGGCTGCTGTGCAGGTCCGGGGCCGCCGTCCCGTCCTTCGAAGCGGACGGAGCGCCCGCATTCTGGGTGCCAGCACAACCGGCGAGCAGGGCCAGCAAAAGGCCCCCGAAAACCATTGTCTTCATCAATCACTCCCATCAAAAAAGCAGAAACCTTCAGTTGGGCCGCTTGAACCACGGCGCGGTTTCAAACACAGCCGCCGGGAAGCCCTGGCCATTGAGTGCCAGGCTGCGCTTGAGCACGAAATCGAACAACAGGCTGTTGAAGTCCCGTAGGCCCCGCAAGGGTGCCAGCGAGGCCGGGTCCAGCAACTTACGTTTGAACAGCGCTTCCAGGTAGATCAATGGCACCACGCCAGGCAGCGGGTAGTCCGAGGCATTCAACAAGCGATCGTGCCAGTCGCGGCGCTCCAGCAGGGTGGCCACCACGCCCATGCGGTTGCCCTGGGTGACGGCGGCGATGTCCCCGACCAGGTTGCCGCGGTAGGCCGGCTCGTCCATCAGCCGCGCAAAGAGATCGAAGTTGGGTACCAGGGCCGATCCGCCCTTGTCGGTGTCGTGCCCTTCCCCCAGCGATGCGCAATGGGCCACCACCACCTTGACCCCTGCGTCGAGCGGCCGCCGCAGGCGCAGCGGATTGCCCAGGTGCTCGCCAAAGCCATGCACTGCGCGTTCGTCGCCGGCATGTGTGATCAGGGGCAGGCGCAGCGCCGCCAGTCGGGCGTAGAAACGATCGCAGCGCGCGCCGGCAGGATCGATGTTCTGGGCCGACGGCAGCCACTTGATGCCGCGCGCGCCGTTGGCCACCGCGGCGTCCAGCCGGTCCAGCGCGCGCGGGTCATAGGGATGGATCGAGGGCGCCCAGACGATGTGGGCGGGGTATTTTCTGGCCAATCCGGCCACATAGTCATCGGGAACGTGAAAGGTCGATCGCTCCGGCATCGGGGCGCCGGCGTCGTCACGGGCCCAGTCAAAGCCAAACAACAGCACATGGAACCCGGGCGGCATGTCCTTGCATTGCGCCAGCAGTCGTTCCACAAAGCTGCGGTCCACATTGCCGGGCGACTCGTCCACGCAGGATGCATTGACGTAGTCGTCCCTGAAAAATTCACTTCAAGCGCCCACCGCCGCATAAACCGGTAGCCGTTCAATGTTGCGGGGCACTCGTCGCGCCCAAAGCATGGCGATGTCGCTCGCGGCGGCCCGCGCCATGGCAAACCCCTGCCAAGATCGGCCCCACAAGCTGGCCTTCTGCAGGCACAACAAAACGGACCACAAGAAGGCCACGCCGTTCTTGACGATTCGGCGCAGCAGCCAGCGGATGTTGTAGCCTGCGGCGCACAGCACCGCGTGCAGCCGGTCACCGATTTCTCCCTTGAGGTGACAGCGATCCATGCGGTGATCGGCCTTGAGATGGCCGATGATCGGCTCAATGGCCTGGCGCCGCCTGAGTGATCTTCTGTCTTGCTCGCTGATCCGCTTGCTCTTGCCCCGGTGCACGATGCGCACATCCGGGTTGTGCGCATCCACCCCCCGGTAGCCCAGATCCACAAACGCCGTGGTGGGCTCGGTGTGCGTGTCCTGCATCAGGATCGTGACCTGCTCCAGTTGTTCGGCCAGGGTATGACCGTCGTACGGGTTGCCGTGAAACGCCCGTGCGCCCACGATCAGGTTGCCATTGAGCGTGCTGGCAATGCCCACCTTGACGCCGAACTCATAGGGTTGTTTGGCCTTGCCCTTGGCGATGCAGTCCACCTCGGGGGCGTGCCAGGCGTACAGCTTGGGCTGTCCGTCTGCGTCCTTGCGCTGGCCGCTCTGGGCGTTGATGCGTGCGGCCTTGCTCAAGGCCTCACCGAGCGCCTCTCGCACGGCGGCCCCGATGGCGCTGGTCTTGCGTTCGATCTCGCGCTGCAGCCGACCCACGATGGTTCTCTGGCGTTTGATGGCCCGGCGCATGCGATTGAACTGGCGGGCATGGGCGTAGCGAGCAGCCTTGCGGCTCAGATGCCGGCCTTCCTTGGCAAAGGTCTGCTTCAGATCGATGCCGGCGTCCTTGGCCGCCGCCACCAGTTTGGCGCGTGCGCTCTCCAGCAGGCGGCTGTCGGTGGGGTGGGCGATCGCCTTGTGCTGCACGGTGCTGTCCACGATCACGCGGCTGAGCTCCTGGGGCTTGATCAGCTTGAGAGCAACCGCCACGTTGATGGTCTGCGCCAGCAACTCCTCCACACCGTCTTCGCCCAGCAACTGGCGGAACTTGACCAGGGTGGTGGCGTCGCAGGGCGGGCGGTCTTCGTAGTAGGCGCAGCCCGAGAAGAACTGCCAGCGCGGGGTGTCGGCCCAGCGGGCCACCACGCCCTCGTCGGATTCGTTGAAGGCGTGTTTGAGGTACAGCAGGGCGATCATGATGCGCAGCGGCACGCGCGGGCGTCCGGCGTTGCTGGCTACAGCGGCACGTTGCACCTGTTCACCGAAGAGGTCCAGCTCGGGCATGGCCACGCCAGCGCGGCCTTTGCGGGAGAACACCTGGGCCACCCGAGCTTCGATCTCTTGCCAAGGCATGCGCGAGGCCAGCACGGCCAGCGGGTGGCGCAGGTCGATCATGTGGTCGATGCGCGAGCGAAAGAAGTCGTCGGTGGCGGGGCAGGTAAACATCGCGGCAGAACTCCCAGAAATCTGCACCGATTGGAATTCAAACCGGGAGCTCCCACCATCAGCAATCGCCCTGAAACCCAGTGTTCATGCGGGTTGCGGCGGTTCTTCAGGGGCGACCAATTAACAAGATGCCAGAAAGGATGGGCTCAGGACGATGCCCCTGATGCGCCCCGGATCGAACCCCGAAGCAGCGACCACATCAGCCCGCCCGTGAGCATGCCCAGCACGTAAACACCAAAGACCAACATGGACACCGACATGGTTGCACTCATGCCCAGCAGTGTGATGGTGACACTGGTCAGATTCTGAACTTTGAAAAGAATGACAACAGCCAACGCGACAATCAGCAGTCCGATATAGACATACCGCATCCCAACTCCTTTCTTCACCGCCAGATATTGCTCAAAGGGATATTCTCGACTGCCCATTCCCAGTAGATGGCCGGAGCATTCAAGAAACCCCGCATCATTCCGATCACCCCCCGGCTGAATCAGTGTAGCACCCGACTTTGACGTGTTCGATCAGGCTACCGGCAGCAAGGACAATGACATGCCATCGCGAAATGTTCCTCAACGTAGCGGCATCGAGGCGCGAGGGTCTCCGCATGCGACAACAAGGATCACCAAGGAGCCCAGACCATGACGATGGGGTGCCGACGGTTCACGCGGGTTGGACGCTGCTGCGCCGCGCATTCAGACAACCCAACCCTGCCTCATGAAAAGTGCGTTCAGCCTGACGACAAACAAAAAGGGCTTACGAACCATCCGTAAGCCCTCAATGCAAGTTGAATTCCTGGTGGGTGATGCAGGGTTTGAACCTGCGACCCCTGCCGTGTGAAGGCAGTGCTCTACCGCTGAGCTAATCACCCGATTCCGAACAATTTCTTGCTGCTGGAAAGCCAAGAATTATGCCACAGAGTTGGCACGCTCCTCCGTATGCATTCTCCAGAGTGTTCTGCTCCCGCTGGACTTGTCCAATTGGGCCAGCACTTCATCGTGGGCAGCCAGTTCAGTGTCGTTCGGCAGGAGCACCGGCAGACTGAACTGCGACAGATCCACGTGCACGACGCCACTGCGTTCGCCTTCGACCGTACCGAGATCGATGAGAAGCGCATCCTGCCCACGCGTGAGGTTGATGTAGACGTCAGCCAGAAGTTCGGCATCCAGCAAGGCGCCATGCAGGGTGCGCCCCGAATTGTCGACCCCCAGGCGGTCGCACAATGCATTCAGGCTGTTGCGCTTGCCCGGAAACATCGCCTTGGCCATGGCCAGCGTATCGGTCACGGTCTCGACGAAACTGGCAAACGGCGGCCGGCCCAGCAGCTCCAGTTCCTTGTTCAGAAACCCGACATCGAACGCGGCGTTGTGGATGATGATCTCGGCGCCTTGCACATACTTGAGTATGTCTTCGGCAATGTCTGCAAACCGGGGCTTGTCGCGCAGAAATTCGTTGCTGATGCCATGCACCTTGAGCGCGTCCTCATGGCTGTCACGCTCCGGATTGACATAAAAATGCAGGTTGTTGCCCGTGAGCTTGCGGTTCAGAAGTTCCACACAGCCAATCTCGATGATCCGATCGCCGCCCTCGGCGGACAGTCCGGTGGTTTCGGTATCCAGAACAATCTGCCGGGCCATCAGTGGTTCTCTTTGGCGTGGTTGATCGAGTATTTCGGGATTTCGACGGTGATGTCCTGCTGCCCCAGGTACGCCTGGCACGACAGGCGGGAGTTGGGCTCCAGACCCCAGGCCCGATCGAGCATGTCTTCTTCGTTCTCGTCGAGTTCGTTCAGGCTGTTGAAGCCGTCGCGCACGATGACGTGGCAGGTCGTGCAGGCGCAGCTCATGTCGCAGGCATGCTCGATGTTGATGTGATGATCCAGCAAGGCCTCGCAGATGGAGGTCCCGGCCGGCGCCGAGACCTCGGCGCCCTGTGGGCAGTATTCCGGATGGGGAAGAATCTTGATCACGGGCATGGCAGATCTTTCAAAGGCTTTCAACGCTGCGACCGGCCAAGGCCTGCTGGATGCTGTGGTTCATGCGCTCGGCAGCGAAGGCTTCGGTTCCTTTGGCGAGCGCCTCGGTGGCCGCTTCCACCTGACCGGCATCCTGGCTTTCGGCCATCACCGCCCGCAAGGCGTTCATCAGGCTGTCGATTTCACGCAGCTGTCCGGCATCGAGCAGGGCACTGTCTGCGTCCAGCGCACTTTGGGTGGCCAGCAGCATCCGGTCGGCGTCGACGCGGGCTTCCGCCAAGGCACGCGCCTTGATGTCGGATTCGGCCGTGGTGAAACTCTCCTGCAACATCGCGGCGATCTGGGCATCGCTCAGGCCATACGAGGGCTTGACGTCGATGCGCGCCTCCACACCGCTGCCCGTCTCGCGCGCGCTCACGTTGAGCAGCCCGTCCGCATCCACCGTGAAGGTCACCCGGATGCGGGCGGCACCCGCCGCCATGGGCGGAATGCCGCGCAATTCGAATCGGGCCAGGCTGCGGCAATCGGCCACGAGGTCGCGCTCGCCCTGGACCACATGCAGCGCCAAGGCGGTCTGCCCGTCCTTGTAGGTGGTGAAATCCTGCGCCATCGCCGTGGGGATCGTCTGGTTGCGCGGCACGATGCGCTCGACCAGGCCGCCCATGGTCTCGATGCCGAGCGACAACGGGATCACGTCCAACAACAGCAGGTCGCCGGCCGGGTCGTTGCCCGCGAGCTGGTTCGCCTGGATCGCGGCGCCGATCGCAACCACCTCGTCGGGATTCAGGTTGTTCAAAGGCGCCCTGCCGAAGAACTCCGCCACGGCGCGCTGGATCTGGGGCATGCGGGTCGACCCACCCACCATCACCACACCCTGAACGTCCGAACGGTCGAGCTTCGCATCCCGAAGCGTCTTGCGAACGGCGCCCATGGCGCGTGCGGTCAGGGGCGCCGTGACGGCTTCGAAGTCCTCCCTTTTGGCATGAATATGAAGCCTTCCCAGCGTCAGATGGCCATCGACAGCTACTGAATCGGTAGCAGACAAGGCTTCCTTGGTCCGGCGAGCCCATGCTTTCAGCTGTGCCTTGTCGCCCGGCCCTTCGATGCGAAGGCCGGATCGAGCGAGCAGCCAGTCGGCCAGCGCCTGATCGTAGTCGTCGCCGCCCAGCGCGGAATCACCCCCGGTGGCGATCACCTCGAACACACCACGCGCCAAGCGCAGGATCGAGATGTCAAAGGTGCCGCCGCCCAGATCGAAGACGGCGTAGATGCCCTCGCTGGCGTTGTCCAGGCCGTAGGCAATGGCAGCCGCCGTGGGCTCGTTGATCAGGCGCAAAACCTGGATACCGGCCAGTTGGGCCGCATCCTTGGTGGCCTGGCGCTGCGCGTCGTCAAAGTACGCGGGCACGGTGATCACTGCCCCGTAGAGATCGTCATTGAAGGTGTCCTCGGCCCGCTGGCGCAACGTGGCCAGGATTTCGGCGCTGACCTCGACGGGCGATTTGACCCCATGTGCGGTGTGCAAGGTCAGCATCCCTTCACCATGCTCGACGAAACGGTAAGGCAGTTTGTCTCGCCCGGCCACATCGGCCAGGCCGCGACCCATGAACCGTTTGACCGATGCAATGGTGTTCTCGGGATCCGAAACGCCCGCCGCCAGGGCCTCCCCGCCAATCTGGCGACCTCCCCCTGCGAGATACCGAACCACCGAAGGCAGGATCACCTCCCCCTGGCTGTCGGGCAGGCATTCGACCACCCCATGACGAACGGCGGCGACAAGCGAATGCGTGGTGCCGAGGTCAATGCCAACAGCCACCCGTCGCTGGTGGGGATCGGGCGCCTGCCCGGGTTCGGAAATCTGGAGAAGCGCCATGCGTGCTGAGAAAGTGGGACAAGCCCGGTTGAAAAGTTGGTGATCGCCAGGGTGGCGGACGTCTGGATGCCTATTGTGTCCCCCTGCCCGGGTCCCCCGCCGCGTCATGGACTGCGTCGATTCGGGCGTCCACCTCGGCAGCAAACCGCTCGATGAACATCAGCGCCCGCACCTGCCCGACGGCAAGAGGAAAATCGTGGGCTACATCGATGGCCTGGCCACAGGATGCGAGCGTTTCGCGGCGGCTTTGGGCCACACGGTCGGCCAACGCTTCCAGGGTTTCGGTATCCGCAGCCTCTTCCAGCGCTTCACGCCACTGCATCTGCTGCATCAGAAAGGCAGTGGGCATGGCGGTGTTGCTGTGTGCGTTGATCGACGCACCAGCGAGTTCGCACAGGTAGGCCGCCCGACGCAGGGGGTCACGCAAACGGTTGTAGGCCTCGTTGATGCGCACCGACCATTGCATCGCAACCCGTTGGGCCGCGGTGCCCTGGGCCGAATACCGGTCTGGATGGGCTTCACGCTGGAGCTCTTTCCAACGCGCATCCAGCACCGCAGCGTCCTGCGCAAACCGGCGCGGCACGCCGAAGAGTTCAAAATCGTCAGACTGAAGATTCATTGCGGGGCATAACCTTCCGGAGCCTCCGGCGGGTTGCGGGTCCAAGAAGGCGGCGACGTCAGACCCGGAAGCTCTCTCCGCAGCCACATCGGTCGCGTTCGTTCGGATTGTTGAAGCGGAATCCCTCGTTGAGTCCCTCGCGCACAAAATCCAGCTCCGTCCCGTCGATATAGGCCAGGCTCTTGGGGTCGATCAGCACCTTCACGCCGTGCCCTTCAAACACCAGGTCTTCCGGCGCGGCTTCATCCACGTACTCCAGCTTGTACGCCAGGCCGGAGCAACCGGTGGTTTTCACTCCGAGGCGAACACCCAAGCCTTTTCCGCGCTTTGCCAGGTAACGGGTCACATGCCGCGCGGCGGCTTCGGTCAGAGTCACGGCCATCGGTTCGGCGCCTCAGTGGGCGTGTTTTTTCTTGTAGTCGTCCACGGCGGCTTTGATCGCGTCTTCGGCCAGGATCGAACAATGAATCTTCACCGGCGGCAGCGCCAGCTCTTCGGCGATCTGACTGTTCTTCAGTGCAGCCGCCTCGTCCAGCGTCTTGCCTTTCACCCATTCGGTGACCAGCGAGCTGGAAGCGATTGCCGAGCCGCAGCCATAGGTCTTGAAGCGCGCGTCCTCGATCACGCCGGTGGTCGGGTTGACCTTGATCTGCAGCTTCATCACATCGCCGCAGGCCGGCGCACCGACCATGCCGGTGCCGACGGACTCGTCGCCCTTGTCGAAGGAACCCACGTTGCGGGGGTTTTCATAGTGCTCGACAACTTTTTCGGAATAGGCCATGTTGCTTACCTCGTGTGGTCCGTCAATGGGCAGTCCATTGAATGGTTGAAAGATCGACCCCGTCCTGATACATCTCCCAAAGGGGACTGAGGTCACGGAGTTTGGCGACGTTGGCGCGAATGGTTTCGATCGCGTAATCGATTTCCTGTTCGGTGGTCCAGCGCCCGATGGTCATGCGCAGGCTGCTGTGCGCCAGCTCATCGCTGCGGCCCAGCGCCCGCAACACGTAGCTGGGCTCCAGACTGGCCGAGGTGCACGCCGAGCCCGACGACACCGCCAGCCCCTTGATGCCCATGATCAACGATTCGCCTTCGACAAAGTTGAAGCTCATGTTGATGTTCTGGGGCACCCGCTGCGTGGAGTGTCCGTTCAGGAACACCTGCTCCACATCGGCCAGACCCTTGAGCAGACGATCGTGCAGCGCTCTTGCCTTGGCATTGTCCTGAGCCATTTCCAGACGCGCCAGGCGAAACGCCTCACCCATGCCCACGCACTGGTGCGTCGGCAAGGTGCCCGAACGCATGCCGCGCTCATGCCCGCCACCGTGCATCTGGGCTTCGAGCCGCACCCTGGGCTTGCGCCGGACATACAAGGCGCCGATGCCCTTGGGTCCGTAGGTCTTGTGGGAGGCCAGGCTCATCAGATCGACCGGCAGCGTCTTGAGGTCGATCTCGATCTTGCCGGTGGCCTGCGCCGCGTCGACGTGAAACACGATGCCTTTCTCGCGACACAGCTTGCCGATGGTGTCGATGTCCTGGATCACCCCGATCTCGTTGTTCACGGCCATCACGCTGACCACGATGGTGTCAGGACGGATTGCTGCTTTCAGCACGTCAAGATCCAGCAATCCATCTTCCAGGACGTCCAGATAGGTCACCTCGAACCCCTGGCGCTCCAGCTCGCGCATAGTGTCCAGCACGGCCTTGTGCTCGGTCTTGACAGTGATGAGGTGGCGCCCTTTGCTGTGATAGAAGTGCGCCGCACCCTTGAGTGCGAGGTTGTTTGACTCGGTGGCGCCGCTGGTCCAGACGATCTCGCGAGGATCGGCGCCGATCAGTTCAGCGACCTGCTCGCGGGCCTTTTCGACCGCAGCCTCCGCTTCCCAGCCCCAGGCGTGGCTGCGGGAAGCGGGATTTCCAAAATGTTCGCGCAGCCACGGCACCATGACGTCCACCACACGGGGATCGCAGGGTGTGGTGGCGCCATAGTCCATGTAGATCGGGAAATGCGGGGTTGCTTGCATGAAAAACTCAAACTTCGGTTGACGGGGCGGCGGGCTCGATCGCAGGCGATTCCGATGGTGAAGGTCAGGTCTTGGCGAACGCGTTGCCGAGTGCGAACACCGAATTCGGCGCATTCACCCGTACCGGCCGCGAAACCGGCATCGCATGGATCGCGCGTTTGACCGCCGGTTTGTCCTCGATCTGCACGCCTTTGGCCAGATGGTCATCGACCAGCTTCTGCAAGGTGACCGAATCCAGAAACTCGACCATCTTCGTGTTCAGTGAAGCCCAGAGTTCGTGGGTCATGCAGCGACCCGCCTCACCGAGGCAGTTTTCCTTCCCGCCGCATTGCGTGGCGTCGATCGGTTCGTCCACTGACGTGATGATGTTGGCCACGGTGATGTCAGCGGCCTTGCGACCCAGCGTGTAGCCACCGCCCGGACCCCGGGTCGATTCGACCAGTTCGTTGCGCCGCAGTTTTCCGAACAGCTGTTCCAGATACGACAACGAAATCTGCTGGCGCTGGCTGATCGCGGCCAGGGTGACCGGGCCGGACTCGTGGCGAAGCGCGAGATCGATCATGGCAGTGACCGCAAAACGACCTTTGGTGGTGAGACGCATGACAGACTCCTTCTCGGTTGGCGATGGGTTGCATGAAACAGCGGAAGGCCAGACCTGATGCCCTGACCCGCGTTTCCCGGGCTTCAGCGTCATTGAACCAGCCTGAGGTCCCGCTTTTCCTGACTAACGAGGTCAACTATACCACAAAACCAATTGTTTCTGTCGGGTACAAACACCATACCGTTCATATGTGAACTCAATGGTTATCTGTTCTGCATGCAGAAATGCCGGTCAATCCGAGACCGGGTCGCCACCCGAAGCGCCAAACGCGCGCTGCTTCAACAGAGCCAACTCGTCGCGAACCCTGGCTGCTTGTTCAAATTCCAGGTCACGGGCATGTTGCATCATGAGCTTCTCGAGGCGTTTGATTTCTTTCGAGATGTCCTTTTCTGACATCTCTTCGACGCGCGCGCGCTGCAGCGCGTCCTGCTCCAACCGCTCTGCCTCCCGCCCGGCTTTCTCGCTGTAGACACCGTCGATCAGGTCGCGCACTTGCTTGACGATGCTGCGGGGCGTGACGCCGTGTTCAGCATTGAAGGCCACCTGCCGCGCTCGGCGGCGGCTGGTTTCATCCATGGCACGTTTCATGGAGTCAGTGATCCGGTCTGCATACAGGATTGCCCGCCCGTTGAGATTGCGCGCGGCGCGTCCGATGGTCTGGATCAGCGAGCGCTCGGACCGCAGGAAGCCTTCCTTGTCCGCGTCCAGGATGGCCACCAGGGACACTTCCGGCATGTCTAGACCTTCGCGCAACAGGTTGATGCCCACCAGCACGTCGAAGGTTCCAAGCCGAAGGTCGCGGATGATCTCCACGCGTTCCACGGTGTCGACATCGCTGTGCAGGTAGCGTACCTTCACGCCGTTCTCGCTGAGGTAGTCGGTCAGTTGTTCGGCAAGCCGTTTGGTCAAAGTCGTGATCAGCACCCGCTCGTCGCGCTCGACCCGGATCCGGATCTCCTGCAGGACGTCGTCGACCTGGTGCGTGGCCGGACGCACCTCGACCTCCGGGTCCACCAGGCCAGTGGGGCGGACCAATTGCTCCACCACCTTACCGGCATGATCGGTCTCCCACTGCGCCGGAGTGGCAGACACAAAAATGGCCTGGCGCATGCGGGCCTCGAACTCTTCAAACTTCAGCGGCCGGTTGTCAAGCGCACTGGGCAGGCGAAAACCGTACTCGACCAGGGTGGTCTTGCGCGAGCGGTCGCCGTTGTACATGCCGCTGAATTGCCCGATCAACACATGCGATTCGTCCAGAAACATGATCGCATCCTTGGGCAGGTAGTCGGTGAGGGTGGCGGGCGGCTCACCCGGTGCCGCGCCCGACAAATGCCGGGTGTAGTTCTCGATGCCCTTGCAATGCCCCAGTTCGCTCAGCATTTCCAGATCGAATCGCGTTCGCTGCTCCAGCCGCTGCGCCTCCACCAGCTTGCCTTGGTCAACGAGCTCTTTCAGCCGGTCGGCCAGTTCGATCTTGATCGTCTCGACCGCCGCCAGCACCTGGTCGCGCGGCGTCACGTAGTGGCTGCTCGGGTACACCGTGAAGCGCGGAATCTTCTGGCGGATCCGACCCGAGAGCGGGTCGAACAACTGCATCGATTCGATGTCGTCGTCGAACAGCTCCACACGCAGGGCCATTTCGCTGTGCTCGGCCGGAAAGATGTCGATGGTGTCGCCACGCACCCGAAACGTGCCGCGGGAAAACTCCAGATCGTTGCGCTGGTACTGCATGCGAATCAACTGCGCGATCATGTCGCGCTGGCCCATCCGGTCGCCGACACGCAGGGTCATCACCATCTTGTGGTACGCCTCCGGCTGTCCGATGCCGTAAATCGCGGACACCGTGGCCACGATCACCACGTCGCGCCGCTCCAGGATGCTTTTGGTGCACGACAGCCGCATCTGCTCGATGTGCTCGTTGATCGCCGAGTCTTTCTCGATGAACAGGTCGCGCTGCGGCACATAGGCTTCAGGCTGGTAATAGTCGTAATAGCTGACGAAATATTCCACCGCATTGTTCGGAAAGAACTCCCGGAATTCGCTGTACAGCTGCGCGGCCAGGGTCTTGTTGGGGGCGAAGACGATCGCGGGTCGCCCCAACCGGGCGATCACGTTGGCCATGGTGAAGGTCTTGCCCGAGCCGGTCACGCCCAGCAAGGTCTGGAACACTTCGCCATCCTGAACGCCCTCGACGAGTTGTTCAATCGCCGTCGGCTGGTCACCCGCTGGCGGGTACGGCTGAAACAACTCGAACGGCGAGCCCGGAAAGGTGACGAACCGGCCGGTCTTGGCTTCAGATGGGGTGTCGATGGCTTCTTGCATGAGGGAAAACCCGATAGGTGCGGCGCAGCCCGCTAAAATTCCGGGCAACCGCATAGGCTAACCCAGTCCGCGACTGTTCGCCTGACTCCCCTCCCCTTCGAAGGACTCTTCATGTCTCTGTTCACCGCTGTCGAAATGGCCCCCCGCGACCCGATCCTGGGTCTGAATGAACAATTTGCCGCTGACACCAACCCCAACAAAGTCAACCTTGGCGTCGGCGTGTACTTCGACGACAACGGCAAACTGCCCCTGCTGCAATGCGTGCAGGCCGCAGAAAAAACCATGATGGAAAAGCCCGCGGCCCGCGGGTACCTGCCGATCGACGGGATTGCCGCCTATGACGCAGCGGTCAAGAGCCTGGTGTTCGGCGCCGATTCCGAACCGGTCAAATCCGGCCGCATTGCCACCGTGCAAGCCATTGGCGGCACGGGCGGCCTGAAGATCGGAGCCGATTTCCTGAAAAAGCTCGACCCGGCCGCCAAGGTGCTGATCTCCGACCCCAGTTGGGAAAACCACCGCGCCCTGTTCACGAATGCAGGATTTGTGGTCGAAAGCTACCGCTATTACGACGCCGCCCGGCGCGGTGTGAACTTCGACGGCATGCTGGCCGACCTGAGCGCCGCCACCCCCGGCACCATCGTCCTGCTGCACGCCTGCTGCCACAACCCGACCGGCTATGACATCACCCCGGCGCAGTGGGATCAGGTGATTGCCGTCGTGAAGGCGAAGCAACTCGTGCCTTTCCTCGACATGGCCTACCAGGGCTTTGGCAACGGCATCGCCGAAGACGGCGCGGTGATCGGCAAGTTCGTGGCGGCCGGCCTGGATTTTTTCGTCTCGACCTCGTTCTCCAAGAGTTTCAGCTTGTATGGCGAACGCGTCGGTGCCCTGTCGGTGCTGTGTTCAGGCAAGGAAGAAGCCGACCGCGTGCTGAGCCAGCTCAAGATCGTGATCCGCACCAACTACTCCAATCCGCCGATCCACGGCGGCGCGGTGGTGGCTGCGGTGCTGGGCAACCCTGAACTGCGTGCGCTCTGGGAGAAAGAGCTGGCCGACATGCGCGTGCGCATCAAGGCGATGCGCCAAAAGCTCGTCGATGGCCTGAAGGCCGCTGGCGTGCAGCAGGACATGAGCTTCATCACCACCCAGATCGGCATGTTCAGTTATTCGGGCCTGACCAAGGACCAGATGGTGCGCCTGCGCAACGAGTTTGGCGTCTACGGCACCGACACCGGACGCATGTGCGTCGCGGCGCTCAACAGCAAGAACATCGACCACGTCTGCCAGGCGATCGCCAAGGTGGTGTAAACCACCGGCTCGACGCCAAGGCCTCTCCGAGGCGCGGCGAGGCCACCTGCGGGTGGCCTTTTTTCTAGGTTTTCGGGCTGAACTAAGCGTCCACAGGCCACAGAACGCTATTGAATTGATACCGGTTCACACTGCGCCCGATCCTTGACCATTCGTGTTCCGGGAGCCGGAACGCAGGATTGGCTTCGCCGCAGCTGGTCATTCGTTCAGGTCGGTGAAAGCAATGTTGACAAAAATCAACATGCTGGCGGCCAGTCCTTTCGCCGCTGTCACCTGCGGGAACCGGATTGGGGGTTTCACGGGCCCGGCCAGCGTGTCAGAGTGTTATATTGCACCGCAACAATTTCTGTTTCGACCAAGGCGCCAACATGCTCTACCAAATCTACGAAACCCAGCGCTCGCTGATGGAACCCTTTTCGGATATGGCGCAGTTCACGGCCAAGGCCTACGCCAACCCGCAGTCCATCTTCGGTCGCAACCCGTTTGCGCAGCGGATCTCTGCCGCGTTTGACCTCCTGCACCGCCTGGGCAAGGACTACGAGAAACCGGAGTTTGGCATCCGCAAGATCGAGGCAGACGGGGTGGACATCGCCATTCACGAACGCGTCGCGATCAGCAAACCATTCTGCGAGCTGCTGCGCTTCAAGCGTTTCAGTGACGATCCGGCCATGCTGGCCAAGTTGAAAGACCAGCCCGCGGTGCTGATCGTTGCCCCCTTGTCCGGTCACTACGCCACGCTGCTGCGTGATACGGTCAAGACCATGTTGAAAGACCACAAGGTCTACATCACCGACTGGAAGAACGCCCGACTGGTTCCCCTCTCGGAAGGAGATTTCCACCTGGACGACTACGTGAACTATGTGCAGGAGTTCATCCGCCACCTGCAGGGCGTTCATGGAAACTGCCACGTCGTCAGTGTCTGCCAGCCCACCGTGCCGGTTCTGGCCGCTGTCTCGTTGATGGCGACGCGCGGCGAGCTGACCCCACTGTCGATGACCATGATGGGCGGCCCCATCGATGCGCGCAAGTCGCCGACGGCGGTGAACAACCTGGCCATGACCAAGAGCCACAGCTGGTTCGAAAAGAACGTGATTTACCGGGTGCCGAACAACTTCCCGGGCGCGGGCCGCCGCGTCTACCCGGGGTTCCTGCAGTACGCCGGATTCGTGGCCATGAACCCCAGCAACCACGCGCGCAGCCACTACGACTACTTCCAGGACCTGATCAAGGGCGACGGCGCCAGCACCGAAGCCCACCGCAAGTTCTACGACGAGTACAACGCCGTGCTCGACATGGACGCGAACTACTATCTCCAGACGATCAAGGTCGTCTTCCAGGACTTCAGCCTCGTCAATGGGACCTGGGATGTCCGCAACCCCCAAGGCCAGCTGGAGCGGGTGCGTCCACAGGACATCAAGACCACCGCCCTGTTCTCCGTCGAAGGGGAACTTGACGATATTTCCGGCTCCGGACAGACCGAAGCCGTCCACGCGATCTGCAGTGGCGTGGTCGACTCCGAACAGCGCCATCTCGTGGCTGAGGGCGCAGGCCACTACGGCATCTTCAGCGGCCGGCGCTGGCGCGAAAAGGTCTATCCCGAAGTGCGCAAGTTCATCCTGGATCACCAGCCAAAGGCGTCTTCGCCAATGAAGCAAGCCGCCAGCCCCGCTGTGCAAGCCGATTCGCAGGCGCCGGCCAGGAAGCCGAGTGCCAGAAAACCCGCAACGGCATTGAAGCCAGTCGCGGCGAAGAAAGCGTCGACGCCGGCCTCCAAGTCCGCGCCCAAGGCCAAGAGCCCGGCTTCGCCGCGGCGCAATACCAGCGCCAAAGGCAAGCCCCGCGCCTCGACCGATCCCGCCGCATGATCTGGCGCTGATGTCGGTCGCGACGCGTCTGGACGCGCTCATCGGGCGGATCGCGGACGCACTGCCCCAGACGCAGTGCACGCGGTGTGGCTTTGACGACTGCGAAGCGTATGCGCGTGCCGTGGCTTCCGGGGACGCTGGCATCAACCAGTGCCCGCCCGGGGGCGCAGAGGGCATCCTCCGCTTGTCGAACCTGACCGGCAAACCCTACCAGCCTCTTGATCCTGCGTACGGCGCCGAGGGGCCTCGCCACGTGGCCGTCATCGACGAAGCGTGGTGCATTGGCTGTACCCTGTGTCTCGCCGCCTGCCCGACCGACGCCATCTTCGGGGCGAACAAGCGCATGCACACCGTGATCGAGACCTGGTGCACCGGCTGCGAACTCTGCATTCCCGCCTGTCCGGTCGATTGCATCGGACTGGAGAACATCACTGGTGACCGAACGGGGTGGTCTGCCTGGTCGCCGGTGGAAGCCGAGACGGCCCGCGAGCGGTATCGGCTTCATCGGCAAAGGCGTGTGGCCGACGCCGAGGCACATGCCGAACGGCTACAAAAGAAGGCCGAGATGAAACTGGCCGATCTGGCGGCCCACTCCCAGCATACCGATCCGGCCATTCTTGACCAGAAGCGCCGGGTGATTGAAGCGGCCCTTGCGCGTGCCCGGGCCCGAAACAATCAAGGCGGCGGACGCGACACGCCCTGACCCGAAACCCTACCTCCTGATCGCGCTTTGCGCGGGGTCTCAACCCAAGGCGTCGTTGACCTGTTCGTGGAATTCGGCCAGTTCGACCGCCGTGCCGATTTCTCTGGGCAAGGCGTCACGCACGGAGAACACGCCCAGGATGCGGGAGCCTTCACCAACGATCGGAAGGTGCCGGAAGCCGCGCTCGATCATGATCAGCACGGCATCGGAAACCAGGAGATCCGGACCGACGCAGCGCGGGTTGCGGGTCATGATGTCGCTGACGGTCGTCGTCGTCGGATTCAGTGCCTTGGCCAGGACACGGGTCATCAGATCCCGTTCGGTCACGATGCCCAGCAGCGAACCAGCGGTGTCCACGATCAGAACGCTGCCACAGTTGGCTTTGGTCATCAGCGAGGCGGCGTCCCAGATCGTGGCCTGGGGTCCCAAGCTGATGACGTGGCGCTGGGACATCGATTGGAAAACGGTACGTTCAGCCATGGTGGCAGTCCTTTCGAGCAATGAAATGAACCTCTTGGCGTTGCCGAGGCAGACTTTCAGCGCAGGGAGGCATTGATCTTCTCCAGCGCCGCGACCCCGGGACACAGCTCGGCGCGTCCCAGCGTGTTGAGCGGTCGGTGCGTCGTGTTCAGCGCGGTGTGCAGGTCGGTAGCCAGCGGATCGAGATACAACAGCCCCGTTACGACTTCGCCACGCGATTGGTGCTCGTTCATGTAGCTCATCGCCGCATACCGGTCGGTGGGGTCATAGTCGGCATGCAGCTTGCGCAGGCGAAGGATGGAGCCATCATGCTGCGGCACGTCGACAACCTCACCGGGCGCGTAATCGGCGGTGATTTCACTGCGCGGCGTCATGAAGTCGATGCGGCTGACCGCCTCGTTGTGCTGGCGCACGTAGTCGTAGCTCTTGGTGCTGCCGCCATGGTTGTTGAAGGTGACGCACGGGCTGATCACGTCGATGAACGCCGCGCCGCCATGGGCCATGGCCCCTTTGATCAACGGCACCAGTTGGGCCTTGTCGCCGGAGAAGCTCCGCGCGACGAATGTGGCACCCAATTGCAGGGCGATGCCCACCAGATCCACCGGGCTGTCGCTGTTGACCACGCCCTTCTTGCTCTTGGACCCGCGGTCCGCGGTCGCCGAGAACTGGCCCTTGGTCAGCCCGTACACGCCGTTGTTTTCGACGATGTAGGCCATGCGAACGCCGCGGCGCATGGCGTTGGCGAACTGACCCAGGCCAATGGACGCCGAATCACCGTCGCCCGAGACGCCCAGGTACAAAAGATCCCGGTTGGCCAGATTGGCCCCTGTCAGCACGGAAGGCATGCGGCCATGCACCGTGTTGAAACCGTGCGAGGCACCCAGGAAGTAGTCGGGCGTCTTGGAACTGCACCCGATGCCTGAAAGCTTGGCCACGCGATGCGGTTCGATGTCGAGTTCCCAGCAGGCCTGGATGATGGCTGCCGAGATCGAATCGTGCCCGCACCCCGCGCACAGCGTCGAAATGCGGCCTTCGTAGTCCCGGCGGGTGTATCCCACCTTGTTCGTGGTCAGCGTCGGGTGATGCAGCTTCGGCTTGGCAATGTAGGTCATGCGGTCTCCTTCTGGGCGGTCGCGGCGGACACGGCCTCAACGTTTTCACGGATCGCCTTGGCAATGAATCGTGCGGTGATCGGCGTCCCGTCGTAATGCAGCACCGGCACGAGCCGGGCTGGATCGACGCCCAGTTCATTGACCAACATCGAACGCATCTGGGCATCCCGGTTCTGTTCGACGACAAAGACCCGGTCGTGGGCGGCGATGAATTCGGGAACCGAATCCGGAAACGGGAATGCCCGGAGTCGCAGCGCATCCAGGTGCAGGCCTTCGGCTTCCAGCACATCGAGCGCTTCACGCATGGCAGGCGTGGTCGAGCCGAAATACATCACGCCGAATGGCGTGGCCTGCGTGGCCTGGCGAGGCACCGGTTGCGGCACCAGATCGGCGGCGGTGCGGAACTTTCTGAGCAGCCGTTCCATGTTGTAGATGTAGTCCGGACCCCGCTCCGAATACTGCGCATAGGGATTGCGCGTGGTGCCGCGGGTGAAGAAGCTGCCCTTGGTGGGATGGGTTCCCGGGTAGGTGCGCCAGGGAATGCCGTCGCCATCCACGTCCTTGTACCGACCAAAGTCCTTGCCCGCCTCCAGTTCCTCGGCCGTCATGACCTTGCCCCGGTCGTAGTCGCGAGCACCGTCCCAGCTGAACGGTTTGCACAGGCGCTGGTTCATGCCGATATCGAGATCGGTCATGACGAAGATCGGTGTCTGCAGACGGTCCGCCAGATCCAGCGCAGCCGCCGAATGCTCGAAGCATTCGTGTGGGTCCTGCGGGAACAGCAGCACGTGCTTGGTGTCCCCGTGCGACGCGTAGGCACACGACAGCAGGTCGGACTGTTGTGTGCGGGTGGGCATGCCGGTGGACGGCCCGCCGCGCTGCACATTGATGATGGTGACCGGAATCTCGGCGAAGTAGGCCAGACCGA
The DNA here is from genome assembly GCA_046348065.1 of Burkholderiaceae bacterium. Classification (GTDB taxonomy): domain Bacteria; phylum Pseudomonadota; class Gammaproteobacteria; order Burkholderiales; family Burkholderiaceae_C; genus Skiveiella. Next base: position 159,186 of record JAXMFA010000003.1, read on the forward strand.
TGAACTCGGTCATCAGCGACACCCCAGGCCCCGACGTGGCGGTGAACGCGCGCGCGCCGTTCCACCCTGCACCGACGACCATGCCGATCGAGGCCAGTTCGTCCTCTGCCTGGACGATGGCGTAGTTGTGCTGGCCGGTCGCCGGGTCGACCCGGTATTTGTCGCAGTATTTCTGGAAGGCCTCGGGGATCGACGAGGACGGCGTGATCGGATACCAGGCGGCCACCGTGGCGCCGCCGTAGATGCACCCCAATGCCGCGGCGCTGTTGCCATCGGTGAAAATCTGGTCACCCACCATGTCGGAGCGTCGGACCCGGATGCCCAGTGGGTACGTCAGGTTCTCCTGCACGAAGTTTCGGCCCAGGTGCAAGGCCTGAATGTTGGACGCCAGCAAGCGCTCCTTGCCCTTGTATTGCTCAGCGAACAGTTTTTCAAAGACATCGGCGTCCACGTCCAGCAGCACCGACAGGGCGCCAACGTAAATGATGTTCTTGAACAGCTGGCGCTGGCGCGGGTCGGTGTAGGCCGCGTTGCTGATCTCGGTCAGCGGCATGCCGATCGTGTGGAAATCCTTGCGAAAACGTGATTCCGGAATCGGGCGCGTGCTGTCGTAGAACAGGTAGCCGCCGGGCTCGATTTCGGCGATGTCGGCATCCCAGGTCTGCGGGTTCATCGCGACCATCATGTCGACTCCTCCGCGCCGGCCGTGGTAGCCCTTTTCGCAGACGCGCGCCTCGTACCACGTCGGCATGCCTTGAATGTTGCTGGGGAAAATGTTGCGGGGGCTCACCGGAACGCCCATGCGCATCACCGCCTTGGAAAACAGTTCGTTGGCCGACGCGGAGCCGGACCCGTTGACGTTGGCAAACTTGATGACGAAATCGTTGATGGCTTCGATGCGGTTCATGCGACCTCCAGGTGTGCTTTGCGGGCATCGCGGCTGCCGGCCCCGGCCTGTGTGGTGTTGAGCAGGAATTTCTGCATGTCCCATGCGCCGGTCGGGCAGCGTTCGGCGCACAAGCCGCAGTGCAGACAGACATCCTCGTCCTTGACCATGACCCGCCCGGTCTTGAGCTCGGCCGATACGTACAGGTCCTGGGCAAGGTTCTTCGCCGGTGCCTTGAGGCGGGTGCGCAGGTCGGCTTCATCGCCATTGGCGGTGAAGGTGATGCAGTCCATCGGGCAGATGTCGACACAGGCATCGCATTCGATGCAGGTATCGCGGTTGAAGACCGTCTGAACGTCGCAATTCAGGCACCGGCTTGCCTCCTTGAAGGCGGTTGCGGCATCAAAGCCCAGTTCCACCTCGACGCGGATGCTGGCCAGCGCGGTTTCGGCTTTCGCCCACGGCACCTTGAAACGCGCGTCCCCCGACACGTCGTTGCGGTAGCTCCATTCATGGATGCCCATTTTTTGCGACAACAGGTTGACCCGGGGCGGCGGGCGCCGGTCGACGGGCTCGCGGTTCAGGTGGCGGTCGATGGACACGGCCGCTTCGTGACCGTGTGCGACCGCTGTGATGATGTTCTTGGGCCCGTAGGCCGCGTCGCCGCCGAAGAACACGTTGGGCACGGTGGACTGGAACGTGTCCTTGCCCAGAACCGGCAGACCCCATTTGTCGAACGAGATCCCGCAGTCCTCCTCGATCCAGGGGAATGCGTTCTCCTGGCCCACGGCCACCAGCACCGCGTCGCACTCGAAATGGGCATCCGGCTCGCCGGTGGGCACCAGGGTGCGCCGGCCTTTTTCGTCGTAGACGGCACGCACGATCTCGAACGTCATGCCGGTGAGCTTGCCGTCCGTGTGCTCGAAGCTCTTGGGCACGTGATAGTTCAGGATCGGAATGCCCTCGTGAATGGCATCTTCCTTCTCCCACGGCGAGGCTTTCATCTCTTCGAAGCCGCTGCGCACGATGACCTTGACGTCGGAGCCCCCCAGCCTGCGCGCGGAGCGGCAGCAGTCCATCGCCGTGTTGCCACCGCCCAGGACGATGACCCGGGGCGGCACGCTGGTGATGTGTCCGAACGACACCGACGCGAGCCAGTCGATGCCGATGTGGATGTGCTCGGCCGCCTCGCGACGCCCTGGCACGTCCAGATCGCGTCCACGCGGCGCGCCGCAACCGACAAACACGGCGTCAAAGCCCTGTTTGAGCAGGCCCCGCATCGACTCGACGCGTTCGCCGCTACGGAACCTCACCCCCATGTCGAGGATGTAGCCGGTTTCCTCGTCGATGACCGATTCGGGCAGGCGAAAGCGGGGAATCTGGGACCGGATGAAACCGCCGGCCTTGGCTTCGCCATCGAACACCGTGACCTCGTAACCCAGCGGCGCCAGATCGCGCGCCACGGTCAGCGACGCCGGCCCTGCCCCAACGCAAGCCACACGTTTGCCGTTGGGCGCCGCAATGGCGGGCATGCGCGCCTTGACGTCGGTCTTGTTGTCCGCGGCCACCCGCTTCAGGCGGCAGATGGCCACCGGCTCGGGAGCAGCCCCGTTGTTTTCTTCCACCCGGCCGCGCCGACAAGCCGGTTCGCACGGTCGGTCGCACGTTCGTCCGAGCACGCCCGGAAAAACGTTGGACACCCAGTTGATCATGTAGGCGTCGCTGTAGCGACCCTGGCCGATCAACCGGATGTACTCCGGCACGGGTGTGTGGGCCGGACAGGCCCACTGGCAATCGACGACCTTGTGGAAATAGTCCGGTCGGCTGGTGTTTGTTGGCTGCAAGACGGTCTCCTTCACCAATCGCGGCGCCACGGGCGGCGCCACGGGTGCGGAGCAGTCTAGTCGTTCAGGCCCCGATTCGGTGCGACGCATGCACCGAAAAGAGAGGATTTATGACCCAAATCAAGAAGTTTCCGAGGGGTCAGCGATCCCACCGGCATGGACAGCGCTCGTCGGATGCCTCAGGCCGCTGCCGCGGCGAGCCGCTGAAACGCCGAAACCACTTCCGGGGGCGCCTGAACCAGTTCGATCAGCACCCCCTCACCGCCGATCGGGAACTCGTCATTGCCCTTCGGATGCAAAAAGGTGATGTCAAATCCGGCTGCGCCCTTTCGGATACCACCCGGCGCGAAACGCACGCCCTGATCCGACAGCCATTGCACGGCCACCGGCAGGTCGTCGATCCACAGGCCGATGTGGTTCAGCGGTGTCGCGTGGACCGCTGGCTTCTTGTCCGGGTCCAGGGGCTGCATCAGGTCGACCTCGACCTTGAACGGGCCGGTGCCGATCGCGCAGATATCCTCGTCGACGTTTTCGCGTTCGCTTCGGAACGTACCCGTCATTTCCAGGCCGAACATGTCGACCCACAGCTTCTGCAGGCGGGTCTTGTCCGGTCCACCGATGGCGATCTGCTGGATGCCCAGCACCTTGAACGGCCGTTGGATGGTGCTCATGGTCGTGCCTTGCTCACTTTTCGAACTCGACGATCGGCTGGTCAACGGCCAGGCTTTCGCCTTTGGCCGCAAGCACCTTCGAAACGACACCGTCGGCCGCGGCGAACAGCACGTTCTCCATCTTCATGGCCTCGATCACCGCCACGCGCTCACCCGCCTGAACCTTCTGGCCCGGCTGCACGGCCACGTCCACCAGCAGGCCCGGCATCGGCGACAACACGAATCTGCTCATGTCGGGCGGCGCCTTGAACGGCATCAGGCGATGGAGTTCCGCCATGCGCGGCGACATCACCAGCGCCTCGATCTTGGTGCCGTTGTGCTGCACCCGCAAGGCCAAGGGGTTCTTGGCCGTGCCGCGCTCCATCTGCGCGGTAAAGGCTTCGCCGTTGACCGTGCCCACAATGCAGATGTCGTTCAAGCGGGAATTGCTCGAAATCTCGTACAGCTTGCCGTCGACACGGATGGCCGCCGTCCCCGTCTTGCCCGTGGTCTCTTCCACGTGGACCGGCAGGTACCGGTATTCCGCATGCCCGTTCTCCGACAGCACCACCACGGTGTAATCGACGCCGACTTTCACCCCAAATCCCGGCAGCTGGCCCGAAATCCCCGCCGCGCGCTCGCGCGACTTGCGGCGCACAAAGGCCGCCATGGCCACGAGGAAATTGACGTCATCGTGGGGCACATCCTCGGCCTTGAAGCCCTTGGCATAGTGTTCGGCGATGAAGCCGGTGTTGAACTGGCCCGTGACGAACTTCGGATGGGCGAGCAACGCCGCCTGGAAGGGGATGTTGCTGCTGACGCCGCGAATCACGAAGCCGTTCAGGGCTTCGCGCATCTTCGCGATCGCGTCGTTGCGGTCGGTGCCGTGCACGATGAGCTTGGCAATCATCGAGTCGTAGTACATCGGGATCTCGCCACCCTCCTGAACCCCGGTGTCCACGCGGACGCCGAACAGGTTGCCGGTTTCGGCCTGGTGCATGCTGGTGGCCGGCGGCGCGAAACGCACCAATCGCCCGGTGCTCGGCAGGAAGTTGCGGAACGGGTCTTCGGCGTTGATCCGGCATTCGATGGCCCAGCCGTCGCGCTTGACGTCGGCCTGGGTGATGGGCAGCTTCTCGCCGGCGGCGACGCGGATCATCAGTTCGACCAGGTCCAGTCCGGTGATGCACTCCGTCACCGGGTGCTCCACCTGCAGACGGGTGTTCATTTCCAGGAAGTAGAAGTCCTGGTCCTTGCCGACCACAAACTCCACCGTGCCGGCCGACTGGTACTTCACCGCCTTGGCCAGCGCCACCGCCTGCTCTCCCATGGCCTTGCGGGTCGCGTCGCTGATGAAGGGGCTGGGCGCTTCTTCGATTACCTTCTGGTGGCGGCGCTGGATGGAGCATTCGCGTTCGTTCAGGTACACCACGTTGCCGTGGCTGTCACCCAGCACCTGGATTTCGATGTGGCGCGGCTCCTGCACGTATTTCTCGATGAAGACGCGGTCGTCACCGAAACTGTTGCGGGCCTCGTTGCGGCAGGACGAGAACCCTTCGAAGGCCTCCTTGTCGTTGAAGGCCACGCGCAGGCCCTTGCCGCCGCCGCCGGCGGACGCCTTGATCATCACCGGGTAGCCGATGCCTTTGGCAATCTCGACCGCCTGTTCAGCCGTTTCGATGGCGTCGTTGTAGCCGGGAATGGTGTTGACCTTGGCCTCGTTGGCCAGTTTCTTGGACGCGATCTTGTCGCCCATGGCCGCGATGGAATAGTGCTTGGGGCCGATGAAGGCGATGCCCTCCTCCTCCACCCGGCGGGCGAAGTCTTCGTTTTCGCTCAGAAAGCCGTAGCCTGGATGCACCGCCTGCGCGCCGGTCTGCTTGCACGCGGCAATGATCTTGTCGGCCACCAGGTAGGACTCGCGGCTCGGCGCCGGGCCCAGCAGCACCGCTTCGTCGGCCAACAACACGTGGCGCGCGTCGCGGTCGGCCTCGGAGTAGACGGCCACGGTCAGGATGCCCATCTTGCGGGCGGTGGCGATGACCCGGCAGGCGATCTCGCCACGGTTGGCAATCAGAATCTTGGTAAACATCTTGTTTTTCTCCTCGGGTCTCAGAGCGGAATGTTCCCGTGCTTGCGCCACGGGTTTTCGAGCTTCTTGTCCTTCAGCATCACCAGCGAGCGGCAGATGCGCTTGCGGGTCTCGTGCGGCAGGATCACGTCGTCGATGAAGCCGCGGCTGCCCGCGACGAAGGGGTTGGCAAAGCGGGCCTTGTACTCGGCCTCGCGCTGGGCCAGCTTGGCGGGGTCTTTCTTCTCTTCCCGGAAGATGATCTCGACCGCGCCCTTGGCGCCCATCACCGCGATCTCCGCGTTCGGCCAGGCCAGGTTGACGTCGCCGCGCAGGTGCTTGGAGGCCATCACGTCGTAGGCACCGCCATACGCCTTGCGCGTGATCACGGTGATCTTGGGCACCGTGCATTCGGCATAAGCGTAGAGCAGCTTGGCGCCGTGCTTGATGATGCCGCCGTATTCCTGGCTGGTGCCCGGCATGAAGCCTGGCACGTCGACGAAGGTGATGACCGGGATGTTGAACGCATCGCAGAAGCGGACGAAACGACCGGCCTTGATCGAGCTCTTGATATCCAGGCACCCCGCCAGCACCAGCGGCTGGTTGGCCACGATGCCCACCGTCTGGCCATCCATGCGCGCGAAGCCGACGATGATGTTCTTGGCGTAGTCGGGCTGGATCTCGAAGAAATCACCGTCGTCCACGGTCTTCAGGATCAGCTCCTTCATGTCGTAGGGCTTGTTGGGGTTGTCCGGCACCAGCGTGTCCAGGCTGAGGTCCGCACGGTCCATCGGGTCCCCGCTGGGCCGCACCGGCGCCTTCTCGCGGTTGTTGAGCGGCAGGTAGTTGTACAGCCGGCGCAGCATCAGCAAGGCCTCGACGTCGTTCTCGAACGCGCCGTCGGCCACACCGCTGCGGGTGTTGTGGGTGATGGCACCGCCCAGTTCCTCAGCGGTGACCTCCTCGTGCGTCACCGTCTTCACCACTTCAGGGCCGGTCACGAACATGTAGGAACTGTCCTTGACCATGAAGATGAAGTCGGTCATCGCCGGTGAATACACCGCGCCGCCCGCGCAGGGGCCCATGATCATGCTGATCTGCGGAATCACGCCACTGGCCATCACGTTGCGCTGGAACACGTCGGCATAGCCGCCCAACGACGCCACGCCTTCCTGGATGCGCGCGCCGCCCGAGTCGTTCAGTCCGATCACCGGCGCGCCGACTTTCATGGCCTGGTCCATGACCTTGCAGATCTTCTCGGCATGCGCCTCCGACAAGGCGCCGCCGAACACCGTGAAGTCCTGGCTGAAAACGAACACCAGCCGGCCGTTGATCATGCCGTAGCCGGTGACCACCCCGTCGCCGGGAATCTTGGTGTCCTGCATGCCGAAGTCGGCACAGCGGTGCTCGACGAACATGTCCCATTCTTCAAAGGTGCCCTCGTCGAGCAACACCTCGATGCGCTCGCGCGCGGTCAGCTTGCCCTTGGCGTGCTGCGCATCGATGCGCTTCTGTCCGCCGCCCAGCCGGGCGGCTGCGCGCTTATTCTCGAGTTGAACAAGGATGTCGTGCATGGTCGGTCCTCTTGGTTGTCGTTCAGTGGGTCAGGAAATGGATGAATGGCTGTGGGGCCTCGGCATCAAACCCCGCCGGCGTGGGCCGTCAACAGGGTGCGGGCCGCGGTGGACGCCGCGATCCGGCCGTCGCGCACCTGCGCCTCCAGCGCGGGAAGCTGCGCGCGAACCAGCGGATTCTGGCGAAAGGCCTGCTTCAGGCCGGCGTCGATGCGCTCCCACATCCAGGCCAGCGCCTGCTGTTGTCGCCGCGCGGCGAGGCGGCCATTGGCGGTCTGCAGGTCACGAAACCGCTGGACTTCGGCCCAGAACCGGTCGACGCCCTGTCCCAGCAAGGCGCTGATCTGGATCACCTGCGGATGCCAGATCGACGATTCGTGATGTAGGTGGTCCGGGTTGCCATGCAGGCCCAGCAGACGCAGCGACGAGGTGATCTGCGCCTGCGCCCGCGTGGCTGCGGCGGCGTCGATGTCGGCCTTGTTGATGACCACCAGATCGGCCAGTTCCATCACGCCCTTCTTGATGGCCTGCAGGTCGTCACCGGCGTTGGGCAACTGCAGCAGCACAAACATGTCGGTCATGCCGGAGACCGCCGTTTCGCTCTGCCCCACCCCCACGGTCTCGACGATCACCACGTCGTAGCCGGCGGCTTCGCAGACCAGCATGGCCTCGCGCGTCTTCTCGGCCACACCGCCCAGGGTGCCGCTGCTCGGGCTGGGGCGGATGTACGCCTTTTCATGGACCGACAGGTGCTCCATGCGGGTCTTGTCACCCAGGATGGAGCCCCCCGATACGCTGCTGGAAGGATCCACCGCGAGCACCGCCACGCGATGCCCCTGCTGGATCAAATACAGACCCAATGCCTCGATGAACGTGCTCTTGCCCACACCCGGCACGCCACTGATGCCCAGACGAAACGCCTGGCCGGTGTGTGGCAGCAGGCCCGTGAGCAAGGCATCCGCCTGCGCGCGGTGGTCGGCACGGGTGGACTCCAGCAAGGTGATCGCCTTGGCCATGGCGCGGCGCTGAAGGGCCGCGCTGCCCGCAACGATCCCCGCCTGGACCTGTTCAGGGGTCAAGCGACAGCCTTCCGGATCTGCTCCAGCACATCCTTGGCGCTCGCCGGGATCGGCGTGCCGGGGCCATAGATGCCTTTGACACCCGCTTCGTACAGCACCTCGTAATCCTGGCGCGGGATCACGCCGCCGACGAACACGATGATGTCGTCGGCGCCCTGGTCCTTGAGCGCCTGGATGATGGCCGGCACCAGCGTCTTGTGGCCGGCGGCCAGCGTGGAGACGCCGACCGCATGCACATCGTTCTCGATGGCCTGGCGGGCGCACTCCTCGGGGGTCTGGAACAGCGGGCCCATGTCCACGTCGAAACCCAGGTCGGCGTAGGCCGTGGCCACCACCTTGGCGCCGCGGTCGTGGCCGTCCTGGCCGAGCTTGGCGATCATCACGCGCGGGCGGCGGCCCTGTTGTTCGGCGAATTCGGCGATTTCGGCCTTGAGCTTGTCCCAGCCCTCGGCGCTGTCATAAGCGGCTGCGTACACACCGGTCACCTTTTGTGTGTCGGCGCGGTGGCGCCCGAAGACTTTTTCCAGCGCGTCCGACACCTCGCCCACCGTGGCGCGCAGGCGGATGGCCTGGATGGACAGGTCGAGCAGGTTGCCCTCGCCCGACGCGGCAGCCGCAGTCAAGGCGTCCAGCGCCGCCTGCACCTTCGCGCCGTCGCGCGTGGCGCGGATCTGCTGCAGGCGGGCGATCTGGCCTTCGCGCACCTTGACGTTGTCCACCTCCAGGATGTCGACCGGGTCTTCCTTCGCCAGTTTGTATTTGTTCACACCGACGATCACGTCCTTGCCCGAGTCGATGCGCGCCTGTTTCTCGGCAGCGGCCGCCTCGATCTTGAGCTTGGCCCAGCCGCGGTCCACGGCCTTGGTCATGCCGCCCATGGCGTCGACCTCTTCGATGATCTTCCAGGCTTCGTCCGCCATCTGCTGCGTGAGCGTCTCCATCAGGTAGCTGCCGGCCCAGGGGTCCACCACGTTGGTGATGTGAGTCTCTTCCTGGATGATGAGCTGGGTGTTGCGCGCGATGCGCGCGCTGAATTCGGTGGGCAGCGCGATGGCTTCGTCGAGCGAGTTGGTGTGCAGGCTCTGCGTGCCGCCGAACACCGCCGCCATGGCCTCGATGGTGGTGCGCACCACGTTGTTGTACGGATCCTGCTCGGTCAGGCTCCAGCCGCTGGTCTGGCTGTGCGTGCGCAGCATCAGGCTCTTGGGGTTCTTCGCGTTGAAGCCTTTCATGATGCGGCACCACAGCAGACGGGCGGCGCGCATCTTGGCGATTTCCAGGTAGAAGTTCATGCCCACCGCCCAGAAAAAGCTCAGGCGGCCGGCGAATTCGTCCACATCCAGGCCGGAAGCGATGGCCGTCTTCACATATTCCTTGCCGTCGGCCAGCGTGAAGGCCATCTCCAGCGCCTGGTTGGCGCCGGCTTCCTGCATGTGGTAACCCGAAATCGAGATCGAGTTGAACTTCGGCATGTTCCGCGCCGTGTACCCGATGATGTCGCCGATGATGCGCATGCTGGGCTCCGGCGGGTAGATATACGTGTTGCGGACCATGAACTCCTTGAGGATGTCGTTCTGGATGGTTCCGGCGAGCTTGTCCTGGCTCACGCCCTGCTCTTCGGCCGCCACCACGTAGCCGGCCAGGATCGGCAGCACCGCGCCGTTCATCGTCATCGACACCGAGACCTTGTCCAGCGGGATGCCGTCGAACAGGATCTTCATGTCCTCCACGCTGTCGATGGCCACGCCGGCCTTGCCCACGTCGCCGGTCACGCGGGGATGGTCGCTGTCATAGCCGCGGTGCGTGGCCAGGTCGAACGCCACCGACACGCCCTGCCCGCCGGCAGCCAGTGCCTTGCGGTAGAACGCGTTCGATTCCTCGGCCGTCGAAAACCCTGCGTACTGGCGGATCGTCCAGGGCCGCACCGCGTACATCGTGGCCTGCGGGCCGCGCAGGAAGGGCTCGAAGCCCGGCAGCGTGTTCGCATACGGCAGGTTCTTCACATCGTCGGCCGTGTACAGCGGCTTGACGGTGATGCCGTCGGGGGTGATCCAGTTCAGGGCATTCAGGTCGCCACCGGGTGCCGATTTGGTGGCGGCCTTGTGCCAGGCTTCGAGGCTGGCTTGCTGGAATTCGGGCTGGTTCTGGCTCATGACAAAGGCACCTTCGTGAATGGGAAGCGCGGTCTCAAAGGGTCGCGGGCTGTTGCGCCAAGTTTACATCATTCATAATTATTGATGCAAAATATTCAGTCTGGCTTACACTCGAAGCTTTCAGCCGTCTCCATGTCCGCCCTGTCCCTCGCCCCCCGCGCCCTGTACGAAGAAGTCGCCGAGCTGCTGCGCCAGCGCATCTACCGGCGCGAGCTGGAGCCCGGCAGCTGGATCGACGAACTCAAGATCGCCGAGGAATACGGCATCAGCCGCACCCCGCTGCGCGAGGCGCTGAAGGTGCTGGCCGCCGAGGGCCTGGTAACGATGAAAGTGCGCCGCGGTGCCTACGTCACCGAAGTCTCCGAGCAGGATCTTCACAACGTCTACCACCTGCTCGGCCTGCTGGAGTCCGACGCGGCGGGGGTGGTGGCCACCCGAGCCACCGAGGCCGAACAGCAGGAACTGCAGGCGCTGCACGACGAACTCGAAGCGGCCGCCGCCGACCGCGACCGGTTCTTCGCGCTGAACGAGCGCTTCCACATGCGCTTGCTGGAGATTGCCGACAACCGCTGGCGCGACCAGATGGTGGCCGACCTGCGCAAGGTCATGAAGCTGAACCGCCAGAATTCCCTGCTGAAGTCCGGCCGCATCGAAGAATCGCTGGCCGAACACCGCGCCGTCATGGCTGCCTTGCGCCGGCGCGATGCGGCGGGCGCCGCCAAGGCCATGCAGGCGCACTTCCGAAACGGCCTCGAAGCCGCCGCCTGACCACCCGGACCGGCGGTCGCCGGACTATTCCTCGGCAGCCGCTTCCAGGTGCTTGTCGGGCAGCAGCCACATCGCGGCCACGCCGAAGTAGATCACGATGGTGAGCCATTCGTACACGAACGCGAGTGCAATGGCCGCCGCATAGGCCACGAAGGAAAACCGGGCCTTGAGCCGTTGCCCCAGCGTCCGGGCCAGCGGCGAGACGCCGTCGTGGTGCCGCGCCAGCACGTGCTGCAGCACCCGGAACGACACCCCCACCAACAACATCACAGCGCCGTACACCGCCACCGGCACGCGGTGGAACTGGTGCTCGCCCATCCACGCCGTGACGGCCGGGATCAGGGACAGCCAGAACAGGAAATGCAGGTTGGCCCACAACACGCCGCGGGTGACGTGATGCACGGCGTGCAACAGGTGATGGTGATGGCTCCAGAAGATGCCGATGGTCACAAAGCTCAACAGGTAGCTCAGCAACTTCGGGCCCAGGGGCTGCAAGGCCGCGAACGTGAATTCGTGCGGCCCGCGCAACTCGAGCACCATGATCGTGATGATGATCGCGATCACGCCATCGCTGAACATCTCCATGCGGTTCTTGCCCATGGTGTGTTTGCTGCCTTCGGGTTTGTCCATGTCGGTCTTCATTCGGCGGTACTTCGTTGGCATCGGCACGGATATCCGTTCAAGAATGATAGCGGCTGGTGGCCTTCCGGCGCTGGGATTGACCCGATGCGATGCTCAAAACGCGCCTTCCCGGGCCTCCTGGACCGCCTCAAGCGCCCGGGCGTGCACGTCGGACGGCGCCAGCGGCTTCAGACGGTGGTCGCTCCAGACCTGGCGCCAGCGGCGTGCGCCGCGCTGGCCGTGGCGAAGGCCCAGGATGTGGCGCGCGATCGGGTACCACGGGCAGTCGTCGTCCACCGCCTCGCGCGCCATGTAGGCCACCATCGCCGCCTCCACCGCATCGCGCGTGGCGGGGTTGGGACTGGCGCCGAAGAAGGCCTCGTCCCAGCCGGCCAGCAGCCAGGGGTTGTGATACGCCTCGCGGCCCACCATCACGCCGTCCACGTGCTGCAGGTGGGTGGCGATCTGCTCGTTGGTGGTCACGCCGCCGTTCAGGCAGATGGTCAGGTGCGGAAAGTCGCGCTTGAGCCGGTAGACCATCTCGTAGCGCAGCGGCGGGATTTCGCGGTTTTCCTTGGGCGACAGGCCCTGCAGCCAGGCGTTGCGCGCGTGCACGATGAACACCCGGCAGCCGGCTTCGCTGACCTGGCCCACAAAGTCGCGCACGAAGTCGTAGCTTTCGATGCGGTCGATGCCGATGCGGTGCTTCACCGTCACCGGGATGTCCACCACATCCACCATGGCTTTCACGCCATCGGCCACCAGCGCCGGCTCGGCCATCAGGCAGGCGCCGAACGCGCCGCGCTGCACCCGCTCGCTCGGGCAGCCGCAGTTCAGGTTGATCTCGTCATAGCCCCATTCCTGGCCCAGCTTCGCGGCGAAGGCCAGGTCTTCGGGCTCGCTGCCGCCGAGCTGCAAGGCCACCGGATGCTCCTCGGCATGAAAACGCAGGTGCCGGCGCAGGCTGCCGTGGCGCAGCGCGCCGGTGGTGACCATTTCGGTGTACAGGCGTGTGTGCTTCGACAGCAGGCGGTGGAAGAAGCGGCAGTGCCGGTCGGTCCAGTCCAGCATCGGGGCCACACTTAATGCCCAGGGTGAAGTATTCGCAAAAGTCATTTGTTTTTATTGATTATTTTTCAATCATCTTCAGCCAGTCCAGAACCCCCTGCCCGGCCCGGCGTCCGGTGGCGAAGCAGGCGGTGAGCAGGTAGCCGCCGGTCGGGGCTTCCCAGTCCAGCATCTCGCCGGCGCAGAACACGCCGGACACGGCGCGCAGCATGAGGCCGTCGTCGAGCGCCTCGAACGGTACGCCGCCGGCGCTGCTGATGGCCTCGTCCAGTGGGCGCGCGGCCGTCAGCCTCACCGGCAGGCCCTTGATGGCCGCGGCCAGGCGCTGCGGATCGGCCATCGCCTCCTTGGGCAGCAGCTCGTGCAGGATGGCCATCTTGATGCCGTCCAAGCCCAGGCGGCTCTTCAGGTGGCTGCTCTGGCTGCGCGAGCCGCGCGGGTGCCGCACCTCGGCCAGCACCCGCTCGGGGGTGTGGTCGGGCAGCAGGTCGAGTGCGAAAGTGGCGCTGCCGGTCGTGGCGATGGTGTCGCGCAGCAGGGCGGACGCGGCGTAGACCAGGCTGCCCTCGACCCCCGTGGCGGTGGCCACGAACTCGCCCTTGCGGTGGAAGCGCCGGCCCTGCCCATCGACCGCGGTGATGGCCACCGACTTGAACGGCTGCCCGGCAAACCGCTCGCGAAACAGCGCCGTCCAGCCCTGCCCGTCGCGGCCGGCCGCGTCAAACCCGCAGTTCGCCGGCTGCAGCGGCGCCACCGGCACGCCCTGCGCCGCTAGCAGCGGCACCCAGGTGCCGTCCGAGCCCAGCCGCGCCCAGCTGCCGCCGCCCAGCGCCAGCAGCACCGCACGCGCGCGCACCCGGCGCGGGCCGGCGGGCGTGTCGAAGCTCAGCGCGCCGTCGCTGTCCCCGGCACCCCAGCCGGTCCAGCGGTGGCGCATGTGGAACGTCACCGGCACGCCGGGCGCCGCCGGATGGCGCAGGCGCTGCAGCCACGCGCGCAGCAGCGGCGCGGCCTTCATGTCGGCGGGGAACACGCGCTGCGAGGTGCCGACGAAGGTCTCTACCCCCAGATCCGCCGCCCAGGCGCGCAGCGCATCGGCGCCAAAGTCGCGCAGCAGCGGCTCCAGCGCCGCGCGGCGCGCGCCATAGCGCCCGGCAAACGCCTCGAAGGGTTCGGCATGGGTGAGGTTCAGCCCGCCCTTGCCCGCGAGCAGGAACTTGCGGCCCACCGAGGGCATGGCGTCGAACAGGTGCACCGCGCGCCCCGCGCCCGACAGCAGCTCGGCCGCGGCCAGCCCTGCCGGGCCGGCGCCGATCACGGCGATGTCGATGGCGGTGTCGTCAGGGATGGCGGCGGTCACTGGTCAATCTTCATGATTCGCATAGCGATGCGAGCTCGCGTGGGGCAGCCGGGCGCCGTGCTCATGCGGGGATTGTCGCCGCCTGCCGCTGGCCCGCGCCCATTTCAGGAGATCTCGCGCAAATAGGCCGCCACCACCCGCAGCTGCGGGTGGTTCATGCGCAGGATGAAGCCGCGGCTGGCGGAGTTGATCATCTTGGTGGCGGTGTTCAGGCCCAGCCGGGCCGACTGTTCGGCCATGAAACCCACCTGCGCCCGCTGCAGCGGCCTGAAGAAGTACCAGTCCATGCCGGCTTGCACCAGTTCGGCCACCAGGTCGGCCAGGGCCTCGCCGTGGCCACGGGCGGCCGGTCCGGTCTCGATGGCATCGATGACGATCAGGGTTCGCTCGCGCAGCGCGTGCGAGTGGTGAAAACGCAGCGACGGCAAGGTGGCTTCCCTCGCCGGGCTCGGCCTGGGCGCCGTCCGGGTCGCTTTTTCGGCTGCCTTGGCAGGTGTCGTTGTGGCCTTTGCGGCACGCACCGGCGCCCTGGGGACCGCCGGCTTGGCCTGCTCAGGGGCGGACGGGCGGGTAACGGCCTTCTTTCGCGCCGGCGCCGGGGTTGGTGGCTTGTCGATCGCGGCTTTCGTGGCCGGGGCATTCATGCGCTTGAGGCTTGCGGCTTGGGTGCTCATGGGGTGAATGGCAGGTTGAGACGATGACGCAGCGTACCAGCTGACGCCATCCGGGTCATCGGCGCCCGATTAAGATGAAGCGAAATCACCAATCGCGAGAGAGACCGATGACAGAAACAACCGCTCCCGAGCAGAATCCCACCGAGCAGTGGATCGAACACGGACGCGCGCTGCGCAAGACCGTCAAACGCAGCGCGCACACCGCGCTGGGGCATCTCGACCGCGACCCGGTGGCCCTGCTGCAATCGACCGACCAGGGCCGCGTCGAGCGCCTGGTGCCACTCAAGTACGGGCGCATGCTGACCTCGCCGTTCGCGTTTTTCCGGGGCAGCGCCATCCTGCAGGCGCACGACCTCAAGCACACGCCGAACACGGGGTTGTATCACCCGATCTGCGGCGACGCCCACCTGATGAACTTCGGCGGCTACGGCACGCCCGAGCGACAACTCGCCTTCGACCTGAACGACTTCGACGAGGTCTTTCCCGGCCCTTGGGAGTGGGACCTCAAGCGCTTGGTGGCCAGTCTGGCCCTGGCCGCACGCGACCTCGGCCTGCCCCGCGCGGATGGCGATGCCGCCGTCGCCGCAGCGGTAGCGGGCTACCAGGAACGCATCACCACGCTGTCGAAGATGGATGCGCTGAGCCAGTGGCAGTACCAGATCACGCTCGAGTCGGTCTACGCAGCCTCGACCGACCCGGCCGGTCGCGCCCAGTTGACCAAGGCCATTAACAAGGCGCAGAAACGAACCCACGACCAGCTGCTGCCCAAGATCGCTGCCAAGGTGGACGGCCGCTGGACCATGCACGACGCGCCACCGGCGCTGTTCCACATCCACGGCACCAACACGCTGTTCGCGCCCGAAGACGACTGGATGCGCCTGGGCCACTGGACCGAACTCACGGACCACCTCTACAACGGCTACCTCGACGCCATCAAGCCCGAAGTGCGCGAACTGCTGAGCCGCTTCCGCATGCAGGACCTGGCCTTCAAGGTGGTGGGCGTGGGCAGCGTGGGCACGCGCTGCCTGGTGCTGCTTCTCGCCGACGCTGCGGATGCCCCCATGATGCTGCAGTTCAAGCAGGCCAGCACCTCGGTGCTGGCGCGCTACTCGCCGGCCAAGCCGCGCGGCATCAAGCACCAGGGCGAGCGGGTGGTGCTCGGGCAGCGGCTGATGCAGGCCGCCAGCGACCGCTTCCTGGGCATCACCACCGGCCCGTTCGGGCGCCATTTCTACGTGCGACAGCTGCGCGACATGAAGGTGTCGGCCGAGGTCGAAACCTTCGACGGCAACCTGCTCGCCCGCTATGGCGACCTGTGCGGCAAGGTACTGGCGCGCGCCCATGCCAAGAGCGGCGGCTTCGCCACGCAGGTCAGCGCCTACCTGGGCTCCAGCGGCACCTTTGCCGAGGCGCTGGTGGCCTATGCCAACGCGTATGCCGATCAGGTGGAGCGTGACTACGCCACCTTCCGCGACGCCTGCCGAAGCGGCCGCGTGCTCGCGCAGACCGAGGCCGACTTCGCCGCCGATTTCAGCGCCTGAGGCGGGCGCTTCGGGGCGCCAGCGTGCAGGCTGGCACCCGGCAACCGCACCCGACAAGTCCTGATTTGATAGCGCCTTGTGGCCAATCGGCGCTGGGAAGCGGCACAAAAGACTCCGAAATCAGCCCTTTTCAGGCCCCGTGGGCCCCTCAGAAGGGCTTGCGAAGCGGCCAAAGACCCCTCAACGTCCCGCCCCCAGCGTGGGCACCACCACCAGGTAGGTCAGCACAAAGATCACCCCGATGCCGGTGAGGTTGAGCCACAGTCCGGCGCGGATCATCTGTGGCATGCGCACCAGGCCGGTGCCGAAGACGATGGCGTTGGGCGGCGTGCCCACCGGCATCATGAAGGCGCAGCTCGCGGCAATGGTGGCGGGCACCAGCAGCATGCCCGCGGGCACGCCCAGCACCGGCGCCAGCGCGGCCAGGATGGGCAGCATCGTCGCCACCTGCGCGGTGTTGGACGTGAGTTCCGACATGAACACCATGATGGCGATGATCACCAGCAGCACCGCCCACACCGGCCAGCCTGCGAAGTCGGCCGCCAGGGCTCCGATGTACTGCGGCACGCCGTTGGCCTCGGTGGCCGCGGCCAGCGCCAGCCCGCCACCGAACAGGATCAGCACGCCCCAGGGCAGCTTTTCGGCGGCGGCCCAATCCATGGCGCGCACCCCCTTGGCCCGGTCCACCGGAATCAGGAACAGCGCCAGCGCCGCCAGGATCGCGATGCCCGCGTCCGACAGCCCGGCCAGCGGGCGCAGGCCGGCCACCGACCAGTCCTTGAGCAGTGGCGAACCCATCCACAGCACCACGGTGACGGCGAACACGCCCAGCGTCACCCGCTCGCCGGTGTTCAGCGCGCCGAGCTTCGCCCACTCGTCACGCACGTACTCGCGCCCGCCCTCGATCTCGCCCATGCGCGAGGGAAACAGCACGCTCGTGTTCAGAAACCAGGCCAGCGGCAGGAACGCCAGCATCGCCGGCACGCCGATCGCCATCCACTCCAGAAAGCCGATGCGGATGCCCGCACTCTGCTCGACAAATCGCACCAGGATGCCGTTGGGCGGCGAGCCGATGATGGTGCCCAGACCGCCGATCGACGCCGCGTAGGCCACGCCCAGCAGCGCCGAGAACGCGAAGTTGGACAGGTCGCGGTCGTCCGCCGGAATGCCGCCATGCTCGGCCAGGCCCTGCCCGGTGCGCCGCCGCAGCGCCACATCGATCACCGACAGCACGATCGGCACCATCATCGCGGCGGTGGCGGTGTTGGACACCCACATGCTCACGAACGCCGTGGCGGCCATGGTGCCGCCGACGATCGCCTTCGGGCGCGTGCCCACCAGCTTGAGCGTGGCGAAGGCGATGCGCCGGTCGAGCCCCCAGCGCTGAATGGCCAGCGCCAGCACGAAGCCGCCGAGAAAGAGGAAGATCACGTCCGCGCCGTAGTTGGCCGTGGTGCGCGCCAGTGGCAGGATGCCGGCCAGCGGGAACGCCGCGATCGGCAGCAGTGCGGTGACTTCGATGTCGACCGCCTCGGTCATCCACCAGGTGGCCATCCAGGCCATCATCGCCAGCGTGGCGCGGCCCGCCTGCGAAAACGCCACCACCTTGCCCTTCGGGTCGGCGTAGGTCTCGGGCAACACCAGGTACAGGCCCAGCGCCAGCACCGGCCCCAGAAACAGCCCCACCCGTTCCACGCGTTGCTGAAGGTTCTGGCTCATGCCGGGCTCCGTCTCTTGCAGTTGCAGGCATTGTCTGCCGCTGCACAAAAGATGCCTTGACCCGAGTCAAGAACCGGCGCCGCAGCGGCCCGATCAGGCGGCGGTAGGGCGCGACATGCGCTGCACCATCGCCGTCACCAGGCGGCGCGGCGTGAAGCGCACGCTTTGCGCCAGCGTCCAGTTGCGGCAGCCCGGAATGTGAACGCGCTGCCCGCGACGCAGCGCGCGATAGCCGCTGGCGGCAACCGCTTGCGCCGTGGGGAGTTGTTTCCCCTTCACCAGGCCGGAATCGCCCATGGCGGCCTTGTCCTGAAAACCCGATGCCGTTGGGCCGGGACACAGCGTGGTCACCGTCACGCCGTGCGGGGCCAGTTCAGCGGCGATGGCCTCGGAAAAGCTCAGCACAAACGCCTTGGTGGCGTAGTACACCGCCATGTACGGCCCCGGCTGGAAAGCTGCGGTGGAAGCCACGTTGAGCACCTTGCCGCGGCTGGCGATCAGGTCCGGCATGAACAGTCGGGTAAGCGCCACCACGGTGTTCATGTTCAGCTGCATCATGGCCAGGGCCGGCTCCAGGGGCGCGTCCCTGAACTCGCCGAAGGTGCCGTAGCCGGCGTTGTTGACCAGCGCGTCCAGACGGATGCCGCGCGAGCGGACCTGCTCCACCAGGGCCGCGGCGCCATCTGCCGCCTCCAGGTCCGCGCCGATCACGGTCACCGTGACCCGGTGCTGCTGCTGCAGCCGGTCGGCCAGCGCCTGCAGGCGGTCCACCCGGCGGGCGGCCAGCACCAGGTCGTAGCCGTCACGGGCGAATTCGGTGGCCAGGGCCTCACCGATGCCGGACGATGCGCCGGTGACCAGCGCGGTGGGGCGGGCGGCGGCGGGGCTTGCGGGGTGGGTGGTGGTCATGTTGAACTCCTATTGGTTTAATCCATTCGACGGATTGGGTTGAAAAATCGGCACCGAAGTGCCGTGGGGACAAAAAAGAGGCGAAATCAGGTGCAGGACACCTCGGCCTGCTCCACCAGCCGCCGCAGGTCGGCCAGGGCCGTGTCCAGCGTGAGGCTGTAGAAGTTTTCACGCGACACCCGCTCCTGCGAGATCAGTCCGGCCAGCATCAACACCTTGAGGTGGTGCGAAATGGCGGGGCGCGACAGCGGCATGCGTTGAGCGATCTGGTTGACGTTCAGGCGCAGCTCCTGCGCCAGCAGCATGACAATGTCCTGCCGGAAACGGTCGCCCAGCGCATTGAACACCGGGGCGCAGGCGCGAAAGCTGCCCAGCACGTCATCGAGCGTGGGGGTGATCGGCGCCGCGCCCGCAGACGCGTCGAGGGGTTGAGCGGGGGTGTCAGTGTTCATTGGTTTAACTGTTTAAACGTATTGTGCATGAAAAAACAAGTCTGTGCAAGAGCCCCGGTGCGCCCCCTACACTGCGCCCCATGCCCACCATCGAATCCAACCGCCCCGCCCCCTGGCCCGCCCTGCGTGCCGCGCGCCACACCACCGTCCCGCGCCGCCCCGTCATTCTTCAAGGGCCGCAAGGCGCCGTGGCCGTGGGCAGCGTCGCCGAAGCCCACCTGCCGGCCCTGGCGGCCTGGCCGCAATGGATCGATGTGGCACCGCACGCCGTCGCCCTACATTTCGGTGGCGATGTGGATCGCATCGACGCCCACTGGGCCACGGTCAACCACGCGCTGCGCGCCCACGGCCTGATCGTGGCCTGGCGCGACGAGCCCTACGGTGTGTGGGACGAACAGGAAGCGAGCCATGCCACCATCGAACGCGCCGCCTCGCGTTTCTGGGGCACGCTGACGCTCGGCGCGCACTGCAACGGCTATGCGGCCGACGCCCAGGGCCGCCCCACCCACCTGTGGGTGGCCAAACGCAGCCTGAGCAAGCCCACCGACCCCGGCATGCTCGACAACCTGATCGGCGGCGGCGTGCCCCTGGGCCAGAGCCCCTGGGAAGCCCTGCAACGCGAAGCCTTCGAAGAAGCCGGCCTGGCGCCCGAAGAGATCGCCCAGGCCATGCCCGGGCGCATCGTGGCGCTGCACTGCGACATCCCCGAAGGCCTGCAGCGTGAGCACCTGCACGTGTACGACCTGCGCCTGCCCGAAGGCCGCACGCCCCAGAACCAGGACGGCGAAGTGGCCTGGCACCAATGCTGGCCGGTAGCCGACGCCCTGGCCGCCGCGGCCGAAGGCCGCTTCACCACCGACGCCGCGCTGGCGACACTGGACTTTGCGGTGCGCCATGGGGTGGTGGCGAAGGATGATCTGCTGGCCGTGGCGCTGGGAGCACTGGTTGCGGGTGTGGCGGCCCGTTGACGATGCGCAGGAAGGCACCAAACGTCTGAATCGAACGATTCGACTACAATCTAGCAGTGTTCAGCCCCCCGACAGGGATTCACCATGCAAACCTTCACCGCCAATCAGGCCAAGACTCACTTCGGCGAATTTCTCGATCTGGCCCAGCGCGAACCGGTGCGCGTGATGCGTCGCGACCGCGTGGTGGGTGTGATGGTCAGCGCGCAGGACTACGAGGCCATGCGCGCCTTTTACGCCGACCGCCTGCAGAACACCCTGAACCAGACCGCCACCCAAGCCCAGGCCCAGGGCCTGACCGCCGAAAGCCTGGACGCGCTGCTGGCCGATGAAAGCTGAACACCGCCTGAAGGTGGTGATGGACACCAACGTCTGGATCAGTGCCGCGCTGTCGCCGGACGGGCCGCCCGCCGCCGTGGTGCGGCACACGCTGCGCCACGGCGTGCCCGTGTTGTCGCCGCCGACATTTGCCGAACTGGAAAGCCGCCTCTGGAAGCCGAAGTTCGACCGCTACCTGAGCATGGACCAACGCCGCGCGTTGCTGCGCAACCTGAATGGCGCTGCCCTGTGGGTGGACATTCCGCCCGATCTGGCGGCGCAGCGCCACAGCCGCGACCCGGACGATGACGTCTTCATCCACACCGCCCTCGCCGCCGGGGCCGGCTGGCTGATCACTGGTGACCAGGACCTGCTGACGGTGGCACCGATCAACGGCCTGCAGGTATGCACACCGGCCGACGCCTTGGCCCAGGCGGCGTTTCGCCAGGCGCCAGGCGTGCCGGAATGACTCATGACTTCATAGCATCTCGTGGCCATTTGACGCTGGGAACAGGCAGATAGTGGCCTGATTTTCGGCCTGCGGCAGTTCTCAGCCGTCACAAACCGCCCCAGTGCGGCGCTTGACATTCCACTTCACGCCCTCAAAATAAACACATCATCGTGTGTACAAGGGAGAGGCGCCATGTCCACCACCACCAGCCGCGTGTTCATGAACGGCAACAGCCAGGCGGTACGAATTCCGCAGGAATTCCGGCTCCATACCGCGCAAGTTGAAATCTTCCGCAACGCCGACGGCGACCTGGTGCTGCGGCCAATGCCCACCGACCGCGGAGCCGCCCTGCTGGCCGCCCTGAACGCTTTCGACGACGACTTCGTCGCCCAACTGGAAGCCGGCCGCGACCAGCAGCCGCCCCCGCAGGAGCGGGAGGCGCTGTGACCACCCCCTACATGCTGGACACCAATATCCTGATCTACCTGATCAAGAACAAGCCCCCGGCCGTGGCCGAACGCATCAACGCGCTGGGCAGCGACGCGGCGCTGTGCATGTCGTTCTTCAGCTTTGCCGAACTGCTGCTGGGCGCCGAGCGCAGCACCCGCAAGGCCGACGTGCGCCGCCAGCTCGACGCGCTGACCCGCGTGGTGCCCGTGCGGTACGCAGCTGGACGGGCCCTGTGCGAGCACTACGCCGAGCATTTCGCCCGCCTGCGCGCGGCTGGAACCCCCATCGGCGCCAACGACCTCTGGATCGCCTGCCACGCCCTCGCAGACGATTGCACGCTGGTCACCAACAACCTGCGGGAATTTGAGCGGTTGCCTGGGTTGCGGCTGGAAAACTGGGCGGCGGAAGCTTGAAAACGGGCCAGATCGCGCGTCGAGAAGTCCTGAATCCATAGCGGGAGATGACCTTTTGACGCTGGGTATTGGCTGAAAACGCCATAAATTCGTGCTGAACCGCCGTTTTGGCGGCCGCAGGCCTGTCAGGAACCCCCGCTAGCGGCCTGAACCACCGCCCGCCTGGCCCGCCAGCTTCAACACGCGGTCAAAGTCACTTTCAAACAGCCGGTCCTGCACGATGCGGCATTTCTCGAATTCGCTCTCGGCATGCGCCCGGGCGATTTCGGCAGTGACCTTGCCGGCGTCCGGCAGCACCACGCGGTCGGTGGCTTCGATGAAGCGGTTCAGACGGGTTTCCCAGTCCTGCATGGTCATGGGAATCTTGCGTTGCGCCATGTCCTCGGCCACGTCGAGGGAGGCGTTGACGAGGCGGGGATGCCCGTTCGTCGCGGCTCAGGCAATTCTTGGCGATCACCACGTCGGTCTTGACGATCTTTCCGTCCGGTGCCTTGTCCCAGCTCGTCAGCCCCATGTGCGGCTGGGCGGCATTGGCCCGCTCCCGCAGCACGCCGGTAGACCAACGGCGAAGCTGCGTCGCGCGCAGCGAGTTGACCCGGTAGCCGACCGAGAAAATGGCGTCAAGGTTGTACTGTTGTGGGGCGTAAGCCATGCCATCGGCGGCAGTTCTCCGGAATATCCGGACTACTGAATCCTCAGCCAGTTCACCACTGGAAAAAATGTTGCCCAGATGCTCGCTGACGGTGCGCACATCCACGGCAAATAGTTCCGCCATCAGCTTTTGCGTCAGCCAGACCGTCTCGTCCTCGTAGCGCGCCTCGATGCTCTGCTCGCCCGCCTGGTTGGTGAAGATCAGAAGCTCGGCCGTGCTGTCGCGGATGAGTCGGGAATTGACGGCTGTCATGCTGAATTCGAGGGGGGATTTACAGGAGGTCTCCGGGGTCGTATCCATAAATCGGCTACATGCGGGCGCCGCGAACGACGTCGCCGAGTCCTGCCTCGCCTGCCTAATCCGTTCAACGGGCAGCCGGGTGGTAACGAACGCCTTGCGCGCTTCGAGCGGGGCTGCTGACTGGATTGTGGGAGATGGGGTGGGTAATCGAAGCAATGGCCCCCAACGCCCGTTATCCTTCGCCCATGGCCATTCCCGACTACCAGACCTGCATGCTTCCGTTCCTCCAGCACCTGGCCGATGGCGCTGAGCACACGCTGCGCGACGCCGAGGAGCGCCTGGCGGAGCACTTCAAGCTGTCCGCCACCGAACGGGCCGAATTGCTGCCCTCAGGGCAACAGGGCGTCTTCCGGAACCGGGTCGGCTGGGCGCGGACCTATCTCAAGAAAGCCGGCCTGGTGGAGTCGCCCAAGCGGGCGGTCTTTCGGATCACCGAACGGGGGCTGAGCACCTTGGCGGCCAAACCCAACCGGATCGACGTCAGATACCTGGAGCAGTTTCCCGAGTTCATCGCGTTTCGGGATGCGTCCCGAACGGAAGGCGGCGCCGCCGTGGCTACCGAGGCCCCACCGGCGAAGACCACACCGGAAGAAGCCATCGAACTCGCCCACCAAGGCCTGCGCGAGCAGCTTGCGGCCGAACTCATCAGCCGCATCCTCACCTGTTCGCCGACGTTCTTTGAGCAACTGGTGGTCGAGTTGCTCGTCAAGATGGGCTACGGCGGCTCCCGTCGCGACGCCGGCGAGCGGATCGGCCAGACGGGTGACGGCGGCATCGACGGCATCATCAAGGAAGACCGGCTCGGCCTGGACACCATCTTCATTCAGGCCAAACGGTGGCAGGGCGCGGTCGGTCGACCGGAAATCCAGAAGTTCGTCGGCGCGTTGCAGGGCCAGCGCGCGAAGAAAGGCGTCTTCATCACGACATCGAGCTACACCGCAGACGCCACGGACTATGCGAGCCGTATCGATACCAAGGTCGTTCTGATCGACGGCAAGCAGCTGGCCGGATTGATGATCGACTTCGATGTCGGGGTGGCGTCGGCCGCGACCTACGTGGTCAAGCGGATCGACTCGGACTATTTCGAAGACGCCTGAGGTTTGCGCCGATCCGATCTACGCGGACCCCACCTCCACCACCCTTCCCTCCCCCGTCAGAAACGCCACCCGCACGACGGCGCCCGGGTTGGCTGTCTGCACGGCTTCGCGGTAGCGGATCAGCTGTTCTACCAGGGCGGGTTGTTCTTCTGGCCGGTCGGCACTCTTGAAGTCCAGCACCCACCACTCGCCGGTGTCGCGGCGGTGCACCAGGCGGTCCAGGCGCAGGGTGTCGCCGCGGTGGATCAGGGTGACTTCGTTGCCCTGCCAGTCGATCACGCCGTCGTCCCAGGCCCAGCGGCCGTCGCCGGTGCGGATGCGGCGGGCCAGGGCTGCGGCCTGGCGGACCTGTTCGGCGTCCAGCTCGAATTCACGGGCGGCGCGGGCCAGCCAGGCGCTGGGGGCGCCGATGGGGGCATCGGCCGTGTCCACCGCGCCGTGTTCGAGCAGCGAGTGCATCGCGTCGCCCAGGCGGGCGGCGTCGGATCGGGTTTCGATCGCTTCGTTTTCGATAGCGGCTGGTGGCCGTTCCACGCTGGAAGCAGGCACAAAAGGCATCAAAAAACTGGTCTTCCGGGCCATGGAAGGCGCCTGCGGGGCCTCGGGGGGCGCGTTGACCCCCTCCACGCCCCCCACTCCCTCCACCGCCTGCGCCACCTGCGCGATGCGCTGCCAGGGGCTCTGGCCGGCGCTGCGGTGTGGCTGCACGGACGACACGGCCAGGAGCCGGCGTGCGCGGGTCACGGCCACGTACAGGGCGTTGAGGTCTTCGCGCCGGCGCTCGGCCTGCTCGGCAGCCAGGGTGTCGGTGGCACTGGGCGGCGGGTCGGTTTCGCTGGCCAGGAAGATGAAGCGGCGCGGCGCGGCGGCTTCGCCGGGCCAGTCGATCAGCACGCCCATGCTTTCGGCGTTGGGCGGCGGGGTGTCGGTGTCGAGCATCAGCACCAGGTCGGCCTCCAGCCCTTTGGCGCCGTGGATGGTCAGCAGGCGCACCGCCTGCGCGTCGGCGCGGCCGGGCGCAGGGATGCCGCCCTGGCGCAGCGCGCGCACCAGCGCGTAGGGCGTCAGGTAGCGCCCGCCGCCCTGCCCCAGCGCGGTACCCAGCAGCGCGCGCAGGTTGGCCAGCACGCCGGCGCGCTGCTCCGGCGGCGCGGCGGCGGCAAAGCGGGCCAGCACGTCGCCGTGGTGGTAGATCGCGTCCAGCGCGTCGTGCGGCGGCAGGCTGTGCACCCAGGCCTGGTATTGCGCCAGCGCGGTGGCGGCGGTTTGCAGCGTGGGCGGCAGGTAGGCGGATTCGGTCTGAAGCAGTTCCAGCCACGGGCGGCCTTTGTGCGGGGCCTCGCGGCGCAGCAGCGCCAGCGCGGTCAGGTCGGCGTCGCTGGCGCCGAACAGCGGCGACCTGAGCGCGCGCGCCAGCGACAGGTCGTGCGCGGGCGAGAGCAGCACATCCAGCAGGGCCACGAGGTCTTGCACCTCGGGCGCTTCGGACAGGTCGGCTTTTTCGGGCTGCACCGTGGGCACACCCAGCACGCGCAGTTCGTCGGCCAGCGGGCCCAGGCGGTCGCGCTTTCGCGCCAGCACCATGATGTCCTTGGGCGGCGAGCCGGCGCCGATCTGTGCCGCAATCCAGCGGGCGGCCTGGCGGGATTCGAGCGTGCGCAGGGTTTCGTCCAGCGTCTCGCGCGGGGTGGTGAGGCTGTCGCGCCAGGGCCGGTCGGCAGCGTCAGGAGCGTCTTCCCTGGCCGGTTTGGGCGGGCGCGCGATGGCGGGCAGACTCTGCACGGCACCTTCAGCCACCGATTCGGTGGTGTGCGGGCGAAAGCCGCTCCACGCGCCTTCGTCCTGCGCCTGCTGCATCACGGTGTTGACGGCGTCGATGACCGCCGGCGCATTGCGGCGGGTGTGGTCGCAGGCCAGCAGGTCGCCGCCCAGGCCGTCGCGGATGAAGGCCTGCGCGGCCTTGAACACCTGCGGCTCGGCGCGGCGGAAGCGGTAGATGCTCTGCTTGGGGTCGCCCACGATGAACACACCCGGCGCCTCGCCCGCGCCGGCGTAGCCCGACAGCCAGGCGTGCAGTGCCTGCCACTGCAGCGGGTTGGTGTCCTGGAATTCGTCGATCAGCAGGTGTTCCACGCGCGCGTCCAGCCGCTCCTGCACCCAGCCGGAGAGCACCGGATCGGCCAGCAGCACACCCGCGGCGCGTTCGATGTCGTTCATGTCCACCCAGCCGCGGGCGCGTTTGAGGGCGGCGTATTCGGCCAGCAGGCAGCGCGTCAGGCGCGCCAGGCGTTGCTGGTGCAGCCAGGCGGCGTGCTGGGCCTGCGCGGCCAGTACGTGCAACGCGGCGTCCTGCGCGGCGCGCACGGCGTCGATCCCGGCCAGGGTGTCGTTGAACTTGCGCGGTTCGTTCTTCTGGGTCAGCAGCGCGATCTGGATGCCGGGCCAGTCGCCGTGTGCAAGAGCCTTCTCCAGCTCCGCACCTTTGGCCGCGAAGGTCTTCTGGGTCGCCCGACCGAGTGCCTGCGCCGCTTCCAACACCAGCGAGCGCCCCGCAGCTTGCGCCGTGAGCGCCTGGCTGGGTTCATCCAGAGCGGCAAACTCGGGAAACAGTGCGCCAAACGGCGGCACCGACGCCTCCACCACCCCGGCCGCGTCGGCCAGCACGAATTCGGTGCGGCGGCCGAGCGCGGCGGCCAGGGCTTTCTGGGTCTGGGTGCGGCCATGCTGGGCCACCGCGTCGGCGTAGTCGGCGCGCAGCGCGGCATCGGCCGCCACCGTGGCCTGGAACGGCCGCCAGACAGCAGCCACGGCTTCGGCGTCGTTTTCCAGCAGGTCGTAGCGGCCGGGCAGGCCCAGTTGCTGCAACACGGCCAGCGGCGCGGTGCGCAGCAGCGCGGCAAACCAGCTGTGGAAGGTGCGGATGGGCACCGCCCGGTCGGCGGCGAGCACACGGCGGTACAAATTGTGTAGCGCCTCGTGGCCATTGGACGCCGGGATGGGGCCGATTCCCCTTGAAACCAGCTCCGAAATCAGCTTCTGGGGGTCTTGTTCGGCAGCAAACGCGGCCAGCCACTCCTGCAGGCGCTGGCGCATCTCGCCGGCGGCCTTTTTGGTGAAGGTGATGGCCAGGATTTCATGCGGCTCGGCGCCGTCGAGCAGCGCGCGCACGATGCGCGAGACCAGCATCCAGGTCTTGCCGGCGCCGGCGCAGGCCTCCACCGCGACGCTGCGGCGCGGGTCGCAGGCGATGGCATAAAACGCCTCGCGACCGACCGGCTGGCCATTGACTTCGTAGGCAGCCCCGATCAAAGCAAAGCTCCTGTGGACGTACTGCCGCTGGCCCATGAATCCCGGCGGCACAGGCCGCGGGCGCTGCACCAGTCGCAGGCGCTGCCTTCGCCCAGCGCGGGCAGCGGCGCGCCGTCGGCGATGCGGGTCAGGTCGTGCCGGATGCTGTCGATCAGGCGGTCGCGCAGCACGGTGACGTCGGGCTGCTCGTACAGCTTGGTGCCGTCGCGCTCGCCCACGTTGAGGTAGGCCGCGCGCAGGGTGTCGTCGCTCAGCAGCGCGGCGTAAAAGGCGAGCTGGGTGTCTTCGTGGGCATTCTTGATGCGATCGGCGGTGCGCGTTCGGCTTTCGGTCTTGTAGTCGATCACGAGGGCCTGGCCGTCGGCGGCGCGGTCGATGCGGTCGACGCGGCCGTGCAGCGTCCAGTCGCCCAGCGGGGTCAGGCCGTCGGACTCGGCGCGCTCGAAGCGCGCACCGGTGGCGTCGTGCTCCACCAGCCAGGCCAGGTAACCCTCGCGCACGGCGGGCCAGACGGCGGCAAAGGGCAGGAAGTCGCCATCGTCCAGGCCGCGTTCGCGGGTGGTGTCCTGTGCGGCTTGGTCCAGCAGCGCCCGGCGGGCGGTGGCATCTTCGGTGGGCGTGGCCTGCAGCGCCTCGTGAAACTGGCGCAGCACGGCGTGCAGCCACAGGCCGAAGTCGCGTTTGTCCACTTCGGCTTCGAGCTCGTCCACTTCCTGCAAGCCGAGCTGGCGCAACGCAAAGAAGCGGTACGGGCAGGCGCGCAGGTCGCTGTAGGCGCTGGCCGACAGGCGGGCCACCGGCAGCGCGGCGCCCACGGGCCGCGGCGGCCACTCGGGCGCCGCGGCCAGTTCGCGCCACGCCCGGGGGTCCGCGGCCTCGCGCTTCAGGCCATCGAGCATCAAGGCCAGCGCGAGCGGGCTCGGCAGCAGCGGCTCGCCGTTGTCGTCGCCCTGGCGCCAGAGGATGTCGCAGGCGGGTGTGGCCAGCGCGTACGTCCAGGCGGCGCGGTGGGCCGCGCCCAGTTCGGACCGGCTCGGCAAGCCCAGGGCTCCGCGCTGGATGGCGGTCCAGGGGCCGGGCGGCTCGGGCGCGGCGGGCAGGCGCACCTCGTCGCAGCCGGGCAGCACGGCGGCCGCAAACGGGCGCGCGAGCATCTGGCTTAGCGGCAGGATGGTGACATGCTCGCGCGCCGGGTGCGGCGGCTTGTGGTGGGCAGCTTCGAGCACCCCGTCCACCCAGGCGGTGAACTCGCTCAGGGACAGGCGCCGCGCGGCACCGCGCAGCTCGGCCAGTTCCGCCACTGCGGCACCCTCGTGCAGACGCAACGCGTCGAGCAGGCGCTCGCCGGCGGCGTCCTGGGCGATCGGCTCGAACAGGCCACAGGTCTGCAACAGCTCCCGCAGCGCGGCCAGCCAGTCCACCAGCGGGCGCGTTCCCCCGAAGCGAGCGCGCGCCGCGCCCAGCCCGGCCACCAGCGGCGCGAAGGCGGCGGTCCTGGGGTCGGCCCGATCGGGCCCGGCCAGGCGCTCGGCCTCGGGCCAGTCGCGCACCCCTTCGCGGCGCAGCCAGGCTTCGAGCGCCATGCGCATCGCGCCGTCGCCCCATGCCGGCGCGCTTTTGAGCGCGTCGAGCACCTCGTCGCTGCTGGCGCGCCAGGCCATGGCGCGCAGCAGCGCCATCAGCCCGGCGGCCACGCGTGTGGTGGAGAGTATCCAGCCGTTCTCGTCCCGGATGGCCACGCCGCGAGCGCCCAGCAGCGCGCGCACGCGCCGGGTGAGCGAGCGGTCGGTGGCAGCCAGGGCCACGGGCACGCGGCCGGCTTCGATGTGGGCCAGCACGCAGGCGGCGGCGCATTCGGCTTCTTCCTCGGCGTCCGCGGCGGCAAACAGCCGAACCGTGCCACGCGCGGCCTCCAGCGGCAGCGCCAGGGTTTCGGCGCGCTTGCCCCAGCGCGCGGCCAGCGCGGCGGCCAGCGGATCGGGCTGGAAACCCTGGAGCACGAAGACCGCATCGGCCGAAGCCAGCGCCGCTTCGCCGAACAACACGTCAGTGGCCTGCGCGGAGGTCGCCGCCCACACCAGCGCCAGCCGAGCGACAGCGGCCTCGAAGGCGAGCGGGCCGGACTCGGCGCCGGCCAGCACCGGCGTCAGCGCGGCGGCCCAGGCCAGGCGCTGATCCGGGGCCTGCGCCGCAGCGAGCCCGGCGAGTTGGGTGGCCGCCTCCACCAGCGCGCCCGACAAGGCGTCGCGCTGGGCGCCCAGGCCGGCGCGCTCCAACAGGTTGCGGGCCACGAGCTGGTCGCGCGCGGCGTCGAAGCTCAGGTCGTCCGGCCCCGGCGCGAAAGGCGCGAGCTGCTGCGCCCAGTTCCGGGTGGTTTCGAAGCGCGGCGCGAAGCCATCCGGAAACCGTGCGGCCCACTGGCGCGCCGCCACCGGCATGAGCTGCGCGAACGGCAGCAGCACGAGGGTGCGCGCGGGATGGGCGCCCTTTTCACGCAATCGCAGCGCCAGACGGTCGATCAGCGCCGGCCAGTCGGCCATGGCCGGGTGCGGTGCAACGGCGGGCTCGGAAGCGGGTTCGGAAGGCGGGTTCATGGGGCGCCGGCGGCCCCGGCCCGCGGGCGGGCGGGGTTGGTTTCTGTCACAATGACCGCACTTTAGCCGCAACTCCCACACACAAGGATTCCGTCATGGCCAATGACCTGATCAAGCACATTTCCGACACCAGTTTCGAGGCCGACGTCCTCAAGTCCGCCCAGCCGGTGCTGGTGGACTACTGGGCCGAATGGTGCGGCCCCTGCAAGATGATCGCCCCGATCCTGGACGAGGTGGCCACCGCCTACAACGGCAAGCTGCAGATCGCCAAGATGAATGTCGACGAGAACCGCGAAATCCCCGCCAAGTTCGGCATCCGCGGCATCCCCACCCTGATGCTGTTCAAGGACGGCCAGCTCGCGGCCACCAAGGTCGGCGCCTTGAGCAAGGCCCAGCTGGTGACCTTCATCGACCAGCAGCTGGCCTGATCCAGCGCCTGTTTCCCCGGCCCCGGCCCCTGCGCCGGGCGCACCGATTGCTCACTTTTTTCCTGTCATAATCCGGCCTGACCGCTGATTCGCACCACGAATCGGATCGAGTTCCAGGTTCAGAACTTCGAGGTCGGGCGCACAGGCCCCATCTCCCCGAACACCCCCTGATTGTTCCAGCAGCCCCGTGACGGGCGCTTTCCCTCGCAGGACGTTTCATGCACTTAAACGAACTCAAGGCACTGCACGTGTCTGAAGTCCTCAAGCAGGCCGAAGACCTTGAAATCGAAAACACGGGCCGCATGCGCAAGCAGGAGCTCATGTTCGCCATCATCAAGAAGCGCGCGCGCGCCGGCGAGCAGGTGTTCGCCGACGGCGTGCTGGAAATACTGCCCGACGGGTTCGGCTTCCTGCGCAGCCCCGACACCAGCTACACCGCGAGCACCGACGACATCTACATCTCGCCGAGTCAGGTGCGCCGCTTCAACCTGCACACCGGGGACATGATCGAGGGCGAGGTGCGCACGCCCAAGGACGGTGAACGCTACTTCGCGCTGACCAAGCTCGACAAGGTCAATGGCGGCCCGCCCGAACAGAACAAGCACAAGGTGATGTTCGAGAACCTGACGCCGCTGTTCCCCAAGGAGCAGATGCGCCTGGAACGCGACATCAAGGCCGAGGAGAACATCACCAGCCGCGTGATCGACATCATCGCCCCGATCGGGCGCGGCCAGCGCGCACTGATCGTCGCGCAGCCCAAGTCGGGCAAGACGGTGATGATGCAGCACATTGCGCACGCCATCACGGCCAACTACCCCGATGTGTACCTGATGGTGCTGCTGGTGGACGAGCGCCCCGAAGAAGTGACCGAGATGCAGCGCACCGTCAGGGGCGAGGTGATCGCGTCCACCTTCGATGAGCCGGCCGCCCGCCACGTGCACGTGGCCGAGATGGTGATCGAACGTGCGAAACGCCTGGTCGAACTCAAGAAAGACGTGGTGATCCTGCTGGACTCGATCACCCGTCTGGCCCGCGCCTACAACAACGTGGTGCCCTCCTCTGGCAAGGTGCTGACCGGTGGCGTGGACGCCAACGCCTTGCAGCGGCCCAAGCGCTTCTTTGGCGCCGCACGAAAGGTCGAGGAAGGCGGCAGCCTGACCATCATTGCCACCGCGCTGGTGGACACCGGCAGCCGCATGGACGAAGTCATCTTCGAAGAGTTCAAGGGCACCGGCAACTGTGAAATCCACCTGGAGCGCCGCCTGTACGAAAAGCGCGTGTTCCCCGCCATCAACCTCAACCGCAGCGGCACGCGCCGCGAGGAGCTGCTGCTGGCGCCCGAGGTGCTGCAGAAGACGCGCATCCTGCGCCAGTTCATGTACAACATGGACGAGATCGAAGCCATGGAAATGGTGCTCAAGAGCATGAAGGCCACCAAGAGCAACGTCGAGTTCTTCGACATGATGCGCCGCGGTGGCTGACCACAAACAATCACCTGCAAGTTGTTGATTTCATGGCATAATTGCGGGTTTTCGCGAAAAGTACGCCGGATGGGCTGGCGCGGCTGTCGCAACTGACAAGGAATTCATCATGAAAGAAGGCATCCACCCGAACTACCGCGAAGTCTGCTTCCTGGACCTCTCCAACGGTTTCAAGTTCGTGACGCGGTCCTGCGTGAACACCAAGGAAATGGTCAAGATGGACGACGGCCGCGAGCTGCCGTTGTACAAGCTGGATACGTCGAGCGAATCGCACCCGTTCTACACCGGCACCCAGAAGTCGGTGGACAACATGGGCGGTCGCGTCGAGAAGTTCCGCAACCGTTTCGGCAAGACGGCCGTCGCCAAGTAATCCGGCGCCATCTTTCCGACAAAGGCAGCCCGGGTTACCGCGCTGCCCTTTTTGTTTGTTTGTCCCACCTCGCCAAGCCGCCCTCGCGACGAGGCCCCTCTTACCAACCGTGATCCGGCCCACCCCCGCCATCGTTGCCCAGAGCGCCGTGCGCCGCCTGCCCCGGCTGGCGCTGATCCTGCTGTGCATGGCCTACGTTCTGCCCGGCTATTTCGGCCGCGAACCGTGGAAAAACGCCGACATCACCGCCTTCGGCTACATGCTGGAACTGTCCGGCACGCCCGTGGGATCGGCCTGGCTCGCTCCAAGCATCATGCATCTGGAGCCCGAGGTGGACGCGCTCCTGCCTTACTGGCTGGGCGCCTGGGCGATCAAGCTCGCGCCCGCCTGGCTCGCGCCCGATTTCGCGGCGCGGCTGCCATTCGGACTGATGCTGGTAGCGGTGCTGGTGGCCACCTGGTACGGCATCTACCACCTGGCCCGCAGCGCGGGCGCGCAACCCGTGGCTTTCGCGTTCGGCGGCGAAGCCGAGCCCGCGGACTACGCGCGTGCCATGGCCGACGGCGGCCTGCTCGGCCTGATCGGGTGCGTGGGCCTGGCCCAGTTCTCGCACGAGACCACACCCGCCCTCGCCCAGCTCTGCTTCACCGCGCTGACGTTCTACGGGCTGTCCGCGCTGAACCGCGCCCTCGCGCTGCCCCTGGTCGCGGTCGGCGTCGGTCTGGTCGGATTGACGCTCTCCGGTGGACCCGCCGTGGCGGCGCTCCTCGGTGCCGGCGGCGCCCTCTACGGCCTGATCGACCGGGATGACGCACAGCCCGGCGACGACCAGCGGCGGTGGCGGGTCGCGGGCCTGTTGCTCGCCACGGCCCTGGCGGCCACGCTGGCCACGGCCTTGGGCCTGTGGCAGTGGCGCCTGTCACCTCCGGGCGCCGGTTGGCGCGAATGGCGCGGTCTGGGTCGGCTGTTCCTGTGGTTCACCTGGCCCCTGTGGCCCTTGCTGTTGTGGACGCTCTGGCGCTGGCGCCACCAGCTGCGTGACCTGCCTCGCAACCGCCACCTAGCCCTGCCCCTGCTTTTTCTGCTGGTGGCCGTGGGCACCACCCTGTTGACACCGGCCTCCGACCGCTCGCTGCTGCTGGCGCTGCCGGCGCTGGCCACGCTGGCGGCGTTCGCCCTGCCCACGCTGGACCGCAGCGTGACCGCGCTGATCGACTGGTTCACGCTGCTGTTCTTCACCGGTTGCGCGCTGATCATCTGGGTGATCTGGATCTCGATGCAGACTGGATTTCCGCGCCAGCCCGCGGCCAACGTGGCCAAGCTCGCGCCCGGCTTCGAGCCCAGCCTTCAGGTGCTGGCCCTTGCCGTCGCGCTGGCAGGCACCATCGGCTGGATCTGGCTGGTGCGCTGGCGGGTTGGCCGGCATCGGTCGGCGATCTGGAAAAGCATGGTGTTGCCGGCCGGCGGCGCCACGCTGTGCTGGCTGCTGTTGATGACGCTGTGGCTGCCGGTGCTCGACTACGCGCGGAGCTACGCGCCGATGGTGCAGCGCATCCTGGTGCTGACCGACCGGCCCGCCTGCGTACAGGTGCATGGCCTCGGTCGCGGGCCGATCGCGGCACTGCGCTTTCACGGCCAGCTGGACACCCGGCCCGCCACGCGCAGGGCCGACTGCCCATGGCTGCTGGTCGATGCGGCCGATGCCCCCACCCTGCCGGAGGCGGTCGACCTGTCGCAGTGGACCTACCAGGCCCGCGTGCGACGGCCGACGGACCGCACCGAGACCATCCTGCTGTACCGCCGCAACGCAGCGCCGTAAGGCCCGCACCGTGTTCGAATTCAGGACGATTGCCGCCCACGCGCTCACCGTGCTGGTCGGCCAGCTGGCGGTGATGGCGTTTGGCGTGGTCGACACCGTGGTGTCAGGCCGTCATTCCGAGGCGGCATTGGCTGCCCTGTCGGTGGGCTCCGCCATCTACATCAGCGTGTTCGTCGGCCTCAATGGCGTGCTGCAGGCGCTGCTGCCCGTCTGGGCCGAACTGCACGGTGCGCGCCGCCATGCGGGCGTCGGCCGCTCGGTGCGGCAATCGCTGTACCTCTGGGTGTGCACCTCCGTGGCGGGCATAGTTGCTTTGCTGTTTCCGCAACCGCTGCTGGAGTGGACGCAGGTTCCCGCGTCGATGCAGGGCGAGGTGCAACGCTACCTGGCCGTGCTGGCCGCGGCGCTGCCGCTGAACCTGCTGTTCCGGATCTACGGCACGCTGAACCAGGCACTCGGCAAGCCGGTGCTGGTGACCTGGCTGCAGGCGGCGTCGCTGGTGGTGAAAATCCCGTTGTCGATCTGGTTCGCATTCGGCGGTCTGGGCTTGCCGGCGTTGGGGGTGGTGGGGTGCGCCTGGGCCACGCTGGTGGTCAGTGCCTTGATGCTGGCGCTGGCGCTGTGGCTGCTCGCCACCCAGGACCTCTACCGACCCTATCGCATCTGGCACGCGCCGGAGGCACCCGACTGGCCCACGATCCGCGCCTACGCCCGGCTCGGCGTACCCGGTGGACTGGCGATCCTGGTGGAGGTCAGCTCCTTCACGCTGATGGCCTTGTTCATTGCGCGGCTGGGCACGGTGGCGTCCGCCAGCCACCAGATCGCGGCCAGCATGGCTGCGGTGCTGTACATGCTGCCGCTGTCGCTGGCGATCGCGACCAGTTCACGCGCGAGCTTCTGGCTCGGCGCCGGCCACCCGAGCCGCGCGCGCGCCGCCATCGGCACCGGGCTGGTTCTGGCCGTCGGCGCCGGTGCCGGCCAGTCGGGACTGGTCTGGCTCGGGCGCGATCTGTTCGCGAACCTGTACGCGACCCAACCCGCGGTGGTGGCCCTGGCCGCAAGCCTGCTGGCCTGGGTCGCGGTGTTTCACTTCTTCGACGCGATCCAGGCGCTGTGCGTGTTCGTGCTGCGGTGCTTCCGGGTCACAGTGGCGCCGCTGCTCGTTTACTGCGTCCTGTTGTGGGGCATCGGGCTGGGCGGCGGCTATTGGCTGGCCTACGAAGGCCTAGCGGGCCGGCCGCCGACCCAGGCGCCCGCCACCTTCTGGGCCGCCGGCGCCGGCGCGCTGGCGCTGACGGCAGCCATCTTTCTGGTGTTCATGGCGCGCGCCGTGCGGCGTCCGGCTCCAGCCGGAAGGCCGGCCTGACGCGGCTGGCTGGAAAGACCAGCGCGAACCGGGAACCTTGCCCGAGCATGCTCTGCATGCGCAGCTCACCGCCATGGCGCTGGGCCACATGCTTGGCGATCGCCAGGCCCAGCCCGGTGCCGCCGGACTCGCGCGAGCGGCTGCGATCGACCCGGTAAAACCGTTCGCTCAGGCGCGGCAGGTGCTCGGGTGGAATGCCGGGGCCGGTGTCGGTCACGGCGAGCTCCAGCCGGCCATCGGGCAGGAGCTGCCCCGTGATGTTGATCAGGCCGCCCGCCGGCGTGTAGCGCACCGCGTTGCTGATCAGGTTGGACAAGGCGCTGCGCAGTTCGCTCACCGAGCCCGCCAGTTCAACCGCCGGCAGCGCATGGGCACGCACCTGTTGCGGCGCAGCCGGCACCGGCCACAGCATCGCCGACAGGGCCTGCCCTTCCTCGGCGCACTGCCCCACCAGTTCGTCCGCCGACACCCAATCCGCGAGACCCGGCGGCGGGCTGCCTTCGAGCCGTGACAGCGTCAGCAAGTCGCTGACCAGGGTCTGCATGCGATCGGCCTGCGCCGCCATCAGGTCCAGGTAGCGCGCGCGCTCAGGGGCGTCCAGGTCCAGGCTTTGCATCGTCTCGATGAAGCCGCTCAGAACGGTCAGCGGCGTGCGGATTTCATGGGACACATTGGCCACGAAATCACGCCGCATCGCTTCGGCCTGTGCCAGGGCCGTCACGTCGCGTGACAGCAGCAGGCGCTTGCCATCGCCATAGGGGTGCAACTGCACCGACAGCTGCACCGGCCGTTGCGGCGTGCTGCCACGTCCGGCCATGAGCACCTCGTGGCCGTGGTCGTCACTGGCGTAATAGGCTGCAAACACCGGATCGCGCACCAGGTTGCCAATCTGCTGGCCGCGATCGCGCAGCGGGTCCAGGCCGAAATCGGTCGCCGCCGTCTGGTTGAACCACTCGATGTAGCCCTGTGCATCCAGAATCGCCACGCCGTTGGGCGACGCCTGGATGGCCGCCAGGAACGCCTGCAGCCGTTGTTCGCTCTCGACGAGCCGCTGGTCCCCGGCGCGCAGCAGTCGCCGACAACGGTCGGCGGCCTCGCCCCACAAGCCCCACAGGGTCGGTGGTTCGCGACCGGCCGGGTCGCGCAGCCAGCGGATCACGCGCCCACCCCGTACCAGGTCGGTCAGGAACCAGACAGTCGCGCCCGCCACCACGCCAGCCAATGCACCTGGCATCCCGGATGCCAGCCATCCCGCCGCGGCACCGCCCAGCAACAACAGCAGGAAGGTGCTCAGCCGCCAGAACATGCCACTTTGGCCGCCGGAATCTGGGTGGTGAGCCGGTACCCCGCGCCGCGCACGGTCTCGACCATCGCGCCGGCCGACCCCAGGGCTTCACGCAACCGTTTGATGTGCACATCAACCGTGCGCTCTTCGATGAAGACATGGTCGCCCCACACGCGGTCGAGCAGCTGGCCCCGGGCGTGGACGCGTTCAACATGGGTCATGAGGTACTGCAGCAGCTTGAACTCGGTGGGCCCCAGCTTCACCGGCTGTCCGACCCAGGTCACGCGGTGGGTGGCCGGGTCGAGCACCAGTTCGCCCACCTTGAGGGTGTCGCCCGCCTGCTCGGGCGCGCGTCGCCGCAACACGGCGCGGATGCGTGCCAGCAGCTCGCGGGTGGAAAACGGCTTGGTGATGTAGTCGTCGGCGCCCACGTCCAGGCCGGCCACGCGGTCAGCCTCGTCGCCCCTGGCGGTCAGCATCAGGATCGGAACTGCCCTGGTTCTCGGGTCTGCGCGCCACTTGCGCGCCAGGGACAGCCCGCTTTCGCCGGGCAGCATCCAGTCGAGCAGGATCACGTCAGGCAAGACCGCGTCCAGTTCAGCCTGGGCGGTTTCACTGTCCAGCGCCCACGTGGGCTGAAATCCGTTGTGGCGCAGGTTGACGGCGATCAGTTCGGCGATCGCGGGTTCGTCTTCCACGATCAGGACACGTGGCATGGTTCTCATTTCATCGCGGATTCAATCTGGTCGATGGCGGTGTGGCGCACATCGGTTCCTTTGACGATGTAGATGATGAACTCGGCCACGTTCTTGGCATGGTCGCCGATGCGTTCGATCGCCTTGGCCAGGAACAGCAGGTCCAGGCTGGGTGAAATGGTACGCGGGTCTTCCATCATGTAGGTGATGAGCTTGCGCACAAAGCCGTCGAATTCGCGGTCGATCTCGTCGTCGTCGCGGATGATCGCCACCGCCGCGTCGACATCGAGCCGCGCGAACGCGTCCAGCGCCTTGCGCAGCAGCGTGGATGCCTGGCCGGCCGCGATGCGCAGCTCGGATGCCGGCAGCGCGCGGGCCGATCCGCTGCGGATGATCGACTTGACCATGCGGGCGATCTTCTCGGCCTCGTCACCGACACGCTCCAGGTTGGCCGTGGTCTTGGAGATGGCGATCAGCAGGCGCAGGTCGCGCGCCGTCGGCTGGCGCCGCGCGATGATCGACGAAAGGTCGTGATCGATCTCGACTTCCATCGCGTCCACGCGGTCCTCGGTCTTGATCACGCGATCGGCGGTCTCGTCGCTCAGGTGGGTCAGCGCGTGGATGGCGTTGTGCAACTGGGACTCGACCAGCCCGCCAAGCTCCATCACCCGGGAGGAGACGGAATGCAACTCGCTGTCGAACTGGCTGGAAAGGTGTTTTTCGGTCATGGCGTGCTCCTCAGCCGAAGCGGCCGGTGATGTAGTCCTCGGTTTCCCGGCGCGTCGGCTTGAAGAAGATCTGCTCGGTGGAGCCGAACTCGATCAGGTCACCCAGGTACATGTAGGCCGTGTAGTCGCTGCAACGCGCGGCCTGCTGCATGTTGTGCGTGACGATCGCCACGGTGTAGTCGCGCTTGAGTTCGACGATCAGTTCCTCGATTTTTCCCGTGGAAATCGGGTCGAGCGCCGAGCACGGCTCGTCAAGCAGCAACACCTCGGGCTTGATCGCGATGCCGCGGGCGATGCACAGGCGCTGCTGCTGCCCGCCCGAAAGACTGGCGCCCTGCTGGCGCAGCTTGTCTTTCACCTCGCCCCAGAGCGCGGCCTTGCGCAGCGCCCATTCGACGCGTTCGTCCATGTCGGTCGCGCCCAGGTTCTCGAACAACTTCACGCCGAAGGCGATGTTGTCGTAGATCGACATCGGAAACGGCGTGGGCTTCTGGAACACCATGCCGACCTTGGCGCGCAGGATGGCCACATCCTTGCGCGACTTCAGCAGGTCTTCACCGTCCAGCAGGATCTGCCCCTCGGCGCGCTGTTCGGGATAGAGCTCGAACATGCGGTTGAACACGCGCAGCAACGTGGACTTGCCGCACCCGGACGGCCCGATGAAGGCGGTGACCTTGTTCTCGGGAATGTTCAGGTTGATGCCCTTGAGGGCATGGAACTTGCCGTAATAGAAGTTCAGGTCCTTGACGGCGATCTTGGCCTTCTCGGCGGTGGGGGTGAGGGTTTCCATCGTGTACTGCCTTCAGGTTTATTTGTGGCGGGACAGCACCCGGGCCAGGATGTTCAGGCCCAGTACAGCCAGCGTGATCAGGAACACGCCCGCCCAGGCCAGTTGCTGCCAGTTTTCGTAGGGACTCATCGCGAACTTGAAGATCGTCACCGGCAGGCTGGCCATCGGTTCGCCCAGGTTCGACGTCCAGAACTGGTTGCTGAGCGCGGTGAACAGCAGCGGCGCCGTCTCGCCCGCGATGCGCGCCACAGCCAGCAGCACGCCGGTGATCACGCCCGCGCGCGCCGCCTTCATCGTGATGCTCAGAATGACCTTCCACTTCGGCGTGCCCAACGCGTAGGCAGCCTCGCGCAAGGCGGTCGGCACCAGCTGCAGCATGTTTTCGGTGGTGCGGATCACCACCGGGATCACGATCAGCGCCAATGCCAGCACACCGGCCCAGCCAGAGAAGGTCTTGAACCGGGCCACGACCACCGCGTAGATGAACAGGCCGATCACGATCGACGGCGCCGACAGCAGGATGTCGTTGACAAAGCGTGTCACCGAGGCCAGCCAGCCGTCGGGCTCGTACTCGGCCAGGTAGATGCCGGCCATGATGCCGATCGGCGTACCGACCAGCGTGGCCAGCATGACCATCAGGAACGAACCGTAGATGGCGTTGGCCAGCCCCCCGGCCTCGTTGGGCGGCGGCGTCATCTGGGTGAACGTGGCCAGCACCATGCCACTGATGCCCAGCCGGATGGTTTCGACCAGGATCCAGGCCAGCCAGAACAGCCCGAAGGCCATCGCGGCCAGCGAAAGGCCGACGGCGACCTGGTTGACCCGCTTGCGGTGTGCAAACTTCTTCTCGCGCGGATCGATGGTGACAGCGTTCATGATTTTTTCCCTTCGCCCTTTCGCAGCTGCGCCAGCAGCACCTTGGAGAGCGACAGCACCACGAAGGTGATGAAGAACAGGACCAGACCCAGGTAGATCAGCGAGGCCTGGTGCAGCCCTTCGCCGGCTTCGGCGAACTCGTTGGCCAGCGCGGAGGTGATGCTGTTGGCGGCCTGGAACAGGCTCAGTGAATCGAGCTGGTTCATGTTGCCGATGACGAAAGTCACTGCCATCGTTTCCCCGAGCGCGCGACCCAGGCCCAGCATGATGCCGCCGATCACGCCGGCTCTTGTGTACGGCAGCACGATGCTGGTGACCACCTCCCAGGTGGTGGCACCCAGCCCGTAGGCAGACTCCTTGAGCATCGGCGGCGTCACCTCGAACACGTCGCGCATCACCGAGGCGATGAACGGGATGATCATGATCGCCAGGATGATGCCGGCCGACAGGATACCGATCCCCACCGGCGGCCCGCTCACCAGGGCGCCCAGAACGGGCACCCCGCCGAACAGCGCCTGCAGCGGCTTTTGGACCCAGGTCGCCAGGATCGGACCGAACACCAGCAGACCCCACATGCCGTAGACGATGGACGGCACGGCGGCCAGCAGTTCGATCGCCGTGCCCAATGGCCGCTTCAGCCACGAGGGAGACAGTTCGGTCAGGAACAGCGCGATGCCAAAGCTCACCGGCACCGCGATCAGCAGCGCGATGATCGAGGTGGCCAGCGTGCCGTAGATCATCACCAGCCCGCCGAAGTCCTCCTTCACCGGGTCCCAGGTCGTGCTCACCAGAAAGCCAAGCCCGAACTGCTGCAAGGCCGGCCACGCCCCCACCACCAGCGACGCCAGAATGGCCACCAGCAGCGACAGGGTCAGCAGCGCGGCCCCTTTGGCGAGCCAGCTGAACAGTCGGTCAACAACGGGGCCCGTGCGGGGCACCCGGGCGGGGGGTGGGCTGGTCATGGCGCGTTGCGGGTTGCGAGCAGAGGGATGCAGCGTCGGGGGCGTCACCGGCAGTGTAGAAGACATGTCCTGGCTCCGCGGTTCGTCGTGTCCGGTCGGCCCGGCTTACTTGTACGCCACCGGCTTGCCCGAAGCGTCCTTGATCTCGCTCCAGGACTTCTCGATCTGGCTCTTGACGCTCTCGGGCATGGCGACGTACTCCAGGTCCGCGGCCATCTTGTCGCCATTCTTGTAGGCCCAGTTGAAGAATTTCAGCGTCGAAGCCGCTTCGGCTGGCTTGTCCTGGGTCTTGTGCATCAGGATGAAGGTGGCGCCCGTCAGCGGCCAGGCATCCTTGCCGGCCTGGTTGGTCAGGATCTGGTAGAAGCTCTTGGACCAGTCGGCGCCGGCGGCGGCGGCCTTGAAGGTGTCGTCATCTGGCGCGACGAAGCTGCCCGCGCTGTTCTGCATCAGCGCGTAGTTCATCTTGTTCTGCTTGACGTAGGCGTATTCCACATAGCCGATGGAGTTGGGCAGCCGGTTCACGAACGCCGCCACGCCTTCGTTGCCCTTTCCACCCGCGCCGGTTGGCCAGTTGACGGCCGTGCCCTCGCCCACCTTGCTCTTCCACTCCGGATTCACCTTGCTGAGGTAGTTGGTGAAGATGAAGCTGGTGCCGGAGCCATCGGCGCGGCGCACCACCGCAATGTCGGCATCGGGCAGGGCCAGGCCCGGGTTCAGCGCCTTCAGCGCCGGATCGTTCCACTTGATGATCTTGCCCAGGTAGATGTCGCCCAGCACCGGCCCCGTGAGCTTGAGTTGGCCGGGGTTGATGCCCTTGACGTTGATCACCGGAACCACGCCGCCGATCACGGTGGGAAACTGGACCTGGCCCTTCTTGGCCAGTTCGTCATCCTTCAAGGGCATGTCGCTCGCGCCGAAGGCCACCGTCTTGGCGTCGATCTGCTTGATGCCGGCACCCGAGCCGACCGACTGGTAATTGACCTTGACGCCGGTGGCCTTGTTGTATTCGGACGCCCACTTGGCGTACAGCGGCGCCGGAAACGTGGCGCCGGCGCCCGTCACGTCCTGGGCGGCGGCGTTGAAGGACAGGGACAGCGCGGCGGCACCGATCAGGCTGCCGAGCGCGAATTTCAGGGTGGATTTCATGCGGTGACCTCGTGGGTTGGGGGTTGATGACCGGACTCTAGGGGCCCCGTGTGACAACTGTGTGACAAATATTGGGCAGATGCCCCCGATGCGGCAACCGGCGCAATCCGGGCCTGCCACGCCGCCGTCACAAAACCGACACGCCGCATCCCTATGCTTTTCCGCACCTCAACCCTTGGAAGCCCGCCATGCTGAATCGCCGCCTTCTCTGCCTTGCCGCCGCCACCGCAGCCCTGACCGGTTGCGCCACCCAGCCCACACCCTGGCCGTCGAGGTGAAGAACGGCAGCGTGAAGTCCCTGCAAGGCAGCCCGCTGATGCTGCCGCGCGCCGGCACCTACGTCACGGTGGAAGACGCGATGGTGGTGCGTGCCGATCTCCCCGCCAGCAACGGCGTGGTGCACCTGGTGGACCGCGTTTTGCTGCCGCCAGCCCCGAATGAAGGCCCCGCCAGCCCAAATTTCACGTCATTTTGCCGCCTTCCCAGCGTCAGATGGCCATGGTGCGCTATCGGGTTTGTAGCATTCCAATGGAGATCCCATGACTCGTTTCCAGGCCGGCCGGCGGCGCTTGTTGCAACGCGGCACCCAACCGGTTCCCATGATCAAGGCCAGCCTGCCGGTGGTCCGTACCTACCGCGAGGTGCTGGACGACGTGGACGGGCCGCTGACCCGTGGCAACGTCCTGGTTGCCTTCCAGAAGCGCGCCGCCCTCGACCTGGGCGGCTACCGGATCAGCTTCAACCCGCAGCGGTTCGGCAGCACCTATGTCACCCAGAGCATGTTGAGCGCCGATGGCCGCGTCGTCCGTTGAAACCGCCGCGCCGGCCCGGCGGCGCGCGCGGCGTGAATGCTATGCTGATCCCGGCAACAACAAGACATCCATGCAAAACGGCACCCGACTCGCCGCTGTGGACCTGGGCTCCAACAGCTACCGCCTCGAAATCGGCCACCTCGACCACGGCCAGATCCACCGCACCGAATACCTCAAGGAGACCGTGCGGCAGGGCAACGGCCTGGACGACGAGCGCAACCTCACGCCCGAGGCCATGCAGCGCGGCTGGGACTGCCTGGCGCGTTTCGGCGAGCGGCTCGCCGGCTTCAAGCGCCACCACGTGCGCGCCGTGGCCACCCAGACCCTGCGCGAGGCACGCAACCGCGCCGAATTCCTGGGCCGCGCGCAGCAGATCCTCGGCTTTCCGAT
This sequence comes from Burkholderiaceae bacterium, assembly GCA_046348065.1. Taxonomy (GTDB): domain Bacteria; phylum Pseudomonadota; class Gammaproteobacteria; order Burkholderiales; family Burkholderiaceae_C; genus Skiveiella. The sequence goes on from JAXMFA010000003.1 coordinate 202,255, forward strand.
CGATGTGATCTCGGGCCGGGAAGAAGCACGCCTGATCTACCAGGGCGTGGCGCATTCGTTGCCCCAGTCGTCCGAGCGCCGGCTCGTGGTCGACATCGGCGGCCGGTCCACCGAGCTGATCCTGGGCCAGGAGTTCGAGCCCCGGGTCATGGAGTCCTACCGGGTCGGCAGCGTGGCCTGGTCGATGCGCTATTTCCCCGACGCGCAGTTCACCCCGGACGCCTTCCGGACCGCCGAAATCGCCGCCAAGGCGGTGCTCGACGAGGCGCTCAACAGCTACCGCCCCAGCGACTGGGACGTGGCCTACGGGGCCTCCGGTACGATCGGCGCGGTCGCCGACATGCTGGGTTTCGCGGGCGAAGCGCCCGGGGTGGTGAGCCGTGACGGGCTGGACTGGCTGCTCGACCGTCTGCTCAAGGCACGGCGCGCCTCCAACCTGGTGCTCGACGGCCTCAAGGAAGACCGCCGACCCGTGATCGGCGGCGGCCTCGCCGTGCTGCGCGCGGTGTTCGACCTGCTCGACATCGACGAGATGCGTGTTGCCGAAGGCGCCTTGCGCCAGGGCGCGCTGTACGACCTGCTTGATCGCGAGCACCTCCAGACCGACATGCGTGCCACCACGGTGCAGCGGCTGTGCCGCAAGTTCGGGGTCGAAGCCGCGCAGGCGACCCGCGTCAGCCGGGTGGCCTGCTCCCTGTTCCGCCAGATGGTCGAGGGCCTGTCCGAAAGCCAGGCCGCCCGCCTGGAGCGCAAGGTCGATTGGGCGGCCCGCCTGCACGAAATCGGCACGCAGATTTCACACAGCGACTACCACAAGCACGGCGCCTACATCCTCGACAACTCGGACGCGCCGGGTTTCTCGCTGTCCGAACTGCACCGGCTGGGGCAGCTCGTGCTGGGCCACCGCGGCAAGCTGGCCAAGCTGGAGATCGACTTCAACGACGTCACCTTCGTGCAGCAACTGCTGTCGCTGCGGCTGGCCGTGCTGCTCTGCCATGCCCGGCGCGACCCCAACCTGCAAGAGCTGGTGGTGGCCTGCAACCTGAACAGCCCGCGCCGGGTGTGCATCAGCGTGCGCGATGGCTGGGCCGAGGCCTGGCCGCAATCGGCTCACCTGCTGCGCGAGGAAGTCAAGGCCTGGCAACGCACACCCTGGGCCTTGCAGGTGCTGAATATTTGACGCAGCGCAAGAAAACGCACCAAAACTGTCTTGGAAAACGCCTGCGGGCACCAACCTGTGTTCAACGCCATCAAGGAGGTTCGATGAGTACCCTGCCCGCGCCCCCCGCCGTTCCAGCCGCTGCCGAACCAACACCCGCCGGGGCCCCGAAAAAGGCCGTGGCCAAGCCTGCGACCAGCGTACCCCCGGCCAAAGCTGCTGCCAAGGCCGCCTTGACGAAACCCGCGCTGAAAGCGCCTGCCGCATCGACTTCCAAGCCGCTGGCCAAGGCCTTCGCTCCGGCGAAACCGGCCGTGAAACCGGCCAAGGCCGCCCAAAAAGCGGCCCCGCCAGAGAAACCCGCCAAAGCGCCGAAGCCGACTGCAACGCCCAGTGCCAAACCCGGGAAGCCGGCCAAGCCGCCCAAGGTCAAGAAGCCCAAGCTGGTGCGTGATCGTTTCACCGCCACTGAAGACGACATGGCGGTGCTGCGGGCGCTCAAGCAGCGTGCCGGCAAGCTGGACATGCCCGTCAAGAAAGGCACCGTGCTGCGGGCCGGTGTCCGCGCCTTGACCGCTTTGAGCGATACCGCGCTGGTGGCGCTGCTGAAACAGGTCCCCGCGCTCAAGTAGCGGCGAGGATCGACGCGCCTCCAGCCTTGGCCAAAGGCCGGGCTCTCGGCTGTTGGCGCGTCAGAGCAATTCGGGTGTCTGCACCGTGACCACGATGGTCTGGGCGATGCCTTCCCGTTCACGGCTGCGCACCCACCAGACCGCACCCTTTCGGATCGACAAGTCGGGCGCCTGCAGACCCAGGAGGCGTGACAAGGCCTGCCCCAGCGTGGGCTGATGCCCCACCACGAGGATCGGTGCCCGGGACTGGGGCCAGCCTGCCACCGACAACAGGTCGTCCACGTGCCCTTCCGGGGCCAGTTCGCTGCGCAGCTTGTACTTTCGGCCCAAGGGCTGCACCGTCTGCTCGGTGCGCCGCGCCGGGCTGCACAGGATGCGCACGCCCTCCGGCAGCTGACGGTCCAGCCAGGCCGCCATGCGGGCGGCCTGCTTCTCGCCACGTGGCGTCAGCGCGCGCTCCAGATCGGTTTGTCCCTCGGCCAGGTCAAAGGCTTCGGCGTGCCGCCACAGAATCAGGTCCATCGTCTTACGCTCCTTGGTCATTTTCGGGCGCGGCATAACGCGCCATCAAGGCCGCCTGGGCCCCATGCCCCGGCGCCTTGCCGTTCAGGTCAACCCGGTGGTAGGTGCCGTCACCCGCCATGTCCCAGGCGTCGCGCCCGTCGTGCAGGTAGGCCACCAGGCATTCGTCGATGAGGCGCTGGCGCAGCACCGGGTCCAGCACCGGCCAGGCCAGTTCAACCCGGCGCAGCATGTTGCGGTTCATCCAGTCGGCGCTCGACAGGTACAGCTCCTCGGCGCCGTCGCCGCGGAAGTAGAACACCCGCGAATGCTCCAGGAAGCGCCCGATCACCGAGCGCACCCGGACGTTGTCGGTCACGCCCGGCACGGCGGCCGGCAACATGCAGGCACCGCGCACGATGAGGTCGATCTTCACGCCCTGGCGGCCAGCGGACACCAGCGCCTGGATCAGCGCCTCATCGGTCAGCGCGTTCATCTTGGCCACCACGCGCGCGTCCTTGCCGGAGGCCGCCAGCGCGCCGAGCGCACCCAGCTTCGCGATCAGCTGATCTTGCAGGCCGAATGGCGCCAGCAGCAGGCGGTGCATCTTCGGTAGCCGGCTCTGGCTCGCGATGTGCACGAACAGGTGCTCCATGTCGGCGGTCAGTTGCGGATCGGCCGTGAGTACGCTCACGTCGGTGTACAGGCACGCCGTGCGCGGGTTGTAGTTGCCGGTGGACAGGTGGCCGTAGCGCTTGAGCGTACGACCTTCGCGCCGAGTCAGCAGCAGCATCTTGGCGTGCGTCTTCAGGCCCAGCACGCCGTACACCACCTGGGCGCCGATCGACTCCAGCGCCTCGGCCCAATTGATGTTGGCCTCCTCGTCGAAGCGCGCCTTGAGCTCCACCACCACCGTGACCTCCTTTCCGCGGCGCACAGCCTCACGCAGCAACTCCATGAGTTCGGAATCGGAGCCGGTGCGGTAGATGGTCTGCTTGATCGCGAGCACGTCGGGGTCGTGCACCGCCTCGCGCAGGAAGGCCAGCACGCCGTCGAAGCTCTCGAACGGCTGGTGGATCAGCACGTCGCCGCGTTTAAGCCGTGCGAAAAACGACTCGCCCGGCGTCAGCTGCACCGGGTACGTGGCCTTGTACGACGCAAACAGCAGCTCCGGGCGGTCCACCAGGTCGATCAGCTGCGTCAGGCGCGCCAGGTTCACCGGGCCATGGACGCGGTACAAGGCCTGCGACGGCAGGCCGAACTGGCGCAGCAGGAAGCCGCTCAGGAACTCGGAACAGCCCGCCGATACCTCCAGCCGCACCGCCTGGCCGAAATGCCGGTGCACCAGCCCCTGGCGCAAGGCGGTGCGCAAGTTGTCCACGTCTTCCTCGTCCACCGACAGGTCGGAGTGGCGCGTGACCCGGAACTGCGAGAACTGCCCGACGTCCCGCCCCGGAAACAGATCGGCCAGGTGCGAGCGGATGACGCTGGACAGCGAAACGAACAGCGTGCGCCCTTCCGACACCGTGTCGGGCATGCGGATGAAGCGTGGCAGCACGCGAGGCACCTTGACGATGGCGATCTCGTTGGCGCGACCGAACGCGTCCTTGCCACCGAGGCGCACGATGAAATTCAGCGACTTGTTGGCCACCTGCGGGAACGGGTGCGACGGATCGAGCCCCACGGGAATCAGCAGCGGCTTGACCTCGCGCTGGAAATACGCCGCCACCCAGCGCTGCTGCGCCGGCGTGCGTTCGCCGTGCGACACGATGCGGATGCCGCGTTTGCGAAACGCCGGCAGCAACTGGTCGTTGTAGATCGCGTACTGGTGCGCCACCAGCCGGGCCGTCGCTGCGGCCAGCGCGTCGAAGGACTCGCGCGTGTACAGGCCGCGGTGTTCACCGGCCAGGCTGGCGCTCAGGTGGGGCTCGGCGCGCACCTCGAAGAACTCGTCGAGGTTGGACGAGACGATGCACAGGTAACGCAGCCGCTCCAGCAGCGGCACCTTGGGCCGGCAGGCCCAGTCGAGCACGCGCTCGTTGAAGGCGAGGATGCTGTGGTCGCGGTCCAGCAGGGTCAGGGCCGGTGTCAGGGTTCGCACCGGGCTGCGGGCGGGTTTGCCCGGGGCGGCCGGGCCGGACTCGGGGGCTGCGTTCATCCAGAAAAACCGGGAGTCGACATGGCCCCGATTGTGGTCCAGTTCAGGCGACACCCGGTACCCATGTGGATAAGACGGCAGGCCCAGGCCACCTGCACCACGGGCCCATGGCTCGGGAAGGCACCTCAAGGCGCGCGCAGGAAATGCCGGCGAAAACGCGGCTGCAACTGATCCAGCCGCATCATCAGCGGCAGGTCGGCGGTATTGAAGTCGGGATCCCAAGCCGGCGGGCCCAGCACCTTGGCGCCCAGGCTCAGGTAGGCGCGCAGCAGCGCCGGCAGCTCCGCGTCGAGGCCGTCATCCAGCCGATCGACCGGCAAGGCCAGGCGCGGAAACACGCGGTCCTCGATCGGGGCCAGGTGCTTGTGCCGCACCTGTCGCCAGACACTGGCCGCCGCCGCGCCGCTGAACGCGCCGTGCTGCCGCAGGGGGACGCTCGCGCACCCGATCATCACGTCAAGTCCGTTGCGTTCCATGAAGCCACCGAGCGCGCTCCACAGCGCCAGGATCACGCCGCCGGTGCGGTGGTCCGGGTGCACGCAGCTGCGCCCGAGCTCCACCATGCGGGCGCGCAGGGCGCGCAACCGGGTTAGGTCGAATTCGGTGTCGGTGTAGGTGCCACCCACGCGCCGCGCCTGGGCCGGTGTGAGCACCCGGTAGGTGCCGACGACGTCGCCGCTGGCGCTGTCGCGCACCAGCAGGTGCTCGCAGAAGTCGTCGAACAGGTCCACATCGTGGCCCGGCACGGGGGTGTTCAGGCGCGCGCCCATCTCGCCCGCAAAAATGTCGTGGCGCAGGCGCTGCGCGGCGCGCACCTCGTCCTGGTGCCGCGCCCAGCTCACGGTGAGGCCGCCGCAGCTGGCAGTGGGCGCGGCGCAGCCGGTGCGTTCGGCCGCTTGCCGGTTCGCCGGGGTCGGCATCGGTTGGCTGGTGACGGGTGCGGTAAAGGGGTCGTTCATCGTTGGTCTCCTGGCTGTCCTTGCGTGTGACTACCTGGCCATCATGGAAACCCGGGATGACGCCTTGATGGCATGAATGTGTCTTTTTCATGACGCTTCTGGCCGCTCCCCGGCGCCGGCTGGCCACCAGCCGCTATTGTTTTTGAAAACCCGAATCACCGTCACACAATCATCCAACAATTCAACTATCATTGAAATATGGAAACAAACATCGATACACCCCTGGCCGACGAAGCCGGTGTCGTCCGCGCACTGGCGGCACTGGCCCAGCCCCAGCGACTGCGGGCCTTTCGCGCGCTCGTGGTCGCCGGCCCGGAAGGCCTCACGCCCGGCGTGATCGCGCAGCAGCTGGGCGTGGCACCGAGCGCGCTGTCGTTCCACCTCAAGGAACTGAGCCATGCCGGCCTGATCGACTGCGAACCGCGCGGTCGTTTCCTGGTCTACCGCGCCCGGTTCGCCCGGATGAACGCCCTGCTCGGCTACCTGACCGAGCACTGCTGCGAAGGGCAGGCCTGCGAGGCTTGGGCCGCACCCGCCTGCACGAACTGTTGATACGCCCACTCGCAAACGACGATGAACCTCGCCGACAGCCTGAACCTCGGATGCCTGTGCCGCACGTTGAGCCCGCAGAACCTGCGCGCGCAGCTCGAATCCGACCCGAGCCTCGCGGGACTGACCGAACGGCTGGCCACCAGCCACCCACACCTGTTTTCGCAGACCTCGGTGTTCCTCGATGCGGCCACCCGCGACGTGCTGGCGCGCACCGTGGCCGCCATCGAACGGGTCGTGGCCCTGCCCGCATACCAGGCGCTGGCGCTGGCGCGGGCCCCGGCGATCGCCCGCCACGACTTTGGTCCGGCCGGCGTCTTCATGGGCTACGACTTTCACATGAGCGCCACGGGGCCGCGCCTGATCGAGATCAACACCAACGCGGGCGGCGCGCTGCTCAACGCGGCCCTGGCCCGCGCCCACCGGGCGTGTTGCGACTCGATGACCAGCCTGTTCGATGCGGCCACTGACATACAGGGGCTCGACGAGGTCTTCGTCGCCATGTTTCGCGCCGAATGGCAAGCCCAGCGCGGCCACGCGCCACTGCGAACCGCGCTGATCGTGGACGACGAGCCGGCCACACAGTACCTGGCGCCCGAGTTCCTGCTCGCGCGCCAGCTGCTGCGCCGCCACGGCATCGCGGCCGAGGTGGCCGACCCGCGCGAACTGCAATGGCGCGACAGCGCGCTGTGGCACCCGGCGCTGCCGCCCGGCCAGCCGGTGGACCTGGTCTACAACCGCCTGACCGATTTCGACCTGTCCGCGCCGGAACACGCCGCCCTTCGCGCGGCCTACGAGGTTGGCGCCGTGGTGCTGACGCCGCACCCGCGCGCCCACGCACTGCTGGCCGACAAACGCAACCTGGTCACCCTCGGGGACGATGCGCAGCTCGCCGCCTGGGGCGTGTCCGCCGAGGATCGGCGCCTGCTCCAGGCCGCGATTCCGGCCACCTGCCGGGTCACGCCGCAGAACGCCGACACGCTATGGGCCCGGCGCCGCCAGCTCTTCTTCAAACCCGCCACCGGCTTCGGCTCGCGGGCCGCGTACCGGGGCGACAAGCTCACGCGGCGGGTGTGGAACGACATCGTCGCGGGCGACTACGTGGCCCAGGACCTGGTGCCCCCGAGCGAGCGTCTCGTCGACGTCGATGGCGAGCCGCGCGCCCTGAAGCTGGACCTGCGCGCCTACACCTGGCGCGGCACCGTGCAACTGCTGGCCGCGCGCACCTGGAGCGGCCAGACCACCAACTTCCGCACGCCCGGCGGCGGTTTTTCGCCGGTGGTCGTGCTGTCCGATCCGGGCGTTTGCGCCAAGCCCCCGGCACTCCACGACACCCTTTTGACCTGACACCTGCCCTCCTGCCAACCACCATGAGCAAGCTTGCCAAACCCCTGAACGTCCTGTTCCTGTGCACCCACAACTCGGCCCGCAGCATCCTGGCCGAAGCCATCCTCAACCACATCGGCCAGGGTCGCTTCAAGGCCTTTTCGGCCGGCAGCAGCCCGCGCGCGAACCAGCAGCCCAACCCCTTGGGCCTTCAGGTGCTGCAAAGCGCCGGGATGTCGACCGAAGGGCTGCACAGCAAGAGCTGGGACGAATTCGGCGGCGCCGACGCGCCACGCATGGACCTGGTGATCACGGTCTGCGACAACGCCGCCGGCGAAGTCTGCCCGTACTGGCCCGGCCAGCCCGCCACTGCGCACTGGGGCTACCCCGACCCATCGGCCGGAGAAGGCTCCGACGCCCAGAAGCTCGAAGCCTTCCGCCAGACCCTGCACGCGCTCAAACGCCGGCTGGAACTGCTGATCTGCCTGCCACCGGAAAAACTGGAAAAGACCATGCTTGAACGCAGCGCACGGGACCTCGCCAGCCGTTGATTGACTTCTCACAAGGAAACACCATGACATCCATCCAGATCTTTGACCCCGCCCTGTGCTGCAGCAGCGGCGTCTGCGGCCAGGACGTCGACCCTGCGCTGGTCTCGCTCGCGGCCGACCTCGACTGGGCGAAGCAGCAAGGCGCTGTCATCGAGCGCTTCAACCTCGCCCAGCAGCCGATGGACTTTGCCCAGAACGCCACCGTGAAGGCCTTCTTGGAGCGCTCGGGCGCCGAGGCGCTGCCGCTGGTGCTGGTGGACGGTGACGTCGCGCTGGCGGGGCGCTATCCCAACCGCGCCGAACTGTCGCGCTGGGCCGGGCTCGGCGCGGCGGCGCCAAGCCCCGCCGCAGGCAGTTGCTGCGCCGCCGGACGTTGCTGCTGATGACATGAACCCAGCCACCGACGCCATGAACTTCCTGCAGCAGGCACCGCGTTTCCTGTTCTTCACCGGCAAGGGCGGCGTGGGCAAGACCTCGATCGCCTGCGCCACGGCCGTCGAGCTGGCCGGGCGCGGGCAACCCGTCCTGCTGGTCAGCACCGACCCGGCCTCGAACGTCGGCCAGGTGTTCGGCATCCCGATCGGCAACCACATCACGCCGGTGCCGGCCGTGCCGGGCCTGTCGGCGCTGGAGATCGACCCACAGGCCGCCGCGCAGGCCTACCGCGACCGCATCGTCGGGCCCGTCCGGGGTCTTCTGCCCGAGGACGTGGTGCGGGGCATCGAAGAACAGCTCTCGGGCGCCTGCACCACCGAAATCGCCGCTTTCGACGAATTCACCGGCCTGCTGACCGACACCGTTCTGACGCAGGCCTACGCCCACATCATTTTCGACACGGCACCCACCGGCCACACCATCCGCATGCTGCAGCTGCCGGGCGCCTGGACCGGTTTCCTGGACGCGGGCAAGGGCGATGCCTCGTGCCTGGGGCCACTCGCTGGCCTGGAAAAGCAGCGCGCCCAATACCGCGCCGCCGTCGAGGCCCTGGCCGACCCGGTCCGCACCCGCCTGGTGCTGGTGGCACGCGCGCAGACCTCCACCCTGGTTGAGGCCGCACGCACCCATGCCGAGCTCGCCGCCATCGGACTGTCGCAGCAGCACCTGGTCATCAACGGGGTGTTCCCCGAGGACCAGGCCGGCGCCGATCCGCTGGCAGTGGCCATCGTGAAGCGCGAGCGTGCCGCGCTGCGCCAGTTGCCGTCCGCGCTGGCGACGCTGCCGACCGACCGCATCCCGCTCAAGCCCTTCAACCTGGTCGGACTGGACGCCCTGCGCCACCTGCTGGGCGCTTCAACGCCCGCCGTGACGGACGCAGGCCCGCCGCTGGTGCCACTCGTCGCCCCCAATCTGTCAGCCCTGGTGGACGACATCGCCGCCGACGGGCACGGCCTGATCATGCTGATGGGCAAAGGCGGCGTCGGCAAGACCACCATGGCCGCAGCCGTGGCCGTGGACCTGGCGCGGCGCGGCTTGCCGGTACACCTGACCACGTCCGATCCGGCCGCACACCTGGCGGAGACCCTGCATGGCTCGCTGGAGAACCTGAGCGTGAGCCGCATCGACCCGCACGAGGTTTCCGCGCAGTACCGCGCCCACGTGCTCGCGACCAAGGGCGCCCACCTGGACGACGCCGGCCGAGCGGTGCTGGAGGAAGACCTGCGCTCGCCCTGCACCGAGGAGATCGCCGTGTTCCAGGCGTTCTCGCGCATCATCCGCGAGGCGGGCCGGAAGTTCGTGGTGATGGACACGGCGCCCACGGGCCATACCCTGCTGCTGCTCGACGCCACCGGGGCCTACCACCGCGACATCGTGCGCCAGATGGGCACCACCGGCGTGCACTTCACCACGCCGATGATGCAGCTGCAGGACCCGAAGGAGACCAAGGTGCTGCTGGTCACCCTGGCCGAGACCACGCCGGTGCTCGAAGCCGCCAACCTGCAGGCCGACCTGCGCCGCGCCGGCATCGAGCCTTGGGCCTGGATCATCAACAACAGCGTGGCCGCCGCGTCGGTGACAGCGCCCCTGTTGTGTCAGCGGGCCCACCACGAACGCGCCGAAATCGAAGCCGTGGCCACCCGCCACGCCCGGCGCTACGCCGTCGTCCCCCTGCTGCAATCCGAACCGGTGGGCGTGCAGCGCCTGCTGGAACTGGTCAAGAACGGAGCCCCGCATGAGTGTGCAATGTGAAGTCACGGCCAAACAGGCCGCCCGCGCCCCGATGAGCGTGTTCGAGCGCTACCTCACCGTCTGGGTGTTCCTGTGCATCGTGGCCGGCATCGCGCTCGGCCAGGTGTTGCCGGGTGTGTTCCAGGCCGTCGGCCGCATGGAAGTGGCGAAGGTCAACCTGCCCGTGGGTCTGCTGATCTGGGTGATGATCATCCCGATGCTGGTGAAGGTGGACTTCGGCGCGCTGCACGAGGTGCGCCAGCATGTGCGCGGCATCGGCGTGACGCTGTTCGTGAACTGGCTGGTCAAGCCGTTTTCGATGGCCTTTCTGGGCTGGCTGTTCATCCGCCAGCTGTTTGCGCCACTGCTGCCGCCCGACCAGATCGACAGCTACATCGCGGGCCTGATCCTGCTGGCGGCCGCGCCCTGCACCGCCATGGTGTTCGTGTGGAGCCGCCTGACCGGCGGCGACCCGCTGTTCACCCTGTCGCAGGTGGCGCTCAACGACGGCATCATGATCGTCGCCTTCGCGCCGCTGGTGGCCTTTCTGCTGGGCATCTCGGCCATCACCGTGCCGTGGGACACGCTGCTGACCTCGGTGGTGCTGTACATCGTGATCCCGGTGATCCTGGCGCAGTTCTGGCGCAAGTCGCTTCTGGCCAGGGGGCAGGCCGCCTTCGACGCCGCGATGGAACGGGTCGGCCCGTGGTCCATCACCGCCCTGCTGGCCACGCTGGTGCTGCTGTTCGCCTTCCAGGGTGAGGCGATCCTGCGCCAGCCGGTGGTCATCGCGCTGCTGGCGGTGCCGATCCTGATCCAGGTGTTCTTCAATTCGGCCCTGGCCTACTGGCTGAACCGCACCCTGGGCGAAAAACACAGCGTCGCCTGCCCGTCGGCGTTGATCGGCGCCTCCAACTTCTTCGAACTGGCGGTGGCCGCCGCCATCAGCCTGTTCGGTTTCCACTCGGGTGCCGCACTGGCCACGGTGGTGGGCGTGCTGATCGAGGTGCCAGTGATGCTGCTGGTGGTGAGGATCGTCAACAGCTCCAGAGACTGGTACGAACAAGGCCTTCCCGTAGCGAAAATCGAGCCATGAGCACCATCACGATCTACCACAACCCGAAATGCGGCACCTCGCGCAACGTGCTGGCGCTGATCCGCAACGCCGGCATCGAGCCGCAGGTCATCGAATACCTGAAAACCCCGCCCAGTCGCGACGAACTGCAGCGGCTGATCGCCGCCACGGGCGCGCCGGTGCGCGAGCTGATTCGGGCCAAGGAGGCGGTCTACACCGAACTGGGCCTGGACAACCCCGCCCTGAGCGACGACGCGCTGATCGACGCCATGTTGGCGCACCCGATCCTGATCAACCGCCCCCTGGTCGTCTCGCCGCTGGGCACCCGCCTGTGCCGGCCGTCCGAAACCGTGCTGGACCTGCTGCCGGCAACGCAACAGGGGCCATTCGTCAAGGAAGATGGCGAAGTCGTCCTTGACGCAAAGGGTCGCCGCGTCAAAGCTTGACCCACCGCAAGGCAGGATCGGCCTTGGAGGAGGATGCTGGCTGAGTTGTCTCTGGAAGGTTCGCTGATGAGCGACATCCTGCACCTGCTGAATGGTGGCGCCGGCAATCTTGCCGCCTATCTGGCCGCTCATGTGTTGCTGTGTCTCCTTCCGGCGTTCTTCATCGCCGGGGCCATGGCTGCACTGATCCCCAAGGCCAGCATCACGCGCTTTCTGGGTCGAACGACGCCGCGGCATGTGTCCTACCCCGAAGCTGCTGTGGCCGGCACCCTGCTGGCCGTCTGCTCATGCACCATCGTGCCGCTGTTCGCCGGCATCTACCGCAAGGGCGCTGGGCTGGGCCCCGCCATCACCTTCCTGTTTTTTGCGCCGGCCGGCAACATCATGGCGCTGGCCTATACCGGAAGCATCCTGGGTGCCGAATTCGCGGCCGCGCGTCTCCTGCTGTGTCTGCTGTTCGGCATCGGCATCGGCTTGCTGATGGCCCTGCTGTTCTGGCGCGACGATGTCAGCCACGATGCCCAGACCGATACCCTTTTTGCAGACCAGGCCAGCATCGGTCCGGACGCTGTCGGCGTGCTGCTGTCCCTGGTGGCTCTTCTGACCGCAGGCACATTGAAACTGTGGCCGCTGACCACCACCGTGGCTTCGGTCAACCTGCCACTACCCTGGATGGAGGACTGGCAGGCCACCCTGTTCCGCTGGGTTCCTTTCGACGCGGCCAAGGGAGAAGAAGGCGTGAGCGTGCAGGGATCGCTGCTGATCGTGCTTCTGGGGCTGATCGGTGCGACGGCATGGAAGGGCTTGGAAAACATCGTCGAAGGCGCCAACCGCTGGACCTGGATCGCCCTGGGGCTGGCCGCCGCCACCTTGCTCGTGGCGGCCTTGCGGCTGACGCCCCATGCGGGCGGGCTGCACGTCGGGCTCACCGGCCGGGCGTTCGCGGTGGCGCTGGCCCTGTGGGTTGTACTGCGGTACGCCCGGCGACTACGGGCGGACGACTGGCAGGCCTGGCTGTGGGAATCCTGGCGATTCGTCAAGCAGATCTTCTTGCTGCTTGTGGTGGGCGTCTTCATCGTCGGCATGATTCGCCACCTGATCCAGCCCCAATGGATCCAGCTTCTGGCTGGCCAGAACAACCTGCAGGGCAACGCGGTGGCGGTGCTCTTCGGCGTGTTCATGTACTTCCCCACGCTGGTCGAAGTACCCGTGGCGCGCATGTTCCTGGACCTGGGCATGCACCCCGGACCGCTCCTGGCCTACCTGATGGCCGACCCGGAACTGAGCCTGCAGAGCATTCTGATGATCGCCGCCGTCATCGGCCGACCCAAGACCGCCGGCTACGTCGCGCTGGTGGCGGCCTTCAGCATCACCGCCGGCCTGCTTTATGGCGCCTGGGTCGACGGGGGAAGCCCGTTGTGGCCCGCTCTGGGCCTGGCCGCATTCGCCACCATGCTGGCCGCCACGCTGGCCTGGTTGCACCGACGCCAGCAGCGTGTGCTTCACCCCCTGTGATCCTCGCTGACTTTCAAAGGAGAAACGCCATGCTCACCGTCAAGATTCTGGGTTCTGGCTGCGCCAACTGCAGAAAGCTTGAAGCCGTGTCACGCGAAGCCGCCGCCAGTGCCGGATTGGAAGCCGAGTTCATCAAGGTCACCGACATGAAAGCCATCATGGCCTATAACCTCCTGTCGCCGCCCGGCCTGGTCATCAATGACAAGCTGGTCAGTAGCGGGCGCATTCCCACGCAGGCCGAGGTGCGGCAGTGGATGGGCGTTTGACACCTCGTCAAGGCCAGTTCTCAGCCCATTTGACACGTTCCCAGCATGGGCTGTTCATGAATTGCTATCAATTCAGGACCTTTCTCTTTTCGGCTGCATGATCAGGGCGGCGGCCCGGCTTCGGGCTCGCCCGGAAGGCGCCAGGCTTTCAGCGCCCGCAGCAAGGGCCGCTTCTTGCTCTGGTGCGCCTGCATGCGGCGCAGGATGTCGTCGAGCGTGCGCATCGCCTCGGCGATGTGCGGTCCCTTGTTCAGCATCACGCACTCGGCGCGCTCGCCCATCGCGGCATCGGTGATCTCGGCGCGCGAGGGCAGCCCGGTCTTGGCCAGCGTCTCCAGCACCTGGGTGGCCCAGACCACCGGCATATGCGCGGCCTCGGCGGCCCAGAGGATTTCTTCCTGCACCTCGGCCAGGCGCTCGTAACCGCACTCCACCGCCAGGTCGCCGCGCGCGATCATGATGCCCGCCGAGGGTCCGGCCATGGCCGCGAACAGCAGCTCGGGCAGGTTCTCGAACGCGCGGCGGGTTTCGATCTTGAGCACGATGCCCAGATCGGGCTTGCCGAGTTCGCGCAGCCTCGTGCGCAGCGCCTGCACGTCGGTGGCCTGCTGCACGAAGGACAGGCCCACCATGTCGGCCACCTTGGCCGCCACTGCCAGGTCGGCCAGGTCTTTGTCGGTGAGCGCCGGCAGGCTCAAGGCGCTGTCGGGCAGGTTGATGCCCTTGTCGCCGGCGAGCTTTTCGCCGCTGTCGCGGGCGTGGGTGATCTCCACCTCCAGCGCGTCGGGGTGCACCCGGCGGATCACGCCGCCGATGCGGCCGTCGTCGAACCAGATCCGCTCGCCGGCGCAAACCTGGGTGAACACCTCGGGCAGCGTGCAGGCCACCGACGGCGGCGCGGCCGAGCGTGCCGCCGCGGCCTCGGGCTGAAGCCCGGTGGCCTGGGCGTTGGCCCGCGTCAGGCGCAGCGTCGAGCCACGCGCCAGGTGCAGCACGCCCTCGGGCCGGGGCAGCCCGGTCAGGCCGGTGTGCCGGGGCGCATGGCGCTTGTGGTCGTGGCGCAGCGCCGTGTCGGCCGCCAGGTAGGCGGTCTGTTCCATGGCAGCCAGCACGCCGGTTTCGTCCTTGCGCCGCACCTCCAGACGGCGGCGCGCGCCGCGGGCATCGGTGAAAACGATGCGATCGCCGGCCTTCAGCGGCGCCAGCCAGTCGGCGTCCACGCCCAGATGCACCGGCGCCCCCGCCACCGGCATCGTGGCGCCGGCGGCGCGCAGTCCTACCAGCGCCGGCGCGAAGACGCGGCCGAACGCGTCGCGCTCGGGCCGCAGCTTGAGCAGCGCCGGCCCTTGTGCCAGGGTTCCGGTGCGCAGCTTGGGCCCGCCGAGATCCATCAGGATGCGCACCGGCCGGCCCGCGGCTCGCGCGGCCCGGCGCACCCGTGAGGCCATGGCCTTCCATTCGTCGGGGCCGTCGTGCGCGCAATTGATGCGGGCGATGTCCATGCCCGAGGCCACCAGCTCGCGCACCAGCGCAAAGTCGCTGGCCGCCTCGGACGGCAGCGTGACCATGATGCGCACCGCGCGTTCGTCCGGCGGCGGGCCCAGCAGCTCGGCGGTGTGGCGCTCCAGCAGCTTGCGGCTGCTGCGGATGCCGATGGCCTCGTCGCGGTCGTGGGGCGCCCAGGCCTGGCCGGTGAGCCGGTGCAAGATGCCCAGCACCTTGTCGAGGTTTGCCATGGCGTGCGACTCGGCCCGCCCCAGCGACGAGACACCGGCGTGGATCAGCCACTCCTGCAGCATGCGCTGGTCGTCCTGGCGCAGGGCCAGGTAATGCGCCAGGTTGCGCGCGCTGGCCTGCCAGGTGGCATCGGCGCCGCGAAGCCACGGCGCCAGCCGGGATTCGTTGGCCTGCATGGCCGCGCGCAGCGCCCACAGGCGGGTGATGACATCCTTGCATTCGGCCTCGTCCCAGGCGTCGTCGCCCGGATGCAGGGGCTGGCCATGCGGCCGATGGCGGTGCTTGTGGCGGGTCTTGGTCATCGGAGTCGGAAAAGGAAGTGCTGGGCAGGCGCGACCGCCTGGGTGGCGCCCGTCAGTGTGGACCCCAGTTGTGACAGCCTGATGAAACCGGCGAACGTTGCCACCGGGAACCCGCCAGGGTTCACGCGTTCAACGCGCGCCCTGAATGATCCAGCGAATGAGCGACCGGGCGTTTTCGGCCGACAGGTTCTCGTGGGCCTGGATACCGCCAAAGATGTGGCCTTCGCGCAGCTTGTCAGCCAGCTTGAGCTCCTGCTCCGGCTGCCCCTGGTATCGGGCAAAGTCCTTGGCAAGCTGGTCAAACGTGGGTGAGTTCTTCCTGGGCGGCTCTCCATGGCAGGCGAAGCAGCCCTTGTCCAATGCCAGTTGGGCGCTGGACCGATCGGTATCGGCAAACGCCACGCCGCCGATCAACACGACCGCCGCGATAAGGATCGTTTTCATTCAAGGCTCCCGGCCGGCTCAAGGGTCCATGTTCAATGGCTGTGACCCAGGTCGGGGTCACGATGACGCTGGTCCACCAGCCGATGCTTCCCGCCAGGGGCCGGCGCTTGGGCGAAAGACCGGTCAGGCTGATCACAGGCCTGCTGGAAAGGCACCTCGACCACCTGCAAGGTCACATGGGTGATCTCGAAACGGTGGCGCAGCTGTTCGGTTGCGTCTTTCAAGAATCCATCGCCCTGGTGTCCGGCGGGCATCACCAGGTGCGCGGTCAGCGCGATGCGCGACGTGCCCATGGCCCAGACGTGCAGGTCGTGCACGCCGGTCACGCCGGGCAGCGCCCGCAGCGTGGCCCGCACCGCGTGCAGGTCGACGTGATCGGGCACGCCGTCGAACAGCAGGTGCAGCGACTGGCGGAACAGGCCCCAGGTGCCCACCACGATGACCACCGCGATCACCAGGCTCATGACCGGGTCGAGCCAGTTCCAGCCCAGCCACCACGCCAGACCGCCCGCCACCACCACGCCGGCCGACACCAGCGCATCGGCCGCCATGTGCAGGAAGGCGCCGCGGATGTTGAGGTCGTCATGCCGGCCGCGCAGAAATAACAGCGCGGTGGCGGTGTTGATGACGATGCCCACCCCCGCCACCGCCATGATGGTGGCGCCCTGCATGGGTTGCGGCGCGGCCAGGCGGTGCGCGGCCTCCCAGGCCAGCGCACCCATCGCCACCAGCAGCAACACGGCGTTGGCGAAGGCCGCCAGGATGGAGGCACGTTGCCAGCCGTAGGTGTGGCGCGCATCGGGGCGCAACCGGCCGGCGAAGGCTCCACCCCAGGCCAGCACGAGTCCGGCGACGTCGCTCAGGTTGTGGCCCGCATCGGCCAGCAGTGCCAGCGAATCGACCCGCCAGCCATAGAACGCCTCCACCCCCACAAAACCCAGGTTCAGGGCGATCGCGGTGCCGAACGCCCGGTCGAAGCTCGCGGGGGCGTGGTGGTGGGTGTGCGCATGCGCACGGGAATGGCTGCTCGAATGGGCACGTCCGTGGCCATGGTCCGGGTGATCGTGGCGGTCCTGGTCGTCGGCTGGTTCGGGTTCGCGGCTCATGGGCCAATTGTGACGCTGCGCAGCCGCCCGCCTGCGGCAACTACCCGGCGGCGAGCGCGGATTGACGGCTCAGACAGCCCGCAGGCCGGGTCCGGTGGGCCGATTTGATGAGTTTTTTTGCCCCTTCCCAGCGTCGGACGGCCACGAGCAGCTATCAAATCAGGATCGCTGCCACCTTGCCGGGGATGCCAAGGAACGGCGCAGCCGCTCAAACCGCCAACTCGGCAAACAACCCGTCCAGTTGCGGATTGCTCGTGATCACCAGCAGCTTCTTGATCGTGGACGACTGATTAATCTCAAGGCGTGCGAAGTGCTCGCCCCCTCCTGCAGAGCTCTGCTTGCGAATCAGTTGGATGCGCCCGAACAACGGACCGTGCTTCTCCGCAAACTTTGCCAACCCGACGGCCTTCTCGAAGTTGTCGCCCAGACTGGGGTCATGGGGCTCCAGAATGTCGATGGCGAATTCGTTGCCGCTTTTGCGCACCACGACGAGATCCGGAAACATCGGACGCACGTCACCACCCGTTTCATACGGAATTTCCAGTGACCACGGTTTGCGATCCAGATTGCGCAACCAGCCGACCACTTCAGGCTTGGCCAGCTCTTCCTTCAACACCCCTGCCTCCCAACTGCCCAGCTCGGCACGAAACTGGCCGTTGCCTTCCACATACAGATGGCGCTCCCAGACGGGATCGGTCGGCAGGCGCTTGAAATCGATGGATGCCGGCAATAGCCACGGCACTTCATTGGGCTTGGCTGTGGCCAGACGCAACTTCTCGTAGTTGATGCGCCGCTGTGCCTTGAGTTTGTAAATGGCTTTCTTGTGCTGGTCATAAAGACCATCGAAGGCTGCCTCTGCCTTTGATTCCAGAACCGCCATTTCTGCCGCGTCTCGCGCCAGAACGATGGCCTCGACCTTCACTTCCAGCGCATCGCGATCAGCGTGGGCGCGCCAATACTCCATTTGCAGGCCATGACTGAAGGCGCGTCCAGCCTCCTCAAACAGCCGATCAATGTCCACGTCCGAGGCGTCAATGTGATAGTCAGCCGCTGGTTCGGCTACGCCCGTTCCGTTGTTGACCGCCAAGGTCCGCAGGCCAACCTGCGTGATCGCTTTGGCCGCGGCATCGAACTGGCCCGCCGCCTTGATCGCGGCAATACGCTGCTCCATCCACTCGACAATCTGCCGCTTCGCCAGCACCCAGGCATCGTCATCAATCTCATCGATGGTCAGGCTGCGTGAGATGGCCATGTACCGGCGCAGCGGGCTTTGCGCCCGAGCGGCATTCACGCGGTAGGTGATCAATTCATCAAGTGCCGCGAAGATGGCCTCGCTGCCTTCCCGCCGCTTGAGCACCACCAGATGGCGGCTGGAGCCTGTTTCCGCGGGCGGTACATCTTCCGCGTTGTGCAGCGAGGCCACCACGCTTTCGACGGCATGGGTGTCGAAGTACGGCAGAAACAGATGCACATCGTTCAGCGCGGCGTCCTTCTCGATGCGGCGCGCCAGCGGTGTGCGCACCATGCGGCCCAGCAACTGGGCGATGTAGGTATGGTCTTCGGCACGGCGGAAAGACATCATCACTTCAGCTCGGGGGCAATCCCAGCCGGTCGACAGGCTGGTCTTGAAGAACACCACGCCAATGTTCTTGTCAGCATCGATGCGCGAGGCCTCCACCTTCCGCACCCGGCGGCCACCCACATCCAGATCGCCCGTGTCATGCAGGGCGTGCGCCACCTCGCCCTCGTTCAGGCGGCGTCCAATCGCGCTTTCGATCACGGTCAGGGCTGCGCCCAAATCGGTCTTGCTAAGCTGCCGATCGCTGCCGTTTTCCACCTGCACCACCAGCACGGGCCAGACGGTCTGCTCGTTCTCGTCCGTACAGTACGCGCCCCAAGCCTGGGTCATCTGTCCCCACCGGCGCGCGGCCTCTTCCAGCAAGGCCATCTCTGCCGTCGTGGCGGCTTCCGGGTGATGGATCAGGATGCGGTCTTTCAGCAGGCCGGACTTGCGCACCTCCTCGGCCGGCACCGCCACCTTGTGCGTGGTCACCGTGTGCTCCGCATTGGCGATCAGGTCCAAGAAGCGCTTGGGCGTAGCGGAAACACCAATCACCATCGGCATCTTGACCAGGCCGACCTCGGGGTAGCCCAGCAGAAATCGCTGCATCAACGTCTGCGCTGCCTGTGCGCCTTTGCCCGAGGTCATGCCGCGGTGGGCTTCGTCAATCACCACGTAAAAACGGTCCGGAATCGCGTGTGCGGTGTTGGTCAGCGTTTCCCAGATCAGGTGTTGCCGCCCATCGCCCCGGTTGGTCAGCGGTTGATTGATCGCCAGCTTCTGGGTGTTGATGAAATAGATGCGCCCGCCATCGAGCCGGGGCGCATCGAAGTGGCCGTCGATGGTGATGAGCTGGCTGACCCGGTACACCCTGTCGGACTTGCTCTCGATCTTCAGCTTGGTCTGCTCGTTGAGTTCGGGCATGTCCGACACCCACAGGATCACGGCATCGGGCTGGGGCGCCCAGTCCAGCGGTCAGGCGAGCTGATCGTCGGGCTCATCCAGAATGGCCTCGAACAACGCCGTCATCATGATGGTCTTGCCACTGCCAGTGGCTGCCGAGAAGGCGATTACTTGCTGGTTGTCTGATGACACGCTCTTGCGGGCACTCGCCAGCGCATCGCGCAATTTGCCCAGCCCATCTTTCTGAAAATCGAACAACGTGACCTTCATGCCCGCGCTCCCGGTGTGCCAGCCGGTCCGGCCATCTTGGTGACCGACGGGTCCTGGTTCTTGTTGATCATGAAGTTGAGCAGGTAATCGCGGTACAGCTGCACCACGGCCAAGCCGGGGTTGGCCTTGTCCGCCACCTCGTGCACGTCCTGCGCCATGGTTTTGAAGGATTCGTCCGCATCGGTGACGATGAACACCTGCGACAAGCCTGTGCGGCCTTCCAGGGATTTCAGCAATCGACCCATCCGGGTTTCATCCAGCAGCACGACGAAATTGCCGCCCTCCGGTGCAAACAACGCCGGCTCCAGTTCGTCACGGTGCAGTTCAGGGCGAGGCCCCACTGCTCCAGCCTTCAGCCACAGCAGCGGCAGGATTTCGCGGAAGGCTCGGCGCAGCGAGACGCGCTCCTTCTCCAGAAATTCCAGCTTGAAGTAGGCCAGGTTGGCGGCAAAGCCTGCGCTCATCGGTCGCTTTTCTTCTTCCGGAACCAGGATCGGTCCCAGCTGTTCGACCACCTGTGCCTTCAACTGGTCGAAAACGCGTTTGACCGGCGTGACGATATAGAAGGCGGTGATGTGTTCCTGCCCGTCCAGTGCGTCCAACCAAGCCTCCGCTGCTGTCGGGTCAAACAGCACACTGGCCGCGTGGTCTTCCGACACGATGAAGGGACACGGGTCTTTCACCAGCGTCTGGGGCAGGCCGTCGATCAGCGACACCACTTGTTTTTTCTTGGCGGGCGTATCGAGCTGCGCCGGATCGACAAAACCGATCTGGGTGAAGCTGCGTGACTTTTCGCGCTCCATTGTCTTGCCGTTCAGGTATTCACCCGACAGCACCGAACCATCATCACGCTGGCCGAGGATGGTGTACTTGCTGCGCGGCCAGGTCACCGAGCGGCAGATGCCTTGGGCTTCCCATTCCTCATCACCGGGCTGCGCGCCGCGGGCGCGCAGGGCGGCTGATTCCTCGGCCGACACCTCGCTGTTTGTGACCAGGATGCACCGCCGCTGGCCACCATCGGTGGCATTCAGGAGGTTGACGGCATTGAGCGTCGTTGCGCTGCCGGCAAAGAAATCGACGATCAGGGCGTTGGGGCGATCCCGCACCACGGCTGCGACAGCGTCGCGGGTGGCGTAAAGGGATTTCGGGAAGGAAAATTTGCCGCCTTCACCCAGAATGCCGCGCAGCAGGCTCGAACCATAGTTGCCGGCATCGTGGGTGGCGCGGTGCCACACGGTTTTGATCGAGCGTTGCTGTGCTTCGGTGTAGCGCACGTTGACTTCGCCCGTCACTTCATCCCGCGAAACCACCTCGATCACACCGTCTTCGATCTGGTTTTGTGCCTTTTGCCCAAGGTACAGAATGGTCCAGGTTCCCCGTGCCTCATCAAAGCCGCCTAGCTTCACGTAGCCTTTGGCCAGCAACTGGCGCAAGGTCGGTGGGCTGACTCGCCAGTTGCCGAGCGTGCCATCGGTACGCAAGGGCCATGCCGTGCGGCGATCAGACAGATTGCTCAGATCCGGTTGTTGATCGGGCGGAAATGGATCGCCGATTTCAATGATTTTCCGCTTCTCCGGATCAACCGTGATCGGGAAAAACAGGCCATAGCGATCTTCCCGTCGGGAGTTCGTACCACCCCGCAACAACCGCTCCCATCGCGGTGTTTGAAAACGCTTGGAATCCCCGCGGTCGGGCGAAAGCAGATCGTCGTGGTGTGCTGCCAGCGTCACGCCAGGGTTGAAGCAGAACAGCGCGTATTCCTCTGCACGGGACAGGCGACCCTGGGCGACGCCTTTCTGGTTGATGACGATCGTCACCAACTGCCGCCACGCCTCAGGGAACTCCCGCTCCAGCAGCATCCCGAGGTGATGCACCTCGTGCTCGTCAATCGTGACGATCAGCACCCCGGTATCCGGCTTGAGCAGTCGCTTGGCCAGTTTCAAGCGCTTTTCCATGAAGGCCAGCCATTTGCTGTGCCGCCAGCCATCGTTGCCGTCCACGTAGTCGTTGTTGTATTTCCAGTCGCGCGCGCCGGTGTTGTAAGGCGGGTCGATGTAGATGCAATCCACCTGACCGGCATACAGGTAATCCAGCAACTGCAGCGCGTGGTAGTTGTCGGCCTCGATCAGTGTGTGCCAGGGCGCATCCGACGGGCCGTTGGCCACGGCATCCACGGGCACCAAAGACGGAAAGATCGGCTCGCCGAATTCGCGCACCACCAGCAGTTCATCCACGGGGAATTGCACCGGCTCTGCGGCCGCGCGGGTGGGCTCGCTGGGGTGGGTCTGGTTGCTGGGCTTGACGCAGGTGGCCATGCCCGCGTGCAGCGACTTGACCTGCCAAACGTCTTTGAGCGCGCTGACCTGACCATTCAGGCGACGACAGACCAGATCACCCTTGCGCGGCCTGGCCCCGTACAGCGGCAGCAACTCGGGCAGGTGGTCTTCAAACACCAGGCCGAATTTCTTTTCCTTCGTGGCGTTGTCCCACTCGGCGGCCAGCCGGCTGCGCAAGCGGGGGTCGCTGATTTGCGCGATCAGGTCATGGATGGCGGACAAGGGGGCTCCTTTGTGGTTCGAAAGCGCGCCGGTCAGTGGCTGAAGATCGCCTGCAGGCGCGCCAGCACTTCGTCCAGCACGTCCTGGCCCGCATCTTCGGCAAACTGTGCGGCGCGCGCGGCAAGGTCCACGGTGCGGGGCTGGTTGCACATCACCACGCCTTGCGTCTGGGTGCCTGAGCCCATCAACGAGACCGCGAACCCGGCGAAGCGTGACTGCTGGCCGCCCTGGGTGATGGGGCAGACCACGCACAGGCCCAGCCGGTTGAATTCCTTTTCCGAGACCACCAGCACGGGCCGCTGGCCTTGCTGTTCACGCCCGGCCGTCGGGTTGAGGTTGACGAACCAGATTTCGCCACGCGACGGGATGCGCATCACCCGCCCTTTGCGGACTCTTCAAGGCCCGCATCGGGCGCGTCCAGCCATTCCTGCTCTTCGGCCTGGATGGGCAAGGCTGGATCGCACTGCGCCAGCAACTCGGCGAGCTCGTACCGTTTTTTTCGCAGCGGCGCGACGATCAGCCGGCCCTGTTGCACGTCGATGTCCACCTGGGAGCCCGCTCGCAGATCGACCAGCTCCAGCAGGGGCTTGGGGATGGCCATCACGACGGAACCGCCGACGGTGCGCAAGGTTGCAGTGGACATGGTGAGCTCCGATGAATAGTTACACAATTGTATAACTTGAATGTGCCCGCTTGGCTGCGCCAATGCTCAGGACTCCACCGGGGCCGTTTTCCTGCCTCTGGCGACCGCCAGAAGCCAATTCTTCGAATGATATTGGCCGTTTCTCAGCGCCAGCCGGCCACAAGCAGCTATTCAATTGATAGCGCATTGAAGTCCTGTGAAGGTGCCCGGTCTGCGCCGCCGCGCGGTTTCAGGCCGCCGCCGCGCGTTGCAGCGCCGCGATGCCGCTGCGCGCATTGGCCTGTCGCGCGAGTTCACGCTCCTCGGGCGTGGCGAAGTCGCGGTCCCAGGCCAGCACCTTGGGCGTCATCAGGCGGTGCCACAGCGGCGGCATCAGCGCCACCAGGATGGTGGTGAGATAACCGCTGATCATCATCGGCGCCCGCGGGAGGGGGCGCAGGTCCTGGTAAGGCACTTCCCCCTGGGCATGGTGGTGCGAATGCCGCGTGAGGTTGAACATGCTCCATGAACTCAGGCGCTTGTTGGTGTTCCACGAATGGCGCGGCTGCACCGGCGTGGCGGGGTTTCGCACCATGCCGTAGTGCTCCATGTAGTTGACGATCTCCAGCAGCGCCTTGCCCCATAGCCCGGCCAGCGTGAAGAACACGGCCGCGCGCCACCCGCCCAGGGTCCAGGCGGTGGCCACGAGCAGCAGGCTCATCGAATGCCCCCGGATGACGGCATTGCGCCAGGTCCACACGCCGTGCCCCAGGCGCCTGAGCCGCTGTCTTTCGATCGCCCAGGCGTTGAGGTTGCCGCGCACGGTGGACGCCACGATGTGGTGGTACACGTTGCGCCCGCGCGGCGCGGTCGCCGGATCGCCCACGGTGGAGACATACCGGTGGTGGCCGTAGACATGTTCGATCGAGAAGATGGTGTCGAAGCTGAAGGCCAGCATCCAGCGCCCGATGAACATCGAGGTCTTGTCCCAGGTGCGGTGCGTCAGCTCGTGCGCGGTGATCGTGCCCACCATGCCGATCATCAGGCCGGTCTGCAGCACGAGGGCCAGTGCGTTCTCCGGCATGGCCACCACCCGCCGGGCGAGCAGGTCGTGCCCGGTGAGCGCGCCGACCCAGGCGCCGAAGCCCAGCGGGTCGCCCGGGCTGACGCTCCAGACCGCGATGAACACGATCATCGCCAGCAGCGGCAGGGCCAGCCAGAGTTGCACGGTCAGGATGCCGGGATGGCGGTAGTGCGGCGTTCGCACGTCGTCGCCGAGCAGCCCGTCGCCCAGCAGGTAGAACGCGGAAAAGGTCCACAGGCCGATGGCGATCCACGGGCCGCCGGCCAGCATGGTGGCGGCCACCGCGAGGGCGATGGCGTGGAACAGGAAGAACTTGAGGTAGTCCCAGACGCTGGCCGCGTGCCGGGCCGGCTCCGCAGCCGGCGCGCGGGACGTGCTTGCGCTGGGGACCGCAGCCGCCGCCGTGGCGCCCTGCCCCGTGGTGAAACGGTCGGCGTGGATGTGTTCGGCGGCCACGCCGTGCGCGCGCAGCACCGCCACGGCCGCATCGACCATGGCCGGCGGGCCGCACAGGTAGGCATGGGCACCGTCTTCCAGAAAACCCGCCATGCGGTCGGTCACCAGCCCGCGCTCGCCGGTCCATTCGGCCCCGGACGGCACCGCCGACAACACCGGAACGACCCGAAAGCGATCGGGCCATTGCCGGGCGATGGTTTCGATCTCGTCGAGCGCGTACAGGTCCTGCGGTGCGCGCGCGCCGAACAGCAGCGTGACGGGTCGCCGCACACCGGCGGCAGCCGCCTCCTGCAGAAGCGCGAGCAAGGGCGCCAGACCGCTGCCGCCGGCCACCAGCAGCAGCGGGGCGCTGCCTTCACGCAGCCAGAAGTCGCCCTGCGGGCCTTCGACGGTGACTGAAGTCCCGAGCAGGTCTTGATCGTTGACCCAGGTCGACAACGCGCCCCCGCTCACCTTGCGCACGAAAAGGCTCACCTGGCCGTCCGGCTGCGCGGCGTTCGCAAAGGAATAACAACGCCGCACCCCGGGCAACCCCGCCAGGCCGAGCTGCGCATACTGCCCGCCGCGCCAGGCCAGCGCTTCGTCAAGCTGCACCCGCAACCGGGTGATGTCGGGCGTGAGCCGTTCCTGGCCGATCACCCGGCCCGCCACCGAGCGTCGCGCCGCCGGGGCCGGCAGGTCCACCGCGATGCGCACGTCGGACAGCGGCACGCTCTGGCAGGCCAGGATGGTGCGCCGGGCAAATTCCTCGTCGCTGAGCAGGTAGCTGGCGTCCGTCAGCTCGCGCACCCGCCCGTCCAGCAGCCGGCACTTGCAGCTGGCGCAGCCGCCGACGCGGCAACTGTGCGGAAACGCGATGCCCGCCTGCAGGGCGGCCTGGAGCACGGTCTGGCCCGGCGCCACCGCCACGGGGGTCTCATTGATGGTGGCGCGGTGCGGACGGGCTCGATCGGTCAGGAAGAACATGCTCGGGGGCTGGCAATGGGTGTGTGGGGATGACACCCGGATCGTAGGCGCTGCGTGCGCCATCGCCAAGCCGGCAACGGTGCGATGGGGGGCGCTCGTCGTCGAATGAGCAAGCCCTACTCCCGCTCGAACGTGGCGCCGCGGAACCTCAGTACGCCACAGTTTTCCTTCACCGCCCGTTGCAGCGCCGCCTCGAACCCAAGTGCGTGGCTGGCTTCGATTTCCACGGTCACCTTCACCTGCACGCCGGTTTGCGCCGTGAAGTGCTGGATGACCTCGCTCACCACGGTCGAAAAATCCAGACTGGCCCGGTCGGGGTCGATTTCCACCGTGCCGAAGAAGCGGTTGGGCAGTGCAGCGCCCGACGCCTGGACAGGCAGCGCGGCAACCGGTGGCAAGGCTGGCGCTCTGCCCGTCGCAGCCACCCCCACGGCTGAGGTTGATGCTTCCGCGGCGGCCCGGCTGGCCGCAGCCAGCCGCTCCCGTTCAGCCGCATCCAGCGTCTGCTGGTGCGCCAGCGCCGCTTCGTGCGACACCAGCAGCGAATCGCTGTCCAGCGTCACGAAGCCCGGACGACCGAAGGCAAACCCCTGCCACTGTCCGCCCTCTTGGCCCGACGCGTAGGCAAACCCGTCGCGCTGCGCGCAGCCCGCGGCTACCGCCTGCACAAACACATCTGAATTCAGCAACCGTGGCAAATAGAGGTACTGGCAGCTGTCCTGCCACACCTTCAGCGCCGACACCTCCGTCACGCCATCCTTGAAATACCACTGCTCCAGCGCGCGGTTCAGGTGCACGGGCGACCAGGCGGACACCAGCCACTCTTCTTCCTTCAGCTTGGCCTCGATGGCCTCCACCAGGCTCGGGGAGGATGCCGACAAGGGCACCGCCTCCCAGCGCAGCGTCAGCCGGCCGCGCACCAGGTCCTCGGTCGGCACCATCAGCCAGCGCCAGGTCTCTCGCACCATCTGCTTCAGCGCGTCTTCCGCGCCGTCCATGGCCCGCTTGGCCTGGTCGGCCTGGTAGGTGCCCAGGTCCATGCGGCGGTTCAACACGTCGTCCACGATGGACTTCCAGGCCAGCCAGGTCCGTGCCGCATCCCGCACACGTTGCACCGCATCGGTGTCGGGGGCCAGAAACACCAGCCGGTTGCGCTTGAGCCGGGGCACATCGCCGCGTTTTTCCAGGATTTCGTTGGCAGCCAGCACGGCGGCCCCATCGTCCTGCCGGCGGTAACCGGCGCTTGGCGGCAGCACCACCAGCCGCGGGCCCAGGCCGAACTCGTCCGGCACATCGGCCGAGGGCGTAAACACATGGATGCCGGCAAAGTGGTTGCCCTTGGTGAACACCCGCCCCACCCGATCGCGCAACAGCGGCAGCACGTCTTCGGCATCCTTCAGGTTGGCCTTGCGGCTCTCCATCTCGCGGCGCAGGTTGGGCCGGGTGTCGAACCAGTAGCTGTCTTTCTCACCGTAGAGGTAGTGCAGCCGGTCACGCAGGCGCTTGATCACATCCTCGTAGGTGCCCACCGCCTGCGCGGGCTGCGCCGCGCCCAACAGGATGTCTTCCACGCGGATGCCGCGCACCGCCTGCGCGGCGTTCGACGGCGCGCTGCCCAGAAAGATGGTGCGCGCCACCCGACGCGCCGCCTGCACGCTGCCAAAGCGGGTGTCGTGCCCGTCGATGTCCATCGCGGCCGAACGGGGGCCGTCCACCTCGCGCTCGATCACCGGCTCCCAGCCGTTGGGCAGGTAGTGGATGCTCTTGTTGCGCACCACCGCGTCGTCCAGCGGCAGCGAGCCCGGCATGATCAGCGCGTCGCGGTCGTTGCTGTTCCACAGCCGGTGGATCACGATGGCCATGTACTGCAGCACCCCGCGCGTGCGCTGGAACTTGTCCAGCGTGGACCAGTCCTCGTACAGCCGGTCGAACACCTCCGGGTGGATCGGGTAGGCGTGCGCGATGCGCTCCTCGTAGCGCGCCTCCTGCGCGTCAGCGGGAAACTTCGTCGGGTGCTGGCGGTACAGCGCGCCAAAGGCCCGCGCCGTCGCCTGCACCTGGGCCGGGTCGCCCACCGTGTCGAACAGGCGCCGGCGCACGATCTCGAACGCCTCCTCTGCCGCCACCGGCTTCCAGACCGATTCCACCCGGCCGAAGTACTTCTCCAGCACGTCCAGCGCCCGCTGGCCCTGGGTGCCCGCCGCCTCGGTGTCCGACTGCGGCAGCGAGGCCAGCATCATCGCGTTGGGCACCGCCTTCATCGCCTCGGTCAGCGCCTGGATGAAGCTGATGTTGCTCTCGAACGTGCCGCCCGGGTAGCTCTTGCCCGGCTCGAACTGCCGCACATAGGCCACCAGCTCGTCCAGCAAGATCACGCAGGGCGCGGCCTGCGCCAGCAGCGCAACCAGCACCTCCTTGCCCGGCGAGGTGCCGGCGCGGTCGGCATCGGCGAGCAGCGCGTAGCCCTCGGCGCCCAGCAGCTGAACCGCCAGCTCGCCCCACAGCGTGTTCACCGTGGTGCCGGCATGGCTGCGCGGCAGGCTGGGCGACACCTGGATGCCGTCGATCACCGCGACCCGCGCCGCCGGCACCGCGGTGATGCCCGCCGCGTCCAGCACCGGCGGGATGCCCGCCAGCCGCGACGTGGCGCACTCGCCCCGCGCCAGGTGGTACACCGCCAGCAGCGTGTGCGTCTTGCCGCCGCCAAACGCCGTCTGCAACTGGATCACCGGGTCGCCGCCGCGGCCGCACAGCCGCTCGGCCACGCTTTGCAGCAGCAAGCGCATGCCTTCGGTGATGAAGGTGCGGGCGAAGAACTTCTCGGCGTCCTGGTATTCGGGTTCGGCCGTACCCGCATGCACCTGCGAGATGTCCGCAGCAAACTCGCTCTGCTTGAACGTGCCCTCCAGCACGTCCTTGTGGGGGTGCGCGACTTCGCGCCAGGGTTTGATGGTCATGGTTGCCTCGAAACAGGATTCAGTTCGACGTCCGCCGGGTTTCCGTTGGGTGCGTTCCGCAAGCACCCTTGCTCAGACAAGTTATTGAAGAATTCGTGACCAGCCTGCAAGGTGCGGTTAAGGATTTCGCATTCGCGCGACATCTGCAAGTCCAAGCCAAACTCGACGTAGGCGGCCTGCCTGATCACGGGGTTGGCGGCGGCGCGGAATTCCCGCAAGGCTGCCACCATTGCCCCGACGGCTGAGACCTCAGCCAGGCTCAGCGGGATAGTGAGCGTGTGCGCTTCCGACTGGGCACGATGCAGGTCGTTGTGGCTCAGGTACTTGCGGCGAACCGCCCCTAGCATCGACTCGTCCCAGCGCTTCTTTACCGGGTCCAAACCGGACGCCAAATTCGCCTTCACCACGACCAACCTCGCGAGGCTCAAATTGGGCTTGGCGTCCTTGCCCCTTCCACTGCTGACCGGATCCATCAGCCGCGCGATACGCATCAACAAGGATTCCATCATTGCGGTCTGCATCAGCCGGTAAAGAGTGGGTGTGTCGCGCTCGAGCGCTTCAATCCCCGGATGCGACACCACGTTGAAATACATCCCCTCCAGCGCGACCCACAGCAATTGAATCCCGTTGATTTCCTTGCAGACGGTGTCCCACAATTCGTCCGCCGTGGGTTCGCCAGCCCCGCTCACGCCTCAAACCCCAGCTGCTCCCCGCGCGGGCCGGCCTCGCGGCTGGCTTGCAGGACGGCGTGCCAGGCGGTGATGAGTTCGTTGTAGGCGCGGGCGTCTTCGGCCCATTTCTTGCGCTCGCACAGGGTGTAGAGGTGGTAGGCCAGCTGGCGGATGGGTTCGGCCTTGTCGGGCATGGCGGCCAGCAGAACGCCGGCGGTGCTTTCGCCGTCGGTGTTCAGGGCGCGGATCAGGTGGTGGGTGGCCTCCCACACCGGGGCGCGGGCGTCGGCCTTGGGGTCCCAGCCGGGGGCGTAGTCGGCCCAGCGCAGCAGGCGCACCTTGCCGGCGCCGCTGCGGGCCACGCCGGCTTCGGCCACGCCGGCCACGCTGGTGCCCTTGCCACGGGCCAGCACGTCGGCCTCGCCGAAGGGGCCCTCCGTCCAGCCGTACTGCTCGAACCAGGCGTTGCAGAACAACGTGTCAGCCTCGAAGTCGCCGGCGTCGGGTGTGAGGTAGTCGGTGATCTCGCGGTTGATGAGGATCAGCGCGTCGTGCACCGTCATGGGCGTGCCGTCCTGGTTCAGCACGCCGGCGTAGCGGCTGTACAGCGCCATGCCGGGGCCGATGGCGGCCTGCGCCAGGTCCACCGGGGCGATGGGGCTCTGGCCGCTGGTGCCGCCGATCATGGTCTGAAGCGCCTCGGGCAGGTGCTCGCGCAGCAGGCGCTGAAACTCGCGCCGGCTGATGGTGTCGGCCCCGGCGTCGCGCGGGCGGCACACCAGCACGATGCTGGAGGCCAGCGCGTTGGCGCCCGAGCCGATCATGCGGTTGCCCAGCTCGGTACGCATGGGCCAGGTGCCGGTGAGCGCAAAGCCGGCGCGCAGCACGGCTTGCAGGAAGGTCTCCCAGCCGGTGCTGTGGGTGCCGCCATCGTCTTTGGTGTCGCTCTGCTTGAAGGCGTAATAGATGGTGACGGGGAAGGCCGGGTGCGCCTGGCGCGCCAGGTTGTGCAGCGCGGCCGTCATGCCGTCCAGGAAGAAGGTTTCGGCCTGTTCCTTGCCGCCATGCCGGTAGGGCGTGGCCACCAGCTCCTCGGCCTTGGGCACGGCCAGCGTGGCGTACAGGTTGGGGAAGATGGGTTTGAGCGAGCGGCGCAGCCAGACGTAGAAAAAGTCCGACAGGTCGGCGTAGCCGATGTTGTCGTAGTACGGGGGGTCGGTGGAGATGAGCTTGTTGGCGCTGACGGTTTGGGTTTGGGCATCCGCTTGGAATACGCTTCCATGCGTGACCGGCAACGCCTGATCAAGCACCCGCATCATGTTGTTGATCGTGACCCCAATGTCGCCGGCCATACCGCAAAATGCGTTTGCCTCCGAATAGTCCCAAACCATCGGCAGCGCCTGACGCCCAAACGTCGCTATTGATTGGTCCATCGTGGTTTTCCAGCGGCAAAGCGAGCTTTGAGCATCGCTGAGTTTGCTGACCGCCAGCCCCAAATAAACCCCCACCGCCTCCGCATACGCCGTGGCGCCATCGCCGCCGGCGTCCAGGCCGCGGCCGTCGTCGGGCAGGCCGGTGGCCAGGGCGTCGGCGCGGGCGCGCGCGATCGCCTCGGGCACCAGGTCGGAAAACGTGGTCAGCGCCACCAGCTGGCGGGGGGTGAACAGGTCGCCGTAGGTTTTCAGGCCGTATGGGATCGTCCAGAAGTTGCGAGGGTCGTCGGGCAATGAGGTTTCCGGTCTCCATGCTGGCATGGCCTCACGGGCGACGGCTTCGTGCTCTGCCAGCGGTGGCAAATAGACGCGGCCCCTCGCACCCTCGGCGACGATCGCCATGAGCCGAGCGCCGATGCGCCCCGCCGCGCCTTCGGCTTTGATGTAAGCCGGCTCAATCGGCGCATCCGACATCAGGCATCGAAAGTTGGCCCCGCGCGCCAGCTTGGTGCCCCCCTTCGCCTCGGCCGGCGGCGTGCCGGTGCGCACCTCGAAGCGGTAGCCATCCCCCTCCACCACGGGCAGCACCCAAGCCTCTTTGCCCACCTTGCTGCTCAGGATGAAGGTGCTGGCCAGCGGCACGTCGACGTGGCTGAAGGCCGGGTTGGGGCTTTTCACGGTGCGCGCCCACAGCCAGGCGATGACGGTGAGCTGCTGGCCGGGCTGCAGGCCCGCCAGGCCGGTGTTGACGGCTTTGGCACCGGTTTGGGGGCTGTTTTCAGAGTCTTTTTGGCCTCCTCCCAGCGTGGAATGGCCACCAGCAGCTAGCATTTCAGGAGTGATTTCGACCGCCGGGTACAGGTGGCCGATGCGTTGCACGGCCTGCTCGCGCATCCAGGCGCCGTAGCGGCGCACGTCTTCGGCCAGGCCGCGCGCGCCGGACCAGTCGTCCGTCCAGTCGCGGGTGGCCTTGCGGGTGCCGCGCTCGGCCTCGATCTCCGGACCCACGGGCGCGCGCCCCGCAAAGCGCGGCGGGATTTCGATCATGGCCTTGTTGATGGTGACGGCCACGGGGTTGAGGTCGGACGCATGGCTTTCCAGCCCCAGGCGCTGGGCTTCGAGCGGCAGCGCGCCCCCGCCGGCAAAGGGATCGTGAAAGGCGGGCAGGCGATCGGGGTTGAACAGCTCGGCCGCGCGCGGGTGGCCGCGGTTGAGCTCGCAGGTCTCGCGCCAGCTGCGCGCGATGGCGGCGCGGGCGCGCGCCAGCACGGCCTCGTTGGTGGTGTTTTCCCACAGCACCAGATCGCGCAGGATGTCGAACAGCTCCTCGCGCTCGCGGTCGGCCTGGGCGCGAGTCTTGCCGGCGTAGTAGCCGCGCTCACCGCCGGGGTCGTTGACCATCTGCGCAAAGATCACCGCCCGCGCCGCCGCCAGCGGCCGGCGCGCCCACCACAGGTGCAAAGTGCTCGGGTGCCCGTGCCGGATCGACTTCTCCCGCGCCGACGCCACGTTGATGTCGTCCAGCGGCAGGGCGACTTCGATGAGTTTTTTGGGGGTGCGGAGGGTCATGGGTCAATTGAGGGCCAAACCGGCTTGATTGGCAATTTTCTTGGCCAGTTGGGCGAAGTCGTTGAAGCAGGCCAGCACCGCTTCGGTGTGGGCACCAATGGCGCCGTCGGCCGAACGCAGCGCAAACATGGGTTTGCGGGCGTTCATGGCCATGGGCATCAGGCTGCGATAGTGTTTGAGCAGGGCCAGCGCGTAGGGGTCGCTGGCCGGGCGAGGCGGTTGCTTCACTACTTCGTTAAGCACGGCCTCTCGGTACAAACCCGGAATGCGGTCCAGCCACCGCTGGTAGGACTGAACCGGGCGGCTTTCCCGTACGCCGTGCTGGCTGACGACATAGCCAATGGGCTGCATCTGGCCGGCGGGGGTGGGCAGGCCTATGGGCGCCTTGGGCACTAACTCTTGCCACGTTTGCCGCCAGTCGCGCAATGCGGGGCCCAAATTCTTCAGACCCTGTAGTGAAAAGAGATCGGCCCCCAGGGGCACGACCACCTGATCGGCTGCGATGAGGGCTGCGCGGTTGATGGCCCCGAGGTTCGGCCCGACGTCGATCAGCACGATTTCCGCACCCCATTGCGCGCCCTGAAGGATCAGGCGATGAAAGGCCGTCATGGTGCGGAAGGCAGCCTCATCGCGGTTGTGGCAACGTGGCCATGCGTCCGAGAGTTTGTCCTCGAATCGCGACAAGCCCAGATCGCCGGGGATCAGGCCCAGATTGGGACTGAGCATTTCCACGTGCGGATGGGCGATGTCTCCGGTGCCACGCAAGATGGGGCTGACGGCGCCGAAAACGGTCTGCGGGTGTTCGCCGTCGGGCCAGAGCGATTCAAGCCGCTGTTCGTCCAGGCACATGGACGTGAGGTTGGCTTGCGGGTCCAGATCGACAACGAGTACCTTGAGGCCCTTGAGGGCAAACATCCAGGCCAGGTGGTAAACCAGCGAGGTCTTGCCCACCCCGCCCTTGTTGTTGAAGAAGGCAATGGTCTTCATGCGGGCCTCCGGCGCAGTGTGACCAGAAAAACCCGGTCGTCGATCTCGAACTCGGCCGGCGGGTTGCCGTTGGCGGCCAGCAGGTCCTGCGCCCGCTGGATGCCGTAGCCGTAACGATTCACGTAGTCCATAGCTTTCATGGCTTCAGCGATGACAGGATTGCGGTAGCTGTTGCGGCGGGTCAATGTGGCCGCCGTGACTTCACCGTACAGGCCCCCGGGGCTCTGGATTTCGATACGGTCTGAAAACCAGTAGAAACGGATCGGGGTATTGGACTGGTAATCCCGGTGAATCACCGCGTTGTGAAACAGCTCGCGCAGCGCCCATTCGGGGTAGTCGGGGCGGGGTTGGTCACGGAAACCCTCGCCGGCAGTGGACTGAACGGCGTTGAATGCCACGATCTTCTGGCGCACGGTTTCTACGATCGTTCGCATATCTCCAGAAATTTCTCGCTCGTCATCGGGGCGATCGGTCAGTGTCGTTCCCGGAAACCTGAGAAACTGCACGTAGGCGCCCGGAAGGAAGTAGCGCGGGTTGGTTCCAAAAAGCAAAAGGCCGGCCACAGTGGGGCGACCTGCGCGCAAGTCGAAACAGCGCAGGGAGGCCAGCTTTTCTTCGGTGGTGCGGTGATTGGCCTCGATCACCTCGGCGTCCACCGTCTGCATGCGGTACTCGTCGAACAACCGCATGGTGAGGTCGCCCAGGCTCGCATCCGGAACGGGCTGCGCATCGAACGTGGTCAGCAGGCTGGCGCGGCGCTCGGACAGGATGCGTTCCTCCTGCTCGCTGGCGATGCCTTTTCGTGGCCCGATACGAATGTGCACGCGGCCCTTGTAGCGAACGGGCGGCACCGTGGAAGGCTGAACCGTCACGACAGCCAGTTCACCCGCTGGCAGCACGACCTTTTCGACCGTCATGGCGGGCGGCGGCAGCACATTGCCATCCGAGCGGATCGCCGCCAGGTTGCGCAGCAGTTCATCGGTCACGGTCAGTCCGCTCAAGCTGCCGTCGTCGGCCGCGCCAACCATCAGATACCCGGGTTGGCGGTGGCCAGGGTAGTCGTTGCCAAAAGCGCAGATCGCTTGGGCGAACTTGTCGGTGTTGGTGGTCGAAACCGTGCGCTCGACCCGATCCGACTCCAGATCGGAGAGCAATTGCTGGACAAATTCTGGCGTCAACATGGGAGGTTCGCTTTCTCCAGAAGGGACTGCAGCTCGAAGTTGACGCTGGCCACGGCCCAATCTGGTTCCTGGGTGAAGGGCATGGAAATGTAGTTCACGGAGTCCGCCTTGCCCCCATCGACCACCACAACGGCCAACACGAACTTGTCTTTCTGGTTCAGGCCGTGGCGGATTTCGTTGGCGGTGACGGTGATGGTGTCCTGCCCTTTGGCGCGGCCTTTGACTTCGATGTGGCGCTCCAGCGCCAGGCCTTCGGGTTGATCGATGTAGACGGTGATGTCCCAACCGCATTTTTCGGCCGACACGTCTTTGGTTCGGTGGCCCAGGGTGTGCTCGGCGTCCACCACGGCCTGCATGGCCAGGCGCTCGATACGGGCTCGGGCAGCGGCGTCGGCGCTGAACTGGGGGCAGCCGCTGCGCAGCGCCAGCAAGCCGGCAGGAATGACCAGCACGCCGCCGATGACGTTGGGGTTGCCCGAGACCACCTGGCGCATGGCTTGCAGCTCGGTGCTGCGCTGCTTGAGGCGGGCGCTGAGCTCTTCGGCGCGACGGCGGGCGTTTTCGGGCTGCAGCCGGGGCTGTTTGCCGGCGCGCACGTCCAGGTCAAGCTTTATGGCGCGGTCGGACCAGTACTGGATTTCCTTGATCAGGCGTTCGCGCACGGCGGCGAGCTGGCGGTCGGCCTGGCGCTGGCGGCGGCTGGCAATCTCCTGTGTGTGCTCGGGCACCAGGTGTTCCACTGCGTAGGCCAGCGCGCGCGCTTCGATCTGCTGCGTGACCCAGTCGGCGCGCAGGATGTCAGCCACCAGGACGCTCTGCTCGGCGGTGATGGGCACCAGGTCAAGGTGGCGGGCGTAGGGCGCGGGCGCGGCTCGGCCGTCGGCGGTCATTTCGACAAACTGCAGGCGGCGGGAGATGTCGCGGGGGGTGTCGCGCGCGGTGGCGCCCGGCTCGGGTGCGGACTCGCGCACGCTGTGGTCGAGCATGAACAGCACGCGGGCCTCGGTGCTGTCGTCGTGCGGATCGACCAGCACCGCGCCGCGCTTGAGCAGCCCGCGATGGCTGGACAGCACCAGATCTGTGACGGCGGCCATCAGCGGATGGCCGGGGTGCACCAGGTCGGCGGTGGGCTTGCCGTAGAGCGTGCGGCGGTCGCGGTCAAAACAGATGCGTTCGTACTTGCGCAGCAAGGGGGTGCGCGTGTGGCCGATGACACGGTCGCGCTCGATCAGGTCGGCCGGGACGTGGCGCACCTCGTAGCGGCCGGCTTCGCGGTCGCGCAGTTCGCCGCCCAGTACCCGGAAGGCTTCGCGGAAGAAAGCGCTGATGAAGTGGGGCTGGAGCTTGCGCGCCTCGGCCTTGTCCATGTCTTCGCGGATGGCGTAGAGGTCGTCGAGGCTCATGTGGTTTTCGACCAGGGCGTTGCGCGACATCAGCGCCTTGAGGTGGCGGGTGTCAAGGGCGTGGTCGATGACCCGCTCCATGCGGGCGCGCGTTTCGGGCAGGTCGCCGTAGCGGATGGCGCTGATCAGCAAGTCTTTGAGCGACACATCGTCAAAGGCCTCGCCGAGCACGTTGAACACCCGGCCCCCGAGGGTCTGGCGCACGGTGTCGAGCTTTTCGAGCAGGCGGGTGAAAACTTCGCCCTCCCGGGTCTGGGCGGCGACCAGATTCCAGAGGTGGCAGACCTCGCGCTGACCGATGCGGTGGATGCGGCCGAAGCGCTGTTCGATGCGGTTGGGGTTCCACGGCAGGTCGTAATTGACCATGAGGTTGGCGTTTTGCAGGTTGACGCCCTCCCCGGCCGCGTCGGTGGCCAGCAGCACCAGCACATCGGGGTTGTTGCGGAATTCTTCCTGGATCTTGCGCCGGTCGTCGCGGTTGGTGCCGCCGTGGATGGTGACCACCGCAGCGTCGCTGCCCAGCGTGTCGCGGATGCGCAGCAGCAGGTAGTTGAGGGTGTCGCGGTGCTCGGTGAAGACGATCAGCTTGCGGCGGCGACCCTCGGCGGTGAGCATTTCGGGCTCGTTTTGCAGCAGGCGGGAGAACTCCTCCCATTTGCGATCGCTGCGTGATTGCACGACCTTGGCGGCGCGGTCTTCCAGCTCTTGCAGGATGATGATTTCGGCCTGCAGTTCGGGGATGGTCTCGGCGGCGGTGGCCTGGTCCACCACCTGGTCGGCCAGGGTTTCGTATTCGTCGGCGCTGAGTTCGTCGGCAGCGTCGTCCAGGTTGTCGGGCACATCGAACTTGCGCTTGACGACGTATTCACCCAGGTTTTCGCGCAGCACGTCGGCCCGCGCCTCCAGCTTCAGTTCTTCCAGCCGGGCTTCGAGCTTCTTGCGCCGGCGCGACAGCGAGATGTAGATGGCTTGCGGGCTGGAGGCCAGGCGGCGCTGCAGCTGCGTCAAGGCAAAGCCGACGTTGCCCTTGCGTTTGCCGTCGAGCCGGTCGGCGCGGTTCATTTCATTGCGAACGTAGTCGGTGACCTCGTCGTAGAGCAGGACCTCGGCGTCGGACAGGGTGTAGTTCACCGTGTAGGCGCAGCGCTCGGGGAACAGCGGCCGGCCGTCAAAGCGCAGTAGCTCCTCCTTGACCATGCGCCGCATCATGTCGGTGATGTCGACCTTGTGCGCGCCTTCGCGGAACTTGCCGTAGAAGCGGTCGCC
This sequence comes from Burkholderiaceae bacterium, assembly GCA_046348065.1. Lineage (GTDB taxonomy): Bacteria > Pseudomonadota > Gammaproteobacteria > Burkholderiales > Burkholderiaceae_C > Skiveiella. Next base: position 239,034 of record JAXMFA010000003.1, read on the forward strand.
ATCCAGCAGGGACATGAACAGCTGGAAGTCTTCTTCCTTGCCGTTGTGCGGCGTGGCCGTCATCAGCAGGAAGTGGCGCGTCAGGCCGCCCAGCAGCTTGCCGAGCTTGAAACGCGCGGTTTCGTTGACCTTGCTGCCGAAGTAGCTGGCCGACATCTTGTGGGCTTCGTCCACGACGATCAGGTCCCACTCGGTCTGGGTCAGCAGCTGCTGGTAATCCTCGTTGCGCGAAAGCTGGTCGAGCCGCGCGATCAGGCGGTCCTGCTCACCGAAGTAGTTGCGGCTCTGACACTGCTCCTGCTTTTCGCGGCTGAACAGTTCGAAATCGAGGCCGAACTTTTCACGCAGTTCGTCCTGCCATTGTTCGGACAAGGAGCCGGGCGAGACGATCAGCACGCGGCGGGCGTCGGCGCGCAGCATCAGCTCCCGGATCAGCAGCCCGGCCATGATGGTCTTGCCGGCGCCGGGATCGTCGGCCAGCACAAAGCGCAACGGCTGGCGCGGCAGCATGGCCTCGTACACTGCCGAAATCTGGTGCGGCAAGGGCTCTACGTTCGAGGTGTGCACCGCCATCAAGGGGTCGAACAGGTGCGCCAGACTGATGCGATAGGCCTCCAGCGCCAGGCGGAAACTGGCCGGATCGGCGTCAAATGCCCATGCGCGGCCCTGTGTGGCCAGGCTCAGGCGGTGCTCGTCGCTGCGAAAAAGGGTTTGTTCATCGAGCTTGCCTTGGGCGGTGCGATACGCCACCACGCGGGCATTGGGGCCGATGTCATCGATGTTGATCAACCGCACGATCTCGCTGGGCACCAGGCCTTCAATCTGCGCGTCTTTGGCGAGTTCTTCGAGCTTGATCATGCGGGCTGAGGGTATCGTTTGACAGTCCGCGCTATTGTGATGCAAGCGTCACTCGGGAAGGATGCTGAAGACCCGCATTCACCGTTCAGTGTCGCGCGCCCTCACGCTCGACGATCCGGTCTGACGGACACACCCGATCGGGCGGGCCATTGGATACGGAACCGGCTCAGCAGGGGCCGACATCGCGCCAAAGGCCCTCTGCATGGCGCTGCTGGCAGCAGGAGACCTGCGTGGTGGCAATTTTGTGGTTTTTTTTGCCCCTTCCCAGCGTCAGATGGTCATTGTCAGCTATCAAATTTGAAAGCGAAAAAAGCCTCGCACCCTAGGGTGGCGGGGCTCGATGTCGGGGCGGGGCAGTTTCAGCGCGCCACCAGATCCTTGATCTGCTGCAGCGCCGCCGGGTCGTCCATGGTGGTCAGGTCGCCGGTGTCGCGGCTTTCGCAGACGGCCTGGATCGCGCGGCGCAGCACCTTGCCGCTGCGCGTCTTGGGCAGCACGGTGACGAAGCGCACGCGGGCCGGGCGCGCCACGGCGCCCAAGTCGCGGTCGACCAGCTTCATGATCTCGCCTTCGAGCTTGAGCGCGGCGGCCTCGTCGGTCAGCCCGCTGGCGTCCTTGACCACGGCGAAGGCCATGGCCACCTGGCCCTTGAGCTGGTCGGCCACGCCCACCACCGCCACCTCGGCGATGTTCGGATGGCCGGCGATGCTCTCCTCGATCTCACGGGTGCCGAGGCGGTGGCCGGCCACGTTGATCACGTCGTCGGTGCGGCCCAGGATGAAGTAGTAGCCGTCCGCGTCGCGCACGCCCCAGTCGAAGGTGGAGTACACCCACTTGCCGTTGAGCTGCTTCCAGTAGGTGCTGACGAAGCGCGCGTCGTCGCGCCACACGGTCTGCATGCAGCCGGGGGGCAGCGGGCCTTCGACGCAGACCACGCCCTTGACGTCGCCGCCGGTGAGCTCGTCACCGCTCTGGTCGTCGAGCAGCTTGACGTCGTAACCGTAGACGGGCTTGCCGGGCGAGCCGAACTTGCTGGCGGCGTCGTCCGCGCCCTTGCAGATACTCAGGATGGGCCAGCCGGTCTCGGTCTGCCAGTAGTTGTCGATGATCGGTTTGCCCAGCCCGGAACTGATCCACTGGGCCGTGGGTTCGTCCAGCGGTTCGCCGGCCAGGAACAAGGCGCGCAGCGAGGACAGGTCGTATTTGGTGAGGTACTCGGGATCCTGCTTCTTGAGCACGCGGATGGCCGTGGGCGCGCTGAACATCACCGTGACCTTGTATTTCTCGACCAGGCTCCACCAGATGCCGCCGTCCGGGCGGATCGGCAGGCCCTCGTACATGATGGTGGCCATGCCGGCGATCAGCGGGCCGTAGATGATGTAGCTGTGGCCCACCACCCAGCCGATGTCGCTGGTGGAGAAATAGGTTTCGCCCGGATTGCCGCAGTAGATGTACTTCATCGAAGCGGCCAGTGCCACCGCGTAACCGCCGGTGTCGCGCTGCACGCCCTTGGGCTTGCCCGTGGTACCGGAGGTGTAGAGCGTGTAGCTGGGGTGCGTGGCGTCCACCCATTGGCAGGGCACGGTGGCGTTGAGGTGCTTCTCGCGCAACGGCGCCCACAGGCGGTCGCGGCCCTCGACCAGCGGCATCGGTGCAACCTGACGGTCGACCAGCAGCACCGACTCGGGTTTGTGGCTGGACAGGCGGATCGCCTCATCCAGCAGGGGCTTGTACTCGACCGCCTTGCCGCCGCGCAGGCCGCCATCGGCGCTGACGATGACCCGCGGCGCGGAGTCCTCGATGCGCGAGGCCAGCGCGCCGGAGGCAAAGCCGCCGAACACCACCGAATGGATGGCGCCCAGCCGGGTGCAGGCCAGCATGGCGAACGCGGCCTCGGGGATCATGGGCATGTAGATCAGGACACGGTCGCCCTTCTGCACGCCCAGGTCCTTCAGCACCGCAGCCATGCGCTGCACCTCGGTGTGCAGCTCGCGGAAGCTGTAGACCTTTTCCTGGTTGGTTTCGGTGGAAACGAAGATCAGCGCGGCCTGGTCGGCGCGGTCTTTCAGGTGGCGGTCGACGGCGTTGTGGCACAGGTTGGTCGTGCCGCCGACGAACCATTTGGCAAACGGCGGGTTGCTGTAATCGCAGATCTGTTGCGGCGGGGTCTGCCAGTCCACCAGTTTGGCCTGTTCGGCCCAGAAGCCGTCGCGGTCAGCGATGGAACGGCGGTGAAAGTCTGCGTAGTTCGTCATGCGTGTCTCCTCGTTACCCGACCAAAAAAAGCGGATCGGCCGACGCTGTCTGGGCAATCCGCTTCACTTCTGAATTCATAATTATTCATGACGGGCTTGCTGAAATCTGACGCAAGCACGGCCGCACGGGCAGCGCCGAAGCGGCTGCCGCCCCGCCTCGGCGCGGGCGAGGGTCGGATGCCTCCCCAGGTGCTGGCCCGCCCCCCGCTCTTCCGAAGGGGTGCACCGAGGCGATGGCTATTTGATCAGCGCCTGGGCGGCCTTGAAGTCGGGGTGCTCGGCCGTGCGCAGCCACTCGAAGGCCACCATCTCGGTGGTGACCAGTTCCGCGCCGGCGCCGGCCAGGCGGTCAAAGGCGGCGTCGCGGTTGCGCTCGGTGCGCGAGGTGCAGGCGTCCGTCACCACCCAGACCTCGAATTCGTCTTCGAGCAGGTCCAGCGCGGTCTGCAGCAGGCACACGTGGGCTTCGCAGCCGGCCACGACGATCATCGAGCGCTCGGGGGCGGCGGGCTTCTGCAGGTGTTTGGGCAGGCTGCGCGCATTGCCCTGGGGTGCCTTGGCGGGCGGGCGCAGCCACTCCCCCAAGCCCTCCTCCACCGCGCTGAAATGCATCTTGGCCAGCGTGCGTTGGCACAGGGCCCGCAGCGCGGGCGCGTTCTCGCCGAGTCTGGACGGGTTCTGTTCGGTGCCCCAGGCCGGCACCCGCATCAGGTGCGCCAGTTGCGCCAGACGCAGCGCGTTGGCCAGCACGGCCTCGTTCTCGAACAAGGCGGGCATCAGGCGGGCCTGGTAGTCCACCAGCACAAGTTGGGATTCGGCGGCGTCGAGCAGCATGGGGGTTTCTCCGGTCAGGGTTGGGGCGGCGGCAGAGCCTGGATTGTCGCAGCCCGGGCGACGATATGTTGTTGCCCTTTAGCCCTGACCCAACGGACCTCAGGGCCCGAACAGATCGGCTTGCCCCTCGGGTGCGGCGAGCAGGCCGTCGGGGTCCAGCCTGCGCACCAGCTGGTCCAGGTATTGCTGGAACAAGGGTTCGGCCTCCTGCCCGAACAGGCGGATGCGGCCGGTGTGCTGAAGCAGCAGCAGGCCCATGCCATGGGCGAACAGCGCGGTGTTTTCGAGCCGGGCCGCGGCCTCGTCCAGGCCGAAGGCCTGAAGCGCGTCCTGGCAGGGTTTCAGTGCGGCCAACAACTGGTCGTTGAGTTGCTGGTCCAGGGCGCTGCTCAGGCCCCGGGGGGCCAGCCCCTGGACCAGGTAAAAGCCCAGATCCAGATCGCGGGGGTTTCGCGCGTAGAAGCGAAACCAGGCGTTGGCGGCATCGGTCAGGGCGCGCTGCGGCCGGCTGCGCACGCCACGAGAAGCGTCCACGGCGCTCTGCAGCCGCTGCAAGGACTCGCGAAGCAGTTCGGCGTAGATCGCTTCCTTGCCGGCGAAATACGAATAGATCGCCCCGGCGGTATAGCCCGCCCGCTTCGCGATCAACCGGACACTGGCGCCCTCCAGGCCGTGCTCGGCAAACACCGCCCGTGCCGCATCGAGCACCAGCGCCCGTCGCGCATCCACCAGCGTCTGCTGACGCTGCTCGCGCTGGCGTCGATGCGACTCCGCCTCCGACCGATCGGCCGCGTCGGGCACGGGAACCAGTTCATTCAGTAAGACGCTCATGCCCGGCATGATAGTCAACGTTTTCAGCAATATTGAATTTATTGAACACAACAGATGATAATGAACAGCGTTCAATTCTTTTTAGCATCCATCAATTGAACGACCTTGATTGAACCGAATCAACACCGCTCAACTCCATGAACAAGCCACAAGCACAGCCAGCCCTGATGTCCGGCGCCGAATACCGTGAGTCGTTGCGCCGTTACCGCCCGAGCGTGTTCGTCGACGGACGCCGAATCGACAGCGTGGCCGACGAACCTGCGTTAAGGCCCGGCGTCAATGCGATCGCCTTGACTTACGACTACGCCCTGCACCCTGACCATCAGCGGCTGATGACGGCCGTCGAACACAGCAGCGGCCGCACGGTCAACCGCATGAGCCACATCGACCGCAGCAGCGGTGACCTGCTCAACAAACTTGAAGCGGTACGGCTTTTGTGCCAGGAAACCGGCTGCGCCCAGCGCTACCTGACGCACGATGCCCTGAACGCCATCGCTCAGGTCAGCGCGCGCATCGACGACGCCCGCGGTACCACCGAACACAGCGCCCGTTTCCTGAACTACCTGCACCGCGTCCAGGACGAGGACCTGACCCTGGGTGTGGCCATGACCGATGCCAAGGGCGACCGCCGGTTGCATCCGCACGAGCAGTCCAACGCCGACAGCTATGTGCACATCGTCGAGCACAGCGCCGTCGTCAACGGTCGCCGCGGCATCGTCATCAGCGGCACCAAGGCGATCGTGACCGGGGCGCCTTACATGCACGAGTTGCTGGTCATGCCCTGCCGCAACATGGGCCGGGACGACGCCGACTTCGCGGTCTGCTGCGCAGTGCCGATCGATGCGCCGGGGCTGACCATCGTGGCACGCCCGGCCGGGCGCCCTGGCGAGACGCTGGAGCATGGCGACGCGGTGTTCAGCCGCAAGTTCGGCCAAAGCACCGGCGTATGCCTCTTCGACCGGGTGTTCGTGCCCATGGAACGCGTGTTCTTTGCGGGCGAGTGGGAACATTCGGGCCACCTGACCTACAGCTACGCCACCCACCACCGCCACACCTGCATCGCCGCGCGCGCCGGCTTTGGCGACCTGCTGATCGGCGCCGGCGCGATGATGGCCGAGGCGAATGGCTTTGATCCCGACAAGGAGTCGCACCTTCGCGAGCAAATGGTGGAGCTCATCACCATCACCGAGGGCTTCTACGCCTGCGGGGTGGCCGCCAGCGTCTATTCGAAACCCGATCCGTACAGCAAGACCTTCATGCCCGACCCGGTGTTCGCCAACATCGGCAAACTGCTGCTGGCCACCAAGATCTACGACATGCACCGCATCGCCCACACGGTGAGCGGCGGGCTGATCGTCACCTTGCCCGGGCCCGACGAAGACCACAACCCCGAGACCGCCGCCCGCCTGAGCGACGTGTTGCGCGCCCATCCCGACATCCCGTACGAGCAGCGTATCCAGACCGCGCGCTTCATCGAAGACCTCACCGCCGGCTACCAGGGTGGCTGGTACAGCGTGATCAGCCTGCACGGAGGCGGCTCGCCGGCCGCGATGAAACAGGAAATCTGGCGCCACTACCCGGTGGGCAGCAAGGTGGAACTGGTGGAGCGCCTGCTGGAGCGCGGCATGGCCGCCGACGGATCGCCCGCGCCGGCGCCTCACGATCCGGCGCGCCCGATCACGCGCAACCGCCAGCCCGGCAAGTGCTGCGACACCGGCTGCACCGCGCCCGGGACGCCGGTCATGGTGGATCTGCCATCCACCAGCACGAACCAGTCGCCGCCCTCGGCAAGCACGTGAACAGACCGGCATGGTGCCGGTTCCGTCGAAGTAGAGTACGGGCACGCCAACAGCCATGCGTCCGGCATAAAACAAGGAAATGGGCCCGCCGCTTCAGAACATTGCCAGCGCAGCGAGAAACCGAACGGCGCGAACGGCCTTGACGGTCGCGATGGCCGGTGCCGCCTGCGCGTTCGCCGGGTTGGCATCGGCTTTCCAACCGCTGATCACCGACGACCCTGGCACGCAAGGCCTCGGGGGCAACCAGATTGAGCTGGCCTTGAACCAGATCCGGGCGTCCGCGGACGGGCTGACCGAGCGGACCAACGGACTGCCGCTGGTCTACACCCGCGGCGTTGCCGAAACGGTGGACCTGTACGCCGGGGCGTCCTACCTCTGGCTGCGCGAGCGCAACGCACACACCCAAGGCACCAGCAACCCGGCCGTCGGCGCCAAATGGCGTTTTCTCGATCCGACCGAGGCCGGTACGAGTGCGGCCCTCAAGGCGGAGTTTCTGTTCCCGGTCAGCCGCCAGGCGGAACGGTCTGGCCTGGGCAGCGCCGCGACCGGCGGAAACCTGACCGTGATCCTCGGTCAGGACCTGCCATTCGGGTCCCTCCTGGTCAATCTGGCTGCCGGCCGCCGTCGACGATCGGAGAACTCGCCCGATGCGATACCGGTACGCTTTTCCGCGGCGCCAGTCTGGCAGCTGAGCGCCGGCTGGAAGCTCGCGCTGGACCTCGGCACCGAACTCGTCAAGGCCGAGGGCCTGGTCCAACGGACACGATTCGCCGAGTTGGGGGCCATCTGGTCACCCCACGACGACCTGGACCTTTCCTTGGGCATCCTCCGTTCTGCGGACAACCAGTCCCCGAGCGCCACCAACTTGTATGCCACGGCCGGCCTGACCTGGCGCTTCAGGTAATCGTTTGCGCGACTCGACAGGCCGCGTCGACCGTCACGCCGCGCCGTCGCGGGCCTGGCGTCGCACTTCCAGGTGCCCGCGGCAGGTGGCGTTGATGACCCGGAGTTCGGCGAGCGTCTTTTCGATCTCGACGCGCTTTTGCTCCAGCTCGGCAATGGCCGCATCGGTGCGCGCAATCACGTAGTCGAGCTGCTGCGTGCGCCCTTCGCCCTGGTCGCCGTACAGGTCGAGGTAACGCTTGATGTCGGCCAGCGAGGATCCGATGTTCTTGGCGCGAATGATCAGCGCCAGCCGTGCGCGGTCGCGCCGGGTGTAGACCCGGGCGCCATTGACCCGGCGCGGCGAGAGCAGGCCTTTGTCTTCGTAAAAACGGAGCGCCCGCAGCGTGATGCCGAACTCCTTGCAGAGTTCGGTGATGCCAAACAATTCGGTGGCACCGGTCTCCTGGTGGGAGGCGACGAACGCGCGCGCATCGGCCGGCCCCAAGGCCTGCTCCCGGGAGCCCGCCTGCGGGCTTTCCAGCGGCGTGCCGACGCCGGTCGCGGTCATGGGCGTGGCCCCTGGATCAGATCACGCGCTGCAGGCGAAGCGCCACGCTCATGTCGCCGCTGACCTTGAGCTTGCCCATCATGAACCCGGTGGCCGGGTCCAGGTCGCCCTCGAGCATGGCGGTCAGGTTCTCCAGCGTGATGCCGACGGTGCAGTCGGCTTCGCCGTTGTCGTTGCTGACCGAATTGGGCGTGCTTTTTCCGTCGATGTAGACGATGCCGTCGTCGCCGCAATCGAACTTGAGGCTGGCGTTGAGACCGCTGTCGCTGCCGACTTTGGTGCGGATCGCGTTGGTGCATTCGTCGAGGGTCATGGTGGGTTCCTGTTCGGGTGGAGGTTGGAGATCAAAGACGGCGCGATCCTACCGGTTGCCCATTCCGTAAAGCATAGGTGAATTCCCTAATGGGTATCTAATTGACGTTAACGTTACCTTCGTTTCCAATGCGGACAGTTCAACCGAAAGGGATCCGCTCGCATGCCTGTCATCCGTTCCAAGATCAATCCGCGAAGCGAAGCCTTTGCCGCCAACAGAGCGCGCATGGCCGAGTTGCTGGCCGAAGTCCAGCGACTCGAAAGCATGGTGATTGCCGAGTCCGAGTCCAAGCGCGACAAGTTCGAAAAGCGCGGCCAGCTGCTGCCGCGCGAGCGCGTGGCCCGCCTGCTGGACCGCGGCACGCCGTTTCTTGAGCTGAGCCGCCTGGCCGGCCTGAACATGCACGACGACGACGGCAAGAAGGCCGTGCTCGGCGGCGGCTCCATCGTCGGCATCGGCGTGGTGGCCGGTCGCCGCTGCCTGATCTCGGCCAGCGACAGCGCCGTCAAGGGCGGCACGGTGGCCCCCATGGGCCTGAAGAAAGCACTGCGGGCCCAGGGCATCGCCGTGGAGAACAAGCTGCCGGTCATCTACCTGGTGGAAAGCGGCGGCGCCAACCTGATGTACCAGGCAGAGATCTTTGTCGACGGGGGACGCAGCTTCGCGAACCAGGCGCGCATGTCGGCCGCCGGCATCCCCCAGATCTCGGTCGTGCACGGCTCCAGCACCGCGGGTGGCGCCTACCTGCCCGGCCTGTCGGACTACGTGATCCTGGTGCGCGGGCGTTCCAGCATCTACCTGGCCGGTCCGCCACTGGTCAAGGCCGCCATCGGCGAGGAGTGCACGGACGAGGAACTCGGCGGTGCCGAAACCCATGCCCAGGTCACGGGCCTGGGCGAGTACCTGACCGAAGACGATGCCCATGCGATCGCGATGACGCGAGAACTGATGGACAAGCTGCGCTGGGACACGGTCCGGCCCCCGACCGGCTTTGCCGAGCCCCTGTTCGACGAGCAGGAACTGCTGGGCATCGTGCCCGCCGACGACCGCGAGCCCTACGACGTGCGCGAGATCATTGCGCGCCTGGTCGACGGCTCGGATTTCCTCGAATTCAAGGCCGGTTATGCAAGCGAGACGATGTGTGGCCACGCGCGCATTCAAGGCCATCTGGTGGGCATTCTCGGCAACAACGGGCCGATCCAGCCCAGTGGATCCACCAAGGCCGCGCAGTTCATCCAGCTGTGCGACCAGAGTGGCACGCCGCTGGTCTTTTTGCAGAACACCACCGGCTACATGGTGGGTTCGGCGGCCGAGCGCGGCGGCGCCATCAAACACGGCTCCAAGATGATCCAGGCGGTGGCCAATGCGCGGGTCCCCAAGTTCACCATCGTGATGGGCGGCTCGTTCGGCGCCGGCAACTACGGCATGTGCGGCCGTGGCTTCGACCCCCGCTTCATCTTTGCCTGGCCCACGGCGCGCACCGCAGTGATGGGCGGCGCGCAAGCGGCCAAGGTGATGGACATCGTCAACCGCGCCAAGATCGAGCGCATGGGCATGCCGGTCAACGACGAGGCCTTGCAGGCGATGTCGGACGGGTTGCGCCAGCGCCTGGACAAGGAAAGCGCCGCCCTGTTCGGCACCGCCCGGCTGTGGGACGACGGGATCATCGACCCACGCGACACCCGCCGCATCCTGGGCCTGTGCCTGGCCATGGCGGTGGAGGCCGACGGCCGAACGCTGCATCCCAACACCTTCGGCGTGGCCCGCATGTAGGCCCGCCGCTCCGATCCAAGACCCGAATCCAACCCGACCAATCCATCATGAAATTCACCGCCGAACACAACCAGATCTCCGACACCGTTCGCAAGTTCGTCGCCAACGAAATCAACCCGTTCACCAAGGAGTGGGAGAAAGCCGGTCAGTTTCCGGCGCATGAACTGTTCAAGAAACTGGGTGACCTGGGCCTGCTGGGCATCAAGTACCCCACCGAATTCGGCGGCATGGGGCTCGACTTCAGCTACTCGATGGTCATGGCTGAAGCGCTGGGTGACTGCAATTGCGGCGGAGTGCCGATGGCCATCGGCGTGCAGACCGACATGTGCACGCCGGCACTGGCCCGCTTCGGATCCGACGAGCTGCGCAACGAGTTCCTGGCCCCCGCCATCGCCGGTGACATGGTGGGTTGCGTCGGTGTAAGCGAGGTGACCGGCGGCTCGGACGTGGCGGCGCTCAAGACCACCGCCCGCAAGGAAGACGGCGACTACGTCATCAACGGCTCCAAGATGTGGATCACCAACGGCATGCAGGCCGACTGGTGCTGCCTGCTGGCCAACACCAGCGAAGGCGCGGCACACAAGAACAAGTCGCTGATCATGGTGCCGATGGACGCGCCGGGCATCACGCGCCAGAAGATCGAGAAGATCGGCATGCATTCCAGCGATACCGCGCAGCTGTTTTTTGACAACGTGCGCGTACCCCGGCGCAACGTCATTGGCCAGGAGGGCATGGGCTTCATGCTGCAGATGCTGCAGTTCCAGGAAGAGCGCCTGTACGGCGCTGCGGGCTCCTTGCGCTCGCTCGACAACCTGATCGACCAGACCATCGAGTACACCCGCCAGCGCCAGACCTTCGGCCAGCCCATCCTGAACAACCAGGTGGTGCATTTCCGCCTGGCCGAACTGCGCACCGAGGTCGAGGCGCTGCGCGCCCTCACCTACCGCGCGGTGGAGTCCTACGTGTCGGGCAAGGACGTGACCAAGCTGGCCTCGATGGCCAAGCTCAAGGCCGGCCGCCTGACCCGCGAGGTGGCCGACAGCTGCCTGCAGTACTGGGGCGGCATGGGCTTCACCGCCGACAACCCGATTTCGCAGTCGTACCGCGACGGTCGGCTGATTTCAATCGGCGGCGGTGCCGACGAGATCATGCTGGGCATCATCTGCAAGCTCGAAGGCACGCTGCCGGGCAAGAAAGAATGAATACCCCCCTGAGCGGCTGCGCCGCTTCCCCCCGCTCTCGCATCGCGATGCGATGCGGGCAGGGGGACGCTCCCAGCGCTGCGGGGCGGCCCTTGCGCGGGAGCCCTGGCTTGGCCGCGCTCATTCATGCGATGCGTTCACCTCAAGGCGCAATGCACCAACCCATCCACAAAACCAGTTGCCATGAAACTTGAAACGATCAACGCAGTCAAGACAGGGGCTGTGCTGCAAATAACCCTCAACAGGCCCGAATCGCGAAACGCCATGTCGCTGACCATGGTCGCGGAACTGCAGCAGGCGCTCGCGCAGGCCGAGCAGACCGTTGGGGCGGCCGATGCGGTGCGCGTGGTGGTGCTGCGCGGCGCGGGCGGTCATTTCTGCTCCGGCGGCGATCTCAAGGACATGGCCGCCGCGCGCATGCGCGCCATGCAGGGTGGCGCCGATGGCACCGACCCGATCGCCGAGGTCAACGCGCGCTTCGGCCACCTGTGCGCCGCGTTTGCGAACTCGCCGCTGGCCATCGTCGCGCTGCTCGAAGGCATGGTCATGGGCGGCGGTTTCGGCCTGGCCTGCGTGGCTGATGTGGCCATTGCCACGGAAACCGCGAGCTTTCGCCTGCCCGAGACCTCCCTGGGCGTGGTACCCGCGCAGATCGCGCCGTTCCTGGTGGAGCGGCTGGGCTATTCGCAGGCCAAACGCCTGGCGGTCACCGGCGGCCGGCTGGACGCCGCCGCGGCGCTGCGGATCGGGCTGGTGCACCAGCAGGTGGATACGGCCCAGCTGCAATCCGCACTGGACGCGGTGCTCAGTGACATCCTGGCCTGCGGCCCCGCCGCGCTGGCCGCCACCAAGGCCTTGATGGCCAAGGCCCGGCTGCAAGCCCCCGCCTCGCTGATCGACGAAGCCGCCGCCGTCTTCTCCCGCGCCGCCCAGGGCGCCGAGGCCATGGAAGGCATGGGCGCATTCCTGCAGAAGCGCAAACCGAACTGGGTGCCGGCATGAGCTTTTCGACGATGAAGGCACGCCACCGGCGTTCGGGCGACAAAGCAATTTGCTCTGTGGACGCACCCCAGCCAGAGGCTACGGCCCTTCAATCCGTCCAAGCCTGCGCAGGCAGGCTCGGAGCCGCGGATTTCAGCCCCGCCCGCTGCGCGGGCTCCTCCTTTACCTGCGCAAATCGCTTTGCCGCCCAAACGCTGACAAAGGTGTTCGATGTTTAACAAAATCCTGATTGCCAACCGGGGCGAGATCGCCTGCCGCGTCATCCGCACCGCCCGCAAACTCGGCTACGCCACGGTCGCGGTGTACAGCGATGCCGACCGCGAGGCTCCCCATGTTGCGCTGGCCGACGAAGCGGTGCACATCGGCGCCTCACCGGCGGCCGAGTCCTACCTGAAGTTCGACGCCATCCTGGACGCCGCGCGCAGGACCGGGGCCGATGCCCTGCATCCCGGCTACGGCTTTCTGAGCGAGAACGCGGCCTTTGCCCAGGCCTGTGCCGACGCGGGCGTGGTGTTCATCGGCCCGCCGCCGTGGGCGATCGAAGCCATGGGCGACAAAGCCCTGGCCAAGAAGCGCATGCTGGCCGCCGGTGTGCCCTGCGCGCCAGGCTACCTCGGCGAAGACCAGAGCGATGCCACCCTGATGCTGGAGGCCCGAAAGCTGGGTTATCCCCTGCTGGTCAAGGCGGTGGCCGGTGGTGGCGGGCGTGGCATGCGACTGGTCCGTGCCGACGACGAATTGCAGGCGGCCATCGACGGCGCCCGGCGCGAGGCCACCAGCGCCTTTGGCGACGGCACGCTGATGCTGGAGCGCCTGATCGACAACGGACGGCACATCGAAATCCAGGTGTTCGCCGACGCGCACGGCAACGCCGTGTACCTCGGCGAGCGCGACTGCACGGCGCAGCGGCGCCGGCAGAAGGTGATCGAAGAGGCCCCTTCCCCGGTGGTGTCCCCCGCCATGCGCGAAGCCATGGGCAAGGACGCCGTGGCCGCCGCATTGGCCGTGGGCTACCGCGGCGCCGGCACGGTGGAATTCATCGTCGACGACCAGCTCAGGCACTATTTCCTGGAGATGAACACCCGCCTGCAGGTGGAGCACCCGGTCACCGAGTGCATCACAGGCTACGACCTGGTGGAGTGGCAGTTGCAGGTCGCTGCCGGTGCGGTGCTGCCCGCCCGCCAGGAGGAGATCCGTCTCACGGGCCATGCGATCGAGGCGCGCCTGTACGTGGAAGACCCGTACTCCGCCTTCGCGCCGCAGACCGGGCAGGTGCTGTGGTGGAAGCCCGAAGCGGCCGTGCACGGTGGTTTGGCGAGCGGGCGTCTCGCCCATGGCATCCGCATCGACGATGGCATCCGCGAAGGATCGGTGGTGTCGCCATTCTACGACCCCATGATGGCCAAGGTGATCGCGCACGGACGCGACCGCGACGACGCCATCCGCCGCCTGCGCGCCGCACTGGCCCAGGCGCCCCTGCTGGGCCTGAAGAACAACGGCCGCTTCCTCAGCGACCTGGTCGACCACCCGGCCTTCCGCCGCGCCGAGATGACGACGACGCTGATCGACCAGTGGCTCGACACCGGCGAGCCCTTGCTCACCGCGCCTGCCGCCAGCCACGATGCCTGGCGCGTGGCGGCCATCGCCGTGGCCTCGCAGGACGGCAACAGCTGGCGTGCCAACAGCGTCTCGGCATACGGCTTCAACCTGCGGTGCGGTGAGCACACCCGCCCGGTGCGTGTCCATGCCGACCGTGATGGAAATGTCGCCGTCACGCTCGAGGGCATCACCGAAGCGGCACGCGTGCTCTCGTTCGACGCGGGCATCCTGCGCTTCGAACTGCACGGGGTGCAGCAAAGCGCCATTGCCCGGATCGCCGGCGCGCAGGTGCATGTGGCCTGGCGCGGGCACAGCTTCGTCTTCGAGGAGGTGTCGCCCTTCCCCGCCGTGGATTCGCTGCAGGACCCCAGCCGAGCGCTGTCGCCGGTGGCGGGCAAGGTCACGCACGTGCCGGTGGCCGCCGGTGACCTCGTGACGGTTGGGCAGCAACTCGTGTGCGTGGAAGCCATGAAGATGGAAATGTGGCTCTGTGCCCAGGCAGACGGAACGGTCAGGGCGCTGCACGCCAGGGCCGGCGACCAGGTGGAATCCGGCGCGCTGCTGGTCGAACTCGACATCAATCAACCGAAGGACGCATGATGGAAAAAGCCATACTCACCTGCGCGCTCACCGGCGTGCTCACCAACCCGAAACAGCATCCGGTGCCGGTGACGCCCGCCCAGATGGCCGCCGAAGCGCGCGACGCCTTCAACGCCGGCGCGGCCGTCATGCACGTGCACCTGCGCATGCAGGACGAAGGCTTCGGCCACATGCCGTCCTGGGATCCGGACGTCGCGGAGTCCATCGTCAACGCCATCCGAGATGCCTGCCCTGGTGTCATCATCAACCTGACCACCGGCGTGGTCGGCAAGGACATCTCCGGCCCGGTGGCGTGCATCCGGCGGGTCCGGCCCGAAATCGCCGCCTGCAACGCCGGCAGCCTGAACTACCTGAAGATCAAGGAAGACGGCCAGTGGGCCTGGCCGCCGATGGTGTTCGACAACCCGGTGTCCAAGGTTCAGCAGTTCCTGGACGTGATGGGCGAATGTGGCACGCACCCCGAGTTCGAATGCTTCGACGTGGGCATCGTGCGCTCGGTGGGCATGTACATCAAGGCCGGCCTGTTGAAGCCGGAGATGGGTCGTCCCGAGTACAACTTCGTGATGGGCGTGGCCTCCGGCATGCCCTGCGACGCCGACCTGCTCGCCCTGCTGCCACGCTGGCTGGTGCCCGGCGCCGTCTGGCAGTCCACGCTCATCGGCCGCCAGGAGATCTGGCCCGTGCACCAGAAGACGGCCGAGCTCGGCGGCATGTTGCGCACCGGCCTGGAAGACACCTTCTACCTGCCCGATGGCTCGCGGGCGTCGGGCAACGGCGTGCTGATCGAGGCACTGTCGGCCTGCGCACGCCGCGCCGGCCGCGCCATCGCCAGCCCGACTGAGGCCCGCGCCATGCTGGGTCTGGCCACGGCCGCAGCAGCCTGAGGCACACGCAAGGAACGCCCATGCCCTACCAATCCATCTTTGCACCGGCGCTGTTCAAGGACCAGGTCATCGTCGTCACCGGCGGCGGCTCCGGCATCGGCCGGTGCACCGCGCACGAGCTCGCGTCGCTGGGCGCGCGCGTCGTGCTGGTGGGCCGCAAGGCCGACAAGCTGCAGGCCGTGGCGGCCGAAATTGCCGAGGATGGTGGCCAGGCAAGCCTGCACGCCTGCGACATCCGGCAGGAAGACGCGGTGCGCGCCCTGGTCACCGCCGTGCTTGGTGAGCATGGCCGCATCGACGGTCTGGTCAACAACGCCGGCGGCCAGTTCATGACCCCGCTGGAAGCCATCAGCGCCAAAGGCTGGGAGGCCGTGGTCAGCACCAACCTCACCGGCGGCTTTCTGGTGGCGCGCGAGTGCTACACCCAGTGCATGGCGCGCTCCGGGGGCGCCATCGTCAACATCGTGGCCGACATGTGGGGCTCGATGCCCGGCATGGGCCACAGCGGCGCGGCCCGCGCGGGCATGGTCAGCTTCACCGAAACCGCTGCGGCCGAATGGGGCCCGCGCGGCGTGCGCGTCAACGCGGTGGCGCCCGGCTATGTGGCGTCCAGCGGCATGGACAACTACCCTGCGGCCATGGCCCCGATGATCCGCGAGATGGCCAAGACCCTGCCCATCGGCCGCTTCGCCACCGAGGCCGAAATCTCCGCCGGCATCGTCTACCTGCTGAGCCCGGCCGCCAGCTTCGTCAACGGCAGCACGCTGCGCATCGACGCCGGGCGACCCCAGGTGCGCCTGGGCTGGCCCATGCGCGCGGCCGACGAGAAGGTGCGGGAGCGCGCTGCCATCCGCCCCTTCGAGGGCTTCCACCGCGCAACAAAGCCCAAGCTGTTTGCCGACCCCAATCACTGAAAGATCCCCGATGTCCGACGCCGCGATCACCACCGAAGACCTGCGCCTGCTGGCCGAAACCGCCGAACGGTTCGCGAAAACCGAAATCGCCCCGAACCTCGACGCCTGGGAAAAGGCCGGCGAACTGCCGCGCACACTGCACCGCCGCGCCGCCGAACTCGGCCTGCTGGGCCTGGGCTACCCGGAGGCACTCGGGGGCACGCCCGCGCCATGGGCGCCGCGCAACGTGCTGGCGGCCACGCTGGCACGCCATGGCGCCAGCGGCGGTCTGATGGCCAGCCTGTTCAGCCACAACATCGGCCTGCCGCCGATCCAGCGCCATGGCAGCGCCGCGCTGCAGGCCGAGATCATCCCGGACGTGCTGCGCGGCGAACGGATTTCCGCGCTGGGCATCACCGAGCCCGGCGGCGGTACCGACGTGGCCTCCTTGCGCACCACGGCCGTTCGCGACGGCGACGACTACGTGGTCAACGGCGAGAAAATCTTCATCACCTCCGGCATGCGCGCCGACTGGATCACGACCGCCGTGCGGACCGACCCGAAGGTCAAGGGCCCGATGGCCGTGTCGATGCTGGTGATTCCGGGCAACACGCCCGGCGTGTCGCGCAGCCGGCTCGACAAAATGGGCTGGCACTGCTCCGACACCGCGCACCTGCGTTTCGACAACGTACGGGTGCCGGCGCGCTACCTGGTGGGCGAGGAGGGCCAGGGCTTCAAGATGATCATGACCAACTTCAACGGCGAACGCCTGTCGATGGCTGCCATGTCGCTGGGCTTCTCCGAGCGCTGCTACGACGACGCGCTGGACTGGGCGCGCCAGCGCAAGACCTTCGGCATGGCGATCATCGACCACCAGGTGATCCGCCACAAGCTGATGGACATGAAGACGCGCATCGAATCCACCCGCGCCTGGCTGGACGCGGTGACCGCGCGCGCCGACAGCGGCGACAAGGCCGCCAAGGGCGCCGAATGGGTGGCGCAGGTGTGCCTGCTGAAGAACCACGCCACCCGGACCATGCAGTTCTGCGCCGACGCCGCGGTGCAGATTCTCGGCGGCATGGGCTTCATGCAGGGCACGGCGGCCGAGCGCATCTACCGCGAGGTCAAGGTGATGATGATCGGCGGCGGCACCGAGGAAATCATGAAGGAGCTGGCGTCGCGCCAGCTCGGCCTCTGAGCCGCCCGGGCCACAGCGCCTGAACCGCGTGGCCGGTGGCGTCCGCAGCCGACCGCGCCTTCAGATCCAGACCACCTTCTTGCGCGAAGCGACCCAGTTCTCGTAGTTGCGCGCGAACAGGTCCTCGATCTTGTTGCGCTTGACCTTCATGGTCGGCGTCAGGATGTCGTTCTCCACCGACCACGGATCGACGGTGACCACGAGGCAGTCCATCTGCTCGTGCGGGTCGAGCTGCGCGTTGACCGCCTTCAGGTGCTCGGCCAGCGAGGCCTCCAGCGCCTTGCGCCCCGCGGCGTCGCGCGCCTTCGCGGCCGCCTCGGGGTTGAGCATCAGCAGCCCCAGCGGCTGGCCGAGGTTGGCGCCGGTGACGCAGCAAGCCTCGATCGCGGGATGGGTGGCCAGCTTGTTTTCGATCGGCGCCGGTGCCACGTATTTGCCCTTGCCGGTCTTGAACAGGTCCTTGACGCGGCCGGTGATCTTCAGGTTGCCCTCGGCGTCGATCGTGCCCTTGTCGCCCGTCTTCAGCCAGCGGTCCGCGGTGAAGGTCTCGCGGGTCACCTCGGGCTGCTTGTAGTAGCCCAGCATCACGCATTCGCCCTTGACCTGGATCTCGCCGGTGGCCGGATCGGTGCGGCACTGAACCCCCTCGTAGGTGGTGCCCACCGTGCCGGGACGCGGCTTGCCCAGCACGGTGGAATGCGACAGGCCGCAGTTCTCGGTCATGCCATAGACCTCGACGATGTCCAGGCCCAGGCTGCGGTACCAGGCCAGCACCGAGGGCGGCATCGGCGCGGCGCCGCCGGCGGCCCAGAAGGCCTGGTCCAGACCGAGGCCCGCCAGCACCTTCTTCTTCACGATGCCGCGCAGGATCGGGATCTTCAGCAACCGGGCCATCTTCTCGGGCGGCATCTTGGCCTGCACACCCTGCTGGAACTTCACCCACAGCCGCGGCACCGCGAAGAACACCGTCGGGCGCGCGCGCTGGATGTCGGAGACGAAGGTCTCCAGGCTCTCGGCAAAAAAGACGTGCATGCCGGTGGCCAGCAGGCCGTGCTCGACCACCATGCGCTCGGCCACGTGCGCCAGCGGCAGGAAGCTCAGAACCCGGCCGCGCTGGTCCAGCGGCACGCGCTTGAGACCCGAGGTGATCGACCAGGCGAAGGTGCCGAAGCTGTGCATCACCCCCTTGGGCATGCCGGTGGTGCCCGAGGTGTAGATCAGCGTGCACAGCTCGTCGGCGGGACGCACCGGGCTGCCGGCCAGGGGTGCTGACTTGCCGATGATCTCCTCCCAGCCCCGGGCGCCGTCGACCCAGGGCGCCAGCGGCAAGGTGACCATGGGCAGGCCCTCGGGCACACCCGCCTTCATGTCGTCCCACACGTCGAGCTTGCCGACGAAGAGCAGCTTGGACTCGCTGTGCTCCAGGATCTGGCGCACGGTGCCCGCCGCCAGCGTGGGGTACAGCGGCACCGACACATGGCCGGCCATCCAGATCGCCCAGTCGGCCATCATCCAGTGCGCGGTGTTCTTGGCGAGCATCGCGATGCGCGAGCCCGGCTCCAGGTTCAGGCCTTTGAGGTAAGCGGCCATGCGCCGTACTTCGTCCATCGCCTGTTTCCAGGTCCATTCACGCACCTGGCCGCCGCCCATCGGCTGCGTGAAGACGGTCTTGTCGGGCGTCGTCTTTTCCCACTGGTACATGCGCTGCAGCGCGAGGGTTTCGGGGCGGGCGGTGGAAGCCATGGCAAAGACTCCTGGAAACGGATGGTGGGCCGGAAGCCGGCAAAGCGCCCCACTCTAGCGGCGCCCGCCGCCTGGGAACAGCCGGGTTTCCCCTCCCTGACGCGCCCGTGCCGGCGGCCGATGCGTCACACGGAGGCGACGCAATTGCTCCTGTATCGATAGCTGCTCGTGGCCGACTGGCGCTGGGTAGCGGCACAAATGACGTTCAAAACGGGGGGAATCAGCCCAGTTCGAAGCTCGTCACGCCATAAAAGCGCTCCATCGGCACGGCGGGCGTGCCGCCCGCGTACATCCGCGCGGTCTCGAAGCCCTTGGTCATGCCATGGCGCTGCACCAGTTCGAGCGCGGCGCCATGCGGCACCGGAATGTCCAGGAACAATGGCGCCCCCTGCGGCGTGCGGGCCTTCAGCGCCATGAACAGCCGTTCGGCCAGCTGCGGATCGTCGGCGAACAGCGGTCCGATCTTGGCGCCGCTGCGGCAGGGCCGCACCATGCCGTAGCCGGCCAGCCGGCCATCCTGCAGCAGGCCCAGGGCCGTCGCGCCGCTCTGGCCGATCCATGCACCCAGGAAAGCGCGTCGGTCATCGGGAAAAAAGGCCCGGTCGTAGGCGCACAAGGCGTCGAACGGCACCGCGCTCAGCGGCACGATGGCCGCGTCGGCGGGGACCACCCCTCCGCCCACGCCCTCGTAGCGCGCGTTGTTCCATGCCAGCACGAAACCGGATTGACGGTAGTTGTGCTGCTGCGCGACCACGCCGTCGAGGCCCACAGTGCGGCCGGCCAGACGCTCCATCGCGGCGTTCCACAGCCGCAGGCCATAACCCTGCCCCCGGTGGGACGGCTTGACGATGTAGAAGCCGACAAAGCCGAAACCCGCCCCATAGCGCACGGCCGAGATCGTAGCCACCGGCTCGCCGTCGAGCAGCCCGACCAGGAAACCCTCGGGATCGGCTGCGAAAAAGCTCCCGGCATCGTTAAGGCCCGGGTTCTAGCCTTCGGCGGCGGCCCAGTCGACCGCGAGGTCGATCTCGGGCCGGGTCATCGGACGAATGGTGTAAGGATCCGGCTGCATGGGCGACCTCGTGACGGTTCTTCCGACCAACCTGCTGACCGGCAGATGGTCGGGGCGGCGTGGAAACCGGTGATGGTATTGCCGCCACGGCCCGGCCGGCACCGGGAATACACCCCCGTCGCAGCGGTTACAGTAAGGTTTTCCGGGACGGCGAGCCGGCCCGCATGCAACCCTAGGAGTCCCATGTTCCCCGAATACCGCGACCTGATCACCGAACTGAAATCCTCCGACACGCACTTTCTGCGCCTGTTCGACAAACACAACGAACTCGACCAGCGCATCAAGAACATGGAGAACCATGTCGAGCACGCCACCCACGAAGAGATCGAAATCCTGAAAAAGGAAAAGCTGCTGCTCAAGGACCAGTGTTACGCCGTGCTGCGCAAGGCCAGCGCGGCCAAGGGCTGAGTCCGCCGGCCTCCGACCCGCCCTGGCCGGCCATGAAGCGTCCGAGCCTGCCGTCCCGCTGGTGCGCGACGCTCGTGACGGTGGCGCTGGTGGCGGCGCTCCAGGGGTGTGGCGGCGGCGACGGCTTTACGCCGGCAACGGCCGCCGGTCCGGCCTCGACCACCGCATCGTCCACCGTCCCCCCGGTTGACGATCCGGCGTCACGCCGCCTGCTGGAGCCACCCCCGGACGCCGAGCGCGTCGTCAGCGGTCCGGGCCAGCTGGTTTCGGCGACCCGGATCAACACGCTCGCGGCGGCCGACATCACTGCCGCCGTCCAGGGGCACGACAAGATGCCGACGGCGCATCCGGTCTATTCCGTCACCTCGTACCGCCTGAACTACGTCACCCGGGACGGGCGCGGCAACGAGGTCGTCGCGTCGGGCCTGGTCAGCGTCCCGCTCAAGGAACCGGGCTCCCGCAGCCCGCTGCTCGGCTACCAGCACGCGACAATCTTCAAGGACGCGCAGGCGCCCAGCAACAACGTGGTGCCATCCGAGCCCACGGTGATTCTGGCGTCACTCGGTTTCATCGTGATCGCGGCCGACTACGTCGGCTTCGGCGCCGCGAAGGCGGCCCAGCACCCCTACCTGTTATCCGAGCCGTCCGCCGCAGCCGTGACCGACCTGCTGACCGCCGCGCGCACCTGGCGCCACAACGCCACCGTGCTGGACAACGGGCAGCTCTTTCTCGTCGGCTACTCCGAAGGGGGCTACGTGACGATGGCGACGCACCGCGCGCTCCAGGCTGGCAACAGTGCCCATCGGCGGCAACTGGTCGGCTCGATCCCCGGCGCCGGCCCCTACCACGTGGGCGTGACCCTGGACATGCAGCTCCAGCGCGTGCGCGACGAGAACGCCTTCATCGGCGGGCTGATCAGCCCCGGCTTCCTGCGTTACCTGGGCGCCACCGTGCGCAACGAAGTCCGCCGCCTGATCCTGCGGCTGCTGATCCCCGACGACGCCGACGTGACCTACCAGACCACCTTCCTGGACAACTTCCTCGCCGACGACACCGCCGCGATCGAGCGCGACAGCAACGTCCACGACTGGAAGCCCGAGGCGCCGGTGTGGATGTTCCACGGGCGCGACGACCAGACCGTGCCCTACGCCGCCGCCACCCGCACCCTGCAGGCGATGCAGGCCCGCGGCGCGGGCCCCACCGTGACGCTGACCGACTGCGCCGCCACCCCCGCCAGCCACCTGGGCTGCGTCGCCCCGTACTTCAGCCATGCGCTGGGACAGATGGCGCCGCTGGTGCGCGATCTGTGAGTGCCCGGAATCGCTCCTGAATGAATAGCGGCTTGTGGCCGTCTGGCGCTGGGAGGAGCCGCAATGAAGGCTGAAAAACGCCGCCCACGGGCCGGCTGTCGCCCCCGCAGGCTCAGGGCGGCGCCAGCCGCAGCAGGCGGCCCTTGGCGTTGTCGGTGAGGACGTACAGGTAGCCGTCCGGCCCCTGCCGCACGTCGCGGATGCGTTCGCCCAGATCGCTCAGCAGCCGCTCCTCGCCCACCACGCGGGTGCCCGACAGCTCAACCCGGTTCAGGAACTGGAACTTGAGCGAGCCCACGAACAGGCTGCCGCGCCAGGCGGGGCCGTAGCGGTCGCTGGTGAGGAAGGCCATGCCCGAGGGTGCGATCGACGGCGTCCAGTGGTGCAGCGGCTGCTCCATGCCCGCTTTGGCGGTGATGCCGGCGCCGATCGGGCCGCCGCCGTACTGTTCGCCAAAGGTGATCACCGGCCAGCCGTAGTTGAGACCCGGCTCGGGCCGGTTGATCTCGTCGCCGCCCTGGGGGCCGTGCTCGTGCATCCACAGACGCCCGTCGGGGCCGAGCGTGGCGCCCTGCGGGTTGCGGTGGCCGTAGCTCCAGATCTCGGGCAAGGCGCCGGGACGGCCCACGAAGGGGTTGTCCGGCGGCACGCGGCCGTCCTTGCCCACCCGGACCACCTTGCCATGGTGGTTGTCCAGCGTCTGCGCGTCCTGCATGCGACTGAATCGCTCGCCCAGCGCGAGGAACAGCGTGCCGTCGGGCCTTCCGCCCTTCATCGCCTCGACGATGCGGCAACCGAAGTGCAGGCGGCTGGCCACCTTGGGACGCTGGCTGAAGATCACGCGCACGTCCTCCAGCCGGGTGCGGTCGTCGGACAGGCGCGCGCGGGCCAGCGCGGTGCTGTTGCCCGACGTACCGTCGCCTGCGGGCTCGGCATAGCAGACGTACACCGTTCGGTTGGCCGCGAAGCCGCTGTCGAGCACTACATCGAGCAGGCCGCCCTGCCCGGTTGCCGCCACCGCCGGCACGCCGGCCACCGGCGGGTTCAGGCGGCCGTCGGCCTCCACCACGCGCAGCCGGCCGGGCCGCTCGGTCACCAGAAATCGCCCCTCCGGCAAGAACGCCACCGCCCAGGGATTCTCCAGACCTTGCGCCACCGTGATCGCCTTCACCGGCGCGGCTGTGGGCTGCGCCCGAGTGGTGGTCACGACCACGAACAGGGCGCAAAACGCTATCAAGATCATAGCTGCCGATGGCCGTCTGACGCTGGGATCTGGCATGTTCGACTCCGAAAACGGGCTGATTCGGGTGCTGGAAGATGGGTGCGACACCGCTACGGGCCGATGTCGAAGCGGGCTTCGTCCAGGTAGCGGTTCGGGCCGAAGGCGGCGGTGGTTGCGGCGGCTTCGGCGGCCAGCCAGCGCTCGGCCACCTCGCGCTCGGCGTCGGTCAGCGCACTGCGGTCGGGGCTGTCGCCGTGGCGCGCGATGATGCCGAGCCAGGCGCGCCAGGTGGGCAGCACCAAGCTGGCGCCGCCCAGCGCCTCATCGAGCGCGCGGCGGTAACGCTGCTCGGCGGCGCGGCGATCGGCCTCGCCGACCTCGTCAGGACAGACCAGGGTCAGGGTGTAGGTCATCGGGCGGCTTCCTGGATGCGCGCCGCGGTGCGGGCGGGCCGGGGTCGGCGCGGCCCGGTGCGGGTCGCAGCATTGTGGCCCGCCGCCGCTTTCTCCGTCCAGCGGCGGGAATCGAGTCCTGGAGTCCTGCGGTTCAGTCGCCGGCTGAGCGCAAGGCCGCCTTGAGACCCACGCCGATTTCCGGACGCGCGGCAAACGGGTCGGGCGGATTCTGCTGGGCGACGATGGCGTTCATGCGGTCGCTCACGTTGCCCAGCGCCTTGGGGTGGCTGAAGATGTAGAAGCGGTCGGCCTTCATGCCATCGAACACCATCTGCGCCACCTCGGCGGCGGTGACCTTGCCTGAGCCCACGGCCTTGTCGCTCATCGCCTGCCCGATCAGCTGGCTGCGCGTGGGCTTCTGATCGGCCAGGTCGGCCGGCCGGTTGCGGTGGCTCTGGCTGATGCCGGTGGGCACGAAGTACGGGCACAGCACGCTGGCGCCGATCTGGTCGGTGACCAGCCTCAGGTCCTGGTACAGCGTCTCGGTCAGGCTCACGACGGCGTGTTTGCTGACGTTGTAGATGCCCATGTTGGGCGGCGTCAGCAGCCCGGCCATGCTCGCGGTGTTGACGATGTGGCCGGTGTAGTTGGGGTCGGCCCCGGCTGCTTCGAGCATCATCGGCGTGAACAGGCGCACGCCGTGGATCACGCCCCAGAGGTTCACGCCCAGCACCCATTCCCAGTCGCGGATCGAGTTCTCCCACACCAGACCGCCCGCGCCCACGCCGGCGTTGTTGAACACGAAATGCGGCGCGCCGAACTGCGAGCGCGTTGCCACGGCCAGGGCCTCCATCTGTTCGGCGCTGGAGACGTCGACCCGGCGGGCCAACACAGGTGCACCGGCGGCACGCATTTCGGCCGCGGCGGCATCCAGCGCGTCCTGCTGCACGTCGGCCAGCACGAGGTTCATGCCCAGCCGAGCGCCGATGCGCGCGCACTCCAGGCCGAAGCCCGAGCCGGCGCCGGTCAACACGGCGGTCTTTCCTTTGAAATCGTCGATCATGGGGTTTCTGCCTTCTTCAAAACGTAGCCGATACGGGGGAAATGCACGTGCACCGTGCCGACCCGCGGGTCGGTGCGGCGCAGCGTGTAATGGGTGCGGGTGGCGGCGATCAGCTCGCCCTCGGTGGCCTCGGGGCCAAAGGTCTCGGCCGCGACGGTGACCGTGCTGCCCAGCGCAATGCCATGGTCGTCCTGGAACGCGCTGTCGAGGAGCAGGTTGGCGCCGGCGGCCAGGGGCTCGCTGCCCGCGGCCACGGCGATGGCATCGGGCGCGCCGAGCTTCTCGGAGCGGCCGTGACCCCCCTTCGCGAGCCGGTCCATCCACTCCAGGACGGCTGGCGTCGCGTCCAGGATCGACGCCATGCCGGGCACCCGGGTGCGGGTGAACCACAGCGGGTGGTAGGTGGCGAAGTCGGCGATGCAGGGCGCGGCACCGAAGAGAAAGTCGTGCTCCTCGACCATGTGCGCGATGCGGCGCAGGTACGAGCGGTAGGCCGAAGCGGCGTCGCCCGGCCGCAACCGGGTCATGCCGGCCGACATGGCCTTTCGGTCTTCGGCAAAGGCCCGGGCCGCCTCGGGCGGTGCGCCGGCGAACATCTGCGCCGCACCCTTGGGGCCCAGGTTGTAGCCCATGGCGGCCCAGAACAGGGTGGTGTCGGCCCATTGCGCGAACACCCGGCTCACGCCCTTCAGGGCCAGGGGGTACAGCGCAGGTTCGGGTTGCACGTGTTCGAGCACGTCCGCGATCAGCGCGGTGTCGCAATAGATGTCGGCACCGACCTGCAGGAACGGGGTCTTTCGGTAGCCGCCGGTGAGCGCCACCACGTCCGGCTTGGGCAGGATGGCCGGCACCAGCACCGACTTCCAGGCCAGCTGTTTGGCACCGAGGATCAGGCGGACCTTCTCCGAAAACGGCGAGTTCGGGTAGTGGTGCAGGATCAGCGTGGGCGTGTCCATCGAGGCTCCTTGACGCGGCAGGCCAGGCCAATCAGATCAGCTTGACGAGTTGCTTGCCGAAGTTGCGCCCCTTGAGCAGGCCAATGAAGGCTTCGGGCGCGGCTGCAATGCCCTGCGCCACCGATTCGCGCGGGCGCAGCTTGCCACTGCCCACCAGTTGGCCCAGTTCGGCCAGCGCCTCGGGCCAGACCTCCATGTGCTCACTGACGATGAAGCCTTCGATCTTCAGGCGGTTGACGAGAATGAGCGCCGGGTAGGTCAACGGCAGCGGCGCACCGTCGTAGCCGGCGATCATGCCGCACAGCGCGATGCGGCCGAAAGCGTTCATGCGCAGCAGCACCGCGTCGAGCACCATGCCGCCGACGTTCTCGAAGTAGCCGTCGATGCCGGCCGGGCAGGCGTCCTTGAGCGCCTTGCTCAGCGAGGCGGCGTCGGCGTGGAGTTTGTAGTCGATGCAGGCGTCGTAGCTGAGCTCCTTCACGGCGTAGTCACACTTCTCCGCGCCGCCGGCAATGCCGACCACCCGGCAGCCGCGCGCTTTGGCCAGCGCCGCGAACGCGCTGCCCACCGCGCCGGTGGCCGCGCTGATGGCCACCGTGTCGCCGGCCTTGGGCGCGATGATCTTCACCAGCCCGTACCAGGCGGTAACGCCGGGCATGCCGACCGCACCCAGGTAGTGGCTCAACGGCACGTGGGTGGTGTCGACCTTGCGCAAGGCACCAGGCTGTTCGGCATCGACCACGCTGTACTCCTGCCACCCGCCCATGCCGACGACTTTGTCGCCGACCTGGTAGCGCGGGCTCCGCGACTCGACGACCTCGCCCACCGTGCCGCCCTGCATCACCGCGCCCAGCGGCTGCGGCTGAGCGTAGCTCTTGCCGGCGTTCATGCGCCCGCGCATGTACGGGTCCAGGCTCAGGTAGTGGTGGCGCACCAGCACCTGCCCCTCCTGCAGGGGCGGCGTCTCGGCGCTGACGAGCTTGAAATTGGCCGTGCTGGCTTCGCCTTCGGGGCGGTTGTCGAGCAGGATCTGTTGGTTGATGGGCATGGAGTTCCTTTAGGTGCTACGGTATTGATAGCTGCTTGTGGCCACTGGGCGCCAGGAGGTGGCCGAATCGATTGAAAAAAGTGCTCAGTCGGTGACGATCGGCCGAAAAACCGCGCCATCGCCGGACACCGGGCGCTTGACGTACTTGAAGGTGCCGGTGGCGTGCGCGCAGGCCCGGCCGGACTCATCGAAAATCGTGCCTTCGGTGAAGGCCATGGACGGGGTGCGGTGCATCAGGCGACCCTTGGCCACCAGCGTGCCGCCCGGCGCTGCCTTGGCCGGCCGCATGAAGCTGGTCTTCATTTCGATCGTGACCACACCCATCTCCTGATTCACGCTGCGCGCGGCCGTGGCCATCACCACGTCGAGCAGCGTCATGCAGGCGCCGCCGTGGGTCACGCCGAACGAATTCAGGTGCTCGGGCTTCGGTGCGTAGTGGATTTCGGAATTTCCGTCGGCGAACAGCTCCAGCGTGAACCCGAGATGGTTCACGAACGGAATATGGGCGCCGAACTTGAAGCTCATCCGCCGGTCACCACGCTCACACCGCCATCCACCGCCAGCCACTGGCCGGTGATGTGCTTGCCCGCGTCGGAGGCGTACAACAACGTCAGGCCCTTGAGGTCTTCGTCATCGCCCAGGCGACGCAGCGGCGCGTGGGCGGCGAGTTTTTCCTCGCCCAGCGCCTTGAGCGTGCCGGCTGTCATCTTGCTCGGGAAGAAGCCCGGGCAGACCGCGTTGACCGTGATGTTGTAACGGCCCCATTCACAGGCCAGCGCGCGGGTGAAGTTGATGACGGCGCCCTTGGAGGTGTTGTAGGCGATGGTCTGCATCTCGGGCGGGTTGCCGCCCAGGCCCGCGATCGAGGCCACGTTGATGATGCGCCCGGACTGGCGCGGAATCATCGAATGTTTGGCGATGTGCTGGCTCAGGATGAAATAGCCGCGCACGTTCAGGTTCATCACCTTGTCCCAGGCCTCGACCGGATGGTCCTGCGCCGGCGCGCCCCAGGCGGCACCGGCGTTGTTGACCAATATGTCCACCGGGCCCATGCGCTCCAGGGTTTCGTCGGCCAGGCGGCGAATGTCGGACTCGACCGCGCAGTCGGCGGCGATCCAGCGCGCGTCGATGCCGGCGGCCTGCAGCTCGGCCACGGCCTCCTCGAGGTCGCCGGCCTTGCGCGAGCTGAGCATGATGCGCGCGCCGGCCTCGCCGAGCGCATGGGCCATCTGAAGGCCCAGGCCGCGCGAGCCGCCGGTCACGAGCGCGGTCTTGCCTTGGAGGTCGAACAGTTGCTGAACGGTGCGTGCGGTCATGGGGTCTCCGGTGGGTTGGGATGATGAATCGGGTCAGGCCAGGTAGTCCATGCACTGGCGCTCGGCGCGCACGGCGGCGATGAACGGTTTCAGCGCCACGTGCTGCGGGTGGTTCTGGTACGCGTCCAGCGCCTCCTGGTCTTCAAACTCGCTGTACAGCACCAGGTCATAGGTGCATTCGAAGCCGGATTGTGCGATGGCCACCTCGAAACGGTGTGTCCCCGGCGCGATATCCGCACAGGCGTCGAGCAATTCCTTCGCGCGGCGCAGGTTGGTGGCCTTGTCGGCCCCTTCGGCATGGTCCTTGAATGTCCACATGACGATGTGCTTGAGCATCAGAACGCCTCCTCGGGGCAGTCGGCGCAGGTGCGGTCGCGCGATTCCACCACCTTGAGCCAGGCGCCGATCTTGGGCAGCTCGAAATGGAAGAAATAGCGTGCCGCGGCCAGTCGGCCGGTGTGGCCAGCGCTGGCAGCGTGGCCCGCCTGAGCGCGGGAGGCCAGCGCCACGTCCAGCCAGATCCAGGCCAGCACCGTGTGGCCGAAGGCCTGCAGGTAAGGCACGGCGTTGCCCAGCGCATCGGTCGGATTGCCGGTGGACCAGGCCGCGCGCGTGGCAGCGCCCACGTGACGCAGCGCCTCGCCGAGCGCCGCGGCGTGCGGCGCCAGCTCGGCGATCAGCCCGGCCTGCGCGATCGTGGCCTGCATGCGCGCGGCCAGCAAGGTCAGGCCCCGGCCCTCCTCCATCAGCACCTTGCGCCCGAGCAGGTCCATGGCCTGGATGCCGTGCGTGCCCTCGTGGATCATGTTGAGGCGGTTGTCGCGCCAGTATTGTTCGACCGGGAAGTCTCGCGTGTAGCCGTAGCCGCCGTGGATCTGGATCGCGAGGCTGTTGGCCTCCAGGCACCATTCGCTGGGCCAGCTCTTGGCGATCGGCGTGAGCACCTCCAGCAGCAGCCGGGCGTCGTCGGCCGCAGCCGCGTCACCCGTGTGCTGCTCGTCCACCAGGCGGGCGCAGTACAGCTCCAGCGCGAGCGCGCCTTCGCAATAGGCCTTCTGCGCCAGCAGCATGCGCTTGACGTCGGCGTGTTCGATGATGCGGATCTGGGGCTGGGCCGCGTCTTTGCCGGCTGGCCCCATGGGCCGGCCCTGGGGCCGATTCTTCGCGTAGTCCAGGCTGGCCTGGTAGCCCGCCATGCCCAGCATGGTGGCGGCCAGGCCCACCCCGATGCGGGCCTCGTTCATCATGTGGAACATGCAGGCCAGGCCCTTGCCCGGCTGGCCGACGAGGTAGCCCACCGCCCCGGATGCGCCGCGCACCGGGTACTTGCCTTCGCCGAAGTTCAGCAGCGTGTTGGTCGTGCCGCGCCAGCCGCATTTGTGGTTCAGCCCGGCCAGCGCCACGTCGTTGCGCTCGCCGGTGAGCTGGCACCTGGCATCGACCAGCTTCTTGGGCACGATGAACAACGAGATGCCGCGCGTGCCGGGCACCAGCTTGCCGTCCGGCCCAGGGATCTTGGCCAGCACCAGGTGGACGATGTTCTCGGTCAGCTCGTGTTCACCGGCGGAGATCCACATCTTGTTGCCGGTCAGCCGGTAACGCGGGCCCAGCGGGTCGGCCTCGAAGCCCGCGCCATCAGGCACGGCGCGCGTGGCCACGTCGCTGAGGCTGGAGCCGGCCTGCGGCTCGCTCAGGCACATGGTGCCCGACCAGCGCCCCGAGAACTCGTTGAGCGCGAACACCTGCTTCTGCAGCTCGGTGCCATGGGCCATCAGCAGGTTGGCGTTGCCGGTGGTCAGCATGCCGCTGCCGATGCTGACCGAAGCCATCGCAAAAAAGCTGTTGGCCGCGGCCTCCACGGTGTAGGGCAGCTGCATGCCGCCGATCGCGTAGTCCTGCGCTGCGCTCAGCATGCCCGAGGCGGCGTAGGCGGCGTGCGCATCGTGGGTGGCCTGCGGCAGGATGACCTTCTCGCCGTCGAACTGCGGCTCCTGCGTGTCGACCAGGCGGTTGAACGGCGCGTACTTCTCGCGGGCGATGCGTTCGCAGGTGTCGAGCACCGCATCGAACGTCTCGCGCGAGTGGTCGGCGAAGCGCTCGCGCGCCGACAGCGCATCGGCCTTGATCCAGTCGTAGAGCAGGAAGTTCAGGGTGTCGCGGGTGGTCATGGGTGAAGGTCCATCAGGTCGGTCGGTTGAAGTCGGGAATGCCTGCTCGCGGGCGCGAATGGGTCACGGCGGGTAGCGGGCTGTGCCGTCCCGTTCGTTGTCACCACGGCAGCGGAAGCGGCTTCCAGGCGCCGCCCAGGTATTTGCGCAGCTTGCGTCGCCACTTCGGCAAGGCGTTGAACTCGCGCTTGGGCACGATGCGCAGGCTGGGGTCGATATCGGGCCAGGCCACCAGCAGCTGCTCGCGTGTGGCGCCCCGGTAGTGCTCGAAGAACCGCGCCAGATCGTCGCGGAATTCCTTGAAGATGTGGTAGTGCAGCACGTCGGTCTCGCAGGTCGCCACCGCCTGGCCACGATCCTGAAGCACCAGCGACAGGGCCACCTGTTCGACGGTGTGGATCGGACAGATCGGAAACAGCGTATCGATGAGCGCCATGGTCTCGGCCAGAATGCCGCGCTGGCTCTGACGCAGCCCGATCACACCCGAGTTCCACATGCGCGAATCGCCGGCGATCCGCTTCGGTTCGCCCCGGATCGTGAGCGCGTGGCACCGGCAGGTGTCGTCCAGGCGCCGCTGCGATCGTGAGTGGGTGCGGTTGCCCTGAACCGTGCCTTCCTGGGCATGCAGCACCACCGCGCCCTGCTCCACCAGGTCCAGCCAGCGCGCGGGCGGCGCCGTGAACGCGGTGTCGGAGTCGACGAAGGCCCAGACCGGGTCGCCTTCAGCGGCCAGCGATTCGATCGCCCAGCCGAACGCGCGCGGCTTCATGCGGTGGACGTAATCGATCGAACCTTGCCATTCGCGCCGCTGCTCGGGTGAAAAGATCAGGTAGCGCACCTGGTGCGGTTCGCCGATCAACGCCTGCAAGGGTGCCGGGTCGTTGGTGACCACCACGATCCCGATGTCCGCCGTGCCCGGCTGGCGCCACAGCGACAGGATCGAATAGGCCGCCTCGTGGTAATAACTGGCCGCGCCGTGTACGAGGTACAGCAGGCGCCGTTCAGGTCGAGCCACGGCCTCGTCCACCCGCGACAGCCGCCGCCGCGTCAGAGCACTTCGAAGATGCCGGCCGCGCCCATGCCGCCACCGATGCACATGGTGACGCAGACGCGTTTGGCACCGCGGCGCTTGCCCTCGATCAGCGCGTGGCCGGTCAGACGCTGGCCGCTCACACCGTAGGGGTGGCCGACCGCGATCGCGCCACCGTTCACGTTCAGGCGATCGCCCGGAATGCCCAGCTTGTCGCGGCAGTAGATCACCTGCACCGCGAAGGCTTCGTTGAGCTC
Organism: Burkholderiaceae bacterium; assembly: GCA_046348065.1. Lineage (GTDB taxonomy): Bacteria > Pseudomonadota > Gammaproteobacteria > Burkholderiales > Burkholderiaceae_C > Skiveiella. Next base: position 270,516 of record JAXMFA010000003.1, read on the forward strand.
CCACAAGTCGATGTCGTCCATTTTCAGGCCCAGGCGCGAGAGCACCTTGGGGATGGCGAACACCGGGCCGATGCCCATTTCGTCGGGCTCGCAACCCGCGACGGCAAAGCCCAGGAACCGGCCCAGCGGCTGCAGACCTTTTTTCTGCGCCAGGGCTTCGTCCATCAGCACGCAGGCACCGGCGCCGTCGCTGAACTGGCTGGCGTTGCCAGCCGAGACCAGGCCACCCGGCAGCGCCGAACGCAGGCCGTGAATGCCTTCGAACGTGGTGCCGGGGCGGATACCCTCGTCGTTCTCGACCGTGACCTGTTTGGTCATCAGGCCCATGACCTTGTCGGCCACGCCGGCGGTCACGGTGATCGGCGCGATTTCGGCCTTGAACAGGCCGGCCTCCAGCGCGGCCGCCGCCTTCTGCTGGCTGGCGGCGCCGTACTCGTCCATCGCATCGCGGCCGATGTTGTAACGCTTGGCCACCTGTTCGGCCGTCTGCAGCATGTTCCAGTAGATCTCGGGCTTCTGCTTCTCCAGCGCCAGGTCCTTGAGCATGTGCTGGTTCATCTCCTGCTGCACGCAGGAGATGCTTTCCACACCGCCGGCCACGTACACCGAACCTTCGCCGGCGATGATGCGCTGCGCGGCCAGCGCGATGGTCTGCAGGCCCGACGAGCAGAAGCGGTTGACGGTCATGCCCGATGTGGTGATCGGCAGGCCGGCCTTGAGGGCGATCTGGCGCGCGATGTTGGCGCCCGTGGCCCCTTCGGGGTTGGCGCAGCCCATGATCACGTCTTCGACCTCGGCGGGGTCGATGCCGGCACGCTGCACGGCGTGCTGCACCGCGTGGCCGCCGAGCGTGGCGCCATGGGTCATGTTGAAGGCGCCCTTCCAGCTCTTGGTCAGCGGCGTGCGGGCGGTGGAAACGATGACGGCGTTGGTCATGGTTGGTTCCTGTTCAGTTCGGTGTGATCGTTCGGGTGGATCAGAAGGTCTTGCCTTCGGCGACAAGCCGGGCCAGCAGCGGCGCGGGCTCCCAGAATTTCGCGTCGTCCAGCGGGTTTTTCGCGAAGCGCTTCATCGCCTGCACCACGTTGAACAGACCGACCTCGTTGGCGTAGTTCAGCGGACCGCCGCGGTGCACCGGGAAGCCGTAGCCGAAGATGTAGACCACGTCGATGTCGCTGGCCTTGTTGGCGATGCCCTCTTCCAGGATGTGCGCTGCCTCGTTGACCAGCGCGAACACCAGCCGCTGCACGATCTCCTCGTCGGAGATCTTGCGCGGCGTGATGCCCAGGGCCTTGCGGTGGTCCTCGATCATCGCCACCACGTCGGCGTTCGGGATCGCATCGCGCTTGCCGGGCACGTAGTCGTACCAGCCGGCGCCGGTCTTCTGGCCGAAGCGGCCTTTCTCGCACAGCAGATCGGCGGTCTTGCTGTACTTCATGTCGGGCTTTTCCTGGTAGCGGCGCTTGCGGATCGCCCAGCCGATGTCGTTGCCGGCCAGGTCACCCATGCGGAACGGCCCCATCGCGAAGCCGAACTTTTCGATCGCCTTGTCCACCTGCTGCGGCGTGCAGCCTTCATCGAGCAGAAAGCCACCCTGGCGGCCGTACTGCTCGATCATGCGGTTGCCGATGAAGCCATCGCAGACGCCGGAGACCACCGCCGTCTTGCGGATCTTCTTGGCCACGGCCATCACCGTGGCCAGCACGTCCTTGGCCGTGGCGTCGCCGCGCACGACTTCGAGCAGCTTCATCACGTTGGCCGGGCTGAAGAAATGCAGGCCCACGACATCCTGAGGCCGCTTCGTGAAGTTCGCGATACGGTTGACGTCCAGCGTGGAGGTGTTGGTGGCCAGGATGGCGCCCGGTTTCATCACCCGGTCGAGTTCCTTGAACACGGCTTCCTTGACACCGATCTCTTCGAACACGGCCTCGATCACCAGGTCTGCCGAGCCGATGTCGTCGTAACTCAAGGTGGTGGACAGCAGGCTCATGCGCTGCTCGTACTTGTCCTGCTTTAGCTTGCCCTTCTTGACCTGGGCTTCGTAGTTCTTGCGGATCGTGGCGATGCCGCGATCCAGCGCTTCCTGCTTCATTTCCAGAATCTTCACCGGGATGCCGGCGTTGAGGAAATTCATGGAGATGCCGCCGCCCATGGTGCCGGCGCCGATGACGGCCACCGAGGCGATCTCACGCTTGGGTGTGCTCTCGGGCACGTCGGGGATCTTGCTGGCGGCGCGCTCGGCGGTGAACAAGTGGCGCAGGGACTTGCACTCGGGCGTCCACATCAGGTTGATGAAAATCTCGCGCTCGAAGGCCATGCCGTCGTTGAATTTCTTCTTGGTGGCGGCTTCGACCGCATCCACGCACTTGGCCGGCGCGGGGAAGTTCTTGGCCATGCCCTTGACCATGTTGCGCGCGAACTGGAAGTAGGCGTCGCCATCCTTGTGCTTGCAGGGCAGATCGCGCACCAGCGGCAAGGCGCTGCCGTCGGCGTGTTTCGCCGCCATCTCGCGCGCCAGCGCCAGGGCTTCCTCGGGCAGCGATTCGATCGAGGCCGCCATCCTGTCGAACAGCTTCTGGCCCGGCAGCATGGCCAGCATCTCGCTCTTGATCGGCTCACCGCTCACGATCATGTTCAGCGCCGGCTCGACGCCCAGCACACGCGGCAGGCGCTGTGTGCCGCCTGCGCCAGGAATCAGGCCGAGCTTGACCTCCGGGAGCGCCACGTTGCAGCCGGGCGCGGCGATGCGGTAGTGACAGCCGAGGGCCAGTTCGAGCCCGCCGCCCATGGCCACCGAATGGATCGCCGCAACCACCGGCTTGGCGGATTTTTCGAGCGCCAGGATCACGCTCAACAGGTTCGGCTCCTGGAGTGCCTTGGGGCTGCCGAACTCCCGGATGTCGGCGCCGCCGGAAAAGGCCTTGCCGGCACCGGTCAGCACCACCGCCTTGACCGCCGCGTCCGCATTGGCCTGTGCCAGGGCGTTGGTGATGCCAAGCCGGGTCTCATGGCCCAGACCGTTGACCGGCGGGTTGTTGAGCGTGATCACCGCCACGTCACCGTGGACTTTGTATTCAGCCGTCATGCTGGGGTTCCTCGTGAAAAATGAAAAAGCGAGAAAAGAACGATCGTTCTATTTTTGATTCTATGGTTTTTCCGCCGCAAGGCGGGGCGACCATGTCACAGCCGGGACTGGGCCGGGTCTTTGCTCAGACCTCCAGCCACTCCTTGCGGGTGTAGGCGTCGGCCCGCAGGCTTTCGGGTGTGCCCTGGAACACGATACAGCCATGCCCCATCACCAGGGCGCGATCGGAAATCGACATCGCAATGGTCAGCTTCTGCTCGATCAGCAGCACGGAGATGCCACGCGCCTTGAGCTTTTGCAGGTACTCGCCGACCAGCTCCACGATCTTGGGCGCGAGGCCCTCGGTCGGCTCGTCAATGATGATCAGGTCCGGGTCACCCATCAGGGTACGGCACAGCGTGAGCATCTGCTGTTCGCCCCCGGACAACACGCCGGCCTCGGTGTGCTGACGCTCCTTGAGGCGGGGAAACATGTCGTACATGTCGTCGAAGGACCAGCGGCTGCCCTTGCCGGAGCCTTTCTGGCCCAGCAGCAGGTTCTGATGCACGGTCAGGGCCGGGAAGATGTCACGGCTTTCGGGCACGTAGCCGATGCCGAGGTGGGCGATTTCGTAGGCTTTGCGCCCCCGGATTTCCTGGCCTTTCCACTGCACGCTGCCTTCGCTGTCGACCAGGCCCATGATGGCCTTGGCCGCCGTGGAGCGCCCTGAACCGTTGCGCCCGAGCAGCGCCACGATTTCTCCGGATTCCACCGCCAGGTCCACCCCGTGCAGCACATGGCTCTTGCCGTAGAAGGCATGCAGGTTGCTGACTTTCAGCATGTCAGTGCCCTCCCCCGGCCTGCGCGTCGGCGACGGCCGAGCCCAGATACGCCTCCTGCACGCGCGCATTGGCGCGCACGGCATCCGGCGTGTCAAACGCAATCACTTCGCCATACACCACCACGGCGATCTTGTCGGCCAGTCCGAATACGACGCCCATGTCGTGTTCCACGGTCAACAGGGTCTTGCCCACGGTGACCTCCTTGATCAGGTTGATGAAACGCGCGGTTTCGCTACGGCTCATGCCGGCCGTGGGTTCGTCCAGCAGGATCACGCCCGCGCCACCCGCGATGGTGATGCCGATCTCCAGCGCCCGTTGCTCGGCATAGGTCAGGTTGATGCCGAGCACGTCGCGCTTCTTGTCGAGCTTGATCATGTCCATGAGCTCCTCGGCGCGCTCGTTGGCGTCATCCAGATCGGCGAGGAATTTGAAGGGGGTGTACTTGTAGCCCAGGCTCCAGAGCACCCCGCAGCGCAGGTTCTCGAACACGCTGAGCTTGGGAAAGATGTTTGTGATCTGGAAGCTGCGCGACAGGCCCAGCCGGTTGATCTCGTAAGGTTTCTTTCCATCGATGCGCTGACCGTTGAGCAGCACCTCGCCGCTGGTCGGCTCGAAGCGGCCGCTGATCAGGTTGAACAGCGTGGATTTGCCAGCGCCGTTCGGGCCGATGATGGCGACCCGCTCACCGGCGGTCACCGCGAGGTTGGCACCCCGGATGATCTCGGTCTTGCCGAAGCTCTTGCGCAGGTCGCGAAGTTCCAATGCGTACGCGCTGCTCATCACGCGGTCTCCCTGCGTTTGATTTCTTTTTCGATCTCGGTCTGGATCTCGCCCCACTGGAGGGCGAACTGACGCCGTGTCAGCTCGAACAGGCCGAAACCGGTCAAGGTGACAAACACCGCGCCGAACCAGCTGTTGAGCCCGCGCGCGTGCAACGGAATCCCCAGGTATTTCACCTGGTCACCCATCGCCGCGTTGATCTGCAGGTGATAGGTCATCTCGATCATGGCTCCGGCGCCCAGCAGGACGATCAGGAAGGTGACGCCCAGTCCCAGGTAGCTCACCCACAGGGTACGGAGTTTGCCGAAGGATGCCACCCGCAGGTTCATCATGATCAGGCTGGCAATGCCACCGGGCGCGTACATCACCATGAACAGGAAAACCAGGCCCAGGTACAGCAGCCAGGCCTTGGTCAGCTCGGAGAGCAGCACAAAGGCCAGCACCATGAGAATTGCGCCCAGGATCGGACCGAAGAAGAAGGTCGCACCGCCCAGGAACACGAACAGCAGGTAGGCGCCCGAGCGCGCCGCGCCCACCACCTCGGAGGTCACGATCTCGAAATTGAGCGCGCCCAGACCGCCCGAGATGCCGGCAAAAAAGCCGCTGATGCAGAACGCGAAGAACCGCACCTTCTGGGTGTCGTAGCCCACGAACTCCACGCGCTCGGGGTTGTCCCGCACCGCGTTGAGGATGCGTCCCAGCGGCGTGCGCGTGAAGGCGAACATCAGCCCGGTGCAGACGAAGGTGTAGGCCGCGATCAGGTAATACAGCTGGATCTGTGGCCCGAACGTGATCCCGAACGGCTTGCTGCCGGTGACCCGGTTGCCCGAAATCCCGCCCTCGCCGCCGAAGAACTCGGGAAACATCAGCGACATCGCCCAGACCAGTTCGCCCAAGCCCAGCGTGATCATGGCAAACGGGGTTGCCGCCTTCTTGGTGGTGACCCATCCGAACAGCAGCGCAAACGCGAGTCCGGCCAGGCCGCCGACCAGAGGAATCAGGCTGACGGGCAACGCAAAAGCCCCTTTGCTCACCACGTTGAGCGTATGAATGGCCAGAAAGGATCCAAGGCCCGAATACACCGCGTGGCCGAAGCTCAGCATGCCCCCCTGCCCCAGCAGGATGTTGTAGGCCAGGCAGACAATGATGGCGATCCCCATCTGGCTCAGCATGGTGTGGGACAGCGAACTGGTGAATACCAGCGGCGCGACCAGCAACACCAGCGCAAACAGCGACCAGACCAGCCAGCGACCGATGTTGTAGGGTTTGAATTCGTAATAGCGTGTGGACATGGCTCACCCCTCCCTCGTGCCCAGCAGACCCCTGGGTCTGAAGATCAGGATCAGCACCAGCAACAGATAAGGCAGGATCGCCGCGATCTGGGAAATCTTGACCTTGAGCACGACCCAGCCGAAAGTGGCTTCGTTGACGGTCATGCCGAACAACCGAAACGCGTCGGCCAGACTGCGGTCGCTGCCGACCGCAAACGCGTCCATCAGTCCGATCAGCAACGACGCGACAAACGCACCGGGCAGCGACCCCATGCCACCGACCACCACCACCACGAAGATGATCGAACCGACCGAAGCCGCCATGGCGGGCTCGGTCACGAATTGCGCGCCGCCCACTGCGCCGGCCAGACCTGCCAGCGCCGCGCCGCCACCGAACACCAGCATGAACACCCGCGGCACGTTGTGGCCCAGCGCCTCCACCGCCTGCGGATGGGTCAGCGCAGCCTGGATCACCAGGCCGATGCGGGTCTTTTTCAGCAGCAGCCACAAGGCGGCGAGCATCACCAGCGCCACACCCATGGTGAAAAGCCGGTAGGCCGGGAACTGGGTGCCGAATACCGTGAACGCCGGAAAATCCAGCCATTCGGGCTTGCGGTAGTCCATGGCCGAGCGTCCCCAGACGAGCTGGACCACTTCCAGGATCAGGTAGCTCAGCCCGAACGTGATCAGCAACTCCGGCACATGGCCGAAATGGTGAACCCGGCGCAGGCAGTATTTCTCAAACAGCGAGCCCAGGACGCCCACCGCGAGCGGCGCGATGATCAACCCGGGGAGATAGCCGATCGACTGGCTGACGGTGTAGCCCAGGTAAGCACCGACCATGTAAAAGCTTGCATGCGCGAAATTGAGCACGCCCATCATGCTGAAGATCAGCGTCAGGCCGGAGCTGAGCATGAACAGCAGCAGGCCGTAGCTGAGGCCGTTGAGCAGGGAAACGGTGATGAATTCCATGAGCCGTCATCCGATCCGAAAAAAAGGGGCACCGGGTGCCCCATCTGGTCGCTTCGGCGAGGGGGAGAAGCCCTCGCCGCTGCTGGTCAGGGACGCTTCATCTGGCATGACGTGGGCGTCGAAGCCACATAGGGCTCCAGCTGCTTGACCACAGCGAAGTTGAAACCGGTGTTCTCTTCGCTGTAGGGATGCTTGGCGTCGGCCTTGGTCCACTTGCTGATGAACATGTGCTGCTGCAGCTGGTGGTCGGCCTTGCGCATCTCGACCTCGCCGACGGTGCCCTGGAACTTCAGCCCGCTCATGGCGTTGGCCACCTTGACCGGATCGGTGCTCTTGGCCTTGGCCATGCCTTCGCTGAGCATGCGCAGCCCCAGGTAGGTCTGGAAGGTGTAATAGTCGTCGTTGAACTTCTTCTTGAAGTCGTTGCGCAGGGCGGCCAGGTCGCCGGTGTAGTTGGAGTGGCTGATGGCCACCTGGCTGACATTCATGTCCTTGCCTTGAGCCAGCGCCGTGGGCGTGCCAGACACGCCGGCGTAGTAGGCGTACAGCGGAATCTTCATGCCGGAGTCGTTCAGGGCCTTGACCAGCAGCGTCATGTCGGTGCCCCAGTTGCCGGTGACGATCGCGTCGGCGCCCGAGGCCTTGATCTTGGCCACGTACGGAGCGAAATCCTTCACCTGACCCAGCGGATGGAGTTCGTCGCCGACTATCTTCACGTCCGGGCGCTTGCGGGCCATGGCTTCCTTGAAGTACTTGGAAACCTGTTGCCCGTGCGCATAGTTCTGATTGATGAGATAGATGTTCTTGATGTTCTTCTCATCCTTCATGAAGCTGGTCAACGCTTCCATCTTCATTGACGTGTCGGCGTCCAGGCGGAAGTGCCAGAAACTGCACTTCTCGTTGGTCAGCGCCGGATCGACCGCCGCGTAATTGAGATAGACCACCTCTTTGCCCGGGTTGCGCTCGTTGTGCTTGTTGACCGCGTCCTGGATGGCGGCGGCCGCGCCCGAACCATTGCCCTGGGTCACGTACCGGAAGCCCTGGTCAACCGCAGCCTTGAGTGCATTCAGGCTCTCCTGCGGCGAACCCTTGTTGTCAAAGCCCACGACCTCGAACTTCACGCCGGCGGGGTTCAGTTTGGCGTTGCCGGCGAAGCGCTCGGCGACGAATTGCCAGCTCTTGAGCTGGTTCTGGCCCACGTTCGCAAACGGACCCGAGAACGGGTCGATGTGCGCAATCTTGACGGTTTCGCCGCTTTGCGAAAACGCGACGGACGCCCCCACCAGCATGACGCTGAATGCCACGGCCTTCATTGCAAATTTCATCGGGAATCTCCTTGGTTTTGGATAAGACAAAGGGTACAGGCTTTGCCGGCCGGTCCTGTCAGGGAATGCCCGTAGAACCTATCGCGCACGCGACTACCCGTGCCCCCTGCCCGGGGGGATCACAGTCCGGGGAGCTTGTAGTCCTTCAGCACCTCGCGCAGCTTGGCCTTCATCATCTTGCCGGTGCCGCCCAGCGGGATCGCGTCCACAAAGACCACGTCGTCGGGGATCTGCCACTTGGCCGTCTTGCCCTCGTAGAAGGCCAGCAGCTCCTCGCGGGTCACCTCCGCGCCCGGCTTGCGCACGACCACCACGATCGGCCGTTCGTCCCATTTGGGATGCCGCACGCCGATGCAAGCCGCCATCGCCACGGCCGGATGGGCCATGGCCACGTTTTCCACGTCGATCGAGCTGATCCACTCGCCGCCGGACTTGATCACGTCCTTGCTGCGGTCGGTGATCTGCATGTAGCCGTCGGCGTCGATCGTCGCCACGTCGCCGGTCGGAAACCAGCCGTCTACCAGGGGCGAACCGCCTTCGCCACGGTAGTACTCGCGGATGATCCACGGGCCACGGACCAGGAGGTCGCCGGAGGCCTTGCCGTCCCAGGGCAGGTCGCGGCCATCGGCATCGACGATCTTCATGTCGACGCCGAAAATGCCCCGGCCCTGCTTCAGGCGCACCTTCATCTTGTCTTCGGGCGCCAGTGTCAGGTGCTTGTTCTTCAGCGTGCAGACGGTGCCCAGCGGTGACATCTCGGTCATGCCCCAGGCATGGAGCACCTCGACCCCGTAGTCGTCGTTGAACGCGGTGATCATGGCCGGCGGGCAGGCGGAGCCGCCGATCACGGTGCGCTTGAGCGTGGAAAAGCGCAGGTTCGCCCCCTGCATGTGGACCAGCATCATCTGCCAGACGGTGGGCACCCCCGCCGCGAAACTGACCTTTTCGCCCTCGATCAGCTCGTAAATCGACTTGCCGTCCATCGCCGGGCCGGGGAAGACCAGCTTGGCGCCGGTCATCGCCGCCGAGTACGGCAGGCCCCAGGCATTGACGTGGAACATCGGTACCACCGGCAGCACGCTGTCGCGCGCACTCATGCTCAGGGCGTCGGGCAGCGCACCGGCCAGCGCGTGCAGCAGGGTCGAACGGTGGCTGTACAGCGCGGCCTTGGGGTTGCCGGTGGTGCCACTGGTGTAGCACATGCTGGAGGCCGAGTTCTCGTCGAACACCGGCCACCGGTACTCGCTGGACTGCGCGCCGATCCAGGCCTCGTAACTCAGCAGGCCCGGGATGCCCGAGTCCGTCGGCAGCTTGTCGGCGTCACACAGCGCCACGAAGTGCTTCACCGTGGGGCAATGGGTATGGATGGCCTTGATGATGGGCAGGAAGCTCATGTCGAAGCACAGCACCGAGTCCTGTGCGTGGTTGACGATCCAGGCAATCTGCTCGGGGTGCAGGCGCGGGTTCAGCGTGTGCAGCACGCGGCCCGAACCGCTGACCCCGAAGTACAGCTCCAGGTGGCGATACCCGTTCCAGGCCAGTGTGGCCACCCGGTCGCCGAAACCGAGCTGCATCGCATCCAGCGCGTTGGCCGCCTGGCGGGCGCGCCGGGCGACGTCCGTGTAGGTGTAGCGGTGCAGGTCGCCCTCGACCCGTCGGGAGACGACTTCCCCTTCGCCATGGTGGCGCTCGGCAAACTCGATGAGCGACGAAATGAGCAACGGATGGTCTTGCATCAAACCCAGCATGGGACTTTCTCCTTGATTGATTGATTGAATGACGAAACGGCGCGACGCGGCCCATGTTAGCGGCCTGCAAACTTACCGAGGTCAAGTAGCGTCGCGAGGCGGACATCGACGTGCGCCTGGCGCAAGCGCTTGAGCCCGCGCAGGGTCTGAACTGTGCGCCAAGCCGCCTGTCGGCGCAACACCTGTCTGCGAGCGGACAAATGATTCGGGAAAACCCGCAATGCCGCGGCCGGCTGGTGTGGCGCGGCGCACAATCTCCGTTGCCGCTCGCGCGGACGCAACCTGACCCTCACCCATGCTTTCCCTCAACGTCACCCTCGCCCAGGCCTTCATCCACAGCCAGCCCTGGCACGGCAGCCTGTCCGCCGAGCAGCAAACCAGGCTGCTGGGCCGGCTGAGCTTCGTCAAGGGCGCAAAGGGCGACTGCCTGCTCGCCGCCGGCACGTCGGTACAAGGCTGGTACGCCGTCCTGGAGGGCCTGGTCAAGCTGCAAAGCACCTCGGTCGATGGCCGGGTGTCCGCGTTCCTGGGCGTGCCGGCGGGCGAATGGTTCGGCGAAGGTTCGGCCCTGAAGGCCGAACCCCGGCGTTACGACGTGATCGCGCTGCGTGACACCACCTTGCTGTGCCTGCCGCGCGCGGAGTTCCACACCCTGCAATCGACAAATCTGGCGTTCAACCAGTACCTCGTGACCCACCTCAACCGGCGCCTGGGCCAAGCGATGGCCCTGATCGAAGCCGGACGCCTGCGTTCGCCACGGGAGCGGGTCGCGTTGTACCTGAGCCGGGTGTTCTGGCCCGGCGTGCGCAAGCTCAGCCTGTCCCAGGAGGAACTGGGGCACCTGGTGGGCCTGTCGCGCCAGACGGTCAACCGGGTGCTGCGGGAGATGGAACGGCTGCGACTCGTGTCGCTGGCTTTCGGCCGGGTGGACATCCTGGACGAGCCGGGCCTGCTGAACGTCGCGGCGCCGGGCTGAGAAACTGAGCGCTCGCCGCCCAAAGCCCCCAGTGGCGACGCGCCTGCTCGGGCCTCGCGACAATTCGGGCATGAATACCCTGGTCGACGGATCGATGGCGGTGGACGCCGGGCTGCGCTGGAACAACCGGTTCGCCGCGCTGGGCCCTGCGTACCACACCCGCCTGGCACCCCAACCGTTGCCGGCGCCCTACTGGGTCGGCCGCAGCGACGCCGTGGCGCGGCGCCTCGGGCTGTCGGACGACTGGATGGGGTCGCAGGCCGCGCTCGAGGTCTTTGCCGGCAACCTGCCCCTGTCCGGCAGCGCGCCGCTGGCCAGCGTCTACAGCGGCCACCAGTTCGGCCACTGGGCCGGGCAGCTGGGCGATGGGCGCGCAATCCTGCTCGGCGAGATCGTCGACCCCGATGGCGAAGGATGGGAACTGCAACTCAAGGGCAGCGGCCAGACGCCCTACTCCCGCATGGGCGACGGGCGCGCGGTGCTGCGATCGAGCATCCGCGAGTTCCTGTGCAGCGAGGCGATGCACGGCCTGGGCATCCCGACCAGCCGGGCGCTGTGCGTCATCGGCTCGGATGCCCCGGTCTACCGCGAGGCGGTGGAGACCGCCGCCGTGGTCACGCGTGTGGCGCCCAGTTTCATCCGTTTCGGCCACTTCGAGCACTTCGCGGCGCGCGGGCAGATCGCCGAACTGAAGGCGCTGGCCGATTTCGTGATCGAGCATTTCTACCCGGCTTGCCGCGAAACGTCCACCTTTGACGGCAATCCGTATGCGGCCTTGCTACACGCGGTCAGCGAACGCACGGCTGCCCTGGTGGCGCAGTGGCAGGCGGTGGGGTTCTGCCACGGCGTGATGAACACCGACAACATGAGCATCCTGGGCCTGACCGTCGACTACGGGCCGTACCAGTTCATGGACGCCTTCGACCCCGGCCACATCTGCAACCACTCCGACCCCCAGGGGCGCTACGCTTACAACCGCCAGCCCAACATCGCGTACTGGAACCTGTTCTGCCTGGGCCAGGCACTGCTGCCGCTGATCGGCGAGCCGGAGCCCGTGATGGCGGCGCTGGAACCCTTCAAGGCGGTGTTTCCCCAAGAGCTGGAAGCCCGCATGCGCGCCAAGCTGGGACTCGTCGACGCCCCGCAGGCGCGGGACCGCGCGCTGATCGAATCCCTCCTGGGCCTGCTGGCGCGCGATCGCGTCGACTACAGCATCTTCTGGCGCCGCCTGAGCGCGCAGCGGGCCGGCGACGCCGCGCAGCCGGTGGAAGACCTGTTCCTCGACCGTGCCGCCTACGGCGCCTGGATGCTACAATACAAGGAGCGCACGGCGCCCATTCCACGACGGGAATCGGCTGATTTGATGCTGAATACCAATCCCCGGTACGTGCTGCGCAACCATCTGGGCGAACAGGCCATCCGGGCCGCCCGTCAGCGCGACTTCTCGGTGGTTTCCAGCCTCCTGGCCGTGCTGGAGCGCCCGTTCGACGAGCACCCGGGCCGCGAGGCCCTGGCCGATTTCCCGCCCGAATGGGCATCAAGCCTGTCCGTCAGCTGTTCATCATGACCGATCCGACCGCCCGCACCGACGCCGAATGGAAAGCCCTCCTGGCCGAAAAAGGAGCCGAGCCGCTTGCGTTCGAGGTGACCCGCCGCGCCGCCACCGAACGCCCGTTCACCGGCAAATATGAGAACCACTGGGCCAGCGGCCAGTACAGCTGCATCTGCTGCGGCGCCAAGCTGTTCGACTCCGACACCAAATTCGATGCCGGCTGCGGCTGGCCCAGCTTCTGGCAGGCGGCAATTCCGGGGGCGATCGAGGAGCGCGTGGACCGCAGCCATGGCTGGATCCGCACCGAAACCCTGTGTGCCCGCTGCGGCGCGCACCTCGGCCACGTGTTCAACGACGGCCCGGCGCCCACCGGATTGCGTTACTGCATGAATTCGGCCTCGTTAGACTTCAGGCCTGAACCACCCAAGGAATAGGCTGCCGGGCCTGCGCCATGAAAATCCTGCTCGATTTCTTCCCCATCCTGCTGTTCTTCGGGGCCTACAAGTTCTACGGGATCTACACCGCCACCGCCGTGCTGATGGCAGCGACCGTGGTGCAGATGGCCACAATCTACGTCGTCGACCGCAAGCTGCAGACACTGCACAAGGTGACGCTGGCGCTGGTGCTGGTGTTCGGCACGCTGACGCTGCTGCTCCAGGACGAACGTTTCATCAAGTGGAAGCCGACCGTGCTGTATGCCGCCATGGGACTGGTGCTGGCCTTTGCGTTGTGGGTACTGAAGAAGAACTACCTCAAGGCCTTGCTGGGCAGCCAGTTGACGCTGCCCACACCCGTCTGGAACCGGCTCAACGCGGCCTGGGTCGGTTATTGCCTCTTCATGGCAAGCATCAACGCCTACGTCGCGGCCTACTACAGCACCGAGGACTGGGTGAACTTCAAGCTCTGGGGCTACGCGTTCCCGCTCGCCTTCATCCTGGCGCAGGGCGTCTACATCTCGCGCCACCTGCAATCCGACGACCAACCCGGTACGCCGGGCAATTGATCCCCGCATGACCGGTCCCCACACCATGACCACCTTGGCCGACCAGATGGCGCGACGCCTGCGCGAGATGCTCCAACCCGACCGCCTCGAGGTGATCGACGAAAGCTGGCAGCACGCCGGCCACGCGGGCGCCAACGGCACCGGCTTCGGCACCCATTTCCGGGTCCGCATCGCCTCGCCCGTGTTCGAGGGCCGCAGCCGCGTGGCGCGCCATCGCCTTGTGTATGATGCGCTGCAAGATTTCATCGACGGCGGCGTGCATGCCCTGGCCGTTGAGATCCTCTGACGCGACCCGGAAACCCTATTTTTTTGATAGCACGCCGTGGCCGCCTGGCAACGCAAACTCCGGAAAACCCCCATGAAAAAGCACCTTTTGTCCGCCACCGTGGCCGCTGTCCTGCTGGGCGCCATGGTTCCCGCCCTTGCCCAGAATCTCGCGATCGTGAACGGCAAGCCAGTGCCGAAATCACGCGTGGACGCCCTGGCGCAGCAGATGGCCAAGGCCGGTCGCCCGGTGACGCCTGACCAGATGAACCAGCTCAAGGACGAAGTCGTCGCGCGCGAAATCTTCATGCAGGAAGCCCGCAAGCGCGGCCTGGACACCACCAACGAATTCAAGGACCAGATGGAACTGGCGCGCCAGGCGATCCTGATCCGCGAACTGTTCGCCGATTTCCAGAAGAAAAACCCGGTCAGTGACGCCGACGCCAAGGCCGAGTACGACAAGTTCGTCGCTGCCAACGGCGGCAAGGAATACCGCGCACGCCACATCCTCGTCGAGAACGAAGACGAGGCCAAGGCGATCATCGCCAGCCTCAAGAAAGGCGCCAAGTTCGAAGAGATCGCCAAGAAGTCGTCCAAGGATCCGGGTTCCGGAGCCAACGGTGGCGACCTCGACTGGGCCAACGCCGACAGCTATGTGCCCGAGTTCTCGGCGGCCATGAAGAAGCTCGAGAAAGGCCAGATGACCGAAGTGCCCGTGAAAACGCAGTTCGGCTGGCACGTGATCCGCCTCGAGGACGTACGCGAGGCCCAACTGCCCCCGTTCGACCAGGTCAAGCCCCAGATCGTGCAGCAGATGCAGCAGCAAAAGCTGGCCAAGTTCCAGGACGATCTGCGCGCCAAGGCCAAGGTCGAATAAGCCCTCGGCCTTCCCTGGACAACGCGGCTTCGGCCGCGTTTTTCATTTTGGGCCGATCGTCCTGGCGCAAGACGGCCACACCGACGGGATGCCCCATTCGGCGCCAACGCGGATAATCCGGCCCCATGTCCCTGCTGCCGCACCAACTCGAACTGCTCGCGCCCGCGCGCGATGCCGATATCGGCATCGAGGCCGTGAATCACGGTGCCGACGCGGTCTACATCGGCGGGCCGTCCTTCGGCGCGCGCACCAGCGCCGACAACCGCGTGCAGGATATCGCGCGGCTGGTCAAACATGCCCATCGATTCGGCGCCCGCATCTTCGTGACCCTCAACACCATCCTGCGCGACGACGAACTGGAGCCCGCGCGCAAGCTGGCCTGGCAACTTTATGACGCGGGGGTGGATGCCCTCATCATTCAGGACATGGGCCTGCTGGAGATCGAGCTGCCGCCGATCCAGCTGCACGCCAGCACCCAGACCGACATCCGCACCCCGGAAAAAGCGCGCTTCCTGCAGGACGTGGGCCTGAACCAGATCGTGCTGGCGCGCGAGCTCACGCTGGAGCAGATCGCCGCCATCCGCGCCGCCACCGACCCGGCGCGCTGCACGCTCGAATTTTTCATCCACGGCGCGCTGTGTGTGGCCTACAGCGGGCAGTGTTACATCAGCGAAGCCCACACCGGCCGCAGCGCCAACCGTGGCGACTGCTCACAGGCGTGCCGCCTGCCCTACCAAGTGGCCGACGCGCAGGGCCGGTTCATCGCGCACGACAAGCATGTGCTGAGCATGAAGGACAACAACCAGAGTGCCAACCTGCGCGCCCTGATCGATGCCGGCACGCGCAGCTTCAAGATCGAAGGCCGCTACAAGGACATGGGTTATGTGAAGAACATCACCGCCCACTACCGCACGCTGTTCGACGAGATTCTGGACGAGCGGCCCGAGCTGGCCCGCGGATCCTCGGGCCGCTGCACCTTCGGCTTCACGCCCGACCCGGACCAAAACTTCAACCGCGAGTTCACCGACTACTTCGTCAACGGCCGCCAGATGGACATCGGCGCCTTCGACTCGCCCAAGAACCCGGGGCGCCCCGTGGGCTGGGTCACGAAAACCGGCCCGAACTGGTTCGAGTTCGAGACCGACGATGCGGCCATGGTGCTGCACAACGGCGACGGCCTGTGTTACCACGACCTGCAGAAGGAGTTGGTGGGGGTGCAGATCAACCGCGCCGAGGCCACCGGTGCGCCCGGCCACTGGCGTGCCTTCCCCAAGGACCCGATGGCCAGCTTCAAGGATCTGCGCAAGGGCACGCGCATCAACCGCAACCGCGACATGGACTGGGTGCGCGGGCTGGAGAAAAAATCGGCCGAGCGGCGCATCGGTGTCTGGCTGCGCCTGGCCGAGACCGCCGACGTGCTGCACCTGTCGCTGACCGACGAAGACGGCCACATCGGCGAGGCAGCCCTCGCCCTGCCCTTCCAGGCCGCCAAAGACCCGGCCCAGGCGCTGGAAAAGCTGCGCGCAAACCTGGCACGCATGGGCGAGACGATCTTCGAGCCGACCGACGTGGCACTGGACCTCCAACGCCCCTGGTTCGTGCCGGCCTCACAACTCAATGCGCTGCGCCGTGCCGCCACCGACGCGCTGGAGACCGCCCGCGCCGCCGCCTGGCGGCGCCTGCCGCGCGCCACGCCGGTCGAGCCGCCGGCCGTCTACCCGGAAGACACGCTCACGTACCTCGCCAACGTGTTCAACCACAAGGCGCGCGACTTCTATGCCAGACACGGCGTCAAGGTCATCGCCGCCGCTTACGAGAGCCACGAGGAAGAAGGCGAGGTCAGCCTGATGATCACCAAGCACTGCGTGCGCTGGTCCATGAGCCTGTGCCCGAAGCAGGCCAAGGGCGTGACCGGCGTACAAGGCACGATCCGCGCAGAACCCTTGACGCTGATCAACGGCAATGAGCGCCTGAGCTTGCGCTTCGACTGCAAGCCCTGTGAAATGCATGTGGTGGGGCGAATGCGGCGCAAGGTGCTGGAGCAGACCACCTCGGCGCCCCTGACCTTCTACCGTACCCGCCCAAGCCTTTGATCCTCATCCCCGCACCAGGAGCCGGACCATGAAAATCCTCCTGCCCATCGATGGAACCGAACTGTCGCTGCACGAGGTGCGGTTTGCACTTCGTCTGGTCGGCGAAGGTCTTCGGGCCAGCTTTCTGCTCGCCAACGTTCAGGAACCCGCCAGCCTGTACGAACTGGTCACCGCGCCCGACCCAGCCGTGCTGGAAGACGTCAGCCACGCGGCCGGCGAGCACCTGCTGCAGCCCGCCCTGAATCTGTTGCAGCAGGCCGGCTTCAGCGCCGACGTCGCGGTGGTCACCGGCGACCCGGCCCATGCGGTGGTCGACCTCGTCGAGGAACAGGGCTGCGATCTGATCATCATCGGCACCCGGGCCATGGGCCTGCTGCGCAAGGCCTGGTCCGGCTCGGTGGCGCAGGATCTGGTCAACGCGTCGCCGGTGCCGGTGCTGCTGGTCAAGCCGCCCGAGCCGGGCGAGGCCGCGCCCGATGACGGCGAATGAACGAAACCGGTCAGTGGCACCGCCGCGACGCCGGTGACGCCGCCCGCGCCCAGGGCGTCGATCCAGCGCTCGGCCTGGGTGAAGCAGATCTGGCGCGCCGCGCCTTGGCGCATGGCGCCAACGAACTGACCCGACAGCCGCGGCGAAGCCCGGTGCGGCTGTTGCTGGAGCAATTCACCGACTTCATGGTTCTGGTGCTGCTGGGTGCGGCACTCATCTCCGGCCTGATCGGCGACCTGGTGGACACGTTGACCATCCTCTTCATCGTGGCGGTCAACGCGCTCATCGGATTCACGCAGGCGTGGCGTGCCGACAAGGCGATGGCCGCGCTGCAACGGCTCGCCGCCGCACAGGCCACCGTCGTGCGCAACGGCGAGGTGTGTCGCGTTGCAAGCAGCCAGCTGGTGCCCGGCGACATCGTGTTGATCGAAGCCGGCAATCAGGTGCCCGCGGACCTGCGCCTGCTGGAGGTCGCGCAGTTCCGGGTCGACGAATCCTCGTTGACCGGTGAGTCGGTCACCGTGGAGAAAACCATCGCGGCCCTGCAAGGCGAGACGCACGCCCTCGGCGACCGCGTGAACATGGCCTACAAGGGAACCACCGCCACCCATGGCCGCGCGCGTGGACTGGTCGTGGCCACCGGCATGCGCACCGAACTGGGCAAGGTGGCCGGCCTGCTTGACCGGGACACCGACCGCAGCACGCCGCTGCAGCGCCGTCTGGCGGCTTTCGGCAAACGCCTGTCCGTCGTGGTGCTCGGCATCTGTCTGGTGATCTTCGCCGTTGGGCTGCTGCGGGGAGAAGCCCCCCTGCTGATGGCCCTCACGGCGATCAGCCTGGCGGTGGCCGCCATCCCCGAGGCACTGCCCGCCGTGGTCACGGTGCTGCTGGCCCTGGGTGCCCGCAGGATGGTGAGCTTTAACGCGCTGATCCGGCGCCTGCCCTCGGTGGAAACGCTGGGCTCGGTCACCTTCATCGCGTCCGACAAGACCGGGACGCTGACCCAGAACCGCATGCAGGCGCAGTGGCTGATGGCCGATGGCCGGCGCTGCCCACCCGGCGCGCCGCCAGCCAGCGGCCTGTTTCACGAATTGTTGCGCGCCGCGGCGCTGTGCAACGATGCGATCCGCTCCCCTTCGGGTGCTTGGCAGGGTGACCCCACCGAGACGGCGCTCGCCGAGGTCGCAGCGGAGTCCGGCCTGGGCCGGCCCTCACTGGATGCCGTGGCGGCGCGGGTCTTCGAATTTCCGTTCGATGCCGACCGCAAGCGCATGACCACCGTGCATCGCGATCCGGACGGGCTGCTCGGGTACACCAAGGGCGCGCCCGAAACGGTGGTGCCACGGTGCGCCACCCAATGGACCACCGGGGGCCCGGTGCCGCTGCGGCATCAGGCTGCGCTCGATGCCGCCGAAACCATGGCCCGCGAGGGCCTTCGCGTGCTCGCGTTCGCGCGGCGCCGGCACGAGAACCTGCCCGCCGCCCATGACCGGGAAGCCGCGGAAAGTGACCTGAGCCTGATCGGATTCATCGGCCTGATCGACCCGCCGCGCCCCGAAGCCCTGGCCGCCGTGCGCGACTGCATCACCGCCGGCATCACGCCCGTGATGATCACCGGCGACCATCCGGCCACTGCGCGGGCCATCGCCCGCAGCCTTGGCATCCTGCCGGACGAGGCCGACAGCGTGGTCGTCACCGGCGCCGAACTGGCCAATCTGGACGACACCGCCTTGCGTGAACGGGTGCGAGCAGTGCGCGTCTATGCCCGGGTCGACCCCTTGCAGAAGATCCGGATCGTGCAGGCCCTGCAGGCCCACGGCGAGTATGTCGCCATGACCGGCGATGGCGTCAACGACGCCCCGGCGCTGAAGCAGGCCGACATCGGCGTGGCGATGGGTCGCGGCGGCACCGACGTGGCGCGCGAGGCGTCCAGCCTGGTGCTCCTGGACGACAACTTCGCCACCATCGTGGCCGCGGTGCGCGAAGGGCGGCGCATCTACGACAACATCCGCAAGTTCGTGCGTTACGCCATGACCGGCAACTCCGCCGAGCTCTGGACCTTGTTCCTGGCGCCGATGATCGGACTGCCCATTCCGCTGCTGCCCATCCACATCCTGTGGATCAACCTGGTGACCGACGGACTGCCCGGCCTGGCCCTGGCGGCCGAGCCGGCCGAGCGCGGCGTCATGCGGCGCGCGCCGCGACCGCCAGGCGAGAGCCTGTTTGCGCACGGCCTGTGGCAGCACGTGCTGGTGATCGGCCTTCTGCTGGCTGGCCTGTGCCTGGGTGTCCAGGCGTGGGCACTGGATCAGGGCAATCCGCGCGGGCAGACGATGGTGTTCACCGTGCTGACACTGGGTCAGATGGCCCATGTGCTGGCCATTCGCAGCGAAGCCGAACCCTTGTGGCGCATCGGTCTGGCGTCGAACCGCCCATTGCTGGGCGCCGTGTTTCTGACCATCGTGTTGCAACTGGCGACGATCTACGTGCCCGCGCTCAACCCGGTGTTCCACACCGAGCCGCTCACCGGCCGCGAACTGCTGGTGTGCCTAGCCGCGGCAGCCCTGGTGTGGGTCGCGGCGGAAGCGGAAAAGGCCTGGCGCGTGCGCAGGCGCGCAGTCGTGGACGCGCAGCCCGACGCCATCGCGTGAGGTGCCAGCCTTCCGTTGCGCTGGTTGCCGCGCAATTCGCCAGACCGGGTCAATCCTCTTTTCATAGCATTTCGTGACCATTTGACGCTGGGCGCGATCCCGCCTGATTGCAGGATTCGGGTGCGTGGCGCCCCGTTCGGTGGGCCGTTCAGTTAAAGACACTTCCCTAGAACGTTAAGTTGTTCTCCCTAGGCGTGCCGGGAATACTTCAACTTGCATCACGGCCTTGCATCATCCGAGTGGCCGGACAATTCACAAAGGAACACCACCATGGCAACCCGCGCCAAGAAAACCGTTGAAACCACCGTTGAAAACGCCGCCGCCGAAGTCACCGCGGCCGTGAAGACCGTCAAGACCCGCGCCAAAGCGACCGCGACCAAGACGACCGCCCGCGCCAAAAAGGCTGTCGCGGCCAAGCCCACGCTGAAGCAGGTTGCAACCAAGAGCACCCGCAGGGTCAGCTCGGTCGTCCACATGACCCGCGATGCCTCGTTCCGTCTGATCGATGCGCAACGCTCCATCTGGCTGGCCGGCCTGGGTGCCTTGGCCAAGGTCACCACCACAACCGGCGAGCGCGGCGAGAAGGCATTCGAAGCCTTGGTCAAGGCCGGTGAAAAATTCGAATCCCAGGCCCGTGGCGCCATCGACACCAACACCGACCTCATCAAGGACCGCATCAACAGCGCCACCGAAGTGGTGGACCAGAGCATCGGCACCGTCGGCGACGTGGTCGACACCCGCATCAAGCAGGCGCTGACCCGCCTGGGTTATCGCAGGAAGGCTGCCTGATCTTCGACTTGAAAACGCGGGCCTGCGATGGCCCGCCACGGCGCCGCCGCGATGCCATGCATCGCGCGCGGCGTTTTTCTTGCCAAAGCGGCCATCCGAAAAAATACCAACGGGTCAGCCTGCTGCCGGCAGCGACAGACGGGCGGACAATCCCCCCGCTGCACTGTCGGCCAGTTCGAGCGCACCACCATAGAGCCCGGCCAATTCCACCACGATCGCCAGGCCCAGGCCCGTCCCCGGCGCGGATTCGTCCAGCCGCACGCCTCGCCGCAACACCGTCTGGCGGTGGGCAGGATCGATGCCCGGGCCATCGTCGTCGACCAGAATCGTGAGCCGGCGATCGTCCTGACGCGCCAGAACCGCAACCGTATCGCGGGCGTTGCGGAACGCGTTGTCAAGCAGGTTTCCGACCATTTCCTGCAGATCCTGCTCCTCACCGGCGAAGGCCAGGTCGGGCGCAACGGTGAAAGACGTGGCCAGGTCGCGCTCGGCGTAGACCCGCTCCATGACCCGCAGCACACCGGCGAGGACGGGTGCCACCCGGGTGTGCTGACCCGGCTGCCCGTGCGCGGCGGCCGCGCGAGCCCGCGCCAGATGCCAGTGGATTTGGCGGTTGGCCGTCTGCACCTGTTCCGTCACGGTCTGCGACAGCGGTCCGGGGGCCGCTGCCGCAGCCGCGTTGCCGAGCACCGCCAAGGGCGTCTTGAGGGCGTGCGCGAGGTTGCCAGCCTGGGTTCGGGCGCGGGCGAGCACGGCGTCGTGGCGGTCGAGCACGCCATTGAAATCCTGCACCAGGGGTTGCAACTCGGCCGGAAAGCGACCGTCGAGCCGGTTGCTGCGGCCGTCGCGAAGCATCTCCAGGGCACGCTGCAAGGCTTTCAAGGGAGCCAGCCCCACCGCCACCTGCGCCCACGCAGCCAGTGCAAGCAGCAGGCCCAGCGCGGCGAGCGAGGCCGCCAGCACGCCGTTGAAGCGCTGGGTGGCGGCGTCGGTTTCGCCCAGGTCTGCCGCGACCATCAGGCGCCACCGGATCTGCGGCTGCTCGGGCAGCACCAGCGCGCGCTCCACCACGCGCAGCGCCTGGCCTTGCGGACCGGTGCTGTCGTGCCAGTGCAGCGCGCCGTCTGCCAGGGTGTCGGCGGGCAAGAGCAATTGGGTGTCCCACAGCGAACGCGACCGCAGCAAACCGGCTGCGCGGCTGCCGTCGGCGCCCAGGCGGTCGATCTGCCAGTACAGGCCTGAATACGGCTGCTCCCAGCGCGGGTCGCTCAGGCCGGCCGGGTCGATGCGCGGCTGCGCGGCGGCATCAAGGTCGAGCCGGGCGCTGAGCTGGTCGATCTGTCGCACCAGCGCGGTGTCGAGCTGGCGCAGCACCTCATCGCGGAACAGGCCGGCGAGCCAGATCTGCGCGCCCGCGAGGGCCAGCGCGAGGGTGAGCACCGTGACGGCCAGCAAACGCAGGCGCAGCGAGCCGGGCGACGGAACCTTCATCGTGGCGCCACCAGCCGGTAACCCAGGCCGCGCACGGTTTCGATCAGGTCGGTGCTCAGCTTCTTGCGCAGGCGGCCGACAAAGACCTCGATGGTGTTGGAGTCGCGGTCGTGGTCTTGGGCGTAGATGTGCTCGGTCAGTTCGGTGCGCGAGACCACGGTGCCAGGCCGATGCATCAGGTAGTCGAGCACCTTGTATTCGTGGCCGGTCAGCGCGACCGGCTGGCCGTCGACCGTGACGCGACCGGAGCGGGTGTCCAGCGTCACCGGGCCGCAGCGCAGCACCGGCGAGGCCTGGCCGCTGGCGCGGCGGATCAGCGCGCGCAGCCGGGCGAGCAGTTCTTCCATGTGGAAGGGTTTGGACAGGTAGTCGTCAGCGCCGGCGTCGATGCCGCCGACCTTTTCGTTCCAGGCGTCGCGCGCGGTGAGGATGAGCACCGGCATCAACCGGCCGGCGTCGCGCCAGCGGCGCAGCACGCTCAGGCCGTCGAGCTGCGGCAAGCCCAGGTCCAGCACCACGGCGTCGAAAGCTTCGGTGTCGCCCAGGAAATGGGCGTCGCGGCCGTTGTCGGCTTCATCGACCACGTAGGCCGCATCGACCAGGGCGGCGCGCAACTGGGCCCGCAGCGTGGCATCGTCTTCAACCAGCAGGATTCGCATCGAGGATCGGGGGAGGATCGGGCAGGTGGGGATGGCCAGGACGCGGCATCAACGGCGCTCCGCGCCGTCGCGGTCACGGCCTTTGTCGCGTCGGGCGAGGATTTCGCCGGTCGCGGCGTCGATGTGGAACTGGGTCAGCCGCCCGCCGCTTTGCAGCAGGCGCACTTCGTAAATCCAGCGGCCGCGTTCAGATTCGAGCTCGACCTTGAGCACCTGCCCTGGATGCTCGCGGGCCAGCCGTTCCAGCACGGTGCCCAGCGGCAGCACCTGGCCGGCCAAAACGGCCGCGCGAGCGCGGTCCTGGTCGCTGTCGGCCCGGGCGGGCGCACCCGCGAAGGCCAGTGCCAGCAGCAGGAGCGGCGCCAGTCGCGCGGTGCGGATCGTTGTCAACATGGCCGCTCATTGTCCCCCGTGATTCTGAACTGGTGATGAACAGGCGCTTCAGCATGGGTTCAAGCGGCTTTTTCCACACTGCAGGCATCAACCCTTCCTGGAGCCTGACCGATGAGCCTGTTCCCACCCTCGCACCGACGCCAGACCGCACACCGGGTCGCCGCCATGCTGGCCGCCCTGCTGCCGCTGGCCGGCCAGGCGGCCGACACCACGCCGACCCAGCTCGTGTCCTACTGGAGCACGCAGGCCGGTACGCCGGCCAACGCGGCGCGTGGCGAGCGCCTATTCACCGTCCGCCACGGCGGTGATTGGTCGTGTGCGTCCTGCCACGGTGCCCCGCCGACCAGCACCGGCAAACACGCCAGTACCGGCAAGGCCATCGAGGCGCTGGCTCCGGCCTTCAATCCAAAGTCCCTGACCGATACCGCCCGGGTGGACAAATGGCTGCGCCGCAACTGCAAGGACGTCTTGGCCCGCGAATGCACCGCCGCCGAGAAAGCCGATGTGCTGGCCTATCTGGCCAGCCTGAAGTGAGCCGGGCAAGCCCCGACCACCCCTACCGGAGAACCCCATGCGCACCCACTTCACCCATCGCGGCCTGCTGGCGTTGACACTCGCACTGGCGACCCTCGCGCCCGCTGCGCTGGCCGACAGTGGCCGGCTGCTGCCACGCGACGTGCCGGTGGCCTACCGCCAGGAATGCGCCGCGTGCCACACCGCCTACGCGCCGGGAATGCTGCCCGCCGCCAGCTGGCAGCGCATCATGGCCGGGCTGGACCGTCACTACGGCAGCGACGCGTCGCTCGACGATGCCACCGTCCGGCAACTGTCAACCTGGCTGCAGGTCCACGCCGGCACGTACAAACGCGTCTCCGAGGCGCCACCGCAGGACCGCATCACCCGATCGGCCTGGTTCGAACGCAAGCACCGGCGCATCGACGCGGCGGTCTGGAACCACGCCAGCGTGAACAGCGCCGCACAGTGCGCTGCCTGCCACAGCCGCGCCGCCCAGGGCGACTACGAAGACGACAGCCTGCGCTTCCCGCCCGGGCTGGACACGCGCCAACGCGGCGCCTGGAAACATTGATTCACGGAGAACACCGCATGCACTCGAACCCCGCATTTTCCGCCGCCGCTGCGGCGCCGGCCGGTCCGGCCGGACCCGGGCGTCGCATCGTCGACGCGCCCACCCGCGTTTTTCACGGGCTGTTCGCCCTGAGCTTTCTGGGCGCCTACCTGACCGCCGACGGCGAACGCTGGCGTCTGCTGCACGTCACCCTGGGCTACACCCTGGCCGGGTTGCTGGTGTTTCGGGCGCTCTACGGCCTGTTCGGGCCGCGTCAGGCCCGGCTGGGGCTGCTGTGGCGCAAACTGGCCGGTGCACCAGCATGGCTGCGATCGCTGCCGGCCGCAGGGGCCAGCGGGCCGCCAGTCAATTGGCGCCAGGGTCAGAACCTGCTGATGGCCCTGGCGGTTGCCGCCCTGTTGGCGCTGGTGTTGCCGCTCACGATCAGCGGCATCGCCACCTACCAGGAATGGGGCGGCGGGCTGGGCGGCGACTGGCTGGAAGAAATCCACGAATTCTTCGGCAACACCTTTCTGGCCGTGGTGCTGGCCCATCTGGCGCTGATCGCCGCCTTGAGCGTGTTGCGCCGCAAGAACCAGGCGTTGCCGATGATCACCGGCCGAACGGACGGCCCAGGCCCCGATCTGGTGCCCCACAACCGCGTGTGGCTGGCCACGCTGTTGCTGGTGGCGGTGCTGGGGTACTGGACCGGGGAATGGCAGCAGTCTCCCGGCGGCATGCTACCGTCCGCCACCTCTGCCGCCGCCCACGGTGGCCCACAGAAGAAACACCATGACGACGATTGAACCGGCTTTCGCCCAGCCGCTCAACCCCTTTTGCGAACCAAACCAGGAAATCCGATGAATACCTATTGCTGTGTGGTGTGTGGTTTTGTCTATGACGAGGCTGAAGGCCACCCCGAGGACGGCATCGCGCCCGGCACCCGCTGGGACGACGTGCCGGCTGACTGGCGTTGCCCCGAATGCGGCGTCGGCAAGGCTGATTTCGTGATGATCGTCCTCTGAAAACCAGCCGCGGGCGGCGAATTCGGTCCTGAAACCATAGCAATAAGCGACCTTTTTGCGCTGGGTATGGGCTGATTCTTCGCGAAATTGGCCCGCCAGCGGCCGCGGGCCGCCGGGACCGGGCTCAGACCGGCCGGGCGGGGCCGCCGGGAGTGGAAGCCGGCCGGCGCAGCAACGCCACCACCAGCGTGACCACCGTGATCGGCACCACAAATCCCATCATCACCGCAGAGAACGGGTCCAACGCGTCGTGTTGCTGCGCCGCCAGGATCAGGTAGGCGACATAGGCCGCGTAATACCCCAGGAACACCGCGCCTTCCCAGCGGGCGATTTCGCGGCCGGTGAGGAACACCGGCAGACAGGCCAGTGCCACGGCGATCATGACCCAGATGTCGAAGTTCAGAAGTGCCGGCGACATGACCAGTCCGCCCGAGCCCGTGAACAGACCGGAAAGACCCAGACAGCCCAGAATGTTGAAGGTGTTGCTGCCCACCACGTTGCCCACGGCGATATCGCGCTCGCCCTTGATGGCGGCGGTGATCGAGGTGGCCACTTCCGGCATCGACGTGCCGGCGGCGACGATGGTCAGTCCGATGACCAGATCGCTGACCCCCAATGCCTTGGCGAACACGACCGCTGCGTCCACCAGCCATTGCGAGCCCAGTACCAGCAGCCCCAGGCCCGCGGCGATCAGCGCCAGCTGCACCGGCAGCCGCGAATCCCAGGCGCCGGGCGCGGCCGGTTTCGCTTCTGCGGCAAATTCGTCCTGCGCCGCCTGGGTCTCGGCCCGCGACTGGCGCACCAGGAACACGGTGTAGGCGAGCAGCAGCCCGAACAGCAGCGCGCTTTCCAGCATGCTGAGGCCGCCGTCCAGCGTCAGGGCCAGCAGCAGCAGCGAGGCGCCGACCATGATGGGCACTTCCTGCCGGATGAGCTGGATGTTCACCACCAGCGGCGTGATGATCGCCGACAGCCCCAGAATGAACAGCACGTTGAAGATGTTGCTGCCCACCACGTTGCCGATGGCAATGTCGGTGCGCCCGCCAAGCACCGCGCCGACCGACACCGCGACCTCCGGCGCACTGGTGCCGAAGGCCACGATCGTCAGGCCCACCACCAGCGGCGAAATGCCGAAGGACAGCGCCAGCTTGGACGCTCCCCGCACCAGCAGTTCCGCCCCCGCTACCAGTGCGACCAGGCCCGCGAGAAACATGCCAAGGGTCAACATATCGCCATCGCTCAGAAGTTCATGTTCCGTTGATGCTGCCACACGCCGGGTACCTGTGTCCGGCACGGTCATTCCCGAGCCTGGAAACCCCGGGGCCGACGCCGAAAAACGACGGGCGGGCCACGACACCAACGCGGGTTTCAGCGGCCGCCGCGGCTTGTGCGCATCAGCGCCAACAGCCCGACCACCGCCGCGCCGGCCACCACACCCAACAGGGCGTTCAGCAGCGCCGCCGACAACCCTTGCCAGAGGCCACCCAGCGGGCCCGACGCGAAAACACCGGCCAGGGCACCGACGCCATGATGGAGCGCGGGCACACCATGCACCAGGATGCCGCCGCCGACCAGAAACATGGCCGCCGTGCCGAGAACGGACAAGGTCTTCATCAGCCACGGTGCCAGCGACAGGATCCCCCGACCCAACGCCCGCAGCACGCCCGAGGCCTGACGGTTGAGGTGCAGACCCAGGTCGTCGAGCTTGACGATCCCGGCCACGAGGCCGTAGACCCCCAACGTCATCAGGATCGAGATCCCGACCAGCACCAAAACCCGTTGTGCGAAGCTGGCAGCGGCGACGGTTCCGAGCGAGATCACGATGATTTCGGCCGAGAGAACGAAGTCGGTGCGCACCGCGCCCTTGATTTTTTCCTTCTCGAATGCCACCACATCAACAGCTTCGTCCCCCAACGCCGAGATCATTTCGCCATGGTGAGTCGACTCTTCCGACTTCGAATGGAAAAGCTTGTGCAACAGCTTTTCGGCCCCTTCGAAGCACAGAAACGCACCGCCCGCCATCAGCAGCGGCGTGATCAACCAGGGAACCAGGGCACTGATGGCAAGGGCAGCAGGCACCAGGATCGCCTTGTTGACCATTGAGCCCTTGGCCACGGCCCAGACCACGGGCAGCTCGCGGTCGGCCCGCACGCCGGTGACCTGCTGGGCATTGAGCGCCAGGTCATCACCCAGCACCCCTGCCGTCTTCTTGGCGGCCAGCTGCGTCATCCCCGCCACATCGTCCGCGGCGGCCGCACCTTGCCGCACGGCAACTTTGGTCATCGCCGCCACGTCGTCGAGCAGGGTCGCGATGTCGTCAAGTACGGCGAGCAGACTGGAGGCCATCACCCCACCCACTTGCGCGCGTTGCGCCAGATGCGCATCCAGGGACTGAACGCATTCGGATCGCCACGGGTCCAGCTCATCTGGAGGTTGCGGAACACGCGCTCCGGATGCGGCATCATGGCCGTGAAACGCCCGTCCGCCGTGGTCACGGCGGTCAAGCCGCCCGGGCTACCGTTCGGGTTGAGGGGATAGACCTCGGTAGGCGCACCGGCGTGGTCGACGAAGCGCATCGCGGGGAGCACGCGCTCGGGATTGCCCCGATACCTGAAGCTCGCAAAGCCCTCACCGTGCGACACCGCGATCGGCAAGCGACTGCCGGCCATGCCCTGCAGGAACAGGCTGGGTGAGTGCAGCACCTCGACCATCGACAGCCGCGCCTCGAAACGCTCGCTCCGGTTGGTGGTGAAGCGCGGCCAGTCCTGCGCGCCGGGGATGATGTCGGCCAGCTCGGCGAACATCTGGCAGCCGTTGCACACGCCCAGGCCAAAGGTGTCAGACCGTCCGAAGAAGCCCTGGAACTGCTCGGAAAGCAAAGGGTTGAAGGTGATGGAACGCGCCCAACCGATACCCGCGCCCAGCGTGTCGCCGTAGCTGAAGCCGCCGCAGGCCACCACCCCCTTGAAGTCCGCCAGGTTGGCGCGGCCGGTCTGCAGGTCGGTCATGTGCACGTCAAAGGCCTCGAAGCCCGCCTCGGTGAAGGCGTAGGCCATTTCCACATGGGAGTTGACGCCCTGCTCGCGCAGGATGGCGACCTTCGGCCTTGACAGGTTCAGGAAGGGCGCGGCCACGTCGTCGGACGGGTCGAAGGTCAGCGCCAGGTGCAGGCCGGGATCGGCTGGATGACCCGCTGCCGCGTGCTCGGCGTCCGCGCAGGCGGGGTTGTCGCGCTGCTGGCAGATTTTCCAGCTCACGCTGTCCCAGACCTGGTGCAGGTCCTCCAGCTTCGCGGCGAACACCTCCTTGGTGTCGCGCCAGATGCTGAGCTCGCCCTGGCCCCGGGTCAGGGACGAAGACAAAGGCCGCGTCTTGCCGATGAAGTGGCTGTGTTTGGACAGCCCGTGCTCGCGCAGTGTCTGCATCACGGCATTGCGTTCGGAGGTGGCCACCTGCAGCACCACGCCCAGCTCTTCGCTGAACAGCGCCTTCAGCGTGAGTTCCTCGCGCCGCGCACTGACCTGTCCGGCCCAGTTCTTGGCGTCGCCATGTTCCGCGCGGCTGTCGCTGATGCCGTCGCCCTCGGTGACGAGCATGTCCACATTCAAAGCGACGCCCACATGGCCCGCAAACGCCATTTCGGCCACGGTGGCCAGCAGGCCGCCGTCGCTGCGATCGTGGTAGGCCAGGACCTGGCCCTTGACCCGCAGCGCGTTGATGGCATGCACCAGGTTCACCAGATCCGTGGGATCGTCCAGGTCGGGAACCGTGTCACCCGGCTGGCCCAGCACCTGGCCCAGGATGCTGCCGCCCATGCGGTGGCGACCGCGACCCAGGTCGATCAGCACCAGCGTGGTGTCATCCAGCGCCGCATCCAGCTGCGGCGTGAGGGTACCGCGCACGTCGCCCAGGGTCGCAAAGGCACTGACGATCAGGCTCACCGGCGAGGTGACCTTGCGCTGTTCACCGTCAACGCTCCACTGCGTGCGCATCGACAGCGAATCCTTGCCCACCGGAATCGAGATGCCCAGCGCCGGGCACAGCTCCATGCCGACCGCCCGAACGGTGGCGTAAAGATCGGCATCTTCGCCGGGCTCGCCGCAGGCGGCCATCCAGTTGGCCGACAGTTTGACGCGCGACAGCTCGATCGGCGCGGACAGCAGGTTGGTGATGGCCTCGGCCACCGCCATGCGGCCCGAGGCTGGCGCGTCCAGCGCGGCCAGCGGCGTGCGTTCGCCCATGGACATGGCCTCGCCGGCGAAGCCCTTGAAATCGGCCAGCGTGACGGCACAGTCGGCCACGGGCACCTGCCACGGCCCCACCATCTGGTCACGGTGGGTCAGGCCGCCCACGCTGCGGTCGCCGATGGTGACCAGAAAGCGCTTGGACGCGACCGTCGGGTGGCTCAGCACGTCGATCACGGCCTGCTGCAGGTTCACGCCGGTCAGGTCCATGGGCCGCGCCGCGCGCGCCACGGTCTTCACATCCCGTTGCATCCTGGGCGGCTTACCCAGCAGCACGTCCATGGGCATGTGGACGGGTGCCCCCACGCTCTCCACGTCGTGTGATTCGCTGCCCCCCGAAGGGGCCTTCGCGGTTTGGGACGGCCCGGCGCCGCTCACCCCGTCGCTCTCGTAGACCAGCAGGTCACGTTCTTCGGTGGCCACGCCCACCACCGCGAACGGGCAACGCTCGCGCTCGCAGAACGCCCTGAACATCTCCAGCGACTCGGGGGCAATGGCGAGCACGTAGCGCTCCTGGCTCTCGTTGCACCAGATTTCCTTGGGCGCCAGCCCGGATTCTTCGAGCGGCACGGCGCGCAGGTCGAAGCGCGCGCCGCGACCGGCGTCGTTGGTCAGCTCAGGGAACGCGTTGGACAAGCCGCCCGCGCCCACGTCATGGATCGCCAGGATCGGGTTGTCCGCACCCTCGGCCCAGCAGTGGTTGATGACTTCCTGCGCGCGCCGTTCGATTTCGGGATTGCCGCGCTGCACCGAATCGAAGTCCAGTTCAGCGGCGTTGGTGCCCGTCGCCAAGGAACTCGCGGCCCCTCCGCCCATGCCGATGCGCATGCCGGGGCCACCCAGCTGGATCAGCAGCGTGCCGGCGGGAAACTCGATCTTTTTCGTCTGCGTGGCGTCGATGCTGCCCAGGCCGCCCGCAATCATGATGGGCTTGTGATAGCCCCGCAGCACACCGCCAACCGCCTGCTCGTACTCGCGGAAATAGCCGGCCAGGTTGGGCCGGCCGAACTCGTTGTTGAAGGCGGCGCCCCCCAGCGGGCCTTCGGTCATGATTTGCAGCGGGCTGGCAATGTGTCCGGGCTTGCCGCCGGGCTGGTCGGAAAGGCCGCCCCAGAGCTTCGAAACCGTGAAGCCGGTCAGGCCGGCCTTGGGCCGGGAGCCGCGTCCGGTGGCGCCCTCGTCGCGGATCTCACCGCCCGCACCGGTGGATGCGCCGGGGAACGGCGAGATCGCCGTGGGGTGGTTGTGGGTTTCCACCTTCATCAGCACGTGGCTCAGAGCAGTCTCTTTTTGATAGCTGCCGATGGCCAATCCACGATGGGAAGCAGCCGTTCTGGCAACAAATCGTTCGATGTTTCCGCCTTCCATGACCGAGGCGTTGTCCGAATACGCCACCACGGTGTGCTGGGGCGCGAGCTGGTGGGTGTTGCGGATCATGCCGAACAGGCTCCTGTCCTGCGGCACGCCGTCGATGGTGAATTCAGCGTTGAAAATTTTGTGCCGGCAGTGCTCGCTGTTGGCTTGGGCGAACATCATCAGTTCCACGTCGGTGGGGTTGCGCCCCAGGGTGGTGAAGGCGTTGACGAGGTAATCGATTTCGTCGTCGGCCAGCGCCAGGCCGAAACGGGTGTTGGCGGCCGCCAGCTCGGCCCGGCCGCCGCGCAGAACGTCCACATGCTCCATGGGCGCAGGGTGCAGTTCGGTGAAAAGACCCAGCGCCGCGCCACGGTCGAACATCACGCTCTCGGTCATGCGGTCGTGCAACAGCGCGGCCACCGCCTGCAACTGCTCGGGCGACAGGCTCGGCTTGCCCAGCAGTCCGGGCTTGAGCGTGACGCGGTACTCGGTGACGCGTTCGACGCGCTTGATGGGCAGGCCGCAGTTGTGGGCGATGTCGGTGGCCTTGGATGCCCAGGGCGAGACGGTGCCGAATCGCGGCGAGACGACGATCGAAGCGCCGTCCGTCGGACCGTCGTACGGATCGCCATAGGTCAGCAGCGCGGCGAGCCGTTCGCGGTCGCCGGCTGCCAGCTCGGCCTCGGACGCCACCAGATGGACATGGCGCGCGGCAATGCCGTCGATCCGGTCATGGATCGCCGTCAGGCGCGGCAGGAGTTGCTGGACACGGAAGGCGCTGAGGGCGTTGCCGCCCTCGAACTGGACAATTTGCAGGGTCACGGTGGTGGCCTTGGTGGGATGAACCGGGTTGGCGGGGTGCTCACGCGGCGGCCGCTGACTGGGGCCGTTGGTGGAAACCCTTGATTTTAGCGGGCGACGCCCAAACACCTGCGCCGGAAATACCCCGATGGGATAATCGCGGCCCATGACGATTACCTACAAAGATGCCGACGGCATCGCCGGCATGCGCGTGGCCGGGCGGCTGGCCTCCGAAGTGCTCGACTACCTGACGCCTTTCGTCAAGCCCGGCGTCACCACCAACGAGCTCGACCGGCTGGCGCACGACTACATCACCCAGGTTCAGGGCGCCATTCCGGCGCCGCTCAATTACCAACCCTCCGGCTACGTACCCTACCCGAAGTCGATCTGCACCTCGCTGAACCACCAGGTCTGCCACGGCATCCCGAATGACAAGCCCCTGAAAAAAGGCGATTCGATGAACATCGACATCACCGTGATCAAGGATGGCTGGCACGGCGACACGAGCCGCATGTTCCTGGTCGGCGAATGTTCGATCGCCGCCAAGCGCCTGTCGGCCCTGACCTACGAGGCCATGTGGCACGGCATCGCGCAGGTTCGTCCCGGCGCGCGGCTCGGCGACATCGGCTGGGCAATCCAGAAATTCGCCGAAGGGCATGGGTTTTCGGTGGTGCGCGAATTCTGTGGTCATGGCATCGGTCGCGTCTTCCACGAGGAACCGCAGGTCCTGCATTACGGCAAGCCCGGTACCCTGGCCGAGCTGGCCCCCGGCATGACGTTCACCATCGAGCCGATGATCAACGCCGGGCGTCGCGACATCAAGGAACTCGGCGACGGCTGGACCATCGTCACCAAGGACCATTCCCTGTCCGCGCAATGGGAGCACACCATTCTGGTCACCGGCGACGGCTACGAGGTGCTCACGCTCTCGGCCGGCAGCCCGCCCCCGCCCGCCTTCATCGGCAAAGCCTGATCCGGCCCTTCCGGGCCCCATCCACCGCGAGCCGCCATGACGGACCTGAGCGAACTACGAAACCGGTTTCGCGACGACAAGAGCGAACTCCTGCGCGCGGCAGCTGCCAGCGGCTCGTCCACGCGCGGCGTGCACACGACGCTGCGCGCGCTGTCCGCGCTCACCGACGACCTCGTGCGCGGCCTGTGGCGTCATGCCGGTTTCGACGCGCCGTTCGCCCTGGTGGCCGTCGGCGGATTCGGCCGCGGGGAGCTCTTCCCCCACTCGGATGTCGACGTTCTGCTGATGCTGCCGGACGACCGATCGCCCGAGACCGACGACGCCCTCAAGGCGCGCATCGAAGCCTTCATCGGCAGTTGCTGGGACGTCGGCCTTGAAATCGGATCCAGCGTGCGAACCCCGTCCGACTGCCTGGCGGAGGCCGCCAAGGATGTAACCGTGCAGACCTCCTTGCTGGAGGCCCGGCTGATCGACGGCGACCCGCGCCTGTTCGCGGATTTCCGCAGGCGTTTCGACGCGGCCATGGACCCGCAGGCCTTCTTCGTGGCCAAGACCCTGGAGATGCGCCAGCGTCACACCAAGTTCGAGGACACGCCCTACGCCCTGGAGCCCAACTGCAAGGAATCGCCCGGCGGTCTGCGCGACCTGCAGATCATCCTGTGGGTGGCGCGCGCCGCAGGGCTGGGCAAAAGCTGGGACGAACTCGCCCGCAAGGGCCTGGCCACACCGTTCGAGGTGCGCCAGATCAAGCACAACGAGGCCCTGCTGAGCCTGATCCGGACCCGGCTGCACCTGATCGCCCGCCGTCGCGAGGACCGCCTGGTGTTCGATCTCCAGACGGCGGTGGCCGAATCGTTCGGCTACACGTCCGCCACCGCCGCCGACACGCGCCCCGGCCACCGTCCGGGCGAGGCCCTGATGAAACGCTACTACTGGGCGGCCAAGGCGGTAGCCCAGCTGAACCAGATCCTGCTGCTCAACATCGAAGAGCGCCTGCAGTCCGAGCGCGGCGCCGCCACCCACGCACTGCGCCCGATCAACGAACGCTTCTTCGAGAAGGCCGGCATGATCGAGGTGGCCAGCGACGACCTCTACCAGAAGCATCCCCATGCGATTCTGGAGACCTTCCTGCTGTACCAGACGCACCTGGGCCTGCGCGGACTGTCGGCCCGCACCCTGCGCGCGCTCTACAACGTGCGCACCGTGATGGACGCATCCTTCCGTCACGACCCGGTCAACCGCGGCACGTTTCTGCGCATCCTTCAGCAGCCTTCCGGCATCACGCATGCGATGCGGCTGATGAACCAGACCTCGGTGCTCGGACGCTACCTCTGGGTGTTCCGGCGCATCGTGGGGCAGATGCAGCACGACCTGTTTCACGTCTACACGGTGGATCAGCACATCCTGATGGTGTTGCGCAACATGCGCCGCTTCTTCATCGCCGAACATGCGCACGAGTACCCATTCTGTTCCCAACTGGCCGCCGGCTGGGACAAGCCGTGGGTGCTGTACGTGGCCGCGCTGTTCCACGACATCGCCAAAGGGCGCGGAGGCGATCATTCCGAACTTGGCGCGGTCGAGGTGCGGCGCTTCTGCCGGGAACACGGGGTCGGCAAGGACGACGCCCGGCTCATCGAGTTCCTGGTGCAGGAGCACCTGACCATGAGCCGCATCGCGCAGAAGGAAGACCTCAGCGATGTCGCCGTCATCGGTGCCTTCGCCCGCCGGGTGGGCAACGAACGCTACCTGACCGCTTTGTACCTGCTCACCGTGGCCGACATCCGCGGCACCAGCCCCAAGGTCTGGAACGCATGGAAAGGCAAGCTGCTCGAAGACCTGTACCGCTACACACTGCGCGTGCTCGGCGGCCGTGCGCCCGATCCCACTGCCGACATCGAAGCCCGCAAGCGCGAGGCCCTGGTGCAACTGGCCCTGTACGCCGAGCCGTTCGAAGGCCACAAGGCCCTGTGGGACACGCTGGACGTCGGCTATTTCATGCGGCACGAACCGGCCGACATCGCCTGGCACACCCGGCAGCTGTCGCGCCATGTTCGCAAGCCGGGTGAAGCGGGCAAGACCATCGTGCGTGCCCGCCAGTCCACCGTGGGTGAAGGCCTGCAGGTGGTGGTATACACGCCCGACCAGCCCGACCTGTTCGCCCGCATCTGTGGCTACTTCGACCAGGCCGGCTTCAGCATCCAGGATGCCAAGATCCACACGGCCAACAACGGCTGCGCGCTGGACACGTTCCAGGTGGTCACGTCGATGCTGCCGGAGCACTACCACGAACTGGTGAACATGGTGGAGTCGGAGCTTGCCGACACGCTGGAGCACCCGGGACCGCTGCCGGCGCCCAGCCGCGGCCGGGTGTCCCGGCGCGTCAAGAGCTTTCCCTTCGCGCCGCGCGTCGATCTGCAACCCGACGAAAAGGCGCAACGCTGGTTGCTCAGCATTTCCGCCAGCGACCGCACCGGCCTGCTTTACAGCGTGGCGCGCGTGCTGGCCCGGCATCACATCAACCTGCAACTGGCCAAGATCACGACCTTGGGCGAGCGGGTCGAAGACACCTTTCTGATCGACGGCCCGGAGCTGCAGCAGAACCGGCGCCAGATCGAAATCGAAACGGAACTGCTGGAAGCGCTCTCGGCGTAGAGCGGACCCTTGCCAAGGTGCCCGGGCACCTGAGCATCAGTCGTCCTGCCCCGCGTCCAGGCCCGGAAACAGCACCTCGGTGAATCCGAAGCGGGTGAAATCGCGCATCCGCATCGGATACAGCGTGCCCGCCAGGTGGTCGCACTCGTGCTGCACCACCCGGGCGTGAAAACCGTCGACCGTGCGATCGATCGGGTCGCCGTAGGGATCGAATCCGGTGTAGCGAATGCGCGACCATCGCGGCACCACGCCGCGCAGGCCCGGAACCGACAGGCAGCCCTCCCAGCCCTCCTCTTCGGTTTCGCCGATCGGCGTGATCACCGGGTTGCACAGCACGGTGCGCGGCACGAGGGGTGCATCGGGGTAGCGCGGATTCGGGGCGTCGGTGCCGAACACGACCAGCTGCAAATCCACGCCGACCTGTGGCGCCGCCAGCCCCGCGCCGTTGACCGCCGCCATGGTGTCCAGCAAGTCGCGCACCAGCTGGTGCAGCCCGTCCGAGTCAAAGGCCGTGACCGACTGTGCCACCCGCAGCAGGCGTGGATCGCCCATTTTCAGTATCTCGCGCACGGTCATTCGGCTTCTCCGGTTTCGGCCGTGCCTTCGGGCGCGGCGAGCATGGCCAGCAGGGCGGCTTCATCGAGCACGGGCACGCCGAGTTCACGCGCCTTGTCGAGCTTGCTGCCGGCCTCGCTACCGGCCACGACGTAGTCGGTCTTCTTGCTGACCGAGCCCGCGACTTTCGCACCCGCGGCCTCCAGCCGTTCTTTCGCCTGTTCTCGGCTCAGCGTGGGCAAGGTGCCGGTCAGCACGAAGGTCTTGCCCGCCAGCGGCCTGGATACCTGTCCGGCAGGCGCCCCCTCTTCCCAGCACACCCCGCAGGCACGCAGCTGCTCGACGACCTCGCGGTTGTGGGGCTGGTCGAAGAAGGTGCGGATGCTCAGCGCCACCACGGGGCCAATATCCGGCACCTGGAGCAGCTGGTCCTGTGTCGCGGTCATCACCGCGTCCAGCGAGCCGAAGTGCCGGGCCAGCGCCTTGGCC
Source organism: Burkholderiaceae bacterium (assembly GCA_046348065.1). Classification (GTDB taxonomy): domain Bacteria; phylum Pseudomonadota; class Gammaproteobacteria; order Burkholderiales; family Burkholderiaceae_C; genus Skiveiella. Next base: position 306,917 of record JAXMFA010000003.1, read on the forward strand.
GTGGCCTCGCCGACATGGCGGATGCCGAGGCCAAACAGGAAGCGTGGCAACGTGGTCCGCTTGGACGTTTCCAGGGCCTCAAGGATGTTCTGGCCGGACTTCTCGGCCATGCGCTCCAGGCTGGCCAGCGCGCTCAGACCCAGCCGGTACAGGTCCGGCAAGGTATTGATGAGGCCGCCGTCCACCAGCTGGTCGACGAGCTTGTCACCCAGTCCCTCGATCTCGACGGCCCGGCGCTGGGCGAAGTGCAGGATGGCCTGCTTGCGCTGGGCGCTGCAATACAGGCCGCCGGTGCACCGTGTGTCGGCCTCGCCCGGCTCGCGCACCGCCGCGCTGCCGCACACGGGGCAAACCGCGGGCATCGTGAACACCGCGGCGCCCGGCGGACGCCGCTCGGGCAGCACGCCGACCACCTCGGGGATCACATCACCGGCTCGGCGCACGATCACCGTGTCGCCAACCCGCACATCCTTGCGCCGGGCTTCGTCCTCGTTGTGCAGGGTGGCGTTGGTGACCGTGACGCCACCGACGAACACCGGCGCCAGCTTGGCCACCGGCGTCAGCTTGCCGGTGCGACCGACCTGCACGTCGATGTCGAGCACCGTGGTCAGCTCCTCCTGGGCCGGGTATTTGTGCGCGACCGCCCAGCGCGGCTCGCGGGTCACATAGCCGAGCTGGCGTTGCAGAGCCAGGCTGTCCACCTTGTAGACCACACCGTCGATGTCGAACCCGAGCCGGTCGCGCCCGGCACCGATGCGCTGGTGAAACGCTATCAACTCAGAAGCACCTTGTGCCCGCTGGACGCTGGATTCAACCGGAAGACCCCATGATTTCAGGGTCTGTAGCACGTCAAAGTGAGTTTCAAACGCCGGCCCGCCGTGCTCCGGCGGTGTCAGCTCGCCCAGGCCATAGGCGAAAAAGCTCAGCGGCCGGCGCGCCGCGATGGCGGGATCCAGCTGGCGGACCGCACCCGCTGCGGCGTTGCGCGGGTTGACGAAAGTCTTTTCGCCGAGTTCGCGCTGGCGCGCATTGAGCGCCTCGAAGTCGTCGCGCCGCATGTAGACCTCGCCGCGCACCTCCAGGACGGGGGGCACCGGCCAGGCGCCGCCGACGGCCCCCGCCGCACCACGCGGACCGGCCGCATCGACGAGCTGCAGCACCAGCGGGATCTGCCCGATCGTGCGCACGTTCTGGGTGACGTCCTCGCCGGTCTCGCCGTCGCCGCGCGTGGCGGCCAGCACCAGCACACCGCGTTCGTAGCGCAGGCTCATGGCCAGACCGTCGAACTTCAGTTCGGCCACGTAGCCGACCGGTGGATCGTCCTGGGCCAGGCCCAGTTCACGCCGCACCCGGGCGTCGAAAGCGGCCGCGCCGCTCGCACCCGTGTCCGTCTCGGTCCGGATGCTGAGCATGGGAACGGCATGGCGCACGCTCGCGAAGGCCTCCAGCACCCGGCCACCGACGCGCCGCGTCGGCGAATCGTCGCTCGCGAGTTCAGGATGGGCGGCCTCCAGTGCCTGAAGCTCCTGGAACAGGCGGTCGTATTCTGCGTCCGGAATCTCCGGGTCATCGAGCGTGTAGTAGCGCCAGGCGTGGTGGTGCAGTTGCGCACGCAGGGCACGGGCCCTGGCCGAAGGGGATGCCGGAGTGGAATCCGGCGCCGGGTGCTCAAACAGGTCCGAGGTCGCCATGGTCTGGAACGCGCCGGCAGCAGCCTGCTGGCACCGGCATCAGGAAAACAGCCGGCGCGCCTGGGGCGAGCCCGCGGCCAGGTCATGCGCATCGAGCGTGTCGTACAGCTGCTCCAGATCGGCGCCGATGGCGTCCAGCGATTCGGGCCGGATGATCTGGGCGTTGTCATCGGTGATCACGCCGTCCATGGTCGCCGCCAGCGCCATGGCCGCCTCGCGCAGGCGCACAAACGGCCGCTCGGCCCGCTGCACCAGCGGCACATCGAGGCTGAGGCGAATCTCGCGGATGGCCGACTGGTCCGGGTCGTCGGAAAACGCGGCCTGCGAATCGAAGGCCAGACCCAGAATCGGCGGCAGACCGGTTTCACTGGCGGCCAGCACCATGCGTCCCGGAATCGCCCCCGGCACAAAGCCCAGGCGCCCCGCCGCCTGGTGCACGAAGCCCGGGCTCCAGGCCGCGGCCCGCGCGCGCAGGGTGAAGGCCAGGTGGGCATCGTGATCGCTGGCGAACTGGTCAAGTTCACGCGCCCGGCCCACCTCCTCGATCATGTCTGGGAATTCAGGCGAGCCATTGACCGCGTCGGCAAAGCCCTGCGCCTTCATGACGAACTCCGAAAACTCGATTTCGTTGAGGTGGCCGGTACGGTTGGCCAGCTGCACGCCCGCCTGGAAAGCGCGGTAGCGTTGTCCGGCCTGCGGCATCTCCCAAACACCGGTGGCGTCGTTCTGCCCTTCGATCGCGAAGGGCTTGCTGCCAGCGCGCCGCGTCGCCGGCATCGCCGCCAGCGCCGCATCACCCGAGACCAGCCCGTCGAGCGCAATGGGCGCGATGACGTCGATCAACGCATCGAGCCCGGGTCTCTTCTCCAGGTGCGGCAGCGGCATCGCCTCCAGCGGGCCGTCGAATCCGGGTTCGCGACGTTGGTCGTCGGCGGCCGGACTGTCCGCGCCCGGCTGGGGCTGCGTGTCCGGCTGGGCCTGTTTGGGCGCGTTGCGCCGAGCGACCCAGGCACCGTGCGCGACCAGGGCCGCCAGCACCACGCCGCCGGCAACGGCCAGGCTGATCTGGAGTGAACTCATGGCTGTTTCACCGTTTCCTCTCTGCGCTCATTCGGTGGCGGCCAAGCTGACGGCCGCCTCCATGTCAACGGCCACGATGCGCGAGACGCCCTGCTCCTGCATGGTCACGCCGATCAGCTGCTCTGCCATCTCCATCGCGATCTTGTTGTGGCTGATGAACAGGAACTGGGTTTCCCGGCTCATCGCGGTGACGAGCCGGGCGTAGCGCTCGGTGTTGGCGTCGTCCAGCGGGGCATCGACCTCGTCGAGCAGGCAGAACGGCGCCGGGTTGAGCTGGAAGATCGCGAACACCAGCGCGATCGCGGTCAGGGCCTTTTCGCCGCCGGACAGCAGGTGGATGGTCTGGTTCTTCTTGCCCGGCGGCTGGGCCAGCACCTGCACACCGGCATCGAGGATCTCGTCGCCGGTCATGACCAGGCGCGCGTTGCCGCCACCGAACAGCTCGGGGAACATGCGCCCGAAGTGTTCGTTGACGGTGTTGAAGGTGCCGGCCAGCAGTTCGCGCGTTTCGCCGTCGATCTTCCGTATCGCGTCCTCCAGCGTCGTCATCGCCTCCGACAGGTCGGCGTTCTGCGCGTCCAGGAAGGTCTTGCGCTCGCGCGCGGTGCCCAGTTCCTCGAGCGCCGCGAGGTTGACCGCGCCCAGCGCCGTGATCTCGCGGTGCAGCCGATCGATCTCGCCCTGCAGGCCCGCCAGCCGCACGCCGCCGCCGGCGATCGAGCGGGCGACGGCGTCGAGGTCGGCCTGCGCATCGGCGAGCAGCTGCGTGTACTGCTCCAGACCGAGGCGCGCGGCCTGCTCCTTGAGCTGGAAGTCGGTAATGCGCTGGCGCATCGGATCGAGTTCACGTTCGATCTTGAGGCGGCGCTCGTCGCTGGCACGCAGGCGCGCGGTGAGGTCGTCGTAGGCGCTGCGCTGCGCGCCCAGCTGGCCCTCGCGCTGCAGCTTCAGCGCCAGCGCATCCTGCAAGCCGGCCTGAGCGGCGGCGTCGGTGAGCCGGGCGAGCTCGTCCCGGGCGCGCTGCTCGTCCAGGGCGATGCTGGCGATCTGCTGAGCGGCGGTTTCGATCGCCCGCGCCAGTTCCGCCTGTCGCGCCACCAGGCTGCGCTGCGCGTAACCGGCGTCCTGGGCCTGGCGCTCCAGAAGGCGCTGCTGCTCGCGACAGGCGGACAGGCTTCGTTCGGCGGCGATGACCCGCTCGTCGAGCTGGGCGTGGCGCTCCTGCTGGTCGGCCAGTTGCATGTCGAGCTCTTCGAACCGGGCCTCGGCCAGGCTCTTTCGTTCCTGAAGTTCCCGCAGCAACGCCTCGACCTCCGCCAGATCGGTGGCGATCTGTTCGCTTCGGCTGCGGGTCTGCTCGGCCAGTTGCGACAGCCTCAGGGTTTCGACCTGCAGTTCGTGCGCCCGCGTCCGGGTCTCCGACGCGTCGCGCCGCGCCGACACCAGGCGCTGCGACGCGTCGGCATAGGCCGCTTCGGCGCGAACCAGGGCAGCCCGGGATTCTTCGGCGATCAGCGCCTGGGCACGCAGTTCGCGCTCCAGGTTCTCGATCTCCTGGGCCCGTGCCAACAGGCCGGCCTGCTCGCTGTCCGGGGCATACAAGCTGACGCTGTGCTGGGTCACCGCATGGCCGCCGGGCACGTAGATCACCTCGCCCGCCTGCAGCTGCGCCCGACTGGCCAGCGCTTCGTCCAGGCCTGACGCGGTGTAGCAGCCCTTGAGCCAGTGGACCAACAGAGCCTGCTGGCCAGCATCGTTCAGGCGCAACCGATCCGCCAGGCTCGGCAGCCCGCCCCCGGCTACGGCCACGCCAGCCGGTGCGGGGCTGTAGAACGCCAGCTTGGCCGGCGGCAGATCGGCCGCAAAAGCGCGCACCAACTCCAGGCGCGACACCTCCAGCGCGCCCAGGCGCTCGCGCAACGCCGCTTCCAGCGCACTCTCCCAGCCGGGCTCCACGTGCAGGCGGCTCCACAGACCCTGCAAGGAGTCGAGCCCGTGCCGGGCCAGCCAGGGCTTGAGCTTGCCGTCAGTGCGCACCCTGTCCTGCAGCGCCTTGAGCGCCTCCAGACGTGCGGACAGGGCCCCCTGCCGACCGCTTTCGGCATTGACGGCCTGCTGGCGCTCGCGCCGCTCCTCGTCGCAGCGTGGCAGCAGCTCCTGCAGCTCGTGCAGGCGTGCATCGGCCATGTCAGCCGCTTCTTCGGCCTGGCTCAGCTGCTGTCTGAGCGCGGCCAGTCGCTGTTCGTCCGGCGCCGCCAGCGCGTTGCGGTCCGCCGTCAGGCGCTCGCCACGCGTGGTGTGCTGGCGCACCTGATCCTCGATCGCTCGCTGTTCCACCGCCAGCACCTGGATCTGCTGCTGGATCTGGGCCACTTGTGCGCGCTGTTCGTTGGCCCGGTTCTGTGCCAGGCGCAGCGCGTCTTCGAGATCGGGCACGGCGAGGGACTGCTCTTCCAGTTGCGCGGCCAGCGTGACGGCCTGTTCATCGGCCACGACCGACCGCTCGGCCAGCGTGGCCACCTCCACCTGGGCATCATCGCGCCGTGCCGCCCACTGGGCCGCCTGCTCCTTGAGCTGGACCAGCCGTTGCTCGACCCGCTGGCGCCCTTCCACGACGAAGCGGATCTCGGCCTCCAGCCGGCCGACTTCGGCGCTCGCCTCGTACAACAGGCCCTGGGCCTGGTTGACCTGGTCGCCGGCGGCGTAATGCGCCTGGCGGATCGTTTCGAGATCGGCCTCGACCTGCCGGAGATCGGCCACGCGGCCTTCCAGTTCGTTGACCGCCTTGTCGGCGTCGGCGCGCAGTCGGGTCTGGTCGGCTTCGCTCTCGGCGCGGCGCAGGTACCAGAGCTGGTTCTGGCGCAGGGTGACGTCCGATTGCAGGGCGTTGTAGCGTTGGGCCACCTCCGCCTGCTTTTCCAGCTTCTCCAGGTTCGAATTTAGTTCGCGCAGGATGTCTTCGACGCGGGTCAGGTTTTCGCGGGTGTCGGCAAGCCGGTTTTCGGTTTCGCGCCGGCGCTCCTTGTACTTGGAGACGCCCGCCGCCTCTTCGAGGAACAGGCGCAACTCTTCGGGGCGCGATTCGATGATCCGGCTGATGGTGCCCTGGCCAATGATGGCGTAGGCGCGCGGGCCCAGGCCGGTGCCAAGGAACACGTCCTGCACGTCACGCCGGCGCACCGGCTGGTTGTTGATGTAATAGCTGCTGGTGCCGTCGCGCGTCAGCACGCGCTTGACCGCGATCTCGGTGAACTGGCTCCATTGACCGCCCGCGCGGTGGTCGGCGTTGTCGAAAATCAGCTCCACACTGGAGCGGCTGGCCGGCTTGCGGCTGGTGGTGCCGTTGAAGATGACGTCCTGCATCGACTCGCCGCGCAGTTCCGAGGCCTTGGACTCGCCGAGCACCCAGCGCACCGCGTCCATGATGTTGGACTTGCCGCAGCCATTGGGACCGACCACCCCCACCAGCTGGCCGGGCAGCATGAAATTGGTGGGCTCGGCAAACGACTTGAACCCGGACAACCTGATCGAATTGAGACGCACCGTGACTTGCCAGCCATTCAACAGCGGTTGCCCAAACTGTTGATTTCAAAAGAGATTCGGCTGCGACGACGGCAGCCGGACTACCCCAATGATACCCGGCGCTGCCAGCAGCGAACGCATCCCACCCCGCACTCTCTTTTCAGGAGCAGCCCGTGTCCATTCCGCGCTGGAGACTGGCCTGAAACATCAAGAAACCTGCCAGTTCCCGCCTGTGGCGCCGCAGACTGTTGCCAGCAACGATAATCGACGCCTCATGAACCCTCTCCTGTCGCGCCTGCAGCCCTACCCGTTCGAGCGGCTGCGCCAGCTGTTTGCCACCGTCACACCCAGCCCCGAACACCCGGCCATCAGCCTGGGCATCGGCGAGCCGCGCCATGCCACGCCCGAATTCATCAAGACTGCCTTGACAGGCGCCCTGGGCAACGGGCTGGCCAGCTACCCGGCCACCGCCGGCGAACCCGCCTTGTGCGACGCCTGCGCCGGCTGGCTGCACCGGCGCTACGGGGTCGAAGCGAACCCGGCCACGCAGATCCTGCCGGTCAACGGCTCGCGCGAAGCCTTGTTCGCGCTGGCGCAGACGGTGATCGACCCGACCCGCCCGGGCGCCACCGTGGTGCACCCCAATCCGTTCTACCAGATCTACGAGGGCGCGGCGCTGCTCAGCGGCGCCACGCCGTACTACGCGCCCAGCGACCCGGCGCGCAATTTCGCGGTCGACTGGGACAGCGTGCCCGACGAGGTCTGGGCCCGCACCCAGCTGCTGTACGTGTGCTCCCCGGGCAACCCGACCGGCGCGGTGATGCCGATGGACGAATGGCGCAAGCTGTTCGCGCTCAGCGACCGCCACCGCTTCGTGATCGCCTCCGACGAGTGCTACAGCGAAATTTACTTCCGCGACGAACCCCCGCTCGGCGCGCTGGAAGCGGCCATGGAGCTGGGCCGCACCGACTTCCGCAACCTGATCGTGCTGACCAGCCTGTCCAAGCGCAGCAACGTGCCGGGCCTGCGCAGCGGCTTCGTGGCCGGCGACGCGGCGCTGATCAAGCCCTTCCTGCTGTACCGCACCTACCACGGCAGCGCCATGAGCCCGGTGGTACAGGCTGCCAGCATCGCCGCCTGGAACGACGAGGCACACGTGGTGGACAACCGGCGCCTGTACCGCGAAAAATTCGCCGCCGTCACGCCATTGCTGTCGGCGGTCATGGACGTGGCGCTGCCCGACGCGGCCTTTTACCTGTGGGCGGGCGTGCCCGCCGCCTGGGCCGGCGACGACACCGCTTTCGCGCGGGAATTGCTGGCTCAATACAATGTCACCGTGCTGCCGGGCAGTTACCTCGCCCGCGAGGCAAACGGGCACAACCCGGGCCGTGGCCGCGTTCGCATGGCACTGGTCGCAGAGACCGCGGAGTGCCTGGAGGCCGCCCGGCGCATCGTTCGATTCATTCAATCCCGAGGCTGAGAAGCCCGATTTCCCGTCATGACCCAACACCTCCAGTCCCTGATCGACACCGCGTGGGAAGACCGCGCCAACCTGTCACCAAAATCCGCCCCGAAAGAGGTCACGCAGGCCGTCGACGAGGTCATTGCCGGCCTGAACAGCGGGGCCCTGCGCGTGGCCACGCGCCAGGGTGTCGGCCAGTGGACCGTACACCAGTGGATCAAGAAGGCCGTGCTGCTCTCATTCCGCCTGAAGGACAACGAACTGGTGCGCGCCGGCGACCTCGGCTTCTACGACAAGGTGCCCACCCGGTTTGCCCAGATGACGGCCGAAGAAATGGCCGCCTCCGGTGTGCGAGTCGTGCCGCCGGCCGTGGCCCGGCGCGGCAGCTTCATCGCCAAGGGCGCCATCCTGATGCCCTCCTACGTGAACATCGGCGCCTACGTGGACGAGGGCACCATGGTGGATACCTGGGCAGCCGTCGGCTCCTGCGCGCAGATCGGCAAGAACGTGCATCTCTCGGGCGGGGTGGGCATCGGCGGCGTGCTGGAGCCGATGCAGGCCAACCCCACCATCATCGAAGACAACTGCTTCATCGGCGCGCGCTCCGAAATCGTCGAAGGCGTGATCGTCGAGGAGAACTCGGTGATCTCGATGGGCGTGTACATCGGCCAGAGCACCCGCATCTACGACCGCGCCACCGGCGAAGTGAGCTACGGCCGCATACCCGCCGGCTCGGTGGTGGTGGCCGGCAACCTGCCCGCCGCCGACGGCAAGTACAGCCTGTACTGCGCGGTGATCGTCAAGCGCGTGGACGCGCAGACCCGCGCCAAGACCAGCCTGAATGATCTGTTGCGGGATTGAGGGCATCAACCCTGGTCAACGTGAATCGCCTGCGCACGGCAACTTCGGAGCTTGAACCATGAGCATGATGGACCGGATTCTGCGATTGATGGCGGAGCGCAAGGCGTCCGACGTCTACCTCTCCGCGCACGCCCCAGCGGTCATCAAGATCAACGGGCAGTACATCCAGATGAACAGCCAGATCCTGCCGGTCGAGGCCACGATCAACCTGCTGTCCGAGGTCGTGCCACCGAACCGGATCGAGGAGCTGAAGGAGACCGGCGAACTGAACATGGCGATTCCGGTGCTCGACGTGGGCAATTTCCGCCTGAGCGCCATGCGTCAGCGCGGCACCTATGCGGCGGTGATCCGCTACATCTCGTCGGACATCCCCTCGCTGCCATCGCTGAACCTGCCCCCGATCCTGGCCGACCTCGTGATGGAAAAACGTGGGCTGATCCTGATGGTGGGCGCCACGGGTGCCGGCAAATCGACCACGCTGGCATCGATGATCGACCACCGCAACGAAAACACCATGGGCCACATCCTCACCATCGAGGACCCCGTCGAGTTCGTTTTCCGCAACCGCAAATCGGTGATCAACCAGCGTGAGGTCGGCACCGACACACAATCGCTGGCCATCGGCCTGAAGAACGCGCTGCGCCAGGCACCGGACGTGATCATGATCGGTGAAATCCGTGACCGGGAAACCATGTCGGCGGCGATTGCCTACGCCCAGTCGGGCCACGTCTGCCTGTCGACGCTGCACGCCAACAACAGCTACCAGGCCCTGAACCGGATCCTCAGCTTCTACCCGGCGGAGGTGCGCCCGTCGATGCTGGGCGACCTGGGCTCGGCGCTCAAGGCCATCGTTTCGCAGCGGCTGCTGCGCACGGTGCACAACACCCGCATCCCGGCGGTCGAGGTGATGCTCAACACCCGGCTGACGTCCGAGCTCATCGAACAGGGCAATTTCTCCGGCGTCAAGGAGGCGATGAACAACTCCCTGGCCGAAGGTTCCCAGACCTTCGAACAGGACATCGCGCGCCTGATCATGGAGGGTCAGATCGACCGCAAGGAGGGTCTGGCCTACGCGGATTCCCCGACCAACCTGATGTGGCGGCTGCAGAACGACTTTTCCCGGGCAACAGCCGGCGAAACACTCGAAATCGCTTCGGACGAAGCCCTGTTCACCGATATCACGCTGGAGGTCCACCCATCGGACAAGGCGCCTGCCGGCCCAGCGCCGGCCTGAACCCGACGGTCAAAGGCCGCCCCGACTCGACCAATCCCCATGTCCGCCACCCTGCGCCTCGCCGAACACCTGATTTCCCTGCCCTCCGTGACGCCCGACGACGCGGGCTGCATCGAGCTGATCGTCGAGCGCCTGCGGCCCCTGGGATTTGCCTGCGAGCTGATCGAAAGCGGTCCGGCGGGCCAGCGGGTCCGGAATTTATGGGCAAGACGCACCGGGCCCAGCACCGGACGGCCGCAGAAAGCTACCAAAACCATAGCGTTTGCCGGTCACACCGATGTCGTTCCCACGGGTCCGCTGGACCAATGGCGCAGCCATCCGTTCACGCCGGCCCACCGTGACGGCCGCCTGTACGGCCGGGGCGCGGCCGACATGAAAACCTCGCTGGCCGCGATGGTGGTGGCCGCTGAGGAATTCCTCTCCACAAACCCCGACTCGCCGCTGGGCATTGCCTTCCTGCTGACCAGCGACGAAGAAGGCCCTGCGGTGGACGGCACCGTCGTGGTGGTCGAGGCGTTGCGCCAACGCGGCGAGGCGCCCGATTTCTGCATCGTCGGCGAACCGACGTCGGTCGAACGCACCGGCGACATGATCAAGAACGGTCGGCGCGGCACCCTGAGCGGCAAGCTCACGGTCCAGGGCATCCAGGGGCACATCGCCTACCCGCAACTTGCGCGCAACCCGATCCACCAGCTGGCGCCGGCGCTGGCCGAACTGGTGGCAACCGAGTGGGACGCGGGCAACGCGTTTTTCCCGCCCACCACCTGGCAGGTCAGCAACATCCATGGCGGCACCGGCGCGAGCAACGTGATACCGGGCCATGTCGTCATCGACTTCAACTTCCGTTTCTCCACTGAAAGTACACCGGAAGGCCTTCAACAACGGCTGACCCAGGTGCTCGAACGCCACGGCCTGACCTACACACTGGCCTGGACCCTGGGCGGCCGCCCCTTCCTGACCACGCCCGGCACCCTGGTGGACGCGGTGCAGGCCGCCATCCTGGCCGAAACCGGGATTCAGACCCAGCTCTCCACCACCGGCGGCACCAGCGACGGGCGCTTCATCGCGCAGATCTGTCCGCAGGTCATCGAGCTGGGCCCGCCGAACGCCAGCATCCACAAGATCGACGAGAACGTGGCTGTGGCCGACATCGAGCCGCTGAAGAACATCTACCGCCGCGTGCTGCAGACCCTGCACGACGGCCTGTTGCCATGACCGCAGGCGGCACCCGCCTGATCGAACTGATCGATAACGCCGCCCGGCAACTGCAAGAGGCCGGTGTGGCCTTCGGTCATGGCACCGACAATGCCTTCGACGAGGCCGCCTGGCTCGTGCTGTGGCGGCTCGGGCTTCCCCTGGACACCCCGCTGGACGGGCCCGAATCGGCCGCCGACCAAGCGGTACCGGCTGACCGCTGCGCGCAGGTGGCCGAATTGCTCGGTGAGCGGATCCACTCGCGCAAGCCGGCCGCCTACCTGACGCACGAAGCGTGGCTGCAAGGCGTTCCGTTTTATGTGGACGAGCGCTGCATCGTGCCGCGAAGCCTCATCGCCGAACTGCTGGCGCACCCGGAGCACGGCGGCGGCTTCGACCCCTGGCTCGGCGAACACACCACCCGCGTGCTCGACCTGTGCACCGGCAACGGCAGCCTGGCCGTGCTGGCGGCCATGGTCTACCCGGACGTCACCGTCGACGGCGCCGACATCTCCCCCGATGCGCTGGCCGTGGCCCGCATCAATGTGGCGCGGCACGCGCTGCAGGACCGCATCCGCCTGATCGAGTCCGACGCGCTGGCATCGGTCGGCCGCTATGACCTGATTCTGTGCAACCCGCCCTACGTCAATGCCGACAGCATGGCGGCCCTGCCCGCCGAATTCAGTGCCGAACCCGCGTTGGCGCTGGCCGGTGGCCCCGACGGCATGGACTTCGTGCGCCGCCTCCTGGCGCAGGCCCCCGACCATCTGGAGACCGGCGGCGTGCTGGTGCTGGAGATCGGCAACGAACGCCCCCATTTTGAAGCCGCGTTTCCCGCGCTGGAGGCCGTCTGGCTGGACACCAGCGCCGGCGGCGACCAGGTCCTGCTGCTGACCCGGGACGCGTTGCTGGCCTGGCGGCGCGGACACCCGGAGCCCACCGCAATCCCATGATCACTTTGAGAAACGTCGTCCTGCGCCGCGGGACGAAGGTGCTGCTCGACGGCGCGTCCGTCACCCTCAATCCTGGCGAGAAGGTCGGCCTGGTGGGCCGCAACGGGGCCGGCAAGTCCTCCCTGTTCGCGCTGTTCAACGGTACTTTGCATGAAGACGGCGGCGAGTGTTTCATCCCCGCGCAGTGGCGCGTGGGCCAGGTCGCGCAGGACATGCCGGAAACCGACCAGTCCGCGACCGACTTCGTCGTCGAAGGCGACACCGCGCTGCTCGCCGCGCAGCGGGAAGTCACCGCCGCGGAGGCCACGGACGACTACGACCGCATGGCCCATGCCTACACGGCCCTGCACGACGCCGGCGCCCACGACGCCGCCGCCCGCGCGCAGGCGCTGATCCTTGGCCTGGGCTTCAAGACCACCGAGTTGAACCAGCCGGTGAACAGCTTCTCGGGGGGCTGGCGCATGCGCCTGCAACTGGCCCGGGCCTTGATGTGTCCGTCCGACCTGCTGCTGCTGGACGAGCCCACCAACCACCTCGACCTCGACGCGCTGGTCTGGCTCGAAGCCTGGCTCAAGCGTTACGCCGGCACAATGCTGGTCATCAGCCACGACCGGGAATTTCTCGACGCGGTCACCGAGGTCACCGTCCACATCGAAGGCGCCCGCCTGACGCGGTATGGCGGCAACTACAGCAACTTCGAGGACCTGCGCACCGAACAGATGGCACTGCAGCAGATGGCCTACGCGCGCCAGCAGGAGAAGATCGCCCACCTGCAGAAGTTCATCGCACGGTTCAAGGCCAAGGCCAGCAAGGCCAAGCAGGCACAGAGCCGGGTCAAGGCCCTGGACCGCATGGAGAGAATCGCGCCGCTGCTGGCCGAGGCCGAATTCAGCTTCGAGTTCAACGAGCCGGCCAACCTGCCCAACCCGATGCTGGCCATGCACGACGTGAGCGTGGGCTATCCGCCACCGGAAGGCGCGCCCGAGGGCACACCGCCGACGGTGATCGTGCGCCACATTCACCGCTCGGTGCTGGCCGGGCAGCGCATCGGCATCCTGGGCGCCAACGGCCAGGGCAAGTCCACCCTGGTCAAGACGGTGGCGCGCGCGCTGGCCCCGCTGGACGGCGAGATGACCGAGGGCAAGGGCCTGAACATCGGCTATTTCGCGCAGCAGGAACTCGACGTGCTGCGGCCTGGCGACAACCCGCTGGAGCACATGATCCGGCTTGCCAGAGACCTGACGGCGACGGGCCGGATCAATGGCCAGGCCACGCGCGAGCAGGACCTGCGCAACTTCCTGGGCATGTTCAACTTCAGCGGCGACATGGTCAAGCAGGCCGTGGGCAGCATGAGCGGCGGCGAAAAGGCCCGTTTGGTGCTGTGCATGATCGTGTGGCAGCGCCCCAATCTTCTGCTGTTGGACGAACCCACCAACCACCTCGATCTGGCCACCCGCGAAGCGCTGTCGGTCGCCCTGAATGAATTCGAGGGCACGGTGATGCTGGTCAGCCACGACCGCGCGCTGTTGCGCGCCGTCTGTGACGAGTTCTGGCTGGTGTCGCGCGGCGGTGTCGAGCCGTTCGACGGCGACCTCGACGACTACCAGCGCTACCTGCTCGACGAGGCCCGGCGCCAGCGCGAGGCGGCCAGAACCACCGACCGGCCGCCCCCGCCCGCCGCCAATCCCGCGACGCCGTCACCAACCGCCCCGGGTGTGGTTTCGACGGCAGGCGGCGTCAGCGCGCAGCAGCAGCGCAAGCAGGAGGCGGCCCGGCGCCAGCAAGCCGCGGAGAAAACCCGCCCGATCAAAAAGGCGCTGGAGCAGACCGAGGCCCGCATGGCCGAACTCACCGCGACGAAAACCCGGATCGAAGAAAGCCTGTGCAAACCCTTGCCGGCCACGGAACTGGCGGAAGCCGGCCGTCAGCTCAAGGCCGCCAGCGCCGAACTGGACGAACTCGAAGTGACCTGGCTGGGCTTGAGCGAGCAGCTGGAGCAGGCCATGGCCGCCTGATCGGGGTCAAAACCCTGCGCAACCGGGACCGAAGCGGCATCGCGGTACAGTGGTGGTTCCACCCCCACTGCATGAAAGGGCGCTTTGCCATGATGTCCATCCTCGGAACCCTGTTCATCGGCCTGATCGTCGGCCTGGTCGCCCGCGCGCTCAAGCCCGGTGACGACAGGATGGGTCTGATCATGACCGCCTTGCTGGGTGTCGCGGGCTCGTTCCTCGCGGGCTACCTGGGTGCGGCCCTGGGTCTGTACCGGCCCGGCGACGTGGCCGGCTTCTTCGCTTCGGTCATCGGCGCGGTGATCCTGCTGTTCGTCTACGGCCTGATCAAGGGCAAGTCCAGCTGAACGCGCCGTGAGACCGACCGCGATCGAGCTCGCGTCCGGCCACCCGGCACTGACGGCCGCCGTCCAGCGCGGACGCAAGCTGCTGCACCGGCGGGCCTTGGTGGCCGCGGCGGCTGGCGCGGTGCCGGTCCCGGGGCTGGACTGGGCCGTGGATGCGGCGCTTCTCACGCGACTGATCCCGCGCATCAACGCCGAGTTCGGTCTGATGCCCGACCAGCTGGACCGCCTGACGCCGCACGAGCGCGAGCGGGTGCAGAAGGCGGTCGCGATGGTCGGCTCGGTGCTGATCGGCAAATTCATCACGAAGGACCTGATCCTCAAGGCGGCCCAGGCGGTGGGCATGCGCATGACGGCACGCCAAGCCGCCCGCTTCGTCCCCGTGGCCGGCCAGGTTGCGTCCGCCGTGATCGGCTACACGGTGATCCGCTACCTGGGCGAGGAGCACATGAAGGATTGCGTGCGCGTGGCACTGAAGGCGCAGTTGCGATTGCCGCCGTAGCCGGGCGCCAACCACAGGCCCCACCGACGCCTGAAAACCGGCAAAACCCGGTTTTTTGGACAAAAACGGGCTCAACCCAGCGCCCGGTGGATATGAGATGCTACTGAAATGATAGTCTTCGGGCACACCCCGTAGCGGGTGCCCGATGGCGCCTGCCTGTCGCACTTTCGCCACACAGCGATGCCGACTTGCATCAAGGCAAACCCTGAATCCATCGCGATCTAGGAATTTTCCGATAGCCGCACCGGCTGGCCGTTGGCAGCATAGGGGGCCATGGGGCATAACGTTCAAGAACAAGACCCGCGCGCCACGCCGCCTGCGCCGCCGCGTAACCACCAGGCCGCTGACCCCAAAGAGGAGTGACAACGATGTGTGGCAACACAACCGCCCTTCAAGGCAATCTGGCGGCCTTTGGCGCCGTGGTCGACCAGATCTATCAGTGCGCGCTGGAACCCACCGCCTGGCCGCGTACCCTGGTGGCCATCGCCGATTGGCTCGAATCCAAGAACGCCGTGCTCTACACCCCGCTGGAGCCCAAGGAAAGCGACCGTTTCGTCCTGTTCTCGCACGGGTTCTCCGCCCAGTCCACGGAGATCTGGCGTGGCAAACACACGGAACTCGATGTCTGGACGCACGTGGCCGCGCAGCGCCAGCTGATCGCCGAGGGCGTCTCGGTGCTCGGCACCGAGCTCGTCCCGCTCGAAGAACTCAAACGCACACGCTGGTACGACGAATACCTGCGCGTCGACGACATACCCGAGCTCATGGCCGGTGTCATCTTCGACGGCCAGACCCCCAACACCCTGCCCACGGTGTGCTCGATGTTCCGCGGCGAACAACAGCCCCCGTTTGACGCCGACGACCTGGCGCGCTTCCGGCTGCTGCTGCCGCACATCTCGCGCGCGCTGGGTGTGATGTACCGCCTGCGCCAGGCCGACCTGCAGGTGGCCAACAGCCTGGCCTCGCTGGAGCGCCTGGCCACCGGCGTGCTGCTGGTGGCGCAGCCGGCCACCGTGGTGTTCGCCAACCGCGCCGCCCAGCGCATGTTGCGAGCCGAAGACGGCCTGCGCGTGCGCGGCCTGCCCCACGGCGGCCACCGGCTGGAGGCCGAGACCCCGGCCCAGCACGAGGCGCTGGACGCCGCGCTGCGCCAGATCATGCTGGACGGCGACCTGCTGCATGCCACGCATTTCGGCAAGGCCTTGCGCGTGGACCGCCCCTCCGGGCTGGCGCCTTACGTCCTGCGCCTGTCCGCGCTGCCCGCGCACAACGAATTCGGCCGCGATGGCACCATGCCGCGCGCCATCGTCTTCCTCAACGACAGCGCCGAGAGCCCGCGCATCGAGCCCGAACTGCTGATGGAGCTGTACCGCCTCAGCCCGGCAGAGGCGCGCCTGGCGGTCACGCTCAGCGAGGGCGACGAACTGGCCGAGGCCGCCCAGCGCCACGGCATCAGCCTGAACACCGCCAAGAGCCAGCTCCAGTCCATCTACGCCAAGACCGGCACCGACAACCGCGCCAGGCTCACCAAACTGCTGCTGGCGCTGGCCAGCAGCACGCTGCCGCAGGCCTGAGGCACGCACCCGCGCGGCCCGGGGCCGCCCGGCAGGCCTGACCGCCCGGGCAAACCACGACATCCCCGAAGACCGATTTCACCCGAACGGGTGATGACACCGCCCATGACGAGGCCCTAGCATCGGCCGTGACTTTTTGTAACGCCGCCCGCCGCCCTTCAGCCTTGACCCGGATCAAACTTCTATCGCGCCAACCTGGTGCCACCACCGGCGCTCGGAATATTCCGCTGGATGGGGTCGGCGAGCGCGCCCAGCGTCGCGGCGACATCCGTTTGCTCGCACCCGCCGGAAGCCGGTGGCTGGATCCGTCCCGGCCCCGCTGAATCCAGTTTTCTTCAACCCACTCTGCCCGAAAACGCCCATGGCCACCATCACCGGAACCCCCAACGACGACACCCTGCCTGGCACCGCCGGCGATGACACCCTCGACGGCCTGAATGGCAACGACACCGCGAACCTGGCCAGCGCCAGCAGTGGCGCCGTGTTCAGCCTGGATGCGCAGGGGCGCTGGGTCGTCACCAGCGGCCAGGGCGTGGACACGCTGGCCAGCATCGAGCGGGTCAACCTGAATGGCGAAGTCATCACGCTCGGGCACAGCGAGCTGCGGGTCAACGCGACCACCGCCAACGACCAGTTCGCCCCCAGCGTCACGGCGCTGGCCGACGGCGGCTGGCTGGTGAGCTGGACGTCTTCCCAGGAAGAAACACCCGGTAACTACAGCTACGGCATCTACCAGCAGCGCTACACCAGTACCGGCGTGGCCACGGGGGGCGAAGTGCGGGTCAACGCGACCACCACCTATGACCAGTACAGCCCCAGCGTCACCGCGCTGGCCGACGGCGGCTGGCTGGTGAGCTGGATGTCCTACAACCAGGACGATCCCGGCAGCTACAGCTGGGGCATCTACCAGCAGCGCTACACCAGTACCGGCGTGGCCACGGGGGGCGAAGTGCGGGTCAACGCGACCACCAGCAACAACCAGGAACAGCCCAGCGTCACCGCGCTGGCCGACGGCGGCTGGCTGGTGAGCTGGCAGTCTTACCAGGAAGAAACACCCGGTAACTACGGCTACGGCATCTACCAGCAGCGCTACACCAGCGCCGGCGTGGCCACGGGGGGCGAAGTGCGGGTCAACGCGACCACCGCCAACCACCAGTACAGCCCCAGCGTCACCGCGCTGGCCGACGGCGGCTGGCTGGTGAGCTGGACGTCTTACCAGGAAGAAACACCCGGTAACTACGGCTACGGCATCTACCAGCAGCGCTACACCAGCGCCGGCGTGGCCACGGGGGGCGAAGTGCGGGTCAACGCGACCACCGCCAACGACCAGTACAACCCCAGCGTCACCGCGCTGGCCGACGGCGGCTGGCTGGTGAGCTGGCAGTCTTCCCAGGAAGAAACACCCGGTAACAACAGCTGGGGCATCTACCAGCAGCGTTTTGATGCCGACGGCCTGCGCGAGGGCCACCTGACACTGACCGGCGACGCCAGCGACAGCGTGCTGCGAATGGCCAGCGCCGCCGAAGGCGTGGAACTGATCGGCGCCGCCGGGGCCGACACCCTGGCCGGCGGCGCCTTTGCCGACCGCCTGAGCGGAGGCACCGGCGCCGACACCTTCGAGTTCGCCGCGAGCGGCAACGGCACGGACCGCATCACCGATTTTGAAGTCGGTGACCGGATCGCGATTGCCGGCGCGGCCTTCTCCGGCCACACCATCACCGATGGCAACGGCGGCGCGGTGGCCCAGAATGACATCCAGGTCAGCCACAGCGCCACCCGGACCGTGCTGCACATCGGCACCGATACGGTGCCCGGCGCCGATGTGGAGGTCGTGCTCGACGGCCTGTGGGACACCGCGAAGTTTGTGGCCTCGGGCAACCAGATCAGCTACCAGATCAACAGCGCGCCCACCGCGACCAATCTGGACGCGCCCGAAACTTACACCGAAGACACACCGCTGAACCTGACCAACATCGTGGTGGCCGACGTGGACTCTCCGAACGTCACCGTCACGCTCACGCTGTCCGACCCCACCGCCGGCGCGCTGAGCACGGGCAATTCGAACAGCGTCAACTCCACCTACAACCCTGCCACCGGCGTGTGGAGCGCCTCCGGCGCCATCGCCGATGTCAATGCCCTGCTGGCCGGCGTCACCTTCACGCCCACGGCCAATTTCAACGGCAACTTCACCATCGCCACCAGCGTCAGCGACGGCGTGGCCCCGGCCCTCACCGGCACCAAGAATTTCACGGGCACCGCGGTCAACGACGCGCCGGTACTGAACGCCAGCCAGTCGCCCGCGCTGGCCACCGTGGCCGAGGATGCCGGTGCGCCCTCGGGCGCCGTCGGCACCCTGGTCTCCAGCCTGGTGGACTTCGCCAGCCCCGCTGGCCAGGTGGACAACGTGAGTGACGTGGACACCGGCGCGCTGCTGGGCATCGCGCTGACCGGCACCCACACCGCCAATGGCACCTGGTTCTACTCCACCAATGGCGGCACCAACTGGCTGGCCGTCGGCGCCGTCTCCGATTCGTCCGCCTTGCTGCTGGGCGCCGACGCGGTCACCCGGGTGTACTTCCAGCCCAGCGCCAATTTCAACGGCACCGTCTCCAGCGCCATCACCTTCCGCGCCTGGGACCAGACCACCGGCACGGCCGGCAGCAAGGTCAACACCGTGTCCAATGGGGGCACCACCGCTTTCTCCGCCAGCACCGACACGGCATCGATCGTGGTGTCGCCCGTCAACGATGCGCCCACCGGCGGTGCCGCGATCACCGGCACCCCGGTGCAGGGACGGGTTCTGACGGCCGACACCCACACGCTGGCCGATGTGGATGGCCTGGGCACGCTGCACTACCAGTGGCTGCGCGGCGGCGTGGCCATTGCCGGCGCCGCCGATGCCCCCACCTACACCACCACACTGGCCGATGTGGGCGCCAGGATCAGCCTGCGCGTGTCCTACACCGACGGCGACCACACGGCCGAGTCGGTGCTCTCGCCCGACACCGCCACCATCGGCGCACCGCTGGCGCCCCCGCCGGGCCTGCCCACCCTGATCGGGCCCAACCAGGGTATCGGCAATGACAAGCTGGTGGGCTCCAACCTGGCCGAGGTCTTGCTGGGCGGTGCCGCCGTCGATATGCTTGTCGGGGGCGGGGGCAACGACTGGCTCGACGGTGGAGCGGACATGGACACCATGTCCGGCCAATCGGGCAACGACACCTATGTCGTCGACAATGAGTGGGATCAGGTCTACGAGGACATTGACGCCGGAACCGACACCGTCATATCCAGCGTCAGATTCGTCTTGGGTCCCAACCTGGAGAACCTGTATCTTTCGGGCGTTGCCAACATCAACGGCGCGGGCAACGCCAGCGCCAACCTGATCATCGGCAACGCGGGCAACAACACGCTGGCGGGCGGCCTGGGCAACGACACGCTGATCGGCGGCGACGGGCGGGATGTGTTCGTCTTCGACACGGCGCCGTCGGCAGCGAACCGCGACACGATCCAGAACTTCATCGTGGCCGACGACACGATCCAGCTGAGCCGGGCGGTGTTCTCAGCGCTGGCCACCGGGGTGCTGGCGACGGGCGCGTTCGTCACCGGCGCGGCCGCGCTGGATGCCAACGACCGCATCATCTACAACAGCGCCACCGGCGCGCTGCTGTACGATGCCGATGGCTCGGGCGCGGGCGCGGCCGTGCAGTTCGCCACGCTGATCGGCGTGGTGGGTACGCTGAGCGCGGCGGATTTCGTGGTGGTGTGAGCGGCGCACGGGCGGCGCTTGGGCAGCGGTGCGCGGTTGTCCCCCCGACCGACGGACAGCCTGCCGATGCAGTGGCGGGGATCAGTACCAATAGGTCCAACCATCAGGCGGTCCAACCATCAGGCAAAAGAAAAGCCGCTTGAAAGCGGCTTTTCGTAGAGTGGTAGGACGTACAAGATTCGAACTTGTGACCAACGGATTAAAAGTCCGCTGCTCTACCAACTGAGCTAACGTCCCGATCGGTTTCGACCAGCTATTGCCGTCGAATCGAGCCTCATATTATACCCCGATTTCTCATGCGCCCGCCGTTCGACGTGCCATGAAATCGAGGACCCAGCCGGCCGCGGCCAATCCGAACGTTGCCGTGACGCTCACCACCGAGCCATATCCGTGGCAGTTGAGCGAACCGTCACCCTCGAGCGCGCACGACGCGTCCGGCGCAAGCACGGCCTCTCGGCTGAACACGCAAGAAACGCCGATCGCCTTGCCCTCGCGCGGCGCACCATGGTGCTTGCGCAGACGGTACCGCAGCTGGGCCAGCAGCGGGTCGTGGGTCACCCGCGCCAGGTCGTCGATGTCCACCCGGTGCGCCTGTCGCTTGCCACCTGCCGCACCGACGCTGATGAAGTCGCAGTGCGCGTTGCGCGCCCATTGCGCCATCGCCGTCTTGGCCACCACCTGATCACACGCGTCGATGACCGCATCGACCGTTCTGCCCCCCAACACATGCGGCCAGTTGGCGGGCTCAACAAACTCCTCGATGGCCATGACTTCACACCCTGGATGAATCAGGCCGATGCGGTCTCGCATGGCCCCCACCTTGGACTGCCCCAGGGTGGTGGTCAGCGCATGAACCTGGCGATTGACGTTGGACTCGGCCACGTGATCAAGGTCAACCAGCACCAGTTGTCCCACACCACTGCGGGCCAAGGCCTCCGCAGCCCACGACCCCACGCCACCGATGCCGACGACCACCACACACGCAGCCCGGATGCGGGCGGCGCCCTCTACGCCATAGAGTCTCGCCAGAGCGCCAAACCGGCGATCGAGATCGGGCAAATCGTCAACCACCATCAGCGCAGCTTGGCCAGGCGCTCTTTGGCGGCTTGTGCAGCCTCGGACTGCGGGTGCAGGCGAATGAGGTCCTCAAGGGTCTTGCGGGCGGCTCGCGGATCCTTGAGTTCGATCTGGCAGTTTGCAATGGACAACAAGGCCTCCGGGGCGCGTGCGTGATCGGGCGCCAGGTTCAGCATCAATCTGAAATTGGTGATCGCCTCCTTGTAGTGGGTGGTCGCATATTGAGCGTTCCCAAGCCAGAACAAGGCGCTGGGATAGTAGCCACTCTTGGGATACCGCTTGGCGAAGTCCAGAAACGCCGCTTGCGCGCCCGCAAAGTCACCCGAGCGAAACACCGCCAGCGCCGCATCGAAGTCGCGCTTCTCCGCCGGACTGGCCATGAACTCGAGGCCATCGAGCGCCACCTTTTGCGGCTCCACCGACCGCAGGCGCTCATCCATCGCCTGGCCTTGCGCCGCCTGCCGGCGCTGAGCCTCGGCGATGTCACGTGAAGCCTGCTCCGCCTGTCCGCGCAAGCGGGCCTGTTCGGCACGAAGCGCTTCAATCTGGTTCTGCAGATCCAGCAGACTTCTGCGCAATTGGTTGTTTTCCTCGGTCAACCGCTTCTCGATGGACTCCGTCGCCGCCTTCTGCGCGTCCGCCCGTTGACGCAGGTCGAGGATGGCCTTGCGGGCTTCGTCGTCGCTGAACAATGCGGCATCCGCCCCCGCCAGCGCCGCGAGCAGCGACGCGCCGACCAACAAACCTCGGCCCCGCCGCATCAAAGGCAGTGATGTCACCGGTACTTCACCTCAACCCGGCGGTTCTTGGCCCAGGCGGCTTCGCCCGAACCCTCGACCGCCGGCTTTTCCTTGCCAAAACTCACCGCTTCGACCTGTCCAGCGGAAACGCCCAACAGGACCAGCGCCTTGGCGACGGCTTCCGATCGGCGCTGCCCCAATGCCAGGTTGTATTCGCGCCCACCGCGCTCATCGGTGTGGCCCTCCAGCATGGCCTTGCGTTTGGCGTCGGCACGCAGGTACTTCGCGTGATTCTCGACGACCGACTGGTATTCAGGTTTGACAACGTAGCTGTCGAAGTCGAAGTACACGATGCTGGGGCCGCCAGGCCCGACACCGTCCAGCCCGCCTTTGCCCAGATTCACCCCGGTCACCCCGCTGGCCGCCCCCGAGCTGGCGCCCGTACCCGCCGTGACGTCGACGCCGGTCTTGTCCTCCACCGGTGGCTGATCCAGCTTGACACCGGAGCTGCAACCCGCGAGACAAACCACCACCGCCGCCAACGCCAACCACCCCTTGTTCATGGTCTTGCTCCTTGAAAAAATCATTTCGGAAAAGGCCCCCAACTGGGCTCCCGGATATCGCCGTCCTGTCCGGCCAGACGGGCCTTGATCTTGCCATCCAGCGTCGTGGTCATCAGCGCCTCGCGTCCCTGAACCTGGGTGGCATAGACGATCAAGCGGCTGTTTGGCGCAAAGCTGGGGCTCTCGTCTGCAGTCGTGTCAGTGATCGAGGCCACGGTTCCAGTTGCGAGTTCCATGACCTGGAGCTTGAATGCCCCGTTGACCCGGGTCACGTAGGCCAGCCACCGGCCGTCCGGGCTGACGGCCGGCGAGATGTTGTAAGTGCCCGAAAACGTGACGCGTTCAGCCGCGCCGCCACCGGCCGGCATGCGGTAAACCTGCGGCGCGCCGCCGCGGTCGCTGACGAAGTAGATGCTGCGTCCGTCGGGCGAAAACACCGCTTCGGTATCAATGCCCTGGCTCTGCGTGAGGCGCCGGGGCTCACCGCCGTTGACGTCCATCACGTACAGCTGCGATCCGCCGTCGCGGCTCAGCGTCAACACGATCTGGCGGCCGTCGGGCGACCAGGCGGGCGCGCTGTTGGAGCCGCGGAAATTGGCCAACAGGCGACGGCGCCCGGTGGCCACTTCATGGATGTACACCACGGGTTTTCGGGCCTCGAACGACACATAGGCGAGCTGGTCACCACCCGGCGACCAAGCGGGCGAAATGATCGGCTCCGGGCTGGCCAGTGCGACTTGGGCGTTCTCGCCGTCGGCATCGGCCACCCACAGCGTGTGCTGCCTGCCACCCTTTGTCACATAGGCAATGCGGGTCGAGAACACGCCGCGTTCCCCGGTGAGCTTTTCGTAGATGAAATCGGCAATGCGGTGCGAGACGAGCCGCAGATCGCCCGCCGGTACCGTGTAGACCTGGCCGCCGAGATCCTGGCCGCGCACCACGTCCCACAACCGAAAGCGCACCTCGTAGCGGCCATCGGCCAGGCGTGCCACACTGCCGCTGGCCAGTGAATCGGCCCCACGCTGGCGCCACAGGGGCAGCTCAACCCGGGAGCTTTCGTCCAGGGCCTGCCCGGTCGCATCGACCAGCTTGAAGCGTCCGCTGCGCTCCAGATCGGCCTGGATCACGGCGCTGACCTTGACCGGCGACTGGGCCTCTCCACGGAAACCGGCGATCGCCACCGGCAACTGTGTCAATCCCACACCCGAAATCTCGACCCGGAACTGCGCTGTTGCCGGCACCACGGCCCCCCCGGTCAACGCAAGCAGAAACAGGCGGCGGGCGACGGGCAAAGGGCGGGAGGGCTGGAACGTCATCGAGGCTTGGGGCTGTGGAGCGCTGGGGCAAGGCCTCCATGTTACACACAGCCGAACGGTCGCCGTGACAAACTGTGTTTGCACAGGCATGCGCACGGACCAGGATCGGCGCAACCGTAGAATCCGCCCCATCCATGACTTCGAGTCCGCCCGACAACCCGACCCCGCAGCGCCCCTTGGTGCAGCGGGTCATCCGCCTCGCGGCGTTCTTTGGCCACCAGCGCCACGTCTGGGGCATCGCCTTGCTGGCCACGCTGGTGGCGGCGGCAACCGAACCGATGATTCCGGCCCTGCTGAAATACCTGCTCGACCAGGGCTTCAGCAACGGCACCATGCCGCTCTGGATGATTCCCATTGGCCTCATGGGCTTGTTCGGCCTGCGCGGTGTTGCCAATTTTGTGGGCCAGTACGCGCTGGCCCGGGTCACGAACGACGGCATGATGGTGCTGCGCCGGGCCATGTTTGCCCGGCTGCTGAATGCCGAGATGGGCTTGTTTTCGCGCCAGTCCGCCAGCGCCTTGTCGAACACGCTGGTCTACGAGGTTCAAACCGGCTCCAACCTGCTCGTGACGGCCCTGGTGGGCATGACCAAGGACGGCTTCACCATGATCGCCCTGCTGGGCTACCTGGTGTACCTGAACTGGAAGCTCACGCTCATCGTCGCGCTGATGGGCCCCGGTGTGGCCTGGATCATGAAGGCACTGTCCCGGCGCCTGTACCAGCTGACCAAGTCCAGCCAGAACGCGACCGACGAACTGGCCTACGTCGTCGAAGAAAACGTGCTGGCCCACCGCATGGTGCGCCTGCACAGCGCCCAGGACGCCCAAGCCTCCCGCTTCGAAACCCTGAGCGGGCGCCTGCGGCGCCTGGCGCTGAAGTCGACGGTCGCCTCGGCGGCGATGACGCCCCTGACCCAGATGATCGCCGCGGCGGCGCTGTCGGCCGTGATCGGCGTGGCGCTCTGGCAAAGCCGCGCCAGCGGCGGCAACAGCGTGACCGTCGGTGATTTTGTGGCCTTCGTCACGGCCATGCTGATGTTGATCACGCCGATTCGCCGCCTGGCGGAGATCGCCAACCCGATCACCCGCGCCGTGGCCGCGCTGGAGCGCGGCCTCACGATGATGGAGGACGTGCAGGCCGAACAGGGCGGCACGCTGATGCCTGGGCGGGCCCACGGCACCATCGAACTGCACGACGTCACCGTGGCCTACCGGGACGACAACCGGCCGGCACTGGATCGCCTGAGCCTGGCGGTGGCGCCCGGCGAGGTGGTGGCCTTGGTCGGGCCGTCGGGCTCGGGCAAGACCACGCTGGTGAACCTGCTGATGCGCTTCGTGCTGCCCCGCAGCGGAACCGTGCGCCTGGACGGCCACGACCTGACGCAATGGGACCTGACCGCGCTGCGGGCGCAGTTCGCGATGGTGAGCCAGGACGTGGTGATGTTCAACGACACGGTCGCGGCCAACGTGGCGCTGGGCCAGGCCATCGACCGCGACCGGGTGAATGCATGCCTGGACGCGGCCAACCTGCTGGAACACGTCGCCGCGCTGCCCGAGGGCATGGACACCATCGTGGGCCACAACGCAACCCAGCTCTCCGGCGGTCAGCGGCAGCGGCTGGCGATCGCGCGCGCCCTGTACAAGGACGCGCCGGTGCTGATCCTGGATGAAGCCACCTCAGCCCTGGACACCGAGTCCGAACGCCTGGTGCAGCAGGCCCTGCAACGGCTCATGGCCGGACGCACCACGCTCATCATCGCGCACCGGCTCTCCACCATCGAACACGCCGACCGGGTGGTGGTCATGGAACAGGGCCGCATCGCCGAGCAGGGCAGCCACGCGGAACTGATGGCGCTGGATGGTCTGTACGCCCGCTTGCAGAAGCACGGCGCGCTCGGTGGCGAGGAGCCCGCTCAGAGCAGCACGATGTCGTAGTGCTCCTGGCCCATCGAGGCCTCGCTCTGCAGCGACACCGGCTTGCCGATGAAGTCGCTCAGCCCGGCCAGGTGCTGGCTTTCCTCGTCGAGCAACAGCTCGATCACCTTTGGCGACGCCACCACCCGGAACTCGCGCGGGTTGAACTGGCGCGCCTCGCGCAGGATCTCGCGCAGGATGTCGTAGGCCACGCTGCGCGCGGTTTTCACATGCCCCCTGCCCTGGCAGACCTCGCACGGCTCGGTCAGGATGCGCGCCAGCGACTCGCGGGTGCGCTTGCGGGTCATCTCCACCAGCCCGAGCTGCGAAAACCCGCCGACCATGGTCTTGACCCGGTCGCGCGCCAGTTGTTTGCGGAACTCCGCCAGCACCGCCTCGCGGTGGTCCTCGCGCACCATGTCGATGAAATCGGCAATGATGATCCCGCCCAGGTTTCGCAGGCGCAGTTGCCGCGCGATCGCCCGGGCCGCCTCCAGGTTGGTCTTGAAGATCGTCTCGTCGAAACTGCGCGCGCCGACGAAACCGCCGGTGTTGACATCGACCGTCGTCAAGGCCTCGGTCTGCTCCACGATCAGGTAACCGCCCGATTTCAGCTCGACACGGCGCCCCAGCGCGCGCGCGATCTCCTCGTCGATCGAGAACAGGTCGAAGATCGGCCGTTCCCCCTTGTAGTGCTGCAACTTCGCGGCGGCGGCCGGCATGAACTCGCGGCCGAACGCGCGCAACGCGTCGAACTGCTCACGCGAATCGAGCCGGATGACCTGGGTGCCCTCACCCGCCAGGTCGCGCAGCACCCGCTGCAGCAGGTTGAGATCCTGGTGCAGCAGCGACAACGGCGGCATGCGCACCGAGGCGTCCTTGATCCGGGCCCAGGCCTTGCGCAGGTACGCGATGTCGTCGGCCAGTTCCGCCTCGGTGGCATCCTCGCCGTTGGTGCGCAGGATGAAGCCGCCGCCGTCGTCACCCACCATGGTCACCAGCCGCGCACGCAGCAGTTCGCGTTGCGCCGATGGAATCTTCTGGGACACACCGATGTGATCGTCCTGCGGCAGAAACACCAGCATCCGCCCGGCGATGCTGATCTGCGTGGACAAGCGTGCGCCCTTGGTGCCGATCGGGTCCTTGATCACCTGCACCAGCAGCACCTGGCCCTCGAACACCTGCCGCTCGATCGGCAGCGCGTTCAGGCCCGGGCGTGCGCCGCCGGTGCCGTTGCCCGCATCGGCGTCCGCACCGCGTGCCGCGATCGCCGTCTGCAAGTCGGCCACGTGCAGGAAGGCCGCCCGCTCCAGCCCGATGTCGATGAAGGCCGACTGCATGCCTGGCAACACCCGCGCCACCTTGCCCAGGTAGATGTTGCCCACCAGGCCACGCTCGAGTGTCCGCTCGACATGCAATTCCTGCACCGCGCCGTTTTCAACCACCGCGACGCGGGTTTCCTGGGGCGCCCAGTTGATCAGAATCTCCTGCTGCATCACGTCAACTCCCTAGACGGGTATCGGAGCACCACCCCCGGATCGCTGCCCTGCTCAGCATTTGAAGCCCACCTGGCGCAGCAAAGCGGCCGTTTCGAACACCGGCAGTCCCATGATGCCCGAGTAGCTTCCCGACAGGTGCTCGATGAAGGTGGCCGCGCGCCCCTGCACCGCGTAGGCCCCCGCCTTGCCCAGGGGCTCGCCGGTGGCCACGTAGTCCCGGATACGCGCGGGCGTGAGCGGGCTGAACCGGACCCGCGAATCGCTCACCGCGTCCAGGCGATGGCGCGCGCCCTGCACCGCCACCGCCGTCAACACGCGGTGTGTGGTTCCCGACAGCGCCTGCAGCATGCGCCGGGCCTCGGCGGCGTCGGCGGGCTTGCCCAGAATCGTGCGTCCCAGCGCCACCGTGGTGTCCGAGCACAGAACTGGCGCTGAGGGCAGGCCGCGGCGCTTCAGGCGGGCCAACGCCGCGTCCAGCTTCAGCGCCGTCACCCGCCGCACATAGACCAGCGGGGCCTCGCCGGGCCGAACCGCCTCCAGGGCCTCGGCATCCTCTTCGGCATCGGGCAGCAGCAATTCGTGGCGCACGCCGATCTGCTCCAGCAACTGGCGGCGACGCGGACTCTGGGAGGCGAGGTACACGAAATCAGGCATAGCCTTCTCCCTGAAGGCGTCGCCGCTGCGCCGGGCCGTCCCAAGCAAGGCGGGCCCCCTCGGGGGGCTGAGGGCTGTGGCTCCAGGCCTGCCTGCGCAGGCTTGGACAGCCCGAAGAGGTGCAGACCCTGGCTGCGCCGCGGCCTGCAGGGCGCGACCACACGCAGTGCGGGAGAGTGGGGGTCAACATCCTATTCACGATGGTAAGGATGGCCCGCGTTGATCGACCAGGCGCGGTAGAGCTGCTCGATCAGCAGCACCCGCACCATCGCATGCGGCAGCGTCAGGTCCGACAGACGGATGCGCTCGTGGGCCGCCTGCCGGAATCCGGGGTCCAGCCCGTCAGGCCCGCCGATGACCAGCGCGACGTCGTCGGCACCAAGCTGCCAGGCCTTGAGCTTGTAGGCCAAGGCCGCGGTGGTGAGTGACGTACCCCGTTCATCGAGCGCCACGGTGCGAGCGCCGCGTGGAATGGCGGCCTCGATGCGCGCGCGTTCGGCGGCGTACACCGTTTCCAGGGATTTGGAGCCCCGCGGCTCGGTCTTGACTGCCTTGAGCTCGACCTTCAGCTCCGGCGGAAAGCGCTTGACGTAGTCGTCCCAGGCGGTCTGCGCCCAGTCGGGCACGCGCTGCCCGACGGCCACGATCAGCAGCTTCATGGCCGGAGGGAATCAGGCCTTGCCGGCAGCCGGCTTGCGGGCCGGGGCACGCTTGGCTGGCGCGGTCCTGGCAGCGGCTTTCTTGGCCGGGGCGCGTTTGGCGGCGGCCGGAACCACCACCTTGGTCACTGCGGACTTGATAGCAGTTGATGGCCGTTTGACGCTGGCTTTGGCCGATTTTGGTTCGGATTTCCGGGTCTCGACCCGCTTGGGAGCCTCACCGGCGACTTTGGTCGCCGCCCGGCGGGGAGCGGGCTGGGGCGCCGCTTGGGTGGCAGACTTGCCGGCGGCGGCACCCCCGACACCACCAGAGGCCTTCCTGGCCGCCTTGGCGGCCGGTTTGGCCGCGCCGAGCTTCAGCCGGACCGGCTTGTCACCCCAGATTTCCTCCAGGTTGTAGTACTGCCGGATGTTGGGCTGCATGATGTGCGCGACCGCCGCGCCACAGTCGACGATGATCCATTCCCCGTTTTCTTCGCCCTCGATGCGGGGCTTGGGAAAGCCCGCTTCGCGTACCTTGTCGCGAACGCTGGCCGCCAACGCCTTGGTCTGGCGGTTGGAGGTGCCGGCGGCGACGATCACGCGCTCGAACAGCGGCGACAGGTGCTCGGTGTCGAACACCTGGATGTCCTGGGCCTTCACATCCTCCAGACCATCGACGATGGCGCGCTGCAGTTTCTGGGTGTCTTTCTTGCCGGAGGTGCTTTTTTCGGTCATGGAGCGAGGTAAAGGTGGTGTTGGTCAATATAGCGTGCAACCGGCGCGGGGACCAGATGGTCAATCCCGAGCCCGGCGGCCACGCGTTCGCGCACGGCGGTGGCGCTGAGGTCCATCATCGGCATTTGCAGGGGCACAAAACGGCAGTCCTGGCCTTCCGGAACCACATTTTCAGCATCAAAACAGGCCGGTTCCAGCGTCGGATGGCCACGGGAAGCTATTGAAATTATAGCGATCTTCAGGATGTCCCGCCACCGGTGCCAGCTCGGTAGCGCGGCCGCCTGGTCGCCGCCGACGATCAGGAACAGTTGCGCACCCGGGTGTTGCGCCTGCACCTCGGCCAGTGTATCGACCGTGTAGGTGGGGCCCGTTCGGCGCAATTCGCGGTCGTCCACACTCACCCGCTCCATGCCGTCGAAAGCCAGGCGCGCCATGGCCAGGCGGTGGGCGGCACCGCTCAGGGGCCGGGTCTTGTGCCAGGCCTGGCCGGTCGGAAACACCAGCAGGTGATCCAGTGCCAGCTGCGCGAGCGCCGCGAGCGCCAGCGCCACGTGCGCATTGTGTGGCGGGTCGAACGCGCTGCCGAAGATCCCGATGCGCGGCGCAGGGCTCGTCAAATCCAGTCCCTGCGCACGAGGAAGTGGCGGTACAGGGCGTCTTCGGGCGTGCCGGGCTCGGGCCTGCGGTTGTAGGCCCAGCTGACCAGCGGCGGCATGGACAGCAGGATCGATTCGCTGCGCCCGCCCGACTGCAGGCCAAAGTGGGTGCCGCGGTCCCAGACCAGGTTGAACTCCACGTAGCGGCCGCGCCGGTACAGCTGGAACTCGCGCTCGCGCTCGCCATAGGGCGTGTGGCGCCGGCGCGCGACAACGGGTTCGTAGGCTTGGAGGAAGGCGTCGCCGACCGAACGGATCATCGCGAACCCGTGGTCGAAACCGCCTTCGGAAAAGTCGTCGAAAAAGACGCCGCCCACGCCGCGCTGCTCGTCGCGGTGCTTCAGGTAGAAATACTCGTCGCACCAGGTCTTGAAGCGCGGGTATTTGTCCGCGCCGAACGGTGCCAGCGCGTCGCGGCAGGTGGTGTGGAAGTGCACCGCGTCTTCGTCGAAGCCGTAGTACGGGGTCAGGTCCATGCCGCCGCCGAACCAGCACACCGGCGCCTGCCCGGGCGCGGTGGCCGCGATCATGCGCACGTTCATGTGCACCGTGGGCACGTAAGGGTTGCGCGGGTGAAACACCAGCGACACGCCCATCGCCTCGAACGGCGCGCCGGCCAGCTCCGGACGGTGCTGCGTAGCCGAGGGCGGCAGCCGGGGACCGCTCACATGGGAGAACCCGCAGCCGGCGCGCTCGAACACCGGCCCGCCTTCGAGAATGCGGGTGATGCCATTGCCTTGCAGCGCGTCGCCGGGCGCCTTGGCCCAGGCGTCGTCCAGGAACGGCGTGCCGTCGATGGCCTCGATGGCGGTGGTGATGCGGGTTTGCAGGCCTTGCAGCCAGGCGCGAACAGAGTCGGTGGCGGCGCTCACTGGAAAAGCTCCATGATTCGCATGGCGGTGCGAGCTTGCTTGGGGCGGCCCGGCGCGGCGCTCATTCCCTTCGCCCCGTCGCGTTGATGGCGCGATGGCCGATGTCCTTGCGGTACTGCATGCCCTCGAAATGGATGCCGCGCGCCACCTCGTAGGCCCGCTGCTGGGCCTGTTTCACCGAATCGGCCAGCGCCGTCACGCAGAGCACGCGCCCGCCGGCGGTGAGAGTCGCGCCGTCCTTGCGCACCGTGCCCGCGTGGAACACCATCGCGTCATCGCTGTCGGCGGGCAGGCCGGTGATGGTGTCGCCCTTGCGCGGGTTCATCGGGTAGCCGGCAGCGGCCATCACGACGCCGAGCGCCGGGCGGCGGTCCCATTCGAGTTCCACCGTGTCCAGCTGGCCCGCGGTGGCCGCCAGCATCACGTCCACCAGATCGGTCCTCAGGCGCATCAGGATGGGCTGCGTCTCGGGATCGCCCATGCGGCAGTTGAACTCCAGCGTTTTCGGATGGCCTGCCGCGTCGATCATCAGGCCGGCATACAGGAAGCCGGTGAACGGGATGCCATCTTTTTCCATGCCGCGGATCGTGGGCATGATGATCTCGCGCATGGCGCGGGCGTGCACCTCGGCCGTGACCACCGGCGCCGGTGAATACGCCCCCATGCCACCGGTGTTCGGGCCCTCGTCGCCGTCGAGCAGGCGCTTGTGGTCCTGGCTGGTGGCCATCGCCGCCACGTTCTGGCCATCGCACATCACGATGAAGCTGGCTTCTTCGCCCTGCAGGAACTCTTCGATCACCACCCGCGCGCCGCCTTCGTTGTGGCTCACGCCCAGACGGTTGTCAACCAGCATGAAGTCGATCGCCTCGTGTGCCTCGGCCGCGGTCATGGCCACCACCACACCCTTGCCGGCCGCCAGGCCATCGGCCTTGACCACGATGGGCGCGCCCATGCGGTCCACGTAGGCGTGGGCTGCCGCCGGGTCGGAAAACGTTTCGTAGGCCGCGGTCGGAATGCCGTGACGCTTCATGAACGCTTTGGAAAAAGCCTTGGAACTTTCGAGCTGCGCGGCAGCCTTGGTCGGGCCGAAAATGCGAAGCCCGTGGGCACGGAATTCGTCGACGATGCCGGCAGCCAGAGGCCCCTCGGGGCCCACGACCGTCAGCCCGATCCTCTCGGCCAGCGCCCACTCGCGCAGCGCCGCGATGTCGGTGGTCGGCAGGTTCACCAGATTCGGATCCAGCGCGGTGCCGCCGTTGCCCGGCGCCACGTACACCCGCTGCACTTTCTCGGAGCGCGCCAGTTTCCAAGCCAGCGCATGCTCGCGCCCGCCACCACCCACGACCAGGACTTTCATACCGACCTCCGCGGAGCCGCCTCAAGGAGATCGGCGGACCCCTCGGGGGGCAGCGAGTGCAAGCGAGCGTGGGGGCTCATGCTTCAATCTCGGCGTTGTGGTACACGTTCTGGACGTCGTCCAGGTCCTCGAGCACATCCAGCAGCTTCTGCATGCGCGTCGCGTCGTCACCCGCCAGTTCAATCGTGTTTTCCGCTCGCATCGTCACCTCGGCCAGTTCGGGCGCGAGCCCGGCAGCCTCCAGCGCGTTCTTGACGGCTTCGAACTCACCCGGCGCGGTCAGCACCTCGATGGCGCCCTCCTCGTCGGTGATCACGTCCTCGGCGCCGGCATCGAGCGCCACTTCCATGACCTTGTCCTCGTCGGTTCCCGGTGCGAACACCAGTTGCCCGCAGTGCTTGAACTGGAACGCCACCGACCCTTCGGTGCCCATGTTGCCGCCGTACTTGCTGAACGCGTGGCGCACCTCGGCCACGGTGCGCACCCGGTTGTCGGTCATGGTGTCGATGATGACCGCCGCCCCGCCGATGCCATAGCCCTCGTAGCGGATCTCCTCGTAGCTCACGCCTTCGAGGTTGCCGGTTGCCTTGTCGATGTTGCGCTTGATGGTGTCGGCCGGCATGTTGGCCGCCTTGGCCTTCTCGATGGCCAGGCGCAGGCGCGGATTGGCCGATGGGTCACCACCGCCGGTGCGCGCCGCCACCATGATCTCGCGCACCACTCGGGTCCAGATGCGCTGACGTTTTTCGTCCTGTCTGCCCTTGCGGTGTTGAATATTTGCCCATTTGCTGTGGCCGGCCATCGGAAATCCTTGTCTGTTGATTTAATCTGTCGGGTCTGATTTTACTTTTCCACCCTCCTGAACCCTCCCACCATGGCCGAACCGTTTCTCATTGCAAAAAGCGCGTCCGCTGACTGTTTTCTGTTGCCCGCCCTGGCCAACCGCCACGGCCTGATCACCGGCGCCACCGGCACCGGCAAGACCGTCACCCTGCAGACCCTGGCCGAGAAGTTCTCGCAGATCGGCGTGCCGGTGTTCATGGCCGACGTCAAGGGCGACCTCACCGGCATCAGCCAGGCCGGCGCCATCGGCGAGAAGATGGCCGCGGTGCTCAAGGAGCGCCACCTCGAGATGCCCGTGTCGCAGGCCTGCCCGGTCACGCTGTGGGACGTGTTCGGCGAGCAGGGGCACCCGGTGCGCGCCACGGTGTCCGACATGGGCCCGCTGCTGCTGGGGCGCATGCTCAACCTCAACGAAACCCAGGCCGGCGTGCTCAACCTGGTGTTCAGGATCGCCGACGACAATGGCCTGCTGCTGCTCGACCTGAAGGACCTGCGCGCCATGCTGCAGTACGTGGGGGACAACGCCTCGGAGTTCACGACACAGTACGGCAACGTGAGCGCGGCCAGCGTCGGGGCCATCCAGCGCGGGCTGCTGCAGGTCGAAACCCAGGGTGGCGACAAGTTTTTCGGCGAGCCCATGCTCAACATCAGCGACTTCATGCAGACCGACGCCAACGGGCACGGCGTGGTGAATGTGCTGGCCGCCGACCGGTTGATGAACTCACCACGCCTGTACGCCACCTTCCTGCTGTGGATGCTCTCGGAGCTGTTCGAGCAACTCCCCGAAATCGGGGACCCCGACAAACCCAAGCTGGTGTTCTTCTTCGACGAGGCGCACTTGCTGTTCAACGAAGCGCCCAAGGTGCTGGTCGAGCGCATCGAGCTGGTGGTGCGTCTGGTGCGCTCCAAGGGCGTGGGCGTGTACTTCGTGACGCAGAACCCGCTGGACATCCCCGACAGTGTGCTCGCGCAGCTCGGCAACCGGGTGCAGCACGCGCTGCGCGCCTACACCCCGCGCGATCAGAAGGCCGTCAAGGCCACGGCCGAGACCATGCGCCAGAAGCCCGGCCTGGACATCGCCACCGCGATCACCGAACTCGCCGTGGGGGAGGCGCTGGTGAGCCTGCTCGATGCCAAGGGCCGCCCCGGCATCACCGAACGCGTCTACGTGCTGCCCCCCGGCAGCCAGATCGGCCCGATCACGCCCGCGCAACGCCAGGCGCTGCTGGCCGGCTCGCTCGTCGCGGGGGTGTACGAGAAGGCCGTTGACCGCGAGTCCGCCTACGAAAAGCTCAACGCGCGCGCCACCGCGGCGGCTGCCAATGCCCCGGCCGGCGCGGCCGGCGCGCCGGGCCAGGCCGAAGGCGAAGGCGGCGGACTGCTGGGCGGGCTCAACGACGTGCTGTTCGGCAGCACCGGGCCGCGCGGCGGCCGCCACGACGGCCTGGCTCAGACCATGGCCAAGTCAGCCGTGCGCACCATCGGCTCAACCGTCGGGCGAGAGATCATCCGGGGGGTGCTGGGCGGACTCTTCGGCGGCAAGAAACGCTGATCGGGAGCACGCCACCATGAACCAGGTCCACCACATCCAGCACCCACTGGTGCAGCACAAGCTCACGCTGATGCGCCGCAAGGACGCCAGCACCAACACCTTCCGCACGCTGCTGAACGAGCTCAGCACCCTGATGGCCTACGAGGTCACGCGTGACATGCCGCTGCACCCGGTGCAGATCGAAACCCCGCTGGAGACCATGACCAGCCCCATGATCGACGGCAAGAAGCTGGTATTCGTGCCCATCCTGCGCGCCGGCCTGGGCATCCTGGACGGCATGCTCAACGTGGTGCCCGGTGCGCGCGTGGGCCACATCGGCCTGTACCGCGACCACGAAACGCTGCAGGCCATCCAGTACTACTTCAAGATGCCCGCCGACATGCCCGAGCGCGACGTCATCGTGCTCGACCCCATGCTGGCCACCGGCAATTCCGCCGTGGCGGCGCTGGACCGGATCAAGGCGCTGCAGCCGCGCTCGGTCAAGTTCGTCTGCCTGCTGACCTGCCCCGAAGGCATCGCCACCGTGCACAAGGCACACCCCGACGTGCCCATCTACACCGCCGCCATCGACCGCGGACTCAACGAGCGCGGCTACATCCTGCCCGGCCTGGGCGATGCTGGCGACCGCATCTTCGGCACCACCTGAGCCCAACGGCCCTCGCCGCAAACGCCATGCCTGCACACCGTCCGTTCCGAATCGCCCGCTTCCTGCGCGCCTGGGCCGCCGCGGCCGCCCTGACGCTGGTCCATGCGCTGGCCGGGGCCGCACCCTGGCTCGACGAGAACCCGCGCGTCGCCGTCATCTCGGCCTTCCCCGCCGAGCTGGAGCTGCTGCTCCAGCGTGTGCAGGGTGCCCGGCAGCACCGCGTCAACGGCGTGACCTTCACCACCGGCCAGCTGCAGGGCAAGCCGGTGGTGCTGCTGCTCAGCGGCATCAGCATGACCAACGCGGCGATGAACACCCAGCTCGCGCTGGACCGCTTCAAGGTCACGCACATCGTCTACAGCGGCATTGCAGGCGGCGTCAACCCGGCGCTGCACATCGGCGATGTCACCGTGCCCCAGCGCTGGGGCCAGTACCTGGAGGTGCTGGTTGCGCGCGAGACCGCCCCGGGCGTCTTCACGCCCCCGGTGTGGATGGATGACGTGAAACTGCCGCGCTTCGGCGCCAACCATCCGCGCCCGGTCGAAGTGCGCTCGGCGGCCAACCCCAAGGAACACAAGAAGTTCTGGTTCGAGGTCGATCCGGCCCTGTTGGCCATCGCGCGCGGCATCCAGGGAACGGCCCTGGCCGACTGCGACGCCGCGCGCAAATGCCTGGGCCACAAGCCCCGGGTGGTGGTGGGCGGCAACGGGGTCTCCGGCCCCGCCTTCGTCGACAACGCCGCATTCCGCGACCACACCTTCAAGACCTTCGAGGCCAACGTGCTCGACATGGAGACCGCCGCCACCGCCCAGGTGGCCTACAGCAACAGCGTGCCCTACATCGCCTTCCGTTCCCTGAGCGACCTGGCCGGCGGCGGACCGGGCGAAAACGAGCTGGACACCTTCTTCAAGATCGCGGCCGACAATTCAGCGACCGTGCTGCTGGCCTTCCTGGCGGCCTGGAAATAGACCACTGGCGGCCCTGGCCCATGCTCGACCTGCTGATCACCGGCGCCAACTTGCCCGACGGCCGCACGGCCATGGGCGTGGCCGTGCAGGACGGCCGCATCGTGGCGATGGAAGAAGGCCTGAGCGCCCCCGCCTTCGAGACCGTGCACGCCGCCGGCCAGCTGCTGAGCCCGCCGTTCTGCGATCCGCACTTCCACATGGACGCCACGCTGAGCTACGGCCTGCCGCGCGTCAATCAAAGCGGCACCTTGCTCGAAGGCATCGCGCTGTGGGGCGAGCTGAAACCCCTGTTGACCGCTGAAGCACTCATCGAACGCGCGCTCACGTACTGCGACTGGGCCGTGGCCAAGGGCCTTCTGGCCATCCGCAGCCATGTGGACACCAGTGACCCGAGCCTGCTGCCGGTGGAAGCGATGCTGGAGGTGAAGCGCCGGGTGGCGCCCTACCTCGATCTGCAGCTCGTCGCTTTCCCCCAGGACGGCGTCCTGTGCAGCCCCGGCGGCCTCGGCAATCTCCAGCGTGCGCTGGCCATGGGGGTGGACGTGGTGGGCGGCATTCCGCATTTCGAGCGCACCATGGCCGAGGGGGCCGCCAGCGTGCGCCTGCTCTGCGAGCTGGCGGCCGAACAGGGCAAGCCGGTGGACATGCATTGCGACGAGAGCGACGACCCGCTCTCGCGCCACATCGAAACCCTGGCCTTCGAAACCCAGCGCCTGGGACTGCAAGGCCGCGTCACCGGTTCCCACCTGACCTCCATGCACAGCATGGACAACTACTACGTGAGCAAGCTCATCCCGCTGATCGCCGAGGCGGGCGTCAGCGTGGTGGCCAACCCGCTCATCAACATCACCCTGCAGGGCCGCCACGACAGCTACCCCAAACGCCGGGGCCTCACGCGCGTGCCCGAGCTGCTGGCCGCCGGCGTCACGGTCGCCTTCGGACATGACTGTGTGATGGACCCCTGGTACAGCCTGGGCAGCGGCGACATGCTGGAGGTGGCGCACATGGGGCTGCACGTGGCGCAGATGACCAGCCAGCAGGGCATGCGCGACTGCTTCGACGCCGTCACCACCCAGGCGGCCCGGGTCATGCACCTGCCGGGCTACGGCATGGAACCCGGCTGTGATGCCAGCTTCGTGCTGCTGCAGGCCACCAGCACCATCGAGGCCATCCGCCTGCGCGCGAATCGCCTGAAGGTCTGGCGCAAGGGCCGGCTGTTGGCCGAGACCGCCCCCGTGACGCCCCGCCTGCACCTTCAAGGGCGGCCGCCAGCGCCCGGCGCGGCGCCGTCGGCTGCTTCCTGGTCACCCGGCCTTTCGTCAGGATGTAGGGCCGCCGCCGGCGGCAGCGCCTTCAGCGGGGCTTCGGATTCGGGGTCAGTGCCAGCCGATCGCGCCGGCAGCGCGCACGCCGGTCTGGCGCGGCCAGGCGTTTACGGTGCCTTCTCCGCCTTCTGCATGCATGCCATGCGTTGATCCGCAATGCGCAGGCTCTCATCGCGCTCCGCGGTCTGCTCGGCGAAAGTGGGCTTCTGGATGCCGCTGTACTTCCGCCGCAGCGCGTCCATCTCCTGATCCGCCTTGCGCACGCATTCGTTCATCCGCGCCAGAGCGTCCTGCGAGGGCTTCGGGCGGCTGCGTCGGTTGCATTCCTCGGCCCGCCGCGCCGCCGCCTCCAGCCTCTCGTACACCGGTTGCATGATCTGCTGTTGCGCTTTCAGGTCGCCACGGGCCGGCGGGTTCGCCGAAACGGCGCGTTCGACCTCGCGGGTGATCCGGGCCTCTTCCGCCTTGAACTCGGCCAGGCACTTCGGATCGTCGGCGGCGCCGCACAGGCCGGCCGTTGCCATCAAGCCCAAGAAAAGAAGACCGCGGTTCAGCTTGGTGGTTCTCCGTGATTCCCAACCGGGCACCGCCCGGGCGACGCTCCCGGCTCGGCGCCGCAATGGTGGTCGGGCATCATAGCCGGCCCGATCCGGCGCCACGGCCACCGCCCATCCTGCGAGAATCGCCACCGCCCCGCGCGAACCCCGCGAGCGGGGTGAATCCACACCATAGGAGCCCCCCTTGCGCCGCTACTGGCTGATGAAATCCGAGCCCGCCGAATGCTCGGTGGACGACGCGCTGGCCGCACCCGACGCCACCGTGCCCTGGGTGGGCGTGCGCAACTACCAGGCCCGCAATTTCATGCGCGACGCCATGCAAGTGGGCGATGGCGTGCTGTTCTACCACTCCAGCTGCGCCGAGCCCGGCATCGTCGGCATCGCGCGGGTGGCCGGCGCGCCCTACCCCGACCCGACGCAGTTCGACCCCGCCTCGCCCTGGTTCGATGCCGGCTCCAAACCGGATGCGCCGCGCTGGCAGCTTGTGGACGTGCAGGTGCTGCGCAAGACACGCACGCTCGGCCTGCCCGAACTGCGCCAGACCCCCGGCCTGGCCGATCTGCTGGTGCTGCGCAAAGGCAACCGCCTGTCGATCACGCCGGTGGAGCCGTCGCACTGGCGCCTGGTGCTCACGCAGCTCGGCATCCGCGGCAATCCGCTGCCTTGAAGCCTCCCCATGCACTCCATTTTTTATAGCTTCCCATGGCCATCCAGAGCTGGATAGGCACGAATTTGAATCATTTTTCCGGCCCTCAGGACCCCTCGCGGCCGCCTCCGGTCACATGACGGGCAAAGCGGTCCAGAATGGCCTGCCAGCCGGCGCGCTGCTGCTCCTCGCTGAAGGTCTGCTCCGGGTCGAAGGTTTCGCGCACCGTCACGCCGTCGGGCCCCGGCAGAAATTCCACCCGCAGGCGGCGTCCGCCGAACTCGCTTTCGATGAGCCGGTGCGGCACCACCGCGGTGTAGGTGCCCGCGAAGTCAAAGCCCATGCTGCCGTCACGGGCCTCCATGCGCGATGAAAACGCGCCCCCCGGACGCAGGTCCACCGAAGCTCGCGTGGTGTGCCAGTCGTCGGAGGCCGCGTTCCACTGGACGATGTCGTCCGGGGTGGTCCAGGCCTGCCAGATGCGCTCGATCGGCGCGGCAATCGTGGTTTCAATCGTGATGCGCATGCAGAGTCCTTTCCGAAAAAAATCCCGGCGCCACCGGGCGGCTGCGTCCTGCCGCCGATGATGTCCGCCGCACCGAAGCCGATGGGCATCGGCGGAACGAGCCCGGCGACCAAGAAAACCGTGAACGAGACCAGTGCAAGGGTCTGGAGGTCATTGTCACCCGGGTGCGGAAGCTTGTGAAGGCGCAGGCGGAAAGCCTCCCTGGCACAGGCTCGCCGTCTCACGCCGCCGCGCAACGGGCCACGGTCTCCCAGGTGCGGGTGGTGAGTTCGGTTCCGAACGCCCGCTCGATCAGGTTCATGAAGACCGGCCCGTTGCCGGTCGGCACATAGGCCGTGAAAACCTCGCGCCTGGTGCAGAGGAAGACCGAGGCCATGTCCTGCGCCAGCGGCAGTGGCACCCGCGGCGCCTGCGCGGCGCGCAGGAAGCTCACGACGCGTTTGGCGTGCGGCGCAATGCCATGGGCCTCGAACGGCGGATCGGACAGCATTTCACGCAAGCGCGCCACGGGCCGCACGATCGTGAAAAAGGCCCGGCCCAGTTCGCGCGCCATGGCCGCCTCGGCCCGGCGTTCGATCACCGCCTCTGCCGTTTCGACCGCATCGAACACCACGTTGCCGCTGGCCAGGACCGTGCGGACCTGGGTGAAACCCGCGGACTCGAAGCTGGCCTTCAGCGCCGGCATCTTCGCGTTCATGGGGCTCACGCCGCGGAGGAAGGCTACGAAACGCGGCATCGTGGTCGGGGACTGCGGTGTGAACAGGGCATGAAATCGACAGGGTGTCCGAGCCCTATCTACCCCGCGCGCCGGTAGTGCAGGGCGACCGCGCCATTGCGCAGCGGCCTGGCAGCGACGAGATCGAGCCGCCGCGTGCCGGGCAGCCCGCCCTGGTACAGCGTCGGGCCGTGGCCGGCGATCCGGGGGTGGACCAGAAACACGTACTCATCGATCAGGTCGAGCCGGTCCAGCACGGTCGCGAGGCTGCCGCTGCCCAGCAGCACACCAGCCGGCGTGGCGTCCTTCAGTTTCTGCACCTCGGTGCGCAGGTCGCCGGTGACGGGGTGGGTATTCGTCCATGAAAAGACGGTTCGCGTGGACGACACCACGTACTTCGGCTTGGTCTCCAGCTTGACCGCCCACTCGCGGATTGCCGGCGGCGCCGCCACCTCGCCCCGCGCCACCGCCGGCCAGTAGCCTTCCATCATCTCGTAGGTCACGCGGCCCCACAGCATCGCCCCGCCCTCGTCCATGAGCCGGGTGAAGAAGGCGTGCGTCTCGTCGTCGGCGATCCCCTCCAGGTGGTCGATGCAACCATCGAGGGTGAGGTTGAGGCTGAAGGTCAGAAGGCCCATGGCTTCAAATTGTTCGTGGCGCCTGACCGCTTGAGCTCTTGCCTTTGTTGGCAAGCACGTGCGCAACGATCGCATTGGCGTGGCCGTGCCCCAGGCCGTGCTCACGCTTCAGCCACGCAACGATCTCCATGTGTTTCATGTCGTGGACCGCTCCCACCAGATCCAGCCAGTAACCGATGGGTTGGCCGTATTTCTTTTCGATGGAGGGGAAGTAGGAAGCAGGGCCTTTGGGCTTGTCATCGGTGTTCATGTCGAGTTCTCGCTTGAAGTAGAGCTGCCGTGCGAGCCAGGCCGCTGGTCGCGATCGGCTGCCCTGGACAGTCGGCTTGGGCGCTGGATCAAGCCGCATTCTTCCCCTTCCATCGGTTCGCGCGCTGGTTCTGAACTGCCAATCGGGCCGTCTCGGCGACTCTCGCCGGACGCGTCTCGGGAAGCCTGGCTGTTGTCGAGCAACGCAACCAATGCAAACAGCAGAACGACGACGACAGGTATTGCGGCACAAAGGGCGGCCTCCGTTCTGCCCCATCCATGGAGCAGCTTCTTTCGCCAGAGGTACGCTGCGTACCCCGTAAGAGACGGCACCCCAATAAAAATAACAAAGAACATCCCGAGGCTCGCGACGCCAGACCAGTTGCCGAGAAGCGTGTGTATCGCTGCGGCAAAAAGCGCGGCATACGACATCAGCAGAACTGGCCAGATGATGAGTCGCACGGTGGTCATGGGCATTGACACTAGAACCAAACCGCGCGCGTCAGCAGCCAGGCGCTGGCCGCGGAAGGACGATGGCAAGGATGCCCTGCAGCGGCCATGCGTTGGCCGAGGTGGTGCATCGGCTCAGGCGAAGGGTCGGATGCCATCAAAGGAGGCCTCATGACCTCGGCTTGGGCTTGACGCAACGTTGCGCCGTGGCGGCCACGCACTCGCCCGCGCAGACCGCGTTGCCATATCGGTCTACCGATGCCGCACCGCGCGGTTGGCTGGAACAGAAGATGTCGCCGCGAAGGTCTTTGGCGCAGTAACCGGGACCGCAGACCGGGTCGCCATAGCGATTCAGTTCAATCCCGCCACCGGCGGTGGAGCAGATGATCTCTCCCGTCCGATCCGCCTTGCAGGACGCATCGGGCTCGGGACAAACCATCTTTCCTTCGCGGTCGGGCGTGCAGGTCCGGTCATTGGCCTGCGTCGGCAGGCCGCACAAGAGCAGCAGGACAAGCGGGATCGTCTGAACGAGGGTGCGGCAAGGAAACATGGTCTTCCATCCAAGGCTTCGGGTCTGGCTTTTCATCAACTCAACCGAGCGGGCAAATCATGGCCATCGTACCCCTTGGCATCGATCTGGCAAAGAACGCCTTTGCCGTGCATGCCGTGGGTGAGCCGGGCAAGCCTGAACTGGTACGCCCCGAAGTGCCACGCACCAGACTGCCCGAACGGATTGCCGGTTTGCCTATGGTCTAGCGGCGCCCGAAACCAGCCGGAGGCCAAGGCCAAACATCGCCGCCCCGGCGATTCGATCGACCCAGACCTTGTACGACAAGTAGGCCTTCTGTGGCGCCGGCGATGACAGTACCTGTGCGACCAGGGAATACCAACCGGCCTCAACCAGAAACACCAGCGCCAGCAGCAGCGCCGCAAAGCCCGCCGAGAAGTGCTGCGGAAGGAAAGCCGCAAAGACGCTGGCGTAGACAATGGCTGTCTTGGGGTTGCTGAGCTGCGTCGTCAGGCCCAGCCAGAAAGATCGCCTTGCGGTGACACGCTTCCCACCGCCCGCTTGAACCGCCAAGGGCTGCCTGGCCGACCTGAAGATCAGAAAGCCGAGATAGCCGAGGTACAGACCGCCCAGAACCTTCAGCGCGACGTACAGCGACGGAACCGCGTGGAAGACCCCTTGCAGCCCGAGCAAGGCAGCCGTGCCGAAAAGCAGGCCGCCGACGCCCATGCCCAGCG
Source organism: Burkholderiaceae bacterium (assembly GCA_046348065.1). Taxonomy (GTDB): domain Bacteria; phylum Pseudomonadota; class Gammaproteobacteria; order Burkholderiales; family Burkholderiaceae_C; genus Skiveiella. The sequence goes on from JAXMFA010000003.1 coordinate 349,498, forward strand.
CGGCGCCAAGTGCTTGCGACCTGGAAGACGACACGGCTTCCCGCGCAACCATCACGAAACTTGGCCCGGGGCTGATGACACCGACGGTGAGCGCTGCAAGGATGCCTGCGAGGGCGGCGAGTTCTTGGGGCATGCGACCTCAGGAAGTTGTTGGTGCGACCTGACGCGCCAATGGGCTATGGACCGGTGCGGGGAGCGCCCGCGTCTTGCCGCGCTGGCCCGAAGTACATGCGAGCGATGCCCGCCTGAGCCGCTGCGCGGCCTCGTACCACCGGCTGGATGGGATGTGCTCCTTGGGCGACGCTCGAACACCCCCCGCCAGGCCAGCGACTGCCAAGGCCATTGCGGCGCGACGCGTCCGACGCAAGACGAGCGGTGGTTCGGTGGTGCCCATGGCGTCCAACGTCGCGTTGGGCTTCGGGTCAGAAGTCAATGCTGTCACGTATCGCGGCCATGCCAGCCCGGGCGCAGGCGTCGTCTGCTTCGCCGCCGGGCGCACCGGAAACGCCGATCGCACCCAGCGTGCTGCCGCCGGCCTCGATGATTAGGCCCCCGCCAGCAGCGAGAAAGCGGGGGAGCGCTCTCAGTCCGCTCATCGGCATTCCGGGCTGCGTCTCGCGCGCAAGGTCCGATGTCGCCGTTCTGAAGCTTGCCGCCGTCCAGGCCTTGTTGGTCGCAACTTCGATCGTATGCGCGCCAGCGAAACGATCCCGCAAGAGGACTTGGGTCAGGCCGGATCGATCAACGACTGCGACGGCTACTTGATACCCCTGCTTTCTGCAACTCTGCAGCGCAGCGCTCGCAGCGGCCAGGGCCGTCTCGGGGGTCAGCGAGCGACTTGGGAAGGTTCCTTCCTGCGCCAGCGACGAGGTGAACGTGAGCAGAGCCGCCGCTGCGCAAGACAGCCGTTGGAGGGTGTTCATGAGAGGCTCCATGGTGATCAGGGTGGTTCGGAAGCGTAACGTTGGAGCTGAGCGGCTGGTTCGACGCCACCGGATACACGCTCAGGCCGGCTGCGCGTGCAGGCGAACGCCGAGGGCGCGTGCCACTTTGAGCACGGTAGCGAAGCTGGGGTTGCCGCCTTCGCTGAGTGCACGGTACAGGCTCTCGCGACTGAGGCCGGCTTCCTTGGCGACCTGGCTCATACCCTTGGCGCGAGCGATATCGCCCAGGGCCCGAGCAATGCCGGAAACGTCGTCGGGTGCTTCTTCGAGCCACGCGTCGAGATACGCGGCCATCTCTTCTGGCGTACGCAGATGCTCCGCCACGTCGTACGAGGAAGTCTTGACCTTGGGTGCGGACTTGCGGGTGGTACTGGCCATGTTCACTCTCCAAACGCCTGAGACAAGCGAATAGCTTTGGCGATGTCCTTGGACTGGGTGGATTTGTCCCCGCCAATGAGAAGAAGCAGCAAGCGATCACCGCGCTGCGTGTAGTAGACGCGGTAACCCGGGCCGACATCGACCTTGAGTTCTGAAACGCCGTGCGTCAGATCGCGGTGCGTACCGGGATTTCCATGGGCGAGGCGATCAACTCGCATGAGGATGCGTGCGCGCCCCGTCAGATCTCGGAGACCGTCAATCCAATCCCGATACTCGTCTGTCTTCTCGACACGCATAGCGGCATTGTAGCCTGCGAGCTACATGCGCCGCAACCGTGCGTGTGGCGTCGAACGACTACGTTCAGCGGAAACCCCGCCCCCGCGAAACCTAAAACTACCGGAAAAATAGACGGCGGGGTTTTCCGCTGCAACACCAAGTTAGGCCGGATGAATACCCGCGATATACCAGCCTTGAATGATGGGTTTCGCTATCGCTCTACCCATTCTACGCGGGTTCAAACTCAGCCTACCGGCTTACCCACTAGACATAGAGGGATCAAGTCAAGATTTATCGCACGGGGTCAATATCAACCAAATGAATTGGAACAGGTGCTAGCCTTGTTGAAGTATCGTGAACCAACAAGCCTGTTTTTCCGACGAAGAATGTGTGCCACCCTTCAACTTCCAAGTGGTAAACCTTGGTTGCGTAGACTAGCCAATCATCGCTGTCCTGATCTTCACGTTCGGCCTCGTATTGACTTTCCTCCTCCTCATCGAGAAATCTGTGTGGAGACAAAGACAAATCCACGTAATTTCCGGAACCGAATCCATCGCAATGCACGTAGGCGACTTCTCTTTTCTTGGTTGTGTAAACGCCGTTAATCTCGTACCTCTCGCCCACGCTGCCATCGGCCATCACAAGATTGCGTCCAAACCATTCCTCGCCACCACTACTCGTGTACGGAACCTTTCCGATGGGTAGCCAACCTTGCGGATAACTCCAAACCAATGGATTTGGCGTTGCAAAGGCGTCATCGAACTCTCCATTGCCATGATTTCGAGTCCAGCAGAATTGCAGTATCTGTCGATCCTCGAAGCTAACCGTTCGAGTCACGCGCTTGTAACCGCGTTCAGTTCCCTTCAATGGATCTTCGGTGTGCGATAACACAAAATCGCCCGCTTTGATCTCGCCAATTGGTTTCAACCCGTCTTTTGAGTGCACCAAAGTTCCTTCCACGAAACCATCTTTGTATTCCATGTCTACGCGCTCCTCAATGTATCCTGCAATGCCTAACGCCCGCGGTAAGCTGCGCCGGAGCGAAGCGGAGGGTACCAACAGGCGGAGCCTGTTGGCGTCAGCTTGACCAAACAGTTAGGCTGGGGAGCGGAGGCAGCTTGTTGCACTTGATATCCCCTATGTTTTTGCTGATAGCGGTTCATAACCAGCATCCAAAGGCGCAACCACTGAAATGAACCGAAGTGGGCCAACGCTGGTGCAAAGAACACCGTGCACCTGCCCTTTGTTTGCAACTACGATATCCCCCGGAACAATTGCAACGGTGTTGCCTTGCTCGTCAATTTGATATTGACCTTCCCCTGAAAGGATGGTCCATGTATCTTGTCCGTCGGGGTGAATATGTGGCGCAATAGTTTGGCCGGGCTCCACATGCCAAGCCACGATAACTGAATGCGAAGATTCAACAACAACAGACCGTATTGGTTCTTTCTCGGCTGGCTGCATGAATTCATGGGACTTATACACGCGGTGAGTGCTCATTTTTTGCTCCGTAAATGCAAGCCTTTGGGCAGCAAGATTCGCGCCGCCCAAAAGTCTAACGTTGGAGTTAAGCGGCGCGCTTTAGCGCGTCCGCTTGAACGACTTGTTATGCCTTTTTAGTTTCAAGCATCAATTCCAAGTATTAATACGGGGACATCTATGTTCGAAGTGCCTCTATGCTCCAAATCCCAAGCAAACTGTTCAAAATAGGAGACCCCGGTACTCATTTCATCGGCAAAGTTTTTGACAGGAACGATTTCTATGCCGGTGTCAATAACGCCCATTTTGCTAAATATGGTCATTTTGGCGCAAACGTTGTAAACCATAAAAGCATACTTGCCAAATTGAACTTCAATGCCAAGCTTTGTATTTGGCTTTACAAAGTCCATGTCTCTGAATGGCTGACCTCGTGTATTTTGAGATTTTATGTAATCTTCTGAATACTCTCCGTAGGAGTAATCACACAATACTTTATGATTCGACCATCCCCCGTTTTCTGCTTTGGCAAACTCACGTTTGAACGCTTTATTTAATTCTGTTGGTGAAAATAGCATTTTCCCCATCATCGTTTTTTCTGTGCTCTCTTTGGTCTTGTAGAGACTTGCATCAATCGCACTTATAACCGATTGAATTTGTGCAAACTCTGCGGCGTACCTTTGAAGTACTGCTGATTTTCCGCCGTTAAAATCATATGTGGCTACGATTTTCAAAGTAATTTCTCCTGCTTTTCATTGAGCCATTCTGATGGCATTTGCGCGACTTTTTCTTTTCCAGTTGGCTTGTGCACTGGTTTTCCAAGGGGTCTAATTTTTAGAACACCTTCTTGAAATGCGGAAATCCTTTCTTTGGTAATGGCTATATATTGTGAATCACGATCAATCACCATTCCTCTTCGCCCGTTTTTTATGGCTGCAATTAAGCTTGAGCCAACTCCGCCAAATGGATCCAAAACCCAGTCATTCTCATTGGTGAGTGCAAGAACGCAGCGCTCGATTAGCTCGATTGGGAATTGGCATGGATGAGAGGTTTTTTCTGGGTGATTTGATTTAACATTTGGAATTTCAATTATTCCACTTTCCCATTCCTGAGCAATTATTGACCAATAATCTGATGGATTTTTACCGAGCGGGTTGCCGCTTGGCTGACCTTTTTTGTCGCCCTTGTAGTGCAGTTTGCCTGGATATTTAGAGGGAACTCTTACCGAATCAAGGTTAAACGTGTAATCCTTTGATTTTGTAAACCACAACAGCACTTCGTAGCGTCCAGAAAATCTTTTCGTTGCGTGCAATCCGTGGTCGAAATGCCAAACAATTCGATTTCTCAACTGAAAGCCAAGACTCTTTATGATTGGATAGAAATAGATATCTAGCGGGAAAACTTCTCCATCATCAACGAAATTTCCAACTTGCCAAACGATGCTGCCATCGTCTGAAATGACTCGTGCAAGTTCTTTTAGAATCTCTGATTGCCAGTCAAGGTAATGTTGTAGCTCAATTTGCTTCTCGTACTCTTTCCCAATATTGTACGGTGGTGAAGAAACTGCCAGCTTGAATGATGAGGCTGGTAGTTTTTTTAGTGCCTCTAATGTGTCGCTTTCTGTGACAACAATATACTCATCAGCGCTAAATTCGGCGGAAATACTGTGTTTATCTATCATCTTTTTAGCCCAATACCATGTTTGGCGTAGTTTATCCTTAGCGGCTCTGCGAGTGAAGCTGGGGTTTGGGTTGTAAGGCATAACGAAAGAAAGTAAGACGCCTGCCGAAGGCAGGTCGGCTTGACTGCACAGTTAGCCACAGAAGCCAAAACAGAAACCGCTGAATTGACGACGGGCGCAAACTGAAAAAAGCAGTGCGAAACCAATGTGGCGCACTGCTTGCGAAAAAAGCTGAAAACTGGCGCAGCACCAAAAGGCGAAGCCCGGCAAGAAACCCAAAACCTAACGAATAAACGCTTGAGAAGATAAACGCTGGTGAATAAAACATGGGCTTCAATATTGCAGGTTTTTCGCAGGCTAACGCATAGTTGAGCGGCGGGCGCAGCCCGTCCGCTTGAACGCCGAGTTGGGCATCAGATGCCCTCGGCGCGGGTCGATGCACTTTTCGCACATGCCGCTCAACGCAAGATTCTCTCAATCGTTGCTTTGGCATATCGAACGAACGCGGCCGTCTCTTCGACGCGCATTGCTAGGTCGTCGTCCTCGCTACCCAGGTACGCCGCACGTGCCTTGCAGATGAGGGGCCGATGCTCGGCAGGCAAACGCTCCGATACCCATGCGGCAGCAACGTCCTTAGGAGCAATGAGACCAGTTGAAGCGCTGTACCAAATGCGAGCAAGAGCAAGAACGACGTTCCGCTCGTCACCCTTCCAATCCGACTCTGCATTCCACTGGGCAATAGTGTCGAAAAGCGCCTTGGAGAAATGCTCCTTCGGCACCGGCTCGAAAAACGTGGCTGCGGATGGGCCTAGAAGCGCAAGGCTGTGTTGCCTCGCCTTGGTCAGCAAAATCGCAAGATCGTGATCCAGAACGGCAGGCTCGAACGTTCCGGAAAGGATGTCGTGGCGGAGCCACTCACCGAACTGAAGCTCACGCCGCGCCGGATAGCGCCAAGGCACTACTTCGCTTCGAGCGACAACAGTTAGCTCCAGCGGTCGCCATGTTCCGCCATCGCCTGGCGGTGATGAGACTTTCAGCAAATCGAGCATTAGCGCCTGCCGGAGCGAATCGTTAGGTGCGGCGCTGACGGTCACGAGCAAGTCTATGTCGCTATCCGGCTTCAGCCCTCCATCGATCGCAGATCCGAACAGGTGGATTGTGTCCAGTGTCGCAGCCAGATGGCGCTCGACCACCGCGCGAGCGTGGGACAGCTGCTTGAAAACTTGTGCAGGGAAAAATTCACCCATGATGCCTAACGCCCTGAGTTCAGCCGCTGCCGTAAGGCGGTCGGCTGCGACGAACTGTTAGCCCTGATGGATTGATTTGCAATTTTCATTTGCACCACTGCTGTTCACATGGGACGCCATCATTGTTCCCGTCCATTTTTGTGCCAGGGCAATTTTTAAGAAAAAAGGTGGCTTCTTCGCAAGAAGTCATTTGAGAGCAATGGGTTCGGCCATCACATTGGAATTTTGGCGCTATATCAATACTTCGATTGCGCCTAGAAGAGTTATTTGAAATATCAATCTCTTGGGGTATCCCTTGAAATTGTTGGGCTGCGCGCTGAGATTGATATTTTTCATAGCCCTTCCAAGCGCCAAAGGCGAGTAGGGCAACGAGAAGGATGCGAAACACACTCTCTCCTATTAATTGGCTAACGTAATGTAGCCGAGCGCCTATCTTGGCATTCCCAAGCTAGACGACGAAATAAGCTGGGCGACCGGACTTGATCAGAACAGTGCAAAGTGGCGCAAAACCGCTTGTGTGCTCGACCCCGGATGCCTATACTGTATGCAATTACAGTCTTTGTGATGTCCGCCAAACCCGTCTCCTATATCCCCCAGTCGCCCCGCTTGCTGGATCAACTGCGGGAGGTGCTGCGGTACAAACACTATAGCTTGCGAACCGAAGAGGCGTACGTGTATTGGGTGAAATTCTTTGTCCGCTGGCATGGGCGCAACGGCCAGGTGCGCCACCCGCGGGAGTTGGGTGCCGCAGAGGTTGAGCAATTCCTGTCCATGCTCACCACCCAGCGCAATGTGTCCGTGTCCACCCACAACCAGGCGCTCAGTGCCCTGCTGTTTTTGTACCGGGAAGTTTTAGGCGTGCAGTTGCCGTGGCTTGACGATGTGCAGCGCCCCACACGCCCGCGGCGCATTCCATCCGTATTGACCGTGGCCGAGGTGGCTGCTTTGCTCGATGCGATGACGGGGGTTGAACTGTTGCTGGCCAAGCTGCTGTACGGCACGGGCATGCGTCTCAATGAAGGGTTGCGCTTGCGGGTGAAGGATGTGGATTTTGATCGGCGGGTGCTGGTGGTGCGTGATGGCAAAGGCGGCAAAGACCGGGTGGTGATGTTGCCGCAGTCGATTGGCGTGGCATTGCGCGCGCAATTGGCGCATGCACGCACGGTGTGGGAGCATGACCGGCAGCAGAACCAACCCGGCGTGGAGGTGCCCGATGCGCTGGCGGTCAAGTACCCCGGTTTGGGCCAGCGCTGGAGCTGGTTCTGGGTGTTTCCCTCTCCCAGGTTGTCGATGGATCCACGCTCGCGCATCGAGCGCAGACACCACCTGTACGAGGAACGCCTCCAGCGCGCGATCAAGCTGGCTTGCGCGGCGGCGCAGATTCACAAGCCGGTGTCTGTCCATACGCTGCGCCACTCGTTCGCGACCCATTTGCTGCAGGCCGGAACGGACATCCGAACCGTGCAGGAGTTGCTGGGGCACTCCGACGTCAGCACCACGATGATTTACACCCATGTGCTCAAGGTCGCCGCAGGCGGCACCGCCAGCCCGCTGGATGCGCTGGCGGGCTTGGTCGGCCCGGCACATAGCCCCAAACCCGCCGCCAAAGCACTATCTTTTCAATAGCTGCCCGTGGCCATCCGGCGCTGGGAACGGCCACTTTTCACCCTGAAAACAACCCTTTTGGGCCTCCCTGAGCCTTCCGGGGCCCCTGGCTCACCCCAAATCCGCCCCCAGATGCTCCGCCCATTCGGCCAGGGCGCCCAGGATGGCTTCGGCGCGCTCGTCGCCCTGCTCCATGGCCTGGTCGGCCAGGGTGTCCAGGCGCTCGTGCAGCTGCGCCAGGGTGCGGGCGCCGCCCGCGCCGGCCAGCAGGCGGGCTTCGCGGTGTTGCTGCCACTGCGCGGCCTCATCAACGCTCAGGGTGTCGGGGCGGTTGCGGGCGCGCCAGCGCAGCAGCAGCTCGGCCAGGCGCGGGTCGTCAAAGCCGGTGCGCGTGCGCGCCAGCGCGGCGGGGGGCGTGTCGCGCAGCTGCGCCAGGCGGCGGCGGTCGGCGTTGCCGACGAAGCCGCCGTACAGGTCTTGCTCGGGGTCCACGGGCGCCTCAGGCTCGGGGCGGCGGAAGACTTCGGGCCAGATGGCGCTCATGTCGGGCAGGTCGCGCGCGGTGGCGGCGTGGCGCAGGGCCTGGTCCAGGTCCAGCCCCCAGCGCGCCTGCAGCGCGGGGGTCAGCACCTTGAGGTTGCCGATGACCACGGGCGACTTGTTCAGGTGCACGGTTTTCACGGGCAGTCGGGCCACGCCCTCGGGCAGGTCGGCGCTGCGGGTGAACAGGCGCTGGCGCAGCGCGGCCACGTCCAGGCTGGCCAGCTCGGCGGGGTCGTGGGCCAGGTCCCAGGCGATGAGTTCGTTCTTGTTGCTGGGGTGGCTGGCCAGCGGCCACATCACGGCCAGGCAGCCGCGCTCCACGCCGAACATGCCCGAGACGTGCAGAAACGGTTTGGCATGCTCTTGTGCACAGGGCAGGCCCAGCTCCTGCGCCACGCGGTCTTTGCGGTGCAGCGCAAAGCAGAAGTCGAACAGCTTGGGCTGCTTCTGGCGGATGAGGCGGGCCAGCGCCAGGGTGGCGCGCACGTCCGACAGCGCGTCGTGCGCGCTCTCGTGCGCCAGGCCGTTGGCGGCGGTGAGGTGCTCCAGCTTGAAGCTGGGGCCGCCGCCGTCGGGCCGCTCGGGCCAGGTGATGCCCTCGGGGCGCAGCGCCCAGGTGGCGCGCACCAGGTCGAGGATGTCCCAGCGGCCGCAGCCGTTCTGCCACTCGCGGGCGTAGGGGTCGATCAGGTTGCGCCAGAACAGGAAGCGCGTCACCTCGTCGTCGAAGCGGATGGTGTTGTAGCCCACGCCGATGGTGCCGGGCTCGGCCAGCAGGCGCTCGATGCGCGCGGCAAAGGCGGCCTCGCTCTCGCCTTTGGCCAGGCATTCCTGCGGGGTGATGCCGGTGATGAGGCAGGCGTCGGGGTCGGGCAGGTAGTCGGTGGCGGGCTGGCAGTAGGCCATCACCGGCTCGCCGATTTCATTCAGCTCGGCATCGGTGCGGATGGCGGCAAACTGCGCCGGCCGGTCGCGCCGCACGTCGGCGCCAAAGGTTTCGTAGTCGTGCCAGACGAAGGTGTGGGCGGTAGCGGGTGCGGGCGGGGCAGGGTTCATGGCGTGATGGCGGTGTGCGGGCCTACTGTAGCCGCAAAACGGGGCGTTTTGGGCCCGTTTCAGGCATCAAACAAGCCAATCCCCAGCGTGGAATGGCCACGGGCAGCTATGGTTTCAGGAGTATTGCGGAGCAGGGCCGCATGGATCAGAGCCGGCCTTGCTCCACCGCCTCACGCAGCAACGCATTGACGCGCGTCTGCCAGCCTTTGCCACTGGCGCGCAGATGGGCCAGCACGTCGGGGTCGGCCCGCATGCTCAGCATCGGGCGCTTGACGGCCACCCGCGGGCGCCCCGGGCGGCGCAACTGCTCGATTTCAGCCGCGCCGAGTTCATAGGTGTCCGGGTCCGCCGCAATGCCGGCCGCAATGCGGGCATCTTCGTCGGGCGTCGGCACCACCAACACCCGACCGGCGCGCGTGGTGAGGGTCTCAGGCTTTTCGGACATAACTGGCAACCTCTCTTGAATTGGCCTTTCGCAGGCTGATTATTCGTCAATACATCAAACACGGGTCCGATCGGCCGATGTTTCATCGCTCACGGCCAAGAAAAAACGCCGGCACAGGGCCGGCGTCTTCTGAGCGGATGGAGCCGGGAGGCTCAGCCCGCCGTAGCCTGCTCGGGCTCGGCCGGCTCCTGGCGGGTGCCTTTGCCTTCTTTCTTGGGCAGCGGGTGGATGTCGAGCAGCACCTCGTCCTTGTCGTCGAGGTCCACCGTCAGACGGCCGCCTTCGGTGAGGCGGCCGAACAGCAGCTCGTCGGCCAGGGCGCGGCGGATGGTGTCCTGGATCAGGCGCTGCATCGGGCGCGCGCCCATCAGCGGGTCGAAACCCTTCTTGGCCAGGTGCTTGCGCAGCTTGTCGGTGAAGGTGACGTCCACCTTCTTCTCGGCCAGTTGCGTCTCCAGCTGGAGCAGGAACTTGTCGACCACGCGCAGGATGATGACCTCGTCGAGCGCCTTGAAGCTCACCATCGCGTCCAGACGGTTGCGGAACTCGGGCGTGAACAGGCGCTTGATGTCGCCCATCTCGTCGCCGGCCTGGCGCGGGTTGGTGAAGCCGATGGTGGCCTTGTTCATCGTCTCGGCGCCCGCGTTGGTCGTCATGATGATGATGATGTTGCGGAAGTCGGCCTTGCGCCCGTTGTTGTCGGTCAGCGTGCCGTGATCCATCACCTGCAGCAGCACGTTGAAGATGTCCGGGTGCGCCTTCTCGATTTCGTCGAGCAGCAGCACCGCGTGCGGCTTCTTGCTGATGGCCTCGGTGAGCAGGCCGCCCTGGTCGAAGCCCACGTAGCCGGGCGGCGCGCCGATCAGGCGGCTCACGGCATGGCGCTCCATGTACTCGGACATGTCGAAGCGGATCAACTCGATGCCCATGATGTAGGCCAGCTGCTTGGCGGCTTCGGTCTTGCCGACGCCGGTGGGGCCGCTGAACAGGAAGGAGCCGATCGGCTTGTCGGCGCGGCCCAGGCCCGAGCGCGCCATCTTCACGGCGCTGGCCAGCACCTCCAGGGCCTTGTCCTGGCCGAAGACCACGCTCTTGAGGTCGCGCTCCAGCGTCTGCAGCTTGCTGCGGTCGTCGTTGGAGACGTTGGCCGGCGGGATGCGCGCGATCTTGGCGACGATCTCTTCGATCTCGGCCTTGCCGATGGTCTTCTTGCGCTTGGACGCGACCAGGATGCGCTGCGCCGCGCCGGCCTCGTCGATGACGTCGATGGCCTTGTCGGGCAGGTGGCGGTCGTTGATGTACTTGGCGCTGAGCTCGGCGGCGGCCTGCAGCGCGGCGCTGGCGTACTTGACGCTGTGGTGCTCCTCGAAGCGCGACTTCAGGCCCTTGAGGATTTCGATGGTCTCGTTCACCGTGGGCTCGACCACGTCGACCTTCTGGAAGCGGCGCGACAGCGCGGCGTCTTTCTCGAAGATGCCGCGGTACTCGGTGAAGGTGGTGGCACCGATGCACTTGAGCGTGCCCGAACTGAGCGCGGGCTTGAGCAGGTTGCTGGCGTCCAGCGTACCGCCCGAGGCGGCGCCCGCGCCGATCAGCGTGTGGATCTCGTCGATGAACAGGATGGCGTTGGGCTTGTCCTTCAGGCTCTTGAGCACGCCCTTGAGGCGCTGCTCGAAGTCGCCGCGGTACTTGGTGCCGGCCAGCAGCGCGCCCATGTCGAGCGAATAGACGTTGGACTCGGCCAGGATCTCGGGCACGTCCTTCTGGGTGATGCGCCAGGCCAGGCCTTCGGCGATCGCGGTCTTGCCCACGCCGGCCTCGCCCACCAGCAGCGGGTTGTTCTTGCGGCGGCGGCACAGGATCTGGATCACGCGCTCGACCTCGTAGTCGCGGCCGATCAGCGGGTCGATCTTGCCGTCCTTGGCCATCTGGTTGAGGTTCTGGGTGAACTGCTCCAGCGGCGAGGCTTTCTCGTTTTTCTCGCCGCCGCCCTCCTCGCCCTCGCCGGACGGCGCGGACTCGGCACCCTTGGGCGCCTCGGGCGGATCGCTCTTCTTGATGCCGTGGGCGATGAAGTTGACCACGTCCAGGCGCGTCACGCCCTGCTGGTGCAGGTAGTAGACGGCGTGCGAGTCCTTCTCGCCGAAGATGGCCACCAGCACGTTGGCGCCGGTGACTTCCTTCTTGCCGTTGCCGGTGGACTGCACGTGCATGATGGCGCGCTGGATGACGCGCTGGAAACCCAGCGTGGGCTGGGTGTCCACGTCATCGGTGCCGGCCACCTGGGGCGTGTTGTCCTTGATGAAGGTGGTGAGCGACTTCCGCAGGTCGTCGATGTTGGCCGAGCAGGCCCGCAGCACCTCGGCGGCGCTGGGGTTGTCGAGCAAGGCGAGCAGCAGGTGCTCCACGGTGATGAACTCGTGGCGCTGCTGCCGGGCCTCCACGAAGGCCATGTGCAAGCTGACTTCCAATTCCTGGGCAATCATGGGATTTCCTTTGTGCCTTGCTGAAAAAAAGTTATGACCCTGAAGATCGGGATTGATTCCGTTTATTCAACCGGCTCGCTGACGCATTGCAGCGGGTGGCCGTGCTGTTTGGCCGCTTCGAGCACCTGGTCGACCTTGGTGGCGGCCACGTCCCTTGAATAAACGCCGCAGACGCCTTTGCCGTCGAGGTGGATCTTGAGCATGATCTGGGTGGCGGTTTCGCGGTCCTTGCCGAAGTATTCCTGGATCACGAGCACCACGAATTCCATCGGGGTGAAGTCGTCGTTGAGCATCACCACCTGGTACATCTTGGGCGGCTTGACCCGCTGGGTGCGCCGCTCCATCACGACCGAGCCGCCACCGTCCGCCTCGCGCACAGGCGTGGTCGGCGCGGTTGGAAGAACTGGTTTTTTCGTCGCCATGAAAACCATTCTATAGAGCCGCGCGCACCGACCGCGGCCCGGGGGCTTGACGGCGCTGGCCGCGCCGGCGCCCAAGCTGGTTTCGGGGCCCGAAACGCACAAGGCCCGGAACACCGGGCCTCGAAAGCCAGGGGCCGGCGCCACCCAGAGGGGTGCGGCGGCCCGGCTGCCAGCACCTTACATGTGCTCGATCATCACCTCGCCGAAGCCCGAGCAGCTGACCTGGGTGGCGCTGTCCATGAGGCGGGCGAAATCGTAGGTGACGCGCTTGCTTGCAATCGCCTTTTCCATCGCGCTGATGATCAGATCGGCGGCTTCGCGCCAGCCCATGTGGCGCAGCATCATCTCGGCCGAGAGGATTTCGGAGCCTGGATTGACGTAGTCCTTGCCCGCGTACTTGGGCGCCGTGCCGTGCGTGGCCTCGAAGCAGGCCACCGAGTCCGACAGGTTGGCTCCCGGCGCGATGCCGATGCCGCCCACCTGCGCGGCCAGCGCGTCGGAGATGTAGTCGCCGTTGAGGTTGAGCGTGGCGATCACGCTGTATTCGGCGGGCCGCAGCAGGATCTGCTGCAGGAAGGCGTCGGCGATCGAGTCCTTGATGACGATCGGCTTGCCCGTGCGTGGGTTGCGCAGGCGGCACCACGGGCCGCCGTCGATCGGCTCGGCACCGAATTCCTTTTGCGCCAGCGCGTAGGCCCAGTCGCGGAAGGCGCCTTCGGTGTATTTCATGATGTTGCCCTTGTGCACGATGGTCACGCTGGGCTTGCCGTGGTCGATGGCGTACTGGATCGCCTTGCGCACCAGGCGTTCGGTGCCCTCGCGCGAGACCGGCTTGACGCCGATGCCCGAGGTGGCCGGGAAGCGGATCTTGGTCACGCCCATCTCCTCGGTCAGGAAGCGAATGAGCTTTTTCGCCTTGTCGGACTCGGCTTCGTACTCGATGCCGGCGTAGATGTCTTCGGAGTTCTCGCGGAAGATGACCATGTCGGTCTTTTCGGGCTCTTTCAGCGGCGAGGGCACGCCCTCGAAATACCGCACCGGCCGCAAGCAGACGTACAGGTCGAGCTCCTGGCGCAGCGCCACGTTGAGGGAGCGGATGCCGCCGCCCACGGGCGTGGTCAGCGGGCCCTTGATCGACACCACGTAGTCGCGCAGCGCGGCCAGGGTTTCGTCGGGCAGCCAGACGTCGGGGCCGTAGACCTGGGTGGATTTTTCGCCGGCATAGACCTCCATCCAGTGGATGCGGCGTTTGCCGCCATAGGCCTTGGCCACTGCGGCGTCCACCACCTTGATCATCACCGGGGTGATGTCCAGGCCGGTGCCGTCGCCTTCGATGAAGGGGATGATGGGCTCATCGGGCACGTTGAGCGAGAAGTCGGCGTTGACGGTGATCTTCTGGCCTGCGGCGGGAACCTGGATGTGCTGGTACATGGTGAAAACGCTTCGGATGGAACGGTGGCGCTGGCCGGAGGCTGGCCGGCGGAGCCGAAAAATTGATTCTAGCGGCAGGTTTTTTTTGAGAAGCCTGTCAACCGCCGCCGCAATGCCCCCGTTACGGAGAGGTCCTTCCGGCACCGGGAGGAAAAAAAAACCTCATCCAAACTGTTGA
>JAXMFA010000004.1:0-308630 GCA_046348065.1 Burkholderiaceae bacterium
GCTGACCTCGAAGACTCTGGCACCGGCCAGGTGAATGTCGATTTCTTCGCCCTCTTTCAGGTCAAGCGCCTGCACCAGCGCAGCGGGAAACCTGATGGCCAGCGAGTTACCCCATTTTGAAACTTGCATGGTTTTGCCCGTTAAATATACATTGATGTAAAGTATATCCAATCAGCAAAGCTGGACGACGAGGCCAACAGCTCTTCGCCCCCCCCGGCCCTGGCAGCGCACGGAGGCCGCGCAGTCCGGCCCGGCGCGGCAGGTAAGGCATGAGGTTGTTGGGCAGGCCTTGCCTAGCCATTTGTGCGCAACGACGCTTTGTAGCGCTGGTACAAAACCCCCACACGCTCGACGTAGAGTTGTGTTTCCGCATAGGGTGGAACGCCGGCATGTTTCCGCACCGCGTTGGGCCCTGCGTTGTAGGCGGCCGTAGCCAGACGTACATCATTGCGAAATTGCACCATGAGTTGGGCCAGGTACTGCACGCCACCGCGAATATTCTCGGAGGGCACATGGGCATCGGCCACCCCCAGATCCCGTGCGGTGCCAGGCATGAGTTGCATGAGTCCCGCAGCCCCTTTGGGCGAGCGCGCGCGCGGGTTGAAGGCGGATTCGGCGTGAATGACGGCTCGCACCAGGGCTGTGTCCACCTGGTAAAGCTGCGCAGCGCGGTTGATTTCTTCGCGATACGCGTCCAACTGCAAAGGGATTGCGTTCCAGTTGACGGTGGAATAGAGGTCGCACGCAAAACAGGAGGGTCGATAGATGCTGTATGCGCCCCTGGCCGGGGCGACATCGCTGAAAACCGGAACACCGTTGCGCATATATTTGTAAATGCGGGTTGGTTCATCCGCCACCGATGCCGCCGCAGACAAGCACACAAGCGAGCCCAGGAGCCCCAGCAACCAAGCGCGCAAGACGGTGGCGCGCTGAATCGGCGATGGCTCGCGGGGCGGGGTGTGGATCATCGCAAACGTTTGGAAAAAGATGCTTCCCATCCAGCGCGTCACGGAATTTGGGGGCTTTGTTGGCGGTTACGTGCCGGCAAATTGGGGACAGACCCCAGTATTTCACACCTGGCACCCCGGGTTTGCCAGTGCCAGGTGTCGCGGCACATGTCTTGCAGCGTGCACGTGGCCCGCCAGCCGAGCAGGCGGGCCGCTTTGTCGGCTGCGGCGTAGCAGGCGGCAATGTCGCCGGCGCGGCGCGGCACGATGCGGTGAGGCACCGGGCGGCCACTGGCGGCGGCAACGGCTTCGATCATCTGCAAGACGCTGTAGCCTTGCCCGGTGCCGAGGTTGATGGCGTCAAAGCCGGGGTGCTGCGTCAGATGGGCCAGGGCCGCGAGGTGGCCGGCGGCCAGGTCGGCCACGTGGATGTAGTCGCGCACGCCGGTGCCGTCAGGCGTGGGGTAGTCGCTGCCAAAGACGTTGACATGGGGCAGCTCGCCAGCGGCCACGCGCGACAGGTAGGGCATGAGGTTGTTGGGCACACCCCGGGGGTTGTCGCCGATGAGGCCGGATGAGTGCGCGCCCACCGGGTTGAAATAGCGCAGGCTCAGCACGCGCCAAGCGGGGTCTGCCCGGCACTGGTCCTGCAGCATTTCTTCGATATGGAGTTTGCTGCGCCCGTACGGGTTGGTGGCTGCGGTGGGATGGGATTCGTCCAGCGGCAGGTATTGGGGGTTTCCGTAGACCGTGGCGCTGGAGCTGAACACCAGCGCGTTGACCGCCGCCGCCTGCATGGCCTGCAGCAGGCTGATGCTGCCCTGGACGTTGTTGGCGTAGTAGGCCAGGGGTTGCGCCACCGATTCCCCCACGGCCTTGAGGCCGGCGAAGTGGATGACGACGTCGATCCGGTGCGCTTGCAGCGTGTGCGCGAGCAAGGCGGTGTCGCGCACGTCGCCTTCGACCAGCGGCATGGCCTGCCCGGTGAGCGTGTGCAGGTGCCGCGCGACAGCGGGCTCGCTGTTGCAGAAGTTGTCGAACAGCACCACCCGGTGCCCGGCCTCGGCCAGCGCCACGGCCGTGTGGCTGCCGATGTAGCCAGTGCCGCCGGTGAGCAGGATGTTCATGGGGTTGCGGGCCGCCACGGTCAGCCTTGCGGCCAGGGCAAAAGGCCGGACTGCGGTCAAGTGGGCGCCCATGGGTTGAGCAAGGGGACGGTCAGGTCGTCGAAGTGCCGGGTGTTGCGCGTGGCGATCGACGCGCGTCGCGCCAGCGCAATGCCGGCGATGAAGGTGTCGCGCATGTCCACGGGTCGGCCGCGCTGCTTGCGCTCAGCCGCCAGCGTAGCGGCCTGGGCGGCAGCGCTGGCGTCGAAGGGCAGCACGCGGTTTTGCAGGTCGTCCTGCAGCAGGCCGTCAAGCCGCTCCTGCAACAGGGTCTTGCGCTGGCCATCCGCCAGCAGGGCCAAGCCATAGCGGGCTTCGAAAACGGTGATGGTGCTGAGCCAGATGGATTCGGCCGCCTGGCGGTCGAGCCAGGCCACGACTTGCGGATCTGGCTGAAGTTGCATCAGCGCCGACAGGACGTTGGTGTCCAGAATGATCATGCACCCAGGTCCATCGGCCGGGCCATCTCGCCGCGCAACTCGGGCAGGGGCTCGGTCAGGCCGGTGCCGGCAAAGCGCGCCGCGATGCGGGAGCCCAGCCCCGAAAGCGGCTGCCCGGCCTGGCAGACGGCCTGGCGCAGGATCTGGCGCACTTCTTCTTCCATGCTCCAGCCATGCTGCAGGGCGCGCTGCTTCAGGCCTGCCTTGACTTCGTCTTCAATATTGCGAACGATGACCTGTGCCATGGGGGAGCTACTTGAGGGATAGCAGGATGAGGCGTTGATGATATCACGATATCAATCAACGGATCGCCAAACAGTCGCACGCCGTTCATGATCTTCTGCAGCACGCTGTAGCCTGGGCCAGCGCAGCCGGTGAGGAGGATGTTCATGGGGCGCGTGGGCGGCAAGGGTCATTCCGCGCCGACGTTGACGGGGTAACCATGCCTTTTCAGCAGGGCACTCTGCCGGGCCTGCGCCAGGTCGCTGGCGACCATTTCCTGACACATCTGCTGCGCGGTGATTTCGGGCACCCAGCCGAGACGTTCGCGCGCCAGGGAGGCGTCGCCCAGCAGCGATTCGACCTCGGCGGGGCGGAAGTAGCGCGGGTCCACCCGGACGACGGGGCGGCCGTTCCAGAGGCCGACTTCGTCGGTGCCCTGCCCTTGCCACACCAGATTCATGCCGAGCTCGGCGGCCGTCCATTCGATGAACTGGCGCACGCTGTATTGCTGGCCGGTGGCAATGACGAAGTCTTGCGCCTGCGTTTGCTGCAGCATGAGCCATTGCATGCGCACGTAGTCCTTGGCGTGGCCCCAGTCGCGCAGGGCGTCGAGGTTGCCCATGTAGAGGCAGTCTTCCAGGCCCTGGCTGATGTGGGCCAGGCCGCGCGTGATCTTGCGGGTGACGAAGGTTTCGCCGCGGCGCGGGCTTTCGTGGTTGAACAGGATGCCGTTGCAGGCGTACAGGCCATAGGCCTCGCGGTAGTTGACGGTGATCCAGTAGGCGTAGAGCTTGGCCACGCCGTAGGGGCTGCGCGGGTAGAAGGGGGTGCTCTCGCGCTGCGGGGTTTCGCGCACCAGGCCGTAGAGCTCGCTGGTACTGGCCTGGTAGAAGCGGGTTTTCTTTTCAAGCCCGAGGATGCGGATGGCTTCCAGCAGGCGCAGGGTGCCCAGGGCGTCGACGTCGGCGGTGTATTCAGGCGCCTCGAAACTCACGGCCACGTGGCTTTGCGCGCCGAGGTTGTAGATCTCGTCGGGCTGGGTTTCCTGCACGATGCGGACCAGATTGCTGGTGTCGGTGAGGTCGCCGTGGTGCAGCTTGAAGCGGGCGTTTTCGACGTGCGGGTCCTGGTAGATGTGGTCCACGCGCTGCGTGTTGAGCAGGCTGGCGCGGCGCTTGATGCCGTGCACGATATAGCCTTTTTCGAGCAGGAATTCGGCCAGGTAGCTGCCGTCCTGGCCGGTGATGCCGGTGATGAGGGCGACCTTGGGGGAGGTGGTTGCGTTCATGCGGGGTGCGCCGGAGCAGCGTGGTGCTTGAGGAAGTCGGCATAGGCCTGGGCCAGGCCTTGCTCGAGCGTGATGGTGGGCCGCCAGCCCAGTGCCTTGAGGCGGCGGCTGTCCATGAGTTTGCGGGGTGTGCCGTCGGGCTGGGCCGGGTTGGTGGCGATAGCGCCCGTGTAGCCGACCACACGGGCGATGGTTTCGGCCAGCACTCGGATCGAGATATCGGAGCCGTACCCCACGTTGAGGTGGCTTTGCATGGGGCGGGTCTGCTGGTCGTAGGTGGCCTTGGGCAGGTTCATGACGAAGATGCTGGCGGCCGCCATGTCGTCCACATGCAGGAATTCGCGCAGCGGCGTGCCGGTGCCCCAGAGGGTGACGGCGGGTGCGCCCGACACCTTGGCTTCGTGAAATCGGCGGATCAGCGCCGGCACGACATGGCTGTTCTCGGGGTGGTAGTTGTCGCCGGGGCCATACAGGTTGGTGGGCATGACGCTGCGGTAGTCCACGCCGTGGCTGGTGCCGTACTGGCGGTTGTAGCTTTCGCAGAGTTTGATGCCGGCGATTTTGGCGATGGCATAGGGTTCGTTGGTAGGCTCGAGCTTGCCGGTGAGCATCGCGTCCTCGCCCATGGGCTGCGCGGAGAGCTTGGGGTAGATGCAGCTGGAGCCCAGGAAGAGCAGCTTGCGCACGCCGGCGCGGAAGGACTCATGGATGAGGTTGGCCTCGATCATGAGGTTGTCGTAGATGAATTGGGCCGGGTAGGTGTTGTTGGCATGGATGCCGCCGACTTTGGCCGCGGCCAGGTAGACCTGTTGGGGCTTTTCAGCCGCCAGGAAGGCGCGCACGGCGGCCTGGTCCGTCAGGTCGAGCTCGGCATGGGTGCGGGTGATGATGTCTTCCGCGGCATGCCCGTGGGCCAGCAGATGGCGAACGATGGCGGATCCGACCATGCCGCGATGGCCGGCCACGTAGATTCCGGGCAATGGATTGCTGTACCTTGAATTCAAAATTGATAGCAATCAGAGTCCAATGGACGCTGGGTTGACGCTGAATTTGCCAAAAATCGACCGCCTGGCGCCGCGGAGAGGCACTTGGTGCGAAACCGGATCAGCGCGGCTCGTCCGTGAGAAAACGCGAGGCCTCCACCCCGTAAACCGGGCGCTCCAGCAAGCGCACGACCACCACGAACAGCCCCACATAGGCCAGGCAGATGCCTTGCAGCGCCAGCGTCTGGGTGGGGCATGTGGCGGCGGCCAGCACCGGCAGGCTCGCCACCGCCTGGGTGCGCCAGGAGGCGCCGGCGTTGGGGCCGAGCCAGACTTGCAGGCCCGATTCGTCGCCACGCTGACGCAGGTTGGCCGCCCAGAGCGAGTGCATGTGGCGCGCGTCGGGGTGGGTCGGCGAAAAGCCCTGGCGCCAGCGTCGCCAGGCGGAATACAAGGTTTCGGTGACGGGGTGGATCACCACGGCCAGCGCGAACCAGGGGCTGATGGTCTTCTGGCGTAGCACCAGCAGGATGACGATGACCGCGATCAGGTAGCCGATGAGGTAGGCGCCGGCATCGCCGCAGAACAGGCGACCGCGGGGAAAATTGAACACCGCGAATCCCAACGTCGCGGCCATGCCAGTGAGCGCGAGCAGCAAGAGCCCGGTTTCACCGAAGGCGGCCGACACCCCTGCCAGCACACCGAGAATGACAAGGGTGATGCCGGCCAGCAGGCCGTTGAGCCCGTCCACGATGTTCATGGCGTGCACCAGGCCGGCCACCGCGACCAGGGTGAGCGACAGCGGCACCAGCGGCAGGCTGTGCATCAGGGCATCCAGGACGGGCAAGCCGAGCGACTCGATGCGCACGCCGGCCAGGAAATAGGCCAGCAGACCGGCCACCAGCGAAACCCCCATGCGCAGCCGCACACTGACGGCCTTGCTGACGTCTTCGATCAGGCCCAGCGCGAACAGCGGCAGGAAGCCGATGCCCAGCCGAAAAAGCTGCAGCGCATCCAGCGCGGCCAGCGGAGCCGGCGGTGCGAGGACGTACAGTGCCACCAGCCCGGCCACCAGACCCGCCATGACGGAGAGGCCGCCAATGCGGGGCGTGGGTTCATCGTGCAGCTTCTGGGGACCGCTCTCGGGATGGTCGCCGGTGAGGTGCAGGTGCAGGTCGCGCGTGTGAACCAGCAGCCAGGCGACAGCCGCGGCTGCGCCGAAGGCGATGCACAAGGGCCAGAGGAAATGGATGGGGATTGACAGGTTCATGAGCCGGAACCTACCGACGCGACGCTTGCAGGCCGAAGCGCGCACCGGTCCGCTGCTGCTCGTCGACCAGGCGCACCAGGTCGGCCATCGATTCAAGACGGAGTTTCGCCATCAGATTGGTTTTGTGGGTGCTCACGGTCTTTTCGCTGAGCGCCAGTCCTGCGGCGATGTCGGCATTGGACTGCCCGGCCACCAGGCGCTGCAGAACCTCCACTTCGCGCGGGGTGAGCTCCGGCAAGGGCCGGCTCGGCTCACCCGTTTCAAGCGCGGCAGCCAGGCGGGGTTCAAGGTAACGCCCCCCGGCCGCCAACTCGCGCAGGGCCTTCAGCAACAACTCCGGGTCGTTGTCTTTGGCGATGAAGCCGGTGGCGCCAGCCTTCATGGCGGCGCGGGCCACTGAAGGCTGGTTGTGCATGGTGAGCACCAGGATGGGCAGTTCGGGCCAGCACTCACGTATCTGGCGGATCAGTTCCGGCCCGTTGGGCGCGGGCATCGTGATGTCCAGGATCAGGACGTCGCACGGGGTGTCGCACAGCCGGTCGAGCGTGGAATTGCCGTCCACCGCCTGGCCGGAGACGCGCAGACCGGGTTCGCTTTCGATGATGCGCCGCAGGCCGCCGCGCACCATGGCATGATCGTCGGCGATCAGGACTCGGATGGCAGGCGCGCTCGCAGTCTGGGTGTGCGGGAACGGGGCGCCGGCAGGATTGGTCATGATGACTTCAGTACGCAGGTGGAGCTTTTGAGGCAGATGCGCAGGCTACCGCAGTGAAGCCAGCGTTCTGGCACCACAGGAGCGTGACAAACGAGAGCACCGCAACATGCTGCGCCACAGCATGGAATCATGCCACGCCAATTGTAGGAATTTTCCTAGTCGAGACCGGGCGGTGTTTAATCCGTCACGAAACCGTCCGTATCAGAGATGAGGCAAACCTGACTGCCCCGAGCGAAACCGATACCGTCCAGGGCTTAGACGATTCAGTGGAGCACGCCAGCCTTTGGCCAACTCGAGCGTCTGGCGCGGTGGGAAGCAACCACTACCTGTTGGTAAAAAGAAGACGTCATGACCGATTCAAAGGAAACCATCAACCGCCGCGCGATGGGCCTGGGCCTGGGCCTGCTGCTGTTGCGGCTGCCCACGCACGCCCAGAGCACCAGGACGGTGCGAATCGGGGTCATCCGCCCGGCGCCGGTGCCGGTGCTGGACGTGAACCAGCAGGGCTTCGAGGCCGCGCTTGCGGGTGCCGGCTTCAAGGCCGGGGTCAACGTGAGCTACGACATCCAGACCACCGGCGGCGATCCGCATCGGGCCCAGGCGATCGTGCAGAAGTTCATCGAGGACAAGGTGGACCTGGTCCACAGCATGGGAACGGCGCCAACCCTGGCTGCGATGAAGGCGGGCGCGCGGGTGCCGGTGGTGTTTTCGGCGGTGTCCGATCCGGTCGGCGCCGGCATCGTGCCCGAGGGCAGCAAACCCGGCCAGGTGACCGGAACCCAGTTGACCGGGGTGAGCGACCGCTGGCCGATCGGGCTGCAACTCGAGACCTACGCCCGGCTGGTGCCGCAGGCCCGCACCTGGGGCACGTTGTACAACCCGACCGAGGCCGGTTCGACGCTGCAGGCCCGGCAGTTGCGTGAGGCCGCAACCCGGCTGGGCCTGCAGCTGGTGGAAGTGCCTGTCGGTAGCACAGGCGAGGTCCGGCAGGCCGCGATCGACCTGGCTTCCAGGGTACAAGCGATCTTTGTGATCTCCGACGCCACCGTGTCGGCGGACATTCTTGCGATCCAGGAGGCCGGTGACCGGCACCGCATTCCCAACTTCACCGGGGTGGTTTCCGGCGTGCGGCGCGGTGCGCTGGCCGCATTCGGGGTCGACTATTTTCTGGCGGGCTATGCGGCGGGCAAGAAAGCGGCGCTGGTGCTGCGGGGCGTCAATCCCGGCCAGATTCCCTGGAGCCTGGCCGAGCACTTCGGCCTGGTGCTGAACCAGAAGGCCGCCAAGGCGCTGGGCATCGTGTTGCCGGTGGACATGCTGCGCATCGCCGACAACGTGATCGAGTGATCGCCGAGATGGCCGAATCTGCGAGGCCGTCCCGCTGGGTGTTGAATGCCCGGGACGGTCTGCGCGCCGTGGTGGCCATCGTACTGCTGACCACCGGACTCAGCATCTACGTGGATTTCCAGGATCGCGAGGTGCGCGGGCGCGACATGCGGATCCGGATTGCGCTTGAGGAAACCTTGCGCGCCAAACAGGAACTGTCGGCCATGCTGTTGGTTGCGGTGCTGGAGCAGAACTACCTGCGGCTGAAGAGCTATGAGGCGGTCAATGCCGAGCTCGAAACAGCGATGACCTCGGTCGCGAGCCTGAACCGCAAACCGGAATTCAGCGGCGAAATCGCGGCACTGCTGGAGCGCCATCGCGAGATTCTCTTGTACGAACGGCAGGCGATGGCCCTGATGCAGCAAGGGCGCTGGCGCGAAGCACGGCAGGCTCTGGTGAACGAAGACTACGTTCGAAGCTCGGGCATGCATGAGATCGACCTGCGTACCACCGTCGGAGCCTTGAACAGCACGCTCATCGCGCAAGCCGAGCTTTTTGACATGCTGCGCGCCGTTGGTGTCCTCCTGCGCATCGGCTCGCTCATCCTGCTGCTCTGGGTGGGCGCCCGGTATTCGCGCCAGCTTCGCGAAGAGGTGGAAACGCAGCGCCGCATCCAGGCCGAGTTGACCGAGTCCCGTATGGCCCTGCGAGACCTGGCCGCGCACGAACAAGCGAAGCGGGACGATGAACGCAAACACATTTCTCAGGAAATTCATGATGAGCTGGGTCAACGCCTGACGGTGCTGCGGATGGACGTAGCCATGCTGCCGCGCGCGGTTCAGGGAGACGCCGCGCAGACGCTGCACCAGCAGGTAACCAAGCTGAAAGGCGACATCGACGACCTGTTCGTCATGGTTCGCAACCTCGCCGGGCAGCTGCGCCCGGCTGCGATGGATGTCGGACTGGTCGCCGCGGTGGAAGCCTTGCTCCAGGATTTCGAGAACGCGCTGCGAATTCCGTGCGAACTGGACAATCGATTGCCCGAGCCTCTGAGGCTGGACGAGCGCCGGTCATCGGCGGTTTTTCGGATCCTGCAGGAGTCGTTGACCAATGCAGCCCGGCACGCCAGGGCCACCCACATCAAAGTCAGTCTGGAAGTGGCAGGAGGGCAGTTGCGGGTGCGGGTTCAGGACAACGGCCGGGGCTTCGTCGCGCCGGGGTGGCATACCTTCGGCCTGACCGGCCTGCGGGAAAGAGCATTGTCGGTGGGCGGCTCTGCACATATTGCCAGCCAGCCGGGGGTCGGGACGACCGTGGAAGCGACGATTCCGCTGGAGGTGGTGATGCAGCCCGAACCTGCAGTCGGACCCGCCTCCAGCGGGCGCGAGTCAGATAGACCCGCAGCCTGAACGTCCCGCGCCCGACAGCCGAAGCAGGTTCAGTTGGCCACTGGCTTGAGTTGATGTTCTGGCAGACTGACCCGGGTCTGCCGGCCCAGCACTTCCAGCAGAACCGTCACGCGTGTGCCCGCCTTGGCACTGACAAGTCCCTCAAGCCCGATGAGTGGTCCGGAACAGACCGCGACGCGATGGCCCGCCCGGAGCACGGAGAGGTCGACCAGACTGGCCGCCTCGCGCTGCTGCTCGAACACCCGCAGGGCGCTCACCAGTTCGTCGCTGACCGTCGCCGGCGTGATGCCAAATCGGACGATGTGGCTGACACCGACCGTGGAGCGCACGGGCGCGATGGATTGCGCCGGATGTCCCGGCCTGAAGAACACGTAGCGAGGAAACAACGGGCTGTGGTGCCCCACCATCCCTTGAGGCGTTCGCTTGAGCGCCTTGTACTGCGGCACATAGACGGCGTAGCCTTGACGCGCCAACTGGTCGCAGGCGATGTGCTCGTTTCTGAGCTTGGTGTAGGCGAGGTACCAGCCATTCGCAGGCACCTCCGACCAGTCAGCTTGCATCCATGCCCCCCCGCCGCCAGGAAGCAGGTTCGGCTAGCGGTCGCAGAAAGGCCCCCAACAGAAACGCGGCCAGGATGGCGTTGGCCGGTATCCGCAGGTTGAATTCGACCCAGGAATGCATCAGGACCGCCAGCAAACCCAGACCACAGGCGACCTGAAGCAGCGCCTGCGGATCGAGCCCTGATCGGCGGTCCTGGCGTACCAATGCGGCGACTTGCCGGAAGATCAGGGCCAGAGCCACCAGTGAAAGCACAACCACCAACAAGCCACCCTCCATGAGCAACTGCACGTAGTCGTTGTGCGCATGTTCCACGAAACCGTGCACCCCGAGCGGTTGAAACGCGGGGAACACCGAGGCGAAAGAACCCAACCCCGACCCGAACGGCCAAAACTCTCGCGCTGCATGCCATGTGCCGATGACATATAGCCAGCGCTCACTGTCGAGGTAGTCGCCTTCGCCTTCGAAACGTGCCAACAGCGCGTCCACGCCTGCCGCCAGGGCCACAAGCGCCAACAAGGTGGCCACGCCAGCCAGACTCCAGTGGTGGCGAAAAGACCCCTGGGCAGCACGGTGGCGCAGCAGCATCGCAGCCAACACTGTGACGACCAGACATGTCACGGCGCCGCCACGCGAGGCAGAAACCAGAACACCCGAAAGAAGCAGAAACAACGCCACGCCCCAAAGCGCACCCTTGGCGCGGACACCCTGACTTGACGTGGTGCGCCGCACCGGTGCCATGGCTTGACTCAGCATCCAAACGGCAAGCGGAACGGTCATGGTGATGTAACTGGCGAAGTGATTTCGGTTCGCAAAGGTGCCGATGGCCCGCCCACCTCGCTCTGATCCGAACGTCAGGGCGGGAAAGGGTCCCATCTGCAGCAAGCCCAGCACGGCCTGCACCACTGCGAAAACGATCAGACCTTGGACCAAGAGGCCAAGGTGGCGGGCCGAAGCGTGGTACGCCACCAGCAGGGCTGCGCTCAGAGGCAAGCCGGCAAGCACAGACAGCAGCGTGAAGTCCGGCGTGAGGCTCATCGGGAAATACCCGGCACCGGAGACTCGGGCAACGGCCAGTCCCTCGGCATAAGGAACATGCCCCGGCAAAGCTTTCCACCATCCGCTCGGTAGCGGAAAGAGTTGAAACAGGGCGACCCAGAACGGCGCAAGTGCAAGCAGCCAAACACCCGCCGCTCGTCGCCGCTCCAAGCGGTGGGCGGGAGAACCGGTGGGATTCGCTGACAGCGCCTGGATTGTCAGCGCGAGCAGTACAAGCAGGCTCACCCATTCAAGCAGCACCAACGCCACGTGACGATTGCCGCCTCGAATGACAGGCGCCAGGCCCAGCAGCAGGAAGCCGAAACCAACAACAACGGGGCTCGCGAGCCCCGTTGTCGAATGGCCGAGATCGGCGTTTCGCATCAGCTGCCGCTGGCTTTTGTTTTGTCTCTGTTGTTCACGATGGCAGCCGCCGCAGCAGCAGCCCCCCCCGCGACGAGGAAAAATGCGGGAACCATGGTGCCACCCGCCCCAGCCGCGACGACACCCAACGGGGAGCCAACCGGCTTCACCAAAGCCCACAACACCGTGCATTCCCTGGCATCGCTGACCTTGATCGACTCATTTTCCTTGAGTGTCACATCGCAACCGTTGTCAAATTCCAAGGTGACACCGCCAGTGGAGGAGGTGAGGATCTGCGTGTCAACGATCAACGGCATGTTCTCTGCGACCGTCGTCATCTGAAGCCCGTTGACGACCGACACAAGACCAGTGACGTTGACGGATTTGCCGACAATCTTGGGCTCTTGCTTTGGCTGTTGCGACCAGACCGACAAGGCAGACACGGCCGCAAGCAAAGCAACGGCAACTCTTTTCATGATGAAACCCGATTTGTTGAACAATCTCTGGGCATTTTATAGAGTCTTCCAGCTTTCGGCGCATTTTTTGTGAGCGTCAGTCGGCACGCGAGAACAGCCAGACATACAAGCCCCCGGAACCTTTCGATTAGCACTCAATCCAATAGAGTGCTAACATAGAGCTTGGATGAAAGGACTTTCTGGCATGAACCTTCACACGGGATCGACTTCGAACGCCTTGGCCCTGAGCAATCCGTGGGCAAACACGTCGCTGACGCTGCCTGCGCTGGGCAATCTGGACGCCTATATCTCGGCGGTGAACCGCCTGCCGATGCTCACGCTGGACGAGGAACAGTCCCTGGCGCGCAAGTTGCAGAAGGACAACGATCTGGAAGCCGCCGGCAAGCTGGTGCTGTCGCACCTGCGGCTGGTGGTGTCGGTTTCGCGCAAGTACCTGGGCTACGGGCTGCCGCACGGCGACCTGATCCAGGAGGGCAACATCGGCCTGATGAAGGCGGTGAAACGTTTCGACCCCGACCAGGGCGTGCGTCTGGTGAGCTACGCGCTGCACTGGATCAAGGCCGAGATCCATGAATACATCCTGAAGAACTGGCGCATGGTCAAGGTGGCGACCACCAAGGCGCAGCGCAAGCTGTTCTTCAACCTGCGCTCGATGAAGCAGGGCTTCAAGGCCGATGCCGCCTTGGACGACGTCACGCACCGCGACACGTTGAGCGAGGGCGAGATCGACATCGTCGCGCGCGAACTCAATGTGAAGCGCGAGGACGTGCTGGAGATGGAAACCCGCATGGCCGGCGGCGACGTGCTGCTGGACCCGAGCCCGTCCGACGACGGCGAGCAGGCTTTCGGCCCGATTGCCTACCTGGCCGATTCGCGCCACGAGCCGACCGCGATGATCGAGGCGCACCAGCGCGACGTGATGGCCACTGATGGCATTGCCGCCGCGCTGGACACGCTGGATGCACGCAGCCGCCGGATCGTGGAAGAGCGCTGGCTCAAGGTCAACGACGACGGCTCGGGTGGCCTGACGCTGCACGACCTGGCCGCCGAGTACGGCGTCAGTGCCGAGCGCATTCGCCAGATCGAGGCGGCGGCGATGAAGAAGATGAAGACCGCGCTGGCGGCCTACGCCTGAGCCTGCGGCCCTGCCCTGCCCGAAAAGCCCGGTTCGCCCGGGCTTTTTTTTCGGTCACGCTGGACCAATCACTTCCTTTTTCATAGCGCCTGGTGGCCTTTGGACGCTGGGGCAAGGCCAATCGGACCAAGAAAATCAGGCTCTGCGGCACCCGAGCGGCCCGCGTGGGCGCTTCAACTGCCTTTGAGCAACTGTTTCACGTCGGCGGCCAGCGCCGGCGCGCCGCTGCCATAGCGGTTGTACACGCGCAGACGCCCTTGCGGGTCGTACAGGTAGCTGCCCGCCGAGTGGTCCATGGTGTAGCTGGTCGGCGTCTTGCCTTCGACCCGCTTGTAATAGACCTTGAAGTCCTTGGCGACGGTCGCAAGCTGCTCGGGCGTGGGGATCAGCGCCAGGAAGCTCGGGTCGAAGTTGCCCATGTAGGCCTTGAGAACCTCGGCCGTGTCACGCGCGGGGTCGACGGTCACAAAAATGCCTTGCAGCTTGTCGCCGTCGGTGCCCAGCAGCTTCTTGACCTCGGCCAGCTCGGCCAGGGCGGTGGGGCAGACATCGGGGCATTGGGTGTAGCCGAAAAAGACGATGACTGCCTTGCCCTTGAAGTCCTGCAGGCTGCGCACCTGGCCATTGTGGTCGGTCAGGCGCAGGTCCCGGGCATAGTCGGCGCCGGTGATGTCGACGCCGCGAAACTGGGGCTTTGACTCGGTACAGCCACCAAAAAGCCAAGATCCCAGCACCAACAGGCCACTGGCAGCTATTGTCTTGATAGCGTTACGCTTGTTCATGGCATCGGAAACAGGTAATGGTCGAGCAGCAGCGCGGCGAACAGCCCGCTGAGGTGGATCAGTGAAAAACGAAAGGTCTTGCGCGCCAGGGCGTCCGAGTAGCGACGCCACAGCGCGAACCCATAGGCGATGAAGCCACCGCTCAAGCCCACGGCCGCCCCCAGGTACAGCCAGGAGCTCATGCCGTAGATGAAGGGCATCAGGCAGGCCGCGAACAGCACCAGTGTGTACAGCAGGATCTGCAGGCGCGTGAATTCGTTGCCGTGCGTGACCGGCAGCATCGGCAGGCCGGCCTTGCGGTAGTCCTCCACCCGGTACAAGGCCAGCGCCCAGAAGTGCGGCGGGGTCCACAGGAAGATGATGAGAAACAGGATCAGCGCCTCAGGGCCGACGTCGCCGGTCAACGCCGCCCAGCCCAGCACCGGCGGCATCGCGCCCGAGGCTCCGCCGATGACGATGTTCTGCGGCGTCAGCGGTTTCAGCACCACGGTGTAGATCACCGCATAGCCGACGAAGGTGGCAAAGGTCAGCCACATGGTGAGCGGGTTGACCAGGGTGTACAGGATCAACGATCCGGCGGCGCACAGGGCCGCCGAAAACAGCAGCGCCTGCCGGTCGCTGAGCTCACCGCGCGCGGTGGGGCGCCAGGCGGTGCGGCGCATGCGCGCGTCGATGCTCTTCTCGACCAGGCAGTTGAAGGCGGCGGCGGCGCCCGCGACCAGCCAGATGCCCAGGCTGGCCAGCAGCATGCGCTTCACATCGGTCCAGCCGGGTACACCGGGCACGGCCAGCACCATCCCGATCAGCGCGCAGAAGACGATCAGCTGGATCACGCGCGGCTTGGTCAGCGCGTTGAACTGGCGGACGAGGGAAGGACGGTTAACGGGGGGCGCGGACGCACTCACGGGGCAACCTCCATGCTTCGCATTGCGGTGCGAGCTTGCTTGGAGCGGTCCGGCGCTGCGCTCATTGCGGGAACCCCGTTGACGATCGCGCCCTGGGCGCTCGAGCGGCTCGCAGCCAGCGCCCAGGCCAGCACGACGACCACCGCGGCGGCGCCACCGGTGTGGGCCAGCGCCGCCACCAGCGGCCATCCGAGCACCACGTTGGACAAGCCGGAGACCAGTTGCCAGACCGCCAGCGCGGCCAGCCATCGCGCTTGCGCGACCAGGCACCCGGCGCGCAGGAGCCGCCAGGCAAGCAGCGCGAGCGCCGCCAGCACGGCGTAGGCCGCCAGCCGATGGGTGTAATGAATGGCGGTCAAGGCGGCAAAGTCGATCGGGGCGCCGCCACCGGTGTGGCCCAGCGGGCGCCAGAGCTCGAACCCCTGGCTGAAATTCATCTGAGGCCACCAGGCCCCTTGGCACCGGGGGAATTCGCTGCACGCCAGCACCGCGTAGTTGGTGCTCACCCAGCCTCCCAGCGCCACCTGGAACACCACCAGCGCGGCCGTCACCCACAGGCCCCGGTGCAATGCGGGCGACAGCGTTTCGGCACCGGCAGCGCCAGCTTCCGCCTGGCGCTGTCGCACCGCTTGCACGCACAGCAAGGCCAGCAAACCCAGGCCGCCCAGCAGGTGCAACGTGACGATCGCCGGGAACAGCTTCATCGTGACCGTCAACGCACCGAACGCGCCTTGCGCGCACACCCAGAGCAGTGTGAACGTGGGCCACCAGGGGCTGACGCCCAAGTTCGTCCCGCCCCGGCGCCACTGCACCCAACTGGCAATGGCCAGGGTGAGGATCAGCACACCAACGCCCGTGGCCAGATACCGGTGAATCATCTCAATCCAGGCTTTGCCGTGCGTGACTGGGCCGGTGGGCATGGCGCTCTGGGCCTCAGCGATGTCGGCATGTGCTCCCAGCGGGCTGGCCTTCCCATAGCAGCCCGGCCAGTCGGGGCAGCCCAGTCCGGAGTCGGTGAGCCGGGTGAACGCGCCGAACAGGACCAAGTCGAAGGTCAGGAACAGCGTCAACAGGGTCAGGGCGCGCAGGCGCCGGCCCGGGTCGGCGCCCCGGTGGCGCATCCAGATCCAGGCCAGCGGCCCGAGCGCGATCACCACGCCCATGGCCATCAGGCGCGCCAGCGGTGTGAAGTCGTACAGGACCTGGGCGTTCACGGGCGCGTCGGTCCGGCAGCGGGTTGGGCGGAGCGCCCGGGCTTGTCCCAGGCATTGGCGGCGCGCAGCATGCGCTCGATGTCGCGTTTGGCCTTGGCGGCACCGGCCATGTCCAGTCCGGCGGGGAAACGCATCATCCAGTTGCCGAGCGGGTCCACCAGGTACAGGTGATCGCTCAGGGCACGCCCTGGCTCAGGCGCCAGCCATGACGCCAGCGCCGGGGCCGGCACGCGCAGCACGGTGGCTTGCGCCAGCGCGGGCCGCATCGCCTCGGGCACCGGCGCGTCGTCCGGAATCAGCCAGACCCAGTCCAACCGGTCCTTCTCCTTGCCCAGGCCCTCGCGCAACTGGCGCTGAAGGTACAGATGGTTCTGGCACGTGGCATCACAGGCGCCGCCGGCCACGCTGACCAGCAGCCACTGGTCTTTCAGGTCGCGCAGCGAGCCCGCGCGACCGTCCAGCGCCGTGGTGGCGATGTCGGGCAACGGGCGCTGCGGCTCGATCAGCACGCCATGGTTGCGGCGGCCCTCGGGCCGGATCACGTAGTAGGTGAAATACGAGGCCAGCACCGGCGCCGCGCAGACCAGCCCGATGATGATCATCTTCCAGCGCCCCGTCCAGACGCGGCGCGCCGCGTCGTCCCGCATCGCCTGCCCGGGCTGGGGCAAGGCGTACACCGTCAGCGGCAAGGGCTCATCCTGTGCGGCGGTTGGTGGGGAAGAAGCGTCGGACAATTTGGAACCAGACATAAAGAATCGTGATCAGCGCGGCCAGGCCGAACCATTGGAACGCGTACCCGTGGTGCTTGCCAGCGCCGCTGGCCGGCTCGGCCCATTGACGCAGCAGGCCATCGCTTGCGTCTCCGGTCTGCAGCACCGTGACGTCCAGCAGGGGACGTCGCAGTTCGGCGGCATACCGGGCCAGGTCGAGATTCTGCCGGATGACGCCATCGGATGCGCCGTCAAAGTCCAATAGCCGGGCCGGTGCCGGTGCGATTCTGCCTTCGACCGTCACCACGCCGGGCGGCGTCTGCACCGGCGGCAATGCGGCGCGGTCGCCGAAGTTGCGGGGTGCCCACCCGCGCTGCACCAGCACCACGGTGGAACGTCCGTCCAGCTGGAGCGGGGTCAGCACAAAAAAGCCCGGCTTGCCGTTCATCTGGCGGTTGTCCAGAAACACCGTGTGCTCGGCCAGCCAGTTGCCGCGCAAAACCACCGGGCGCTGCAGCGGCGCGCCGTTGTCCAGCGCGGCACCGTTCAGGGCGGGCAACGCGCGCTGCGCGTCGACCTGGGCTTGCAAGCGTTCCTTGCCGGCGGCACGCGACAGCTGCCACAGCCCCAACGAGGCCGTGACGCCGACACCCACGGCGGCGGCCGCCGTGATCAGCCAGAAACGCCAGCCCGTTGTGCCGCGGCTCACCGGATAATCCCCGCCATGACGTATTTTGTGGTGTTTGCCTTCATTGCGATCGTGGTCAGCCTCGGATCGGCCCTGTTCTTCATGATGCGGCGCGACGAGAGCGGCGCCGACGCCCAGGCCAAATCGCGCGGGATGGTGCGCGCGCTGGCGTTGCGGGTCGGGTTCTCGATTCTGCTGTTCGTCTGCATCCTGCTGGCGTGGAAGCTGGGTTACATCCATCCCACCGGAATTCCTTCAGCGCGGTGAGCGTCCAAGCACCATGAAAAAAGCGCCTTTCGGCGCTTTTTTTGTGCGGCGTGTTCGAGCTTACATCCAGTACACCAGGACATACAGACCGAGCCAAACCACGTCCACGAAGTGCCAGTACCAGACCGCACCCTCGAAACCGAAGTGCCGCTCGGCGCTGAAATGCCCCTTCATGAGGCGCAGCGTGATGAACAACAGCATCAGCATGCCGACCAGCACGTGAAATCCGTGGAACCCGGTCAACATGAAGAAGGTGGAGCCGTAGATGCCCGAACTCAGCTTGAGGTTGAGGTCGTTGTACGCATGCCAGTATTCGTAGGCCTGCACACCCAGGAAGACCGTGCCCAGGATCACGGTGATCCACAGGAAGCCGATGGTTCGGGACCGATTGCCCTGCTGGATGGCATGGTGCGCGATCGTGGCGGTGACCGCCGACGTCAGCAGCAGCGCGGTGTTGATGGTGGGCAGCCAGAACGGCCCCATGGTCTGGAACGGCTCGACGATCCCGGCGGGTGAGGCGGTAGCCCCCGGCACGGAACTGGGCCATGCCGCCTGGAAATCAGGCCACAGCAGCGAATTGGCCAGGCTACCCAGCGCCGGCACCGAGTGCACGCGCGCCCACCACAGCGCCGTGAAGAACGCACCGAAGAACATCACCTCCGAGAAGATGAACCAGCTCATGCTCCAGCGGTAGGAGAGGTCGATCTTGTGGCCGTACAGCCCGCCTTCGCTCTCCATCGCCGCGTCGCGGAACCACTGGTACAGCACGGCCAGCCACCAGACCAGGCCGAACAGCAGCGAAAACTTGCCCCATTCGACGCCATTGACCCACTGGCCGGCGCCGAGAATGACGAAGAACAGGCCGAACGCCGCCATGGCCGGATGGCGAGAGGGACCCGGAACGAAGTAGTAGGGCGTGCCGCCGTGGGTGGTTGAACTCATGCTTTCTCCTGCTCTTGTGATCGTTGCTGTGTGTCGGATGGATGGGTGCGCCGCCTCAGGGCGCGACAACCCAGTTCACCAGGGCCATCAGCCCCAGCACAAAAAGTATGGCGGCCCCGACGCCGGTGGCGATCAGGTGAAACGGGCTGATGCGCTCCATGTCGTCCTGCAGCCCGCCTTTGCGTCGAATGCCCAGGAACGACCACGCCACCGCGCGCACGGAGCGCAGCAGCGAGCCCGGTTCCGCCGTCGAACGCGGAGCCTGCGGGTTCATGTTCCAGCTCCCGCCGAACGGTCCACAACGGCGGCCGCCGTGGGCGTGGACGGCGCGCGCGGCGTCTTGCCGCCCACTTCAAAGAAGGTGTACGACAGCGTGATGGTGTTGACGTCTTTCGACAGTTTCGGGTCGATCACGAATGTGACCGGCCACTGCTTCTTTTCACCCGGCGCCAGCGTGTACTGGTTGAAGCAGAAGCACTCCAGCTTGTTGAAATGCGCCGCCGCCTGGTGCGGCGCGTAGCTCGGAATCGCCTGCGCCGCCATGGTGCGGTTCTGCATGTTCTGGAACTCGTACATCACCGTGACCAGCTCGCCCGGGTGCGCCTGCACGTAACGTTGCGCCGGCTTGAAGTCCCAGGGACCGCGCGCATTGGCGTCGAATTCGACCGTGATGGTGCGCGAGCGGTCGACCTGCGAATTGCTCGGCACCTTCACCGCCTTGCCGGCCGTCCCCCCGCCCGGCACCTGTCGCTCGGACAGCGACAGGATGTTGATGCCGGTGGCCTCGCAGATGTGCTGGTAGATCGGGATCAGCGCGTAGCCGAACGCGAACATGCCGACCGTGATCACGACCAGCTTGCCCACCATGCGAAGGTTTTCAGCGCGAATGCCCATGACGTGGCCCGATCAGCCGCCCAGCACCACGATGCGCACAAAAAAGCCCACGAAGAACGTGGCGGCGACCGTGGCCAGAATCAGCCCCAGTCGGGTGTTGGCCTTGCGTTGTTCGGGCGTCATCGGCATGTGCTTTCCGGCAGTGCTCAGCCGATCACCTTGGTGGCCGTGGCATCCAGTTTGGGTGGGTTTTCGAAGGTGTGGAACGGCGCCGGCGAGGGCACTTCCCACTCCAGGCCTTCGGCGCCATCCCAGGGACGCTGCGACGCCTTCGCGCCTTGACCGCGCATCATGGGCAGCACAATGGCAAAGAAGAAGTAGACCTGTGCAAATCCGAAAAAGAAACCACCCACGGACGCGACTGCATTGAAGTCGGCGAACTGCATCGGGTAGTCGGCGTAGCGGCGCGGCATGCCTGCCAGGCCCAGGAAGTGCATCGGGAAGAAGGTGACGTTGAACGAGATCAGCGACCACCAGAAATGGATCTTGCCGCGGGACTCGTTGTACATCACGCCAGTCCACTTGGGGGCCCAGTAGTAGAAGCCGGCGAACATCGAGAACAGCGAGCCGGCCACCAGCACGTAGTGGAAGTGGGCGACGATGTAGTAGGTGTCCTGCAACTGGATGTCGATCGGCGCCACCGCGGGGATCAGGCCGGTGAAGCCGCCCATCGTGAACACGAAGATGAAGCCGACGGCGAACAGCATCGGCGTTTCGAAGGTCATGGATCCGCGCCACATGGTCGCGATCCAGTTGAAGATCTTCACGGCCGTCGGCACGGCGATCAGCATCGTGGCGTACATGAAAAACAGCTGACCGGTCACCGGCATGCCGGTGGTGAACATGTGGTGCGCCCAGACGATGAACGACAGGATGGCGATGGACGAGGTGGCGTACACCATCGAGGCGTAGCCGAACAGCTTCTTGCGGGCGAATGCCGGCACCACCTGGCTGATGATGCCGAAGGCCGGCAGGATCATGATGTAAACCTCGGGGTGGCCAAAGAACCAGAAGATGTGCTGGTACATCACCGGGTCGCCGCCGCCGGCGGGGTTGAAGAAGGAGGTGCCGAAATGGCGGTCGGTCAGCGTCATGGTGATGGCGCCGGCCAGCACCGGCATGACCGCGATCAGCAGGTAGGCGGTGATGAGCCAGGTCCAGGCGAACATGGGCATCTTCATCAGCGTCATGCCCGGCGCGCGCATGTTCAGGATGGTCACGATGATGTTGATCGAGCCCATGATGGACGAGGCGCCCAGGATGTGCATCGCGAAGATGCCGGCGTCCATCGACGGGCCCATCTGCAGCGTCAGCGGTGCGTAGAGCGTCCAGCCGGCGGCGGGTGCGCCACCGGGCATGAAGAAGGAGCCCGCGAGCATCAGCCCCGCCGGGATCATCAGCCAGAAGCTGAAGTTGTTCATGCGCGCGAACGCCATGTCGGAGGCGCCGATCTGCAGCGGGATCATCCAGTTCGCGAAGCCCACGAAGGCCGGCATGATCGCGCCGAACACCATGATCAGTCCGTGCATGGTGGTCAGCTGGTTGAACAGCTCGGGGTTCACCACCTGCAGGCCCGGCTGGAACAGCTCGGCACGGATCAGCAAGGCCAGCACGCCGCCGATCATGAGCATCGTGAACGCGAACAGCAGGTACAGGGTACCGATGTCCTTGTGATTGGTCGCGAACACCCAGCGGCGCCAGCCGGTGGGCGCATGGTGATGGTCGTCGTGGGCGTGATCGCCGTGGCCGTGGTGGTCGAGAACTGCGCTCATGTCGGTTTCCTTCTGAATTCGTTTCCGGCTGCGGCTTATTTGCGCGCGGTCTTGACGTCGGCCGGCTGCACCACCTGCCCGGTTTTGTTCGACCAATTGTTCTTGGCAAACGTGATCACGGCCGCGATCTCGGTGTCGGACAGTTGCTTCCACGACGGCATCGTGCCGTTGTTCTGACCGTTGAGCAGCACGTTGATCATCTTCATCTTGTCCGCGTCCAGCGCGACGGCGGCCCCGTCCAGCGGCTTGATGGCACCGGCGCCCTTGCCACTGGCCTGATGGCAGGCCACGCAGTTGGCGGCGTAGACCTTTTCGCCACGGGCCATCAGGTCGGCCTGGGTCCAGACCTTGCTGGGATCGTCGGCTTTCGCGGCCATCTTCTTCTTCTCGCCATCGACCCACGCGCTGTAGTCCTGGGCGGACAGCACCTTCACGTGGATCGGCATGTAGGCGTGCTCCTTGCCGCACAGCTCCTGGCATTGGCCATAAAAGTCGCCGGTGCGTTCGGCGCGGAACCAGGTGTCGCGCACGAAACCGGGGATCGCGTCCTGCTTGATACCGAACTGCGGCACCGCGAAGGCGTGGATGACATCCTCGGCGGTGGTGATAATGCGGATCTTCTTGCCGACCGGCACCACGAGCGGGTTGTCCACCTTGAACAGGTAGTCGTCACCCTGCGGCTTGCCCGCGTTGGACATGACACGCTGGGCGGGATCGAGCGTCGAAATGAATCCGATGCCCTCGCCTTCGCCCTTGATGTAGTCGTATCCCCACTTCCACTGGTAACCAGTGACCTTGATGGTGAGGTCGGAGTTCGAGGTGTCCTTTTGCGCCACGACCAGCTTGGTTGCCGGCAAGGCCATCAGGATCACGATGATGAAGGGGATGACCGTCCAGACCACTTCAACCGTGACGGACTCGTGGAAGTTGGCGGCCTTGTGCCCCTTGGACTTGCGGTGCTTCCAGATCGAATAGAACATCACCGAGAACACGGCGATGAAGATCACGGTGCACAGGATCAGCATCATCCAGTGCAGCGAGTTCTGCGCGGCGGCGATCTTGGTTGCGGGCTCGGGCAGGTTGAGCTGCCTGACCGAGGGGCCACCGGGCAGGTCGTTCACCGCGTGCGCCGCCGTGGCGAACCAGACGCTGGCCCATGCCCCTGCACGACACAGGTTGGACGCCAGCTTGTTGCTCATGTTCTTCATCGTCTTCTCTTGCCTCTGATAGACCCACCCACCACCGCGGCACCTTCGGCGCCGCCACCCCGGCATCACGCTTGGCGCAACGCCTTTCGAATCTCGTGCGCCAGCGCCTGGCGCAACTCGGGACGCACATAGCGCCCCACCTTCACCGACCGACCCTGCCCGGACACCTCGATCAGCGAGGTGTCACCGGCGCGAGGCTCGACCCGTACCCACTCCCGGCGGAATTCGGCACGCTGGTGCCGGCCCGCCAGGTCCGTCTCCACCACCAGACGACCGCCCTGGAGCGATATCGTCTCGCCATCCCCCGCGTGCCGGGCATAGACAAAGAATGCCAGACCCACCGCCATCAGCTCAATCCACGCAAACCCCAGCACGAAGCGCGCACCCATCGCCCAGAACCAGGTGCCAATGGCCAGCGAAACCACGCACAAGGCCAGAAAGGACCAGCCCAGCTGGGCCGGCGTGACCGAGCAGTTGCGCTTGAGTCGCCAGTCGATGCTCTGACCGGTGACCCTGCCAAAACGGAACGTTGGATTTGACATTCGTCAAGACACTGAAGAAAACCCTCCTGAGAGAGTCTGCCGGGGACGATTTCACCAGCCGCGAATTCTAGCCGTGTCCGAATGTGTCTTTGATATTTCTCAAAGAAACGACTGATTCTATTTGCGCTTGCGCAACGTCCTTCGCATTTCTTCGAGACTGATCTGGCTCTCGGCCTGAACCCGCGCCCGCGTTGCCGGCCTGAAAGCATGGCCATAGTTGACTTCGAAACTCAACCTCAACGGCCCGCCCGTCTCGGCCCCCGGCAACCTTCGGGCAAGGGCCTCGTGCAGTTGCGCCAGCCAGTCCCGGCCACGAAGCCCCGCGAACCGGCCCGGGTGCAGGTTGCGCCCGAGCTCGCGCAGCTCCAGCAACAGCCGTTGCGGCGTGGTAAAGGTCAGCGTGATGCGCTCCATGTCCATCACCGGCTCCGCGAAGCCGGCCTGCACCAGCATGTCGCCCCAGTCGTGCATGTCGGTGAACGCATGCGCCGGCTCGGGCCAGCCCAGCGCGCGATACAGCTCGCGCAGTTCGCGCAGCGTGTCGGGCCCGAAGCAGGAAAACATCAGAAAGCCGTCCACCGCCAGCGCCCGGTGCCAGCGCGATATCAGCGCCTGCGGATCGGCCACCTGGTGCAGCAGCATGTTGGACCACAGCATCTGCACCCCGCCATCGGGCGGCAGGCCGACCTGCACCGGGGCCGCCGTCCAGCGCGCCGGGCTCCACCAGGGTTTGGCCAGCGCCTCGGTCGCGAACTTCGCGCGCGCCGCGCTGTCCTCGACCACGAAGCACACGGCCTTCGGGTAGCGACGCGTCAACAGGCCGTGCGCCTGAAGGCCGCCGCGCACCGCCTCCCAGTGCGCCCATTGTTGCGGTTGCAGCTTGATCCAGCCCAGGCGCTCTTCCATGCGCCGCGCCACCTCTTCATGCAGCCAGGGCGATGCCACGTCCGCCCCAATCGGGTGCATCCCGGCACCCAGCGCCAGCGAGGCCCAGCGCGCGGCGGCGACGGGATCGATGGTGGGGGGGAGATCGCGGGTCATTCGGTACGGGATGCAGGGCGAACAAAGGCTGCGCAGCGCCGGCGCCGCAGTATATTGACTCCATGTTCCGCGCGCTGATCGAGAGGGTTTCGCAGCAGGTGCCGGCTCGCTGCGCCATCTGCCATGCCTGGCCGTCGCGGGTGGTGTGCAACGCTTGCGTGACACGCTTTGCACAGCCGGTGCCCCGATGCACCACCTGCGCCCTGCCCGTGCCCGAGGGCGTCACACGCTGCGGCGCCTGCCTGCGCGAACCGCCCCCGCTGGACGCCTGCCTCGCTGCGGTGAATTACGCCTGGCCGTGGTCGGATTGCGTGACCCGATTCAAGTTCGGCAATCAGCCCGGCTGGGCCGCCGAACTGGCCACCGTGATGCGCAGCGCCCCCTGGGTGGAACCGGCCCTGGAGCAGGCCGACCGCGTGCTGCCGATGCCGCTGGCGCGCGAGCGCCTGGCCGAGCGCGGCTACAACCAGGCGCTGCTGCTGGCCCGGCACCTCGCGCCCCGCAAGACCGACGCCACGCTGCTGCTGAGAACCCGCCACACGCCCGCGCAACGCGAACTCACGCGCGCCGAGCGGTTGCGCAACGTTCGCGGCGCGTTCGCGGTGGATCCGATGCGCGCCCATGAACTGCGGGACCAGCGCGTGGTACTGGTCGACGACGTCATGACCACCGGCGCCTCGCTGCACGCCGCGGCCACGGCACTGCGTCAGGCGGGGGTCACGCACGTCACGGCGCTGGTCTTTGCCAGGACGCCGATCACCTGAAGCTCGTTCGGCGCCCGCCGGCACACCGACGACAATCCCCGCATGTTCCACATCGTCCTCGTCGAGCCCGAGATTCCGCCCAACACCGGCAACGTGATCCGCCTGGCGGCCAACACCGGATGCGCGCTGCACCTGATCGAGCCGCTGGGTTTTTCGATGGACGACAAGCACCTGCGGCGCGCGGGGCTGGACTACCACGAGTACGCCACGCTGCGGCGGCACGCCGACTGGGCCGCGTTTCTGGCCGCCGAACGGCCCGACCCTTCTCGCTGCTTCGCCCTGACCACGCGCGGCACCCGTCTGGTGCACGAGGTCGCCTTCCGGGCGGGGGATTGGCTGGTGTTCGGCGCCGAGACCCGGGGACTGGCGCCTGCATTGCGCGAGACGTTTGCGCCGCCGCAGCAGCTGCGACTGCCGATGCGCGCTGGCCAGCGCAGCCTGAACCTGTCCAATGCGGTGGCGGTGACGGTGTTCGAGGCCTGGCGGCAGAACGGGTTTGCCTAGGTGCGTGCCAGGCTTGTGAATCGTCGTCTGCGGCCGGCCCGAAAACGCTACAGTTTCAATAGCTTCCCGTGGCCGTCCGGCGCCGGGAAGCCGTCATTTCGATGCCGAAAACGGCCCTGAAACGGCCGTCCGCCGCCTCAATAGCGCCGCGACAACGATTCGGCGATGCACACCGGCTTGGCAGCGCCTTCGCGCTCCACCGTGATCTCCCAGGCCATCTGGTAGCCGTTGTTGTCGATCGGTTCGGCCGACAGCAGCTTCATGTGCGCGCGCAGCCGGCTGCCCACGGGCACGGGCGCGATGAAGCGCACCTTGTTGAGCCCGTAGTTGACGCCCATCGCCGATTCGGTGACCTCGATGGTCGATTCGAAGAATTTCGGCAGCAGCGACAAGGTCAGAAAGCCGTGCGCGATCGGCCCGCCGAACGGGCCCTTCTTCGCTTTTTCCACGTCCACGTGAATCCACTGGTGGTCGCCGGTGGCGTCGGCGAACTGGTTCACCTGCTCCTGCGTGATGGTGATCCAGTCGCTGGTGGCAACCGTCTGGCCGGTGCAGGCGGCCAGTTCCTTGAGGGTCTGGAAGATTTTCATCGCGCCACTGTAGCGGCGGCGCGGGTCAGGGCGTGTCCAGCCAGCGACAGATGGCTTCCCACTGGGCCAGGTCCTTCTCGACCCGGCCCGGCGCGACGTCGAACAGCGTGAGGCCGCGTGCGGCCAGGTGCACGTAGTTCTGGGTGTCGCGCAGGTAGCCCAGCACCGGCAGCCCCAGGCCGTCGACGAATTCGCGCAGCTGCTCGGCGGCGATGGTGCGCGCGTCCACGCGCATGCCCACCAGTCCCACCTGGAGCCGGCCCGCGTGGCGCTGCTCGGCCAGCTCGTCGAGGAAGGCGCGCGTGGCATAGATGTCAAAGATGCTGGGCTGCAGCGGCACGAGCACCTTGTCGGCCAGGCGCGCCATCTCCTTGAAGCGTTTGCCGTGCAGGCCGCCGGGCGTGTCGAGCACCACGTGGCTGGTGCCCTTGGGTGGGCGCGCGGTCATGTCCGATCCGATGTCCCAGCCGGTGATGCGCGGGGCCACGGCCGGTCGCAGCCCCAGCCAGAGCCGGCTGGACTGCTGGCGGTCGGCGTCGCCCAGCATCACCGCATGACCCTGCGCGGCCAGATATCCGGCCACGTTGGTGGCCAGGGTGGACTTGCCCGCGCCCCCCTTGGGATTGGCGACGACGATGACCGGCATGCTGTCTCTCCTGGTGTTGCGCCCATGCCCGCGTTAGCCCTTGGCGGGCGTGCCCCACGCGGGGCCGCGTTCGGGTATGTTAACGGCATGGAACACGCACCCGCCTGGCTGGTCAACAGCTTCATCTACCTGGCCGCCGCCGTGATCGTGGTGCCGCTGTCGCGCGCGCTCGGCCTGGGCGCGATCATCGGCTACCTGGGCGCCGGCATGGCGATCGGGCCCTGGGGGCTGGGTCTGGTCGGCAATGTCGACGACATCCTGCATTTCGCCGAATTCGGCGTGGTGCTGATGCTGTTCCTGGTCGGGCTGGAACTGGAGCCGCGGCGCCTGTGGAGCCTGCGCCGCCCCATCTTCGGCTGGGGCAGCGCCCAGCTGCTGGCCTGCGCCGCCGCCCTGGCACTGGCCGGGGTGGCGCTGGGCATCCCCTGGCGCACGTCGGTGGTGGCGGCACTGGGGCTGGCCCTGTCGTCCACGGCGATCGCGCTGCAGGTGATGCAGGAGCGCAACCTGTTGCGCACCTCCGCCGGTCAGGCGGGTTTTTCGATCCTGTTGTTCCAGGACGTGGCCGCGATCCCGATCCTGGCGCTGCTGCCGCTGCTGGGCACGCTGGCGGACGGCGTTTCAGGCCCGCATGGGGCCAGTTCCAGCGCCGATTGGCCACTGGAAGCTATTCAAATCATAGCGGTTGTGGGTGCGGTCATCTTCGGCGGCCGCCTGCTGTTGCGTCCGGCGCTGCGCTGGATCGCCCGCAGCCGCACGGCCGAGGTGTTCACCGCCGCCGCGCTGCTGCTGGTGGTGGGCATCGCGCTGCTGATGCAGGGCCTGGGCCTGTCGATGGCGCTGGGCGCTTTTCTGGCCGGCGTGTTGCTGGCCGACAGCGAATACCGGCGCGAGCTGGAGACCGACATCGAACCCTTCAAGGGTCTGTTGCTCGGGCTGTTCTTCATCGCCGTGGGCATGAGCATCGACTTTGGCGTGCTCATGGCCAGCCCGGGCTTGATGGCCGCCATCGTCGCGGGTTTCCTGGCGGTGAAACTGGCGGTGATCTACGCCCTGTCGCGGACGATGCGGCTGCCCCCTCAGGACCGCCCCGTGTTCACGCTGCTGCTGGCGCAGGGCGGCGAGTTTGCCTTCGTGGTGTTCCAGGCCGCCGCCGGCGCCCGGGTGTTCGCGCCCGAGACCGCGTCGCTGTTGATCGGCGCGGTGGCGCTGTCGATGTTGCTGGGTCCGCTGCTGCTGCTCGCGGTGGACCGTCTGCTGCTGCCACGCTTTGCCAACTGCAACGTGCCGGTGCTCGACGAAATCTCGGAGCCGCAGGACGCGCCCGTCATCATCGCCGGCTTCGGGCGCTACGGGCAGATCGTCGGGCGCCTGCTGTCGGCGCAGGGCATCCGCACCACGGTGCTCGACCACGACGCCGAGATGATCGAGGCCGCGCGCGCCTTCGGCTACCGCGTGTTCTACGGCGATGCCACGCGGCTCGACCTGCTGCGCACCGCCGGAGCGGCCAGCGCGCGCATCCTGGTGGTGGCGGTGGACGATGTGGAGCAGTCGCTGGCCATCGTGGACCTGGCGCGCGAGCACTTCCCGCGGCTGCAACTGGTTGCCCGCGCGCGCGATGTGACGCACTGGAACGGCCTGCGCGAGCGGGGCGTGACGCGGGTGCAGCGCGAGCTGTTCGAATCCAGCCTGACCAGCGCGGCCTGCGTGCTGGAGCTGATGGGCCAGTCGCCGCAGGCCGCGCAGGACGGCGTCGAGCGCTTTCGCGCGCACAACCTTGCGCTGCTGGAGCAGATGCTGCCGCACCACAAGGATCGCGCCCGCCTGATCGCCATGGTCAAGCAGGGACGCGAGCAGCTGGAGGCACAGATGGCGCAGGAGCGCAGCGACCGCGAAGCCGCCACCGAGCCTGCCGAACGCGGCCGAAGCGCACAAACAACCTGATTTCCGGGTCAAATCAGCCAGTTCCCATCGTCAAACGGCCACCAGCCGCTATCCATTCAGGAACGATCAGCGCGCCGCATCCCACAGCAGCTTGGCACCGGTGAGCGCCATGCCGACGTAGACGAAGCGGTAGAACAGCACCGGGTCGATGCGCCGCGCGATGCGCACGCCCGCCCACACGCCCAGCGGCGCCAGCGGCAGCAGCACCGCCGAGGTGGCGAAGTTGCGGGTGTCCAGCAGCCCCAGCCAGGCATACGGAATCCACTTGGCCAGGTTGATGAAGAAAAAGAAGAACGCCATGGTGCCGGTGAACCGCACCGGGCTGAGCTGGAGCGGGATCACGTACGCA
Source organism: Burkholderiaceae bacterium (assembly GCA_046348065.1). Taxonomy (GTDB): domain Bacteria; phylum Pseudomonadota; class Gammaproteobacteria; order Burkholderiales; family Burkholderiaceae_C; genus Skiveiella. The sequence goes on from JAXMFA010000004.1 coordinate 29,099, forward strand.
TTGATCGGCGGGCCGCCCGCGTGGGCGATGAAGCTGGTGAAACCGGACGTGGCCGTCAGCAAAGCGCCCACCCAGCGCGGCGGCGGCGCGGCGTCCGGCCGGGGCGGAAACAGCAGGCGCTGCGCCAGGAACAGCAGCGTGAAGGCCCCCACGATGCCGGCCACCAGCCGCGGCTCCAGCAGCTTGAACAGCAGCGTGCCGGCCACGATGCCGAGCAGCCCGAACGGCAGCAGGAACTTCAGCAGGCGCCGGTCGAAGTCGTTGCGGAACGCCGCCATGCCCAAGATGTCCATCACCAGCAGCACCGGCATCAGGATCGCCGCCGCCTGCGGCACCGAAACGGCCAGCGCCATCATCGGCACGGCCAGCGAGCCGAAACCGGCGCCGAAGCCGCTCTTGCTGACGCCCAGCAACAGCACCGCCGGGATCGCGACGGCATAAAAAAACGGGTCGGTGATGAGCGGCAGGTTCATGGAGCGGGTGGCGGGCCTGGCGCCCCGGCGCCGGGTGGCGGCCGGCAGCCGAGCGGGCCGCGACCATCGTACCCCGTCGGCGGGATCGGGCCCGCAGCCCGCTCAGCGCAGGCGCAGCAGCATGTGCAGCTTGGCGAATTCACGCCCGTCGAGACGGATCGCGTTCGGCTGGCGGCCGAAAATGGTGAAACCGCAACCGGCGTACAAGGCCTGCGCCGCGTGATTGCCCTCGGTCACGGTGAGGTCGAGCTGCGCCAGATCGGCCAGGGCACGCGAACGCGCCAGCAGTTCGTTCATCAGCGCCCGGCCGAGGCCCCGGCCGGCGAGCTCGGGCGCCACAAACATCCCGACCACGGTGGCGTTGTGGCGCTCCTTGGGGCGGTAGCGGCCCTGCAGCCCCACGATGCCCGCCAGGGCCCCGCCCGAGAAGGCGCCCAGGAAAAAATCGTGTGGCCGGAACGCGTCGTCGCGCAAACGCGCCTCGGCCCAGGCCAGGGGTCTTCCCTGCTCCTCCTCGAAGCTGGAGGTGAAGGCATCGGGGTGTTCGCGCAGCGCGCGAATTCGCAACGCGTGGTAGGCGGCCGCATCGGACTCGTGCAGGCGGCGCACCAGCGGCGCGCCTGCACCCGGGTTCACACCCGCTCCACGATCAATGCAATGCCCTGCCCCACGCCGATGCACATGGTGCACAGCGCAAAGGTGCCGCCGGTGGCATGCAGGCGGTTGACGGCCGTGGTGACCAGGCGCGCGCCCGAGGCACCGAGCGGATGGCCCAGGGCGATCGCCCCGCCCCAGGCGTTGACCCGCTCGTCGTCGTCGGACAGCCCGAGCTGGCGCAGCACCGCCAGTCCCTGCGCCGCAAAGGCCTCGTTGAGCTCGATGACATCCATCTGCTCCAGCTTGAGCCGGGTGTGCGCCAGCACCTTCTGGGTGGCCGGCGCGGGTCCGATGCCCATGATGCGCGGGGCCACACCGGCCACCGCCATGCCGACCACGCGCGCCTTGGGCACCAGGCCGTTGCGCATCGCGCTGTGGCTGTCGGCCAGCAGCAAGGCGCAGGCACCGTCGTTGACGCCGCTGGCGTTGCCCGCGGTCACCGTGCCGTCGGGGCGTACCACGCCCTTGAGCCTGGCCAGCGCCTCCAGGCTGGTCTCGCGTGGGTGTTCGTCCTGGCTGACGACCACCGGGTCGCCCTTCTTCTGCGGAATCGTCACCGGGCAGATCTCGCGGGCCAGGTGGCCGGCCTTCTGCGCCGCCACCGCCTTCATCTGGCTGGCCAGGGCCATGCGGTCCTGGGCCTCGCGCTCGATGTGGAACTCGGCGGCCACGTTCTCGGCGGTCTCGGGCATCGAGTCCACCCCGTACAAGGCCTTCATGGCCGGATTGATGAAGCGCCAGCCGATGGTGGTGTCGTAGACCGCGTTGGCACGCGCGAACGCGCTCTCGGCCTTGGGCATGACGAAGGGCGCGCGGCTCATGCTCTCCACCCCACCGGCGATCACCATGCCGGCTTCACCGGTGCGGATGGCCCGCGCCGCCGTGCCGACGGCGTCCAGGCCGGAGCCACACAGCCGGTTGATGGTCGCGCCCGCCACGCCCGGAGGCAGGCCGGCGAGCAGGCTGGCCATGTGGGCCACGTTGCGGTTGTCCTCGCCGGCCTGGTTCGCGCAACCGTACAACACGTCGGACACCGACGCCCAGTCCACGTTGGGATTGCGCGCAATGAGCGCCTTGATCGGAATGGCCCCCAGGTCGTCGGTGCGCACGCCGGACAGGGCGCCGCCATAGCGGCCGAAGGGGGTACGGATGGCGTCGCAGATGTAGGCATGGGTCATCGGGGTCTCCTGGTGGTGATGTCAGCCGGCATCGTAGCGCGTCCGGCGCCGCGGCTGAGCGTGCGCGACAATCGCCGCCATGCTGATCCAACCCAGTCAAGCCGACGTGCGGCGTTTTTTCTGCGCGGTGTATGCCAAAGCGCGCGACGGCCAGCCGCTGGAGGCCATCGAAACCCTGGCCAGCCTGTGGATCGCCGAACACCCCGAATACCACGCGGCACTGGCCGACGTGGACGCGGCGCTCAAGGCCATGGGCACGCCCGACCCCAGCGATGCCAACCCGTTCCTGCACCTGTCGATGCACCTGTCGATCAGCGAGCAGTGCAGCATCGACCAGCCGCGCGGCATCCGCCAGGCGGTGGAGCTGCTGACGCACCGGCGCAATTCGCTGCATGCGGCGCACCACGAAACCATGGAATGCCTGGGCCGCATGGTCTGGGAGAGCCAGCGCGCCGGCCGAGCGCCCGACGGCGCCGCCTACATCGACTGCGTGCAGCGCCACGCCACCCGCGACTGACCGGACCCGTCACGCAGATCGCTATCTTATTGATAGCTGTTTGTGACCACCCGACGCCGGGTAGGCCCTGATTCGACGGCAAAATGGCGAAAAAAAGCCCGCTGTTGCGGGCTTTTCTTTGCCAGCGGGCGCGCGCTCAGCGGAAGCTCGATTGCGCCACCGTCTTGAGGTTGCCGTCGAGCGAGGCGATGTAGCCGGCCAGGGCCTTCAGTTCGGCGTTCGAGAACTGCTTGGCCACCCCGCCCATCACGCCGTTGCTGCGACCCCAGGTGCTGTGGGTGTCGTTCTTGTAGGCCTTGAGCGTGGCGTAGAGGTAATCGGCATACTGCCCCGCAATCTTGGGATAGCTGGGGTCGATCGGCTTGGCGAAGTTCTCGCCGTGGCAGGACACGCAGGCACCTTTCTTCAGCAGCTCGGCCACCTGGGGGCTGGGCTCGCGCGAGGCCTTCGCCGGCGCAGCGGCGGCGCCAGCCTGACCGCTTTGTTCGTAGTAGGCAGCCACGTCGGCCATGTCCTGATCGCTCAGCGTGTCGGCGATGCCACGCATCGTGGGGTGCTTGCGATCGCCCTTCTTGTAGGCCGCCAGCGCTGAGCTGATGTATTTCGCGCCCTGGCCCGAAATCTTCGGCACCTTGTAGACTTCCGGGAACGTTGCCTGATAGCCTTGGATGCCGTGGCAGCCGATGCACATCGCGATCTTGTTCTCGCCCGCCTTGGCATCACCCTTGATTTCCTGTGCGTGGACGGAAACGGCCGTCACGGAAGCGACAGAAAAAGCAAATACCGTGGTCAACAACTTGTTCATTTTGCAAGCACAATCAATCAAATATTGATAAATATCAAAGCAAATTATATCGACCCGACGCGCGCCACAGTGTCGCGTTTTCCACTAGAGCAGACCCGTCCATGAAATTTCAAGGTACCCAGAACTACGTCGCCACCCAGGATCTGATGCTGGCCGTCAATGCGTCCATCACGCTCAAGCGCCCGCTGCTCGTCAAGGGCGAGCCCGGCACCGGCAAGACCATGCTGGCCGAAGAGGTGGCCGAGGCGCTGAACATGCCACTGCTGCAATGGCACATCAAGTCCACCACCAAGGCGCAGCAGGGCCTGTACGAGTACGACGCGGTCAGCCGCCTGCGTGACAGCCAGCTCGGCGACGAAAAGGTCAAGGACATCCACAACTACATCGTCAAGGGCACGCTGTGGCAGGCCTTCACGGCCGAACAGCCGGTGGCGCTGCTGATCGACGAAATCGACAAGGCCGACATCGAATTTCCCAACGACCTGCTGCGCGAGCTCGACCGCATGGAGTTCTACTGCTACGAGACACGCGAGCTGATCCGGGCCAAGCACCGCCCGCTGGTGTTCATCACCTCCAACAACGAGAAGGAACTGCCGGATGCCTTCCTGCGCCGCTGCTTCTTCCACTACATCAAGTTCCCCGACGCCGAGACGATGAAGCTGATCGTGGACGTGCACTTCCCCGAGCTCAAGAAGGAGCTGCTGACCGCGGCGATGAAAACCTTCTACGACGTGCGCAACCTACCGGGCCTGAAGAAGAAGCCCTCCACCAGCGAACTGCTCGACTGGCTCAAGCTGCTGGTGGCCGAGGACATTCCGCTGGAAGCGCTGCAGAGCGCCGACAGCAAGGTGTCGGTGCCACCGCTGGTGGGTGCGCTGCTCAAGAACGAACAGGACGTGACCCTGTTCGAGAAGCTGGTGTTCATGAACCAGAGGAACCGATGACCCCCACGCTCCGCCGTTGCACGGGTCGCTGCCCCCCGAGGGGGCTGACCCGCCTTGGGGCGGCCCGGCGGCGGGCTCCGATGCCCCCCACGCTCCGCCGTTGCACGGGTCGCTTCCCCCCGAGGGGGCTGACCCGCCTTGGGGCGGCCCGGCGGCGGGTCGACCTCCAGACAGGAAATCGTCATGTCTGAATCCAACCGCCTGCTCGTGGAAGGCGTCTCCGACGCCGTCGGTTTCGTCGGCGGGGCGCTGGCAGGCTTCTGGATCGGGCGGCTGCTGGGGCTGGATGTGTTTGCCGCCGGCTATGGCGTGGCCAGCATCGCCGGCATCCTGCTGGTGGGCCTGGGCGGTGGGCTGGGCCTGCATGCGGCACGGCGCTGGCGGGCCGCGCGCAAGCCCCCGTCGGACAAGGGGTCGCCGTGACCCTGCCGTTCGTCGAAACCGTGACCCTGTCGGCCCGCGGCGTCACGCTGGTGCCGCTGTCGCTTGAACACGAAGACGGCTTGCGTGCCGCAGCCGCCGACGGCGAGCTCTGGAACATCCGCGTCACCTCGGTGCCCGAGCCACAGCAGACCCGCCAATACATCGAGGACGCACTGGCCATGCGCGCGGCTGGCAGCCGGTTTGCCTTCGCGGTCACGGAATCGGCCACTGGCACCGTGCTGGGCAGCACGAGCTACCACGACATCCTGCCAGCGGTGAAGCGCGTGGAGATCGGCTGGACCTGGTACGCGCGGCGCTGCCAGCGCACCCACGTCAACACCACCTGCAAGCTGCTCATGATGGGCCACGCCTTCGACACGCTGGGCTGCCATGTGGTGGGCTGGCGCACCGACAACTTCAATTTCGCCTCGCAGGCGGCCATCGAGCGCCTGGGCGCGAAGAAGGACGGCGTGATCCGCGGCCACGCGCTGCGCCGCGACGGCACCATCCGCGACACCGTGATGTACAGCCTGCGCGCCGGCGAATGGCCCGAGGCGCGGGCGCAGTTGCAGTACCTGCTCGACCGTCGCGCCTGATCGAGGCCTTTTCAGGAGACCCGCATGCTGATCGACTTCTTCTACACCCTGCGCAGTGCCAAGCTGCCGGTCTCGGTCAAGGAATACCTGACGCTGCTCGAAGCCCTGCAGGCCAACGTGGTCGGGCCCAACTCCGACGACGCCTACAGGATCGACGACTTCTACTACCTCTCGCGCACCGCGCTGGTCAAGGACGAGAAGCACTTCGACAAGTTCGACCGCGCCTTCGCCGCCTACTTCAAGGGCGTGGAGATGATCGCCGACTTCACCAAGGACGTGCCGCTGGAATGGCTGCGCAAGAACCTGGAGCTCGAACTCAGCCCCGAGGAAAAGGCCAAGATCGAGAAGATGGGCTGGGACGAGCTCATGGAGACGCTCAAGAAACGTTTCGAGGAGCAGAAGGAGCGCCATGAGGGCGGCAGCAAGTGGATCGGCACCGGCGGCACCAGCCCTTTCGGCGCCAACGGCTTCAACCCGCAGGGCATCCGCATCGGCCAGGAAAAAGGCCGCAACCGCAGCGCGGTCAAGGTCTGGGACCAGCGCGCCTACCGCGATTACGACGACACCCAGGAACTCGGCACCCGCAACATCAAGGTCGCGCTGCGGCGGCTGCGCAAGTTCGCGCGCGAGGGCTCGGCCGAGGAGCTGGACCTGCCCGACACCATCCGCTCCACCGCCGCCAACGCCGGCTGGCTGGACATCAAGATGGTGCCCGAGCGGCACAACAACGTGAAGGTGCTGCTGCTCATGGACGTGGGCGGCACCATGGACGAGCACATCCACCGCGTGGAAGAGATGTTTTCGGCCGCCAAGGCCGAGTTCAAGCACCTGGAGTTTTACTATTTCCACAACTGCGTCTACGACTTCATGTGGAAGAACAACCGGCGCCGCTTCGCGGAGAAGTTCCCGACCTGGGACATCATCCGCAAGTACAACAAGGATTACAAGCTCATCTTCATCGGCGACGCGACAATGAGCCCCTACGAGATCCTGCAGCCCGGCGGCAGTGTGGAATACAACAACGAGGAAGCTGGCGCCGAATGGATCCAGCGCCTCACGCACGCGTTCCCCAAGTTTGCCTGGATCAACCCCGAGCCGCAGGGCGTGTGGCAGTACCGCCAGAGCATCGCCGTGATCCAGCAGCTCGTGAGCCAGCGCATGTTCCCGCTCACGCTCAAGGGGCTCGAAGACGCGATGCGGCTGCTGAGCAAATAGCGGTCACCGCCCCCCGCACAGCAAAGTAGCAAAGTGGGGCCCAGGCCCTAAGACGATTTCAACGCTCGCTACGCCACGCATAGGATCCGTCAGGCCGGATATAGCCCGAAGTCCGTCCATGGGTCACGAAAGCCAGGCCGTCCTTGAACGGACGCGCAAAGCTGAACTGCGGTTCGATCACTGTCCGACCGGTTCGGTCGATGTAGCCATGACGACCGGCCCTGCGCACCACTGCCAGCCCTTGCGAGAACGGATAGGTTCGATCGGCCTCAGGCCGAAGCACGGTTTTGCCCTGCTTGTCGACAAAGAGCGATGACTCGCCCTCCTTCACCAAGGCCAGGTCCTCAGAAAAATCTTCTGCAGCGTCGAAACGCGTCGGCACCGCAATCTTTCCGACCCGGTCAACGAAGCCATACTTGCCGCCCTCGTGGATGCGCGACATGCCGTCACGAAACTCGGACGCCAGACTGAAGCGGGGCGGTATGACCACATCGCCCCTGGCGTTCATGAAACCCTGCTGCCGTCCGGCCCAAATCCGCACCAGGCCCTCGGACTCGATGCCCACAAAGTCGATTCCAGCCGGTGTGATATCGCGACCGTCGCGCCCATAGGCCCGGATCACCCGCCCCTTGCCTTCGCTGCGAAGCACGCCACCAGAATGCGGCAACAGTTTTTCGTGCACGGGCTTGAGCACCCAATGACCTTTGCGATCAATCGCCCCGAACCTCGCCGCTCCCCATGCGTCCTCGGAACCAACGATCGCCAACCCATCGACGAAGCTGTCGGCGTGCAGATAGCCCGGCTCAATCACCGTCCTGCGTTGGCTGTCCAAGTAGCCAAGACGCGATTTTCCCTGGCCATCGCGCATCACCGCAGGCGTCAGGCCCTCCGCAAAGGGCCGCGTCAGATCGGACTGCGGCGCGATCACCATGTGCCCCTCGTAATCGACGTAAGCCACCCGCGCCGACTTGCGCACCAGGATCAACGGGTCGCCGGTTCTGAGTTCCTCGTACTCCGGGGGAACAATCACGTGACCATCAACATTGATCAGTCCGAGCAGATCACCATCCCGGATACTGAAAACCGGTGGCAACTTTGCGACTGCGGCCCGCGCCGCCATTCCCTGACAAATCCAAGGGGCCGTGCAAGCAAGTTTCATCAACGATCTGCGCGTCCACACGCCAGGTTTCCTCCGATCAAGCCTGCTATTCGCCGCATGTTCAGCCCGTCTTCAATTGCCAGCCACGCCGTCAATTGCGTCCTTACGGACCACCACACGGGAAAACTCACGCGACGTCAGTTCGACTGTGTCAGTACCCACCTTGGTGACGCGCCCGGTAACCTGTGCCCCCTTGACGTAGAGGACGACGCCTTTCTGGCTCTTGATGCTCGCCTCCAGCACCTCATTGAAAGCATCGACGGGAGCTGCAAAGGCCGCGCCGGCACCCGCCAGCAATCCGGTCACCAGCATGAGCGCGTTCTTGCGGTTCTGGATCATGTACATCATCAAGGGGCTCCTGTCAGGTTGGTGGTGAAATCATTGAAGCAACTCGGTGAACCGCAATCACACGGATTCAGCGAAACCACAAACAGCCATTGTCTTCCAATTCGCCCTGGTGACACACAGCACGTTTCAACGCTCACAACAGCCATTCGATCGGCAACACCGACAGGATGGTCACCCCGGTGCGCTGAAGCCAGGTCGTGCCCGGTTCGGTGGTGTGCGTCCGCGGTCCGTCGGGCGTCTGCTCGATCCACACCAGGCTGGTCCCGTCGTCACCCATGCGCACTTCGTAGGCCACGCCGGAAACCAAGTTGTCGAACCCGTCCGCCAACGCCCCGGCCAGTCGGTGGCTGTCGAGCACGACGCCCATTTCGGTGTTCAGCAGCAGCGAACGCGGATCGAAATTGAACGACCCGACAAAGAGGCGTTCGCCGTCAACCGCAAAGGTCTTCGCGTGCAAGCCGGTGGATGCGCTCGAACCCACGCGGCGCGGGCTGTCACGGGCCACCGCCGCCGATGGCTTGAGTTCGTGGATCCGCACGCCGGCCCGCAGCAAATCGGCCCGGCGCCTGGCGTAACCGGCGTGCACCACGGCGGCATCGGACGATGCCAGCGAGTTGGTCAGAATGCGCACCTCGACGCCGTGTCGGGCGATCGCCGCCAGCGCCGCGGTGCCCTGCTCGCCGGGAACAAAATACGGCGAGACGATGTCGAGCCGCTTGCGCGGCGAACCCATCGATTCGACCAGTTTGGGAAACAGCAGATCCTCCCGCTTCGCGTCCGGGTCCAGCGTCTTGGCCGGGTCGTCCCAAAGAATGCGCACCGTGGTCCATTCGAAGACCGCGGTGCGCTCCAGCAGGCTGCGGGCCAGCGGCGAGGCCCTCACCGCGTCGAGGTAGGCCTGCGCCTGCGGCGACGAACGGTTGACCTTGAACGCGGCCTGCAGCGGCTGTGCCTGCGCTGCGTCCGCCGGCCGGAGCAGAAGGGCCGCGGGATAAGCCGACGCGCTGTTCCAGAAGGTGTCGAACTCCCGGGACACCTGCCCGACAGCCGCTCCGACCAGGGTCACGTCGAAATCGGCGAACACCATGCCGGTACCCGCGCCGAAATACTCGTCGCCGATATTGCGCCCGCCGACCACGGCGACCTGGTTGTCCACCGTGAACGACTTGTTGTGCATGCGCCGGTTCACGCGTGAAAAATCGGTCAGGTAGCTGGCCGCGCGAACGCTGGGATGGGCCAAGGGGTTGTAGAGCCGGACCTCGATGTTGGGGTGCGCGTCCAGCGCGGCGAGGGTCGGATCGAGGCCGCCCGTGTTGTGGTCGTCCAGCAGCAGGCGCACCCGCACGCCGCGCTCGGCCGCATCCCACAGTGCCTCGAACAGCAGGATGCCGACCTCGTCGCCGCGCCAGATGTAGTACTGGACGTCGATGGATCGCTCGGCCATTGCGGCGAGCACCGCACGGGCAACAAACGCATCGCGCGGATCCCCGAGCGCATGCACGCCGCTCAGGTCCGCATGCTCGGCCACCCGCGGCGCCACCGCCTGGCCCAGACGGGTTTGCGCGGTGTCGGTGAATGCGGTCGATGTCGGGCGGCCCTCATTGGACGGCAGGCTCGAACACGCGCCAAGCCCCAACACCAGCGCAGCGAACCAGACCAGCCGGCAAAGACGCGTCATGGAGCCCTCACCGCGGCCGGGGCGCCCTGCGCCTGGCCTGCATCTCGGCACCGATGCGCGCCAGCCCGGTCTCGTCGAACGTGGCGTGGGCGGCGGGGTAAACCAGGCTTTCTTCGAGCGCAATGTGCGCGTCGTAGACGTCGCCGAAGGCCTTCAGCGTTGCGCGGACGGCTTCATCCGGCGCCGGGGGCTGCGGCTGATCGCGCCAGGCCAGCAACACAAGCCGCGCGCGGGCCCAGCGCTCGGCCATGCGCCGATGGTCGTCGCGCAGCGTGGCGATCGCCTGCCTGACTCCGGCATCGGGGCTGGCGGCCAGCGCCGGAAACACATGCAGCTCTTCGTCTTCGTGGTGCAGCGGCGCGGCCAGGTCGAAATAACGCAGCACGTCGGCCGCGGCCGAGCGACTCGCGGCGTCGTGTCCGTGAGCGTCGATGTGGGCCGTCAGGCGCCGCAGCAGGTCGAGCGAGCGCTGCACCCGCTCGTGGCAGGCCTGCAGCATCTCGAACGGCTGCTCGAACCCCACGGCGGGGGACTGAAAGCCGGGCAGGCTGGCTGGTTTTCCCAATTGGATGACTCCCCAAACTCCGGCATTGTGCGCCGCCTGTTAAATTGCCGGGTTTGCGACCGTCAGACCAACATGGACATCACCTCTTTTGACGACCTTCTCGCCGCCGCGCGCCAACAGGCCGACCCGCCGCGCCTGCTGTTCACGTTCGCGGTGGCCGAGCTGCCGCCCGGGGCCGACGCCGCGCAACGGTCCGCCTTCGCGCGCGGTGAAGGCGGCACGCTGGCACCGGTGGCCTGCGTCGACAAGACACTGGACGAACTGTGCACCTTCACCGCCTTCGCCGAAGAGGCCGACCGCTTTGCACCGGGCTGGGTCATCGTGTTCGCGGCGAGTCTGGCCGGGCGAGCTGGCCAGCCCCCGGGTGCCGCCGAAGCAGACGCGCCGCTCGAGCGCATGGTGGCGATGGTCAAGGCCGGCGACATCGGCTCGCTGCTGCCCCTGAACCGCCAGGGCGTGGCGGTGCGCCTGGGCTGAACGCACCGCCCCGGCCTGCCCGATGAACACTGGCCGCGGCGTGTTGCGAACCTGGTGGCTGGCCGTCGCGCTGCTGCTGGTGGGAGTCGGCCTGATACTGCCGGCCCAGGCCCAGGAAAAGGCGCCTGCGGTGCAGCAAACCGGGGAGCCGACGCAGCCGCAGGCGGCGCCGCAAGACCCAGACCCGGCCCGGGCGGCCCGCCGGGCCCAGCGGCGGGCGCAGCGCCAGGCCCAGGCCGAGGCCGGGCAAGCCGCTTTCGAGATCGACGTGCGCGCGCCGGCCGATGTGCGCGACGTGATCGCGCGGCGGCTCGAACTGCGGCGTTTTGCCGAACTGACAGATCTGGACGACGGCGAGCTCCAGCGCCTGCTGCCAACGGCCCGTACCAATGCCGAAGAAATCCTGGCCACGCTGGGCTTTTTTTCGCCCACGGTGCGGGTCGAGGCCGTTGCCGCGACCGACTCGTCGCTCCGGCGCATCGTGATCGACGCCGATCCTGGCGAGCCGACGCTGGTGACGGAGGTGAACATCGCATTCACCGGCCCGATCGCCACCGACGAGACCGCGCGGGGGCAGCGGGTGCGCATCGAGGCGCTCTGGCCGCTGCGCACCGGCATGCAGTTCACCCAGGCGGGCTGGGACGCCGCCAAGCTGGTGGCCCTGCGAGAGCTCACCACGGTGCACCATCCGAACGGTCGCATCGCCGATTCCCGCGCTGACATCGACCCCGAAACGCGCAGCGCGCGTCTGCAGATCACACTGGACTCGGGCCCGGTGTTCAAGTTCGGAAAGCTGGTGATCACCGGGCTGGACCGTCATTCGGAAGAGCTGGTCGTGCGGCTGGCGCAACTGCCCAGCGGTGAACGGTACGAGCAGAGCCTCATGCTCGAAGTGCAGCAGCGCCTGAGCGAGAGCCAGTTTTTCGACGCGGTATTCATCAGTCTGGACACGTCCGGCGATCCCGAAGCTGCGGCGGTGAAGGTTCAGGTGCGTGAGGCCAAGCTGCAGAAGCTGATCCTGGGCGTGGGCATCAACACCGACACCGGCTTGCGCCTGTCGGCCGAGCACACCGTGCACCGCCTGCCGCTGATCGGCTGGCGCGCCGTGACCAAGCTGCTGTACGAACAACCCAAGAAATCGTTCGGCACCGAATGGACCGCGCCACCCGACGGACGCCTGTGGCGTTGGCGCACCTCGGCCCAGGTCGCGCGCGAGGAATCGGGCAGCTTCGAGGTCGACAGCCTGATGCTGCGCGCCGGCCGCACCCGCAGCACCGAAACCGTCGATCGCTCGTGGTTCCTGCAATACGAAAAGGCGCGCAACACGGGCTTCAACCCGCCGCCGGACGCCAACGCGTTGAGCGCCAACTACGTCTGGACCCACCGCGACTTCGACAGCCGCCTGTTTCCCACCGCGGGGCAGGCGCTGTCGTTCGACGTGGGCGGCGGCGTGACCGTGGGCGACACCCGTTACCCCTTCGGGCGTTTTGTCGGGCGCTGGCTGCACTATTGGCCGATCGGCTGGGGCGCCAGCTCGGCCGAGCGGCTCGGCGTCGTGCGCCGCACCCGCATCGCGACACGAGCGGAGTTCGGCGCCGTGGTGGCCAACGCCAACGCCGACCTGCCCACGACGCAGCTGTTCCTGACCGGCGGCGACAACAGCGTACGCGGCTACGCCTACCGCAGCATCGGCGTCACCTTGCCCGACGGGCAGACCGCAGCCGGCCGCTACCTGGCCGTGGGCAGCGTGGAGCTGCAGCGCCCCATCGCCATGGAGGGCGTGGTCACGGCCTGGGACTTCATTGCCTTCATCGACGCCGGCGACGTGGCCAACCAGCCGCAAGCCTTGCGAGCACAGGTCGGCTACGGCGCTGGCGCGCAATGGAACAGCCCGCTCGGGCCGCTGCAGGTCAGCCTGGCCTGGGGCGTGGCCACGCGGCAGTTGCGTCTCAACCTGAGCATGGGGGTGCAGTTCTGATGCGTCTGGCTGGTGTCCTGCTGCGACGCACGCTGCTGGCCCTGATGGTGGCCGCGGCGGGCCTGGGTGCCTACCTCTGGACCGGCTCCGACCGGTCGCTGGGCGCCGCCCTGGATCTGGCGGCCCGATTCCTGCCCGAAGGACAGTCGCTCGAAACCCGCGAGGTCACCGGCAGCCTGCGCGCCGGTGGCCACATCGGCTGGCTGCGCTGGCGCCAGGGCGAACTCAGCGTCGAAGCTTACGACGCCGAACTGACCTGGAGCCTGCGCGGCCTGCTCGACGGCGAACTGCGGCTGCAGCGCCTGGGTGTGCGCCAGCTGCGCATCGACGACAAGCGCCCGCCCACGCCGCCGGCGCCCCCGAAAAGCCTCGCGCTGCCGATGAAGGTGTCCACCCCGTTCGAGGTCGGCACGCTGGAGTGGGCCGGCACACCGCCGCTGAGCGTGACCGGGTTGTCCGGAAACTACGTTTTTGATAGCACACACCACCGCATCGACGCTGGGAAAGCGACGATTGCATCCGGAAGCTACGGTTTTTCGGGCCAGGTGCAGGCCACCGACGCGATGGCGCTGGCCTTGCGTCTGGACGGCGAACTGACCACCACCCCGCCGGGCAGCCCCCACACCGTCACCCTCACGGCCACGGCCGAGGTGCAGGGCACCCTGGGCGGCCAGGATGCCGCGCTCGACGTGGCCGCCCGGATCGTGCCCAGCATCGACGCCGCGCGCCAACAGGCCATGCAGGCCACGGTCACCGCCACGGTGAACCCGTGGCAACCGCAACCCCTGGCCGCCGCCCAGGCGCACTGGCAAGGCCTGGACCTGGCCGCGCTGTGGCCCCAGGCACCACGCACGGGGCTGACTGGCCAGGCCACGGTGGGCGCCGAAGGCGCCGGCTGGCACGCGCGGGTCGAACTGGCCAACGCCCTGCCCGGCCCGTGGGACCGCAACCAGTTGCCGGTGTCGCGCCTGAACGTCCGCGCGCGCAACGCCGGCGCGCAATGGACCATCGAGTCGCTCGACGCGGCGGCCGCGGGCGGGCAGATCCAGGCGCAGGGCCAGGTGACCACCGCGCTGCCGGGCGCCAGCACGCCGCTCGCCGGCTGGAACGGTCGCGCCACGCTGCGCGCCATCAACCCGGCCGCGGCCGATTCGCGCCTGGCCGCGGTCACGCTGAACGGCACCTTGTCGGCCCGCCTGGAAGGGCAGGCCTGGGTGTTCGAGACCGAGCTCGCCGGCGTGCAGGCGCAAGCCGGCCCCGCAGCGGCGCGCGGCCTGCGCCTGAACCAGCTTCGCGCCCAGGGCCGCTGGGACGGCCGCGCCCTGACCCTGCCCAGCCTGCTCGCCCAGACCGACGACGCCCAGCTCCAGGGCAGCCTGGGCTTCGACACCACGCGCCGCGCGGGCGAGGCGCAACTGAGCCTGAACCTGCCCGGCGCCACCGCCACACTGGCTGGCAGCTTCGGCGAGACCCGGGGCGACGGCGCGCTGTCCCTCGCGCTTACCGACGCCGCCAAGGCCAAAGCATGGGTGGCGCGCTGGCCGGGCATGCCCGCCGATCTGGCGCGGACCACGGTGCGCGGCTCGGCCACGCTGGCAGCCAGCTGGCGCGGCGGCTGGCACGATCTGGGGCGGCAACTCCAGGTGCAGGCCGAACTGGCGGTGCCGCGCCTGGAACTGGGCGCGCCCGGCGCGCAAGCCGCCGAGCTCTGGACCCTGACCGACAGCCGCATCACGCTGGCCGGCTCGATGCCGGCCCTGCACCTGAGCACCCAGGCCAGGCTCGGCCAGGGCGGGCACGTGTTCGACATCACGTCCGCGGCCCAGGGTGGGCGCGCGGGCGTGGACACCTGGAAGGCGCGGATCGAGACCGTGCAGGTGCGCTCCGTATCGACGCACCAGAGCGGCACCTGGACGGTGCAGCTCGCGCAGCCCCTCGCCGTGGACTGGGCCGGTGCGCCCCCCACCCGAAAGCTCCAGGTATCACCCGGCGCGCTGCGCCTGACCGGGCCGATGCCCGGCGAGGCCCGCATCGAATGGCAAGCCGCAAGCTGGAGCCGCCGCGACGGCACGCCCGCCCGTTGGAACACCCAGGGGCGGCTGGTCGGCCTGCCGCTGGCCTGGGCCGACCGCCTGGCCGGCGTGGGCCTGGCCGGCGTTGAGGTCACCGAGGACGTGGTGCTCGGCGGCCAATGGGACGTGAGCGCGGGCGACACCTTGCGCGCACGGGCTTTCGTCGAACGCACCCAGGGTGACATCCAGATCACACTGGACGACGCCAGCGCCTCCACCGTCGCCGCCGGCGTGCGCGCCGCGCGCATCGACCTCAGCGCCGACAACGGCGACGTCGACCTGCGCGCCGTGTGGGACAGCGAGCGCGCGGGCCGTGCCCAGGCCAGCCTGCGCAGCCGCATCCAGCGTGGTGCCGACGGGTGGAGCTGGCCGGTGGACACGCCCATCGACGGCAGGTTGCAGGTGAACCTGCCCCGCCTGCGCACCCTGTCGGCGCTGGCACCACCGGGCTGGCGCGTGCGCGGCACGCTGCAGGCTGACGCCTCGATCTCCGGCACGCGGGGTGAACCGAACTGGAACGGAACGATCGCCGCCGACAACCTGGCGCTGCGTTCGGTGGTGGACGGCCTGGAATTCCGCGACGGCAAGCTGCGCGCGCGCGCGCAGGCGCAGCGCCTGGACCTGACCGAGTTCAGCCTGCTCGGCGCCAGCGGCGCCGCAGGGCCGGGCGGGCGCGTCAACGTCACCGGTCATGCGATCTGGCCACCGGTCAAGGGCGGCGCCTCAACCGGCCTGAAAGGCGTGCAGATGGAGCTGGTAGCCAAGGCCGATGCCCTGCGCGTGAGCACCCGCGCCGACCGCCGCATGGTGGTGTCCGGCACGGTGAAGGCCAAACTGGCCGACGCGCGGCTGCAGGTGCGTGGCGGGATCAAGGTCGACCAGGCACTGATCATCCTGCCCGACGAGATCGCCTCGGGCTTGGGCGCGGACGTGGTGGTGGCCACCCGCGGTACCCCGACCACGGCCACCGGTACGACGACGGCAGCACCCGCGGCTGCCGCGGAGCCAGCCGCGCATCGCGCGCAGGTGGAACAGGACGTGTCAGTGACGCTGGACTTCGGCCCCGACTTCCAGTTGCGCGGCCAGGGCATCGACACCCGTCTGGCCGGCATGCTGACCATCACCAGCCGTGGCACCGGCGCGCCGCAGCCCAGACTGGTCGGCGAGATCCGCACCGTGGACGGCACTTACCGCGCCTACGGCCAGCGCCTCGACATCGAAGAAGGCGTGCTGCGCTTCAACGGCCCCTTCGACAACCCCGCGCTGGACATCCTGGCGATCCGGCCCAACCTGACCCAGCGGGTCGGCGTGCAGATCACCGGCACCGCCCGCTCGCCGCGGGTGCGCCTGTTCTCCGATCCGGCGCTGCCCGAATCCGAGACCCTGGCGTGGTTGCTGCTGGGTCGCAGTGGCGCCAACGGCGGGGCCGAGGCAGCGCTGCTGCAGCAGGCCGCGTTCTCGCTGCTGGGTGGCAGCCCCAACGGCATCTCGGGTCAGCTCACGCAGGCGCTCGGCCTGGACGAGCTGTCGTTGCGTTCGAACGCCGACAGTGCCGATGGCAACGCCACCGGCGCCACCATCATGGTGGGCAAGCGACTGGCGCGCAATTTTTACGTGGCCTACGAGCAGGCGCTCAGCGGCGCCATGGGCAGCTTCCAGATCTTCTACGACCTGACCAAGCGCCTGACCCTGCGCGCCCAGATCGGTCAACAAAGCGTGATCGACCTGATCTACACCGTGCGCTTCGACCATCCGGCCGAAGTCTTCCAGCGCCCGCCCGACGCCAAATCCCGCTAGACACAGCGGCGGGCGCAGCCGCATCGCCGCGCAATAATGCCCCCCGCAGCCGACGGCGCGCGGCGATCAGGGGCCACCATGGCGGACGAACCGGAAACCTATTATCAAATGCTGTGGGACTGCACCCAGTGCGGCACCACCGGACTGCTGGGCACGACCCACCGCCACTGCCCCGCCTGCGGCGCCGCGCAGGACCCCGCCAAACGCTACTTTCCCGAGCCCGGCCAGGAGGTGGAGGCGCGCAACCACCGCTACGTGGGCGTGGACTGGGCCTGCCTGTACTGCGCCACGCCCAACTCCAATGCGGCGGCCTTCTGCGTGAACTGCGGCGCGGGCAAAGACGGCACCAAACCCGTGGCTCTGAAGACCGACGGCGTGCCGCTCGCGCCGACACCCACGCCGCCCCCCGCGCCAGCGCCCCGGGCCAGCCGGCGCCTGCTGTGGGTGCTGGGCGCGCTGCTGTTGGCCCTGGTGGTGAGCGCGCTCTACCTGCTCACCGCCACCCGCGACGCCACCGCCACCGTCGCGGCGCGCGACTGGTCGCGTGAAATCCAGGTCGAACGCCTGGTGCGGGTGCCCGAATCCGGCTGGCGCGAGGCCGTTCCGCCCGACGCCTACCGCGTCATGTGCCAGCGCGAGCAGCGCTCCACCCGCCAGGTGCCCGACGGCCAGGTGTGCCAGGACGTGCGCCTGGACAAGGGTGATGGCAGCTTCGTCAAGCACCGGGAGTGCAGCACCCGCTACCGCAGCGAGCCGGTGTACGGCGAACGCTGCAGCTACCAGGTCAACCGCTGGCGCAGCACGCGCGCGGTCCAGGCCGGCTCGGCGCAGGCCGCGCTGCCGTTCTGGCCCGGCGTGGGCACGCTGGCGACGCCCCCCGTGGGAAGCAACCTGGCGTCGGGCGTTGGCGCCGGTGGCGCCACCGGGCTCGGCGCCGAACGCGTGGGCCCGCGCAGCGAGCGCTACGTGCTGCACCTGAACGTCGGCGGCAAGACCCAGGCGTGTGACGTGCCCGAGGCCGTCTGGGCCAAGTACCAGCAGGGCGCCACCGTGCCGCTGAAAACCCGCCTGGCCGGCGGCGTGGACTGCGCGGCGATCCAGTGATCCGACCCCCGGCCCTTACAATCCGGGGCCCAAGCCGCCGTAGTTCAATGGATAGAACGAGCGCCTCCTAAGCGCTAGATATGGGTTCGATTCCCGTCGGTGGTGCCAGCACCGGCCGCCGAGCCGTTTCACGCCGCCCCGCCCGGGCCCATCGCGCCACACACCCGCCCCGAACGACCCGTCAGGCGCTATGCAAACCATAGCTGCCTGTGGCCATCCGGCGCTGGAAAGGTGCCAAAACCATGCTCAAGACAACCCATTCCTGGCCCCGCCGGTGCGTCGGGTCGGGTCAGACGAGGCCTTTTGGTTGCCCACAGCCGGCATTTTGAGCACCAGATTGCGCCATGCCCAGCGCCAGGTGGCCACAGACAGCTATCAAAATCATACCGTCTGCTACCCCCGCCCGGCCTCCAGCGCGTCGTGCAGATCCACCAGCGCCTGCGTCAGCTTGTGGTTCGGGTCGAGCCAGATCATGGGCAGCGCGAGTTCGTGCGATTCACGGATGCGCACCGACGAGGGCAGGTAGGGCTCCAGCACCGGCAGGCCGTCGTCGACGAGTTCCTGCACCAGGCGCCGGGGCAGGTTGGCGCGGGGCTGGAACTGGTTGACCACGATGCCTTCGACGACGAGGTCGGGGTTGTGGTCGGCGCGGATTTCCTCGACGTTCTGCAGCAGCGTGTACAGCGCCTGGCGCGAGAACTCGTCGCAGTCGAACGGGATCAGGCAGCCGCTGGCGCCCATCAGCGCCGAGCGGGTGTAGAAGTTCAGCGCCGGCGGGGTGTCGATGTAGATGCGGTCGTAGGTGTCGGCCAGTTTCTGCAGCGCCTCGCGCAGCTTGTAGAGCTTGTGGCGCGATTCGAGCTTGACCTGCAGTTCGTCCAGCGCCGGGCTGGCACGCATGAGGTCGAGGTTTTCGTGCGGCGTGCCGGTGACGAATTCGGTGGGCGCCACGTTGCGCAGGCTGAAGCTCAGGGTGTTCTCGAAGAAGCCGGCCACCGTGGGCTGCTCGTCGGACGCGCTGTCGCCCAGCAGGTAGCCGCTGGAGTTGCCCTGCTGGTCCAGGTCGATCACCAGGGTGCGAAAGCCCTGGCTGGCGCTGATGGCGGCGAGGTTGCAGGCGATGGTGGACTTGCCCACCCCACCTTTCTGGTTGAAGACGACGAGCGGCATGGCGTGATTCCTTCCTGTGAACTTGGACTGTCTGAATGGGGACGATGCACGGATTGTGCCCACCCACCAGGGCGCCTAGCGGGCGCGGGGCCGTCGGGCGATGGGCTACAGGCTTTCGAGCAGGGGCAGATTGGCGATGCGGTAGCGCCGGCCCTGTTTGTCCAGCGGCTCGATCACCCCCTCGCGCGTGAAGGTGGCCACCTCGCGGCTCACGGTTTCGAGCTTGAGATCGAGCATGGCGCCCATGTCGTCGCGCGAGAACAGCGTGCACAGCGCCGGGTCGGCCCGATCTCGCATCTTCAGGATGAAATGCGCCACGCGCTGGCGCGCGCTGCCGAAGTTCAGGTCGGCGAGCCAGTCGTCAGCCTGCTTCAATGCGTCGTGCCATTTGTCGGTCAGGCGCTGGTGCAGGTGCGGCGAATGCACGCCCAGGTGGTGGATCACCGACAGCGGCAACCGGCACAGGGCGATGTCGGTCAGCGCCACGGCGGTGCTGTCGTAGCGCCCGGTCGAGAGCGCCTCCAGCCCGACCACGTCGAAAGGCCGCTGCACGCGCACGATGCGCTGGCGGCCGTCGTGCGTCACCCGCACCAGCTTGATCAGGCCCTCGCGCAGCGTGAACACGCCCAGCGCGTTGGCGCCTTCGGCGTACAGCACCTCGCCGGCTTTCAGCGTGACCGCGTCGATCGGCGCGCGGATGAGGGCGAAATCCTGGTCGTCCAGATCGGCGAACAGGCTCTGGTCCCGCATGCCGCAGGTGCAGCAGTTGGCCGGGCCTTTCCAGGTGGGGTCGGGCTTGACGGGGATCATCGGCCTGGCGTGGCTTGCGGATCGGCGGCCGGGCTTGTCCCGGGCTTGCGGGCCGCGGCGCCGCCTTCGATGGCGATCTGCGTGCAGACCGCACGGCACAGGCTGACGACCCGGTCGTTGACGATGCGGTAGTAGATCTGCACGCCATCGCGACGCCGGTCGAGCACGCCCGCGCGGTACAGGGTGTGCAGGTGCTGCGACATGTTGGGCTGGGTGGTGTGGATGTCACGCAGCAGCTCGCCCACGTTCTTTTCGCCATGGCACAGGCTGCTGATGATCCGCAACCGCATCGGCGCCGACATGACCCGAAACAGCTCGGCCGCCAGCTCAAACACCTCGTCGGAATCGGCAATCGGGGTCGTATCGACGACCGTCGGGCTCGTGGTCATGGTGGCAGGGATCCGGAACGAACTGGTTTAGCTTTTGCGAATATAAGCGGAACCGGGCTCACGGCGCCCGAAGCATCCGCGATTCACCGACGCTCGGACGGCGGGCGCAGGGTGCGGCTGAGCAGCATCACCGGGATCAGGCCCACCAGCACCAGCGCCAGCGAGGGCAGCGCGGCTTCACCGAGTCGCTCGTCGCGCGCAAGCTGGTAGGCCACCACGGCCAGGGTGTCGCTGTTGAAGGGCCGCAGCACCAGCGTGGCGGGCAGCTCCTTCATCACGTCGACAAACACCAGCAGCGCCGCCGCCGCGGTGGAGCGGCGCAGCAGCGGCCAGTGCACCCGGCGCATCAGGCCGAAGCCGTCGGCGCCCAGCATGCGCGCCGAGTCGTCGAAACTGGCCGGAATGCGCGCGTAACCGCTTTGCACCGACTGCAAGGCCACCGCGCAGAAACGCACCAGGTAGGCCCAGACCAGGCCGAGCGAGGTGGCGGTCATCAGGTAGCCCGCACCCGACTGCGGGGCGACCGCCTGCACCCAGCCCACCGGCAGCAGCAGGCCCACCACGATCACCGCGCCCGGGATGGCGTAGCCCAGCCCCGCCAGCTGCACCACCGCGCGGGTGAAGCGCCCAGCCTCGCGGCGAACGCTGAACGCCAGCAGCATCGCCATGGCCACCGCGAGCACGGCGGTCAGCAGCCCCAGGCGCACGCTGTTGAACGACCACGCCACAAAGCTGCTCCACGACAGCACCGACCAGTCGGCCGCGAGCGGACGCAGCATGAACAGCACCGGCAGCACGAAACCCATCAGCACCGGCAGCGCACAGACTGCCCAGGCCAACGCAAGTCGCGCGCCCGTCAGGGGCGCCGGTTGTGCCTCGGCCGCGCCGGCACGCCCGCCGCGCGCGCTGGCAAAGCGCAGGCGCGCCTGCGCGCGCTGCTCCAGGTACAGCAGCAGCAGCACCACGCCCAGCAGCACCGTGGCCAGTTGCGCGGCGGCGATGCGGTTGTCCATGGCCAGCCAGGCCTTGTAAATGCCGGCCGAAAAGGTCTGGATGCCGAAGTAGCTCGACACGCCGAAATCCGCCAGCGTCTCCATCAGCGCCAGCGCCACGCCGGCGGCCACTGCCGGTCGTGCCAGCGGCAGCGCCACCTCGCGGATGCGGCGCGACAGCGGCGCGCCCAGCAGCCGGGCCGCCTCCATCAGGTGCGCGGCGCGTTCGCTCAGCGCGGTGCGCGCCAGCAGGTAGACGTAGGGGTACAGCGTGAAGATGAACACCCAGGCCGCGCCGCCGACGCTGCGCACCTCGGGAAACACCCGGCCTTGCAGCCCGAACACGGACCGCAGCGTGGTCTGCAAGGGCCCGCTGTACTGCAGGAAATCGGTATAGGCGTAGGCCACCACGTAGGCCGGCATGGCCAGCGGCAGCAGCAAGGCCCATTCGGCCACGCGCCGGCCCGGAAACTCGAACAGCGTGACCGCCGCCGCACTGCCCGCCCCCACCAGCACCGTGCCCGCCGCGACCATCAGGCACAGCCGCAACGAGGTCCAGACGTAGTCGGGCAGCACCGTGGCGGCCATCTCGCGCAGGATGTCGGCGCCAGCCGCGTCCCACTGCAGCCACGACCCGATCACGGCCAGCACCGGCACGCACAGCATCAGCAGGATCAGCAACAGCAGGAAACGTTGGAGCCAGCGCAGCGGCATGAAAAGGGGATGGGTCGAGGCAAATGAGAATTGTAATCATCTACAATGTTTCGCATGTTCCTGGAGGTGCGCCAGCTCGACGTTCACTACCGCGGCCGTCCGCAACCGGCGGTGCGCAGTGCTTCGTTCGGCCTGCGCGCGGGTGAGATCGGCGTGCTGATCGGCCCCTCGGGTTGCGGCAAGACCACGCTGTTGCGCGCGGTCGCTGGCCTGGAGCCGGCCAGCGCGGGCACGATCCGCCTCGGCGACGACGTGGTCAGCCAGGCCGGACGCACCGTGGCGCCCGAACAGCGGCGCATCGGCATGGTGTTCCAGGATTACGCGCTGTTTCCGCACCTCGATGTGGGCCGCAACGTCGGCTTCGGCATCCACGCCCTGCCGCGCGCCGAGCGCGCCGCGCGCGTGGCCGAGGTGCTGGAACTGGTGGGCCTGGGCGGGGCCGAGCGGCGCTTTCCCCACGAGCTCTCGGGCGGGCAGCAGCAACGGGTGGCGTTGGCGCGCGCGCTGGCGCCCAAGCCGCGCCTGCTGCTGCTGGACGAGCCGTTTTCCAACCTCGACGTGGACCTGCGGGAACGCCTGGCCCAGGAGGTGCGCACCATCCTGAAGGCGGCGCAGGCCACTGCCCTGTTCGTCACGCACGACCAGCTCGAAGCGTTCGCGATCGGCGACGCGATCGGCGTGATGCACGAGGGCCAGTTGCACCAGTGGGACGATGCCTACACCCTGTACCACCGGCCCGCGACGCGTTTCGTGGCCAACTTCATCGGGCATGGCGTGTTCACCCCGGCCACCTTGCGCGAGGTGAACCAGCAGGTGGTGGTGCAGACGGCCCTGGGCGAGCTGACCGACGTGGCCGAATGCCCCCTGCCCTGCGCCTACGCCCAGGGCGAATGCGACGTGCTGCTGCGCGCCGACGACATCATTCACGACGACGAGGCGCCGGTGAAGGCGCAAATCGTGCGCAAGGCGTTTCGAGGCTCGGAGTTTCTCTACACGCTGCGCCTGGCCAGCGGCGAAACCGTGATGGCCCATGTTCCCAGCCACCACGACCACACCGTGGGTGAGTGGATCGGCATCCGCGCGCAGGTGGACCACGTCGTGACCTTCAACCGCGCGTGCCCACCGGGCAAACACGGCATGTGCGAACTGCCCTGCGCCGCGCCGTGCAGCGAGCCCTGCGCCACCGCAACCCATGCCGGCGAAGAGCGGGTGGTGAACCTGGTGCGCGATGCGGCGCGCCCGCCAGCGTCCGGGACCGTCAGCCGCTGAAGCCGTAGTGGGCCTGCAGGCGGTCCTGAGGGCCGGAATTCAAGCCGGACTGGCGCTTTCCCAGCGTCCGCCGGCCACAAGCAGCTATCTTTTCAGGAGTGCTTGCGGGACGCTTACGGCCCACGGATACGCAGCGCGTCGATCGTGTCGTGCAGGTCGCCGGCCCAGGTCCGTCGGTCGCGGCCCTCGGCCCGCTGCGGCGGGCCATAACTGACCACCGCGGTGATACCCGGCGCGCAGAGGGTGCGCCAGAAGGAGCCGAGCAGGCTCTCGTCGCCCACGTACGAGGGCGCCAGGCTGGTGTCGCCGCTGAGGTCGTCGACGAACCGCAGCCCCACCGGCACCACGGGCGCGTCGGCTGAAATGGCCGCCTGCAACAGGTTGGCGTGAAACGGCAGCAGGGAGATGCCGTCGCCGGTGGTGCCCTCCGGAAAGATCGCCACCACCTCGCCCCGGCGCAGTGCCTCTGCCATGTGGTGCACCACGCGCATCGCATCGCGCCGCGAGGCGCGCTCGATGTACAGGGTGCCGGCGGCGGTGGCCAGTGTGCCGATCAACGGCCAGTGCCGCACGTCGGACTTGGACACGAATCGGCAATGGCGCGCCGCGTGCATCACCACGATGTCCAGCCACGAAATGTGGTTGGCCACCAGCAGCACCGGCCCGGTGACGGGCGCCGTGCCACGGATCGACAGGCCGATGCCGCAGACCGCCAGCATGCGCTGCGCCCAGGCCTGCACGGCAGCCTCGCGGTGGCTTTCGGGCAGGCGCGGGAACCGGGCAAAAACCACCCAGAGGCCCGACAGGATGTGCAAGAGCGCGCGCAACACACGTCCGGCGGCACGCAATCGGTTCATGTGGCGGCGTGTGTGTCAGTCGGGGGCGGACTCGTGGGCCACGTGCCCGGCCACGAGCGTGCAGCGCACACGCCCCGGCAGCGCGTAGCCCTCGAACGGCGTGTGCCGTCCCTGGCTGCGCAGCGCCTGGGGCTGCACCACCCATTCGGCCGCGGGGTCGAAAACCACCAGGTCGGCCACGCCGCCCGGCACCAGGCGGCCCGCGCCCGACTGGGCCGCGCCCGGATGCCCACCGAGCAGGCGAGCCGGTGCGCCGGTCAGCACGTCCAGCGTGCGCAACAGCGCGACCCCGCTGTCCTGCCCCCACTTGAGCGCCAGGCTCAGCAGCAGTTCCAGGCTGGTAGCGCCCGGTTCGGCTTCGGCGAACGGCAGCGCCTTGGCGTCGGCGGCCACCGGGGTGTGGTCGGACACCAGGACGTCGATGGTCCCGTCGGCCAGCGCCGCGCGCAGCGCGTCGCGGTCGCGCTGCTGGCGCAGGGGCGGGTTCAGGCGGGCCCGGCTGTCGAAGAAGCCGATGTCGTTCTCGGTCAGGTGCAGGGAGTGAACACTGACATCGCAAGTCAGGGGCAGTCCCTCGCGCCGCGCCTGGCGCACCAGCTCGACGCCGGCGGCACTGCTCAGGCGGCACAGGTGCACGCGCGCGCCGGTGGCCTTCATCAGCTCGAAGATGGCGTGCAGGGCGATGGTCTCAGCGGCCACCGGCACGCCGGCCAGGCCCATGCGCGTGGCCAACGCGCCACTGGCAGCCACGCCACGCCCGAGGTGCAGCTCCTGCGGGCGCAGCCAGACGGTATAGCCGAAGGTGCTGGCGTACTGCATGGCGCGCTGCAGCACCTGGGTATTGGCCAGCGGCACATCGGCCTGGCTGAAGCCGACGCAGCCCGCCTCGGTGAGCTGGACCATTTCGGTCAGCACCTCGCCCTGCAAGCCCCGGGTCAAAGCGCCCAGCGGAAACACGCGCGCCTGGTGCAGTTTCTCGGCGCGCATGCGCAACATCTCCACCAGACCGGGCTCGTCGAGCACCGGGTCGGTATCGGGCGGGCAGACCACGCTGGTCACGCCACCGGCCACCGAGGCGGACAGCTCGCTGGCCAGCATGCCCTCGTGCTCGTGGCCGGGTTCGCGCAGCCGAACGGCCAGGTCCACCAGGCCCGGCGCCACCACACAGCCCGAGGACGGAACCACCCGGTTCGGCACGAAGTCGGCGGGCACCTGGCCGATCGCCACCACCCGCCCGGCCGCGACCGCGACATCCGCCACCGCGTCAAACCCGCTGGCCGGTTCAATGACGCGGCCGCCCTGGATCAGAATCTTCATGTTGGTTCCTTCACGCACGCTCGCGCGTTTTCCATCCACGTGCCCCGTTCAGGCCTCGTTGCCGGCGACGATGCTCATGACCGCCATGCGCACCGCGATGCCGAAGGTCACCTGCGGCAGGATCACGCTCTGGCGGCCGTCCACCACGGCCGAATCGATCTCGACCCCGCGATTGATCGGGCCCGGGTGCATGACGATCGCGTCGGGCTTGGCGAGCTGCAGTTTCTCGGACGTCAGGCCGAAGTTCTTGAAGAACTCGTGGCTGGAGGGCAGCAGCGCGCCGCTCATGCGTTCGTTCTGCAGGCGCAACATGATGACCACGTCGCAGCCACGAATGCCCTCTTCGAGCGAGTGACACACCCGAACGCCCATCGGCGCCATGTCGCCGGGCACCAGGGTCTTGGGCCCGACCACACGCACCTCGGCGCAGCCCAGCGTGGTCAGCGCGTGGATGTCGGAGCGGGCCACACGCGAGTGCAATACGTCGCCAACGATGGCCACGGTCAGGTTGGAGAAATCCTTCTTGTAGTGCCGGATCGTGTACATGTCCAGCAGGCCCTGGGTGGGGTGCGCGTGGCGCCCGTCACCGGCGTTGATCACGTGCACATGCGGCGCCACGTGCTGGGCGATCAGGTAGGGCGCGCCCGATTCGCTGTGGCGCACGACGAAGATGTCGGCCGCCATCGCGCTCAGGTTGGCGATGGTGTCCAGCAGCGACTCGCCCTTGGATGCCGACGAGCGTGCGATGTCGAGGTTGATCACGTCCGCGCTCAGGCGGGTGGCGGCGATCTCGAAGGTGGTGCGGGTGCGGGTGCTGTTCTCGAAGAACAGGTTGAAAACGCTCTTTCCGCGCAGCAAGGGCACTTTCTTGACTTCTCGATCGCTGACGCTCACGAAGTTGGCGGCCATGTCCAGAATGTGGGTCAGGATGTCGCGCGACAGGCCCTCGGTGGACAGCAAATGGATCAGCTCGCCGTTGCGATTGAGCTGGGGATTGCGTCTGTGCAGCATGGTCAGCGCCCTTCCACGTGAAAGCTGAAACCGCCGGCCGCATCGCGCGCCAGTTCGAGCGACTGGGTCGGCGCCAGCGTGATGCGCGAGACCGCGAAATCCGGCTGGATCGGCAGTTCACGGCCGCCCCGGTCCACCAGCACCACCAGTTTGACGCTGGCCGGGCGGCCGTAGTCGAACAGTTCGTTGATCACCGCACGGATGGTGCGCCCGGTATACAGCACGTCATCGAGCAGGATGATCTCGGCGCCATTGACGTCGAACGGCAGGTGGGTCTGTCCCTTGCTGGCCAGCCCGCGCCGGGCGAAGTCGTCGCGGTGCATGGCCGACGAAATGGTGCCGGCCTCGCCGGGCAAGCCCAGGTCGGCCTGCAGTTGTTGCGCCAGCCAGGCGCCGCCCGAGGTGATGCCCACCAGGCGGGTCTGCGGTGTGCGCAAGGCCTGCACGCCACGGCGCAGTTCGGCGTACAGCGCTTGCGCGTCCAGCACCAGGCCCATGGCGGGCACGGCGGCGGGGTGGCCTGCCGCGGACGGAGAGTCGATCGGGGTGCTCATCGGAGATTCCTCAGGAACTGCTCAAGAATGATGCAGGCGGCGCCCGCATCGGCGTCGCGCACGCCGGCCTGCAGCGCCTCAGTGGTGCTGTAGCGTTCGTCCACCTCGAACACCGGCAGGCCGAAACGGCCCTGAAGCTGGCGCGAGAAGCGCTGAGCGCGCCGCGTGTTGTCGTGGGCCGCGCCGTCCGGATGGAACGGAATGCCGACCACCAGCGCGTCGGGGGCCCACTCGGTGATCCGCTGTGCGATCTGCGCAAAGCGGGCGTCGCCTTCGGCCTGGATCGAGCGCTGCGGCGTGGCACTGCGCAGCAGCCGGTTGCCGGTGGCCACGCCGGTGCGCTTGAGGCCGAAGTCCAGTGCGAGAAAGGTCTGAAGATGAGCGGGAACGGCAACCGGTTCAGCGGCCATCATGATGCGCCCCCCGGGTGACAGACGGCCTGGCCCCGACGGTCATCCGTGCCCCACGTCCGGCGACAGCATCCACGCCTGAAGGCCCAGCAGGGCCAGCGCTTTTTCATAGCGCTGCTCGATCGGTGTGTCGAAGATCAGCGAAGGATCGGCGGCCACGGTAAGCCAGGCGTTTTCGCCGATTTCGGACTCCAGTTGGCCTTCTCCCCAGGCCGAGTAGCCCAGCGACACCAGCACCCGCCGGGGGCCGGCGCCGGTGGACAAGGCCTCGAGCACGTCTTTGGAGGTGGTCATTTCCAGCCCGCCGGGGATGACCATCGTTGAGGCGTACGGGGCCTCCACCGAACCGTCCTGAGCTGACGCCAGCGGTTCGTGCAGGACAAACCCGCGCTCGGTCTGCACCGGCCCGCCCTGGAAGACAACCGCGTCGGACAGGTCCGCACGCCGCAGCGGCAGATCGACCTTGTCGAACAGGCTCTTGAGGTTGATGTCGGAGGGTTTGTTGATGATCAGCCCCAGCGCGCCGTTCGGGCTGTGCTCGCACAGGTAGACCACGCTGCCGCTGAAAGACTCGTCCTGCAATCCGGGCATCGCGATCAGGAAATGATGCGTCAGATTGATCGGAGCAGAATCGGTCGGCATGAGGGAATTTTACCGGTGAACCGTCCCAAGCCATTCCACAAGGGGCTGATGTGGTTCAGGCGCGACCTGCGGGTACGCGACAACGCTGCGCTCTATCACGCGCTCAAGAACTGTGCGCAGGTTCATGCCGTTTTCGTGCTGGACAGGGACATCCTGGATGCACTGCCACGCGCCGATCGACGCGTGGAGTTCATCCGCGAGTCGCTGGTGGAACTGGATCAGGACCTGCGCACGCTCGCCGGAAGAGACCAGGCCGGCCTGATCGTGCGGCATGCGGCGGCGCGCCAGGACATCGCGCCTTTGGCACACCGCCTGGGAGTGCAGTCGGTGTTCGCGAACCACGACGACGAACCGCAGGCCATCGAGCGCGATGCCATTGTTCGCGGCGCGTTGGCAAACGCTGGCATCGCCTTTCATACGTACAAGGATCATGTCGTCTTCGAACGTGACGAGCTGCTGACCACCAGCGGCAATCCGTACGCCGTCTTCACGCCCTATCGAAATGCCTGGCTCCGCAAGATCGATGCCTTCTACCTGAAAGCCTACCCCGTCGAGGCGTACGGGTCGGCGCTGCCGGAGCGTCCACCGGATTGTTGCCAGCCAGTCCCGGAACTGGACGTGTTTGGATTCGAGCGCACCAATCTTTCCGCGCTGCGGATCCCTTGCGGCTCCCGGGGCGCGCAAGCGCTGTTTTCGGAGTTTCTGGGGCGCATCGACCACTACCATGAGACGCGCGACTTTCCGGGCATCAAGGGCCCGAGCTACCTGGGCGTGCATCTGCGGTTCGGCACGATCTCGATCCGGCAGCTTGCCGCCGAAGCCCATCGACGGGCCGAGCAGGGACATGCTGGTGCACAGGTCTGGTTGGACGAGCTGATCTGGCGGGACTTCTATGCCCAGATCCTGGCTCATTTTCCGCACGTCGTCGGCCACAGCTTCAAGCCGGCGTACGACGCTATTCACTGGGAACATGGCAGGCACGCGGACCTGCTGTTTGCCGCCTGGTGCGAGGGTCGGACCGGCTATCCCATCGTCGATGCGGCGATGGCGCAGCTCAACCAGACCGGCTACATGCACAATCGCTTGCGCATGGTGGCCGCGAGTTTTCTGGTCAAGGATCTCGGGA
The DNA here is from genome assembly GCA_046348065.1 of Burkholderiaceae bacterium. Lineage (GTDB taxonomy): Bacteria > Pseudomonadota > Gammaproteobacteria > Burkholderiales > Burkholderiaceae_C > Skiveiella. The sequence goes on from JAXMFA010000004.1 coordinate 58,346, forward strand.
TCGACTGGCGCTGGGGCGAACGCTATTTTGCGACGCACCTGAACGACTTTGACCTGGCCTCCAACAACGGCGGCTGGCAATGGTCGAGCTCGTCCGGCTGTGATGCGCAGCCTTACTTCCGCATCTTCAACCCGGTCAGCCAAAGCGAAAAATTTGATCCGCAGGGGCGTTTCATCCGGCGCTACCTTCCCGTCCTCGCTTACTTGCCCGACGAGGCGCTGCACGCGCCCTGGAACGCGTCACCACAAACCCTGGCAGCGGCTGGCGTGGCGCTGGGAATCAATTACCCGCAACCGATGGTCTCCCACGCCGACGCACGCGACCGGACGCTGTCCCGCTACGCCGTGGTCCGCAAGACCGACGCGGCGCCGCCGGGACCGGGCAAGCCCTGACCGGCTGCGCGTGGCCGGCGTTCAGGCCGTCGCCGCCTGTTCGGTGTAACGCCGAACCAGACTCAGCAGCTCTTCCTCGGAATAGGGCTTGCCCAGGTAATGGTTGACGCCCAGGGCGGCCGCGTGTTCACGGTGTTTTTCGGCGATCCGCGATGTGATCATCACGATCGGCAGGTCTTTCAGGCGCGCGTCACCGCGGATGTTGCGCGCCAGATCAAAGCCGTCCATGCGCGGCATTTCGATGTCGGACAGGACGATCGCGGGGCGCTCGTCCTGCAAGCGCTCCAGCGCCTGCAAACCGTCAGCGGCCAGCGCGACGCGATAGCCTTCGCGCTGAAGCAGCCGCTGCGTGACACGGCGCACAGTGATGGAGTCGTCGACCACCAGAATCAACGGCACCTGCGACACCGGCGCGCTGGCCACCGGTGCCGGCGCACCGATATCGGCAACAGGCCCGGGTTCCACACCGACAGGGGTGGCGCTGAACTGACGGGCCTGTTCGCCGTACACGGCGGCCAGGGCCACCGGGTTGTAGATCAGGATGACCGCGCCAGAGGCCAGCACCGTGAGACCCGCCAGACCCGGCAGGCGGGACAGCTGCGGCCCGAGGTTCTTGACCACAGCTTCCTGATTGCCCAGGATTTCATCCACATGAACCGCGACGCGCTGCGACGCACTGCGGAAGATCACGACCGGCAAGGTCTTTGACCCCGGTTCGACGCTATGCGCGCTGGACTGGAGCAAGGCGCCAGACCAGAAGAATGGCACCGATTCGCCGCCGAATTCGACGAAGCCGTCACGGTAGGCCTGTTGCAATTCGCGTGCGGTCACCCGACGCACCAGTTCGACGACGTTGGCAGGCACCCCGAGCGAAATGGAGCCGGAACGCATCACCACCACCTGCGTCACCGCGGTGGTCAACGGCAGCACCAGCTTGAAACGGGTACCTTGGCCGTGCTGCGTCGACGTCTCGATGCGCCCGCCGAGCGCCTGAACCTCGGTCCGCACCACGTCCATACCGATCCCGCGGCCGGCCAGTTCGGTCACTTCAGAAGCGGTTGTGAAACCGGGCATGAACACGAGACCGGCGATGTCGGCGTCGGACAGCGACTGGTCCGCCGCCACCAGACCATGATCGACGGCCTTGGCCAGAATCCCCGGCAAGTTCAGCCCCGCGCCGTCGTCGGAGAAACTCACCGACACGTCGTTGCCCGACTGTTCGAGGTCAATGGAGATGGTCCCGACGGCTTCTTTGCCGGCGCTGGCACGGACCATGGGATCTTCGATGCCATGCACGACGCTGTTCCTGAGCAAGTGCTCGAAAGCACCGGTCATGCGGTCGAGCACGCCCCGGTCCATTTCGATGGAGCCGCCGTTGATGTCCAGCTTGACCTGCTTGCCGGTGTCCTTGGACGCCTGCCGAACCACGCGGTACAGGCGCTCGGCGATGCCCTCGAACTCCATCATCCGCGTGCGCAGCAGATCCTGCTGCAATGCCCGGGTCTGCCGCGCCTGCGCGACCAGATCGTCTTCGGTCGCGTCCACCGTGCGTTGCAGGTTGCGCTGCACCGTGGCGACGTCGTTGACCGACTCCGCCATCATGCGGGTCAGCTCCTGAACGCGGGTGAACCGGTCGAACTCCAGCGGGTCGAAGTTCTGCTGCGAATCCTTTGCCTGCGCCATGCGGGACTGCATCTGGCTTTCGGCCTGCAATTCGATATCGCGCAACTGGTAGCGCAAACGATCCAGGTTACCGGTCAGATCCTGAAGCGAATCCCGCAACTGGGTCATTTCGGCTTCCAGGCGCGAACGGGTGATCATGACCTCGCCGGCCTGGTTCACAAGCCGGTCCAGCAGCTGCGCCCGCACCCGAACCACCTGGTTGGCCGCCGCGCGCACCGGTGCGACCAGCATCGGCGACGGTTGCGCAACCACGCCGCGCTCGATCGGTACCGGTACCGATTCGGCCCCAGGCACGACAGGCTCCTCGATGAGCGGGCCAGATGCCACCGGTACCGGTTCGAGCAACTCCGGCATCAGCGTCTGAAGGTTGATTTTGCGCAGCGATTCGAATTTCCCTTCGATCGCGTCGAAACGAGCCAACAGCGGTGTCACATCCTCCGCATGGACGTCATCGGAGCCGATCGCTTCGATTTCCGACTCCATCCGGTGCGCCATCTCACCGAGTTGCAACGCACCGGCCAGGCGTGCACTGCCCTTCAAGGTATGCAGGGTACGCAGCACCTCGCCGCGTGCCGTGCCGTTGTCGGGCCGCGCGCTCCACTGCCGCAGGGCGCCGCCCAACTGGGGCAGCAATTCGCCAGCTTCTTCTTCGAAAATCGGGAACAGGTCCGGATCGAGCACGTCGACCAGATCGATGTCGTCGGTCTCGCTGGTCTGGCCATCGAACGCGCGCTGCTCGAATACCTCCGAAGCGTTGGGTAGATCAGACGGCCGGCTCGGCGCGGGCGCCAAAGCCGCCGCTGCGGCTAGCGCCGCGACCGGCACCATCAGCTCAGGGGCATTCACGGACCCGCCGTCGTCGTGCGCGGGCGGCGCTTCAAGCACTTCCCCTGCCGGGGTGGCGTCGACGACCCAAGGAGCCTCCACAGGGAGCTCGCTGACCACAGCTTCGTGCGGTACGGGCTCTTCGACTGCAGTTTCCGCTTCCGGGAGAGACATCAGTTCAGCCGGAGCTTGCGCATCCAGGGACAGTACTTCTTCCGGGGGCAGTGCGGGCCTCAGCTCCTCAAACTGGAGCGCTTTCAGGCCTTCAAGGATGGCAGGATTGCTGTCCTTCAGAAAACCGGCCGCGAACTGGTGCAACAGGCGACGGATATCGTCTGCGGCGTCACTCAGCAAACGCCCTTGTTGGGGGGTTCCGGCTGCCTGGCCCGAGAGGTGCTGCAGCGCATGTTCCAACGCCCGCGCCATATCGGAGACCGCCATGAACCCAACCGTTGCGGAACTCCCTGCGAGCGAATGGGCCAGCGCTTCGGCCTCTGCAGGCACGGGTCGGTCAAGCTCCAGGGACCATTCGGTCAGTTGTGTCGACAAGCGGCGCGACCATTCGTCCGCCTCGTTCAGGTACACGTTGTAAAGCGGGATGTCGATGCGCAACGAGCCGATAACCTTGACCTGCTCGTCCTCCGATTCAGTCTGGCCCCCGGTGTCCGGCGCCTGTTCCACGCTGACCTCGGCCGGCTCTTCAGCCGTGACGGGTTCGATGGCCGGCTCAGCACGCGGCGATTCATCTTCCACCAGGTTGCCGAGGCCCTCCACCTGCGCATGATCCACCTCGAACGTGGACTCGGCGCTCAGCCCGTCCAGGCTCGCGAGATCCAGTTCGATCGTCTCGATGTCTTGCACCACTGGCACGTCGACATCATCCGGCCGCACTGGCAGCAGCTCCTCGACTGGCGAGATTACCTCAGGCCCTTCAGTCGCCAGATCGATGAAGTCGGTCGTGACCGACTCGTCCACGACCAGTTCCGGTTCTTGTCCGTCCGAAGCAAAGGAGACGACGACTTCGCCAGGCGGCGTGGCAAGCGCTTCCTCGACTGCCAACGGCGGCAAAAGGCTCTCCTCGGCGGGTGCGACGCCGAGGACCAGCGGCACACGAACCCCGTCTTTTCGCAAGGAATCCGCGACGGCACGGAAAGCGGCAGCGTTCCAGTGACCAGCATTGCCATGGGCGATGTCGCCCACCCAGTTCTGGAAAGCCAGCAAGGCCTCGCGTGACAGACCGCACAGATCGGCACTGGCCGGCTTCTGCTCGGACAGCCAGGCGTTGAGCAACTGCTCCAGCGACCACGCAGCCTCACCGAACTCCGTGAGACCGACCATGCGCGAACTGCCCTTCAGGGTATGGAAAGCGCGCCGGAGGGTGGTCTGCTGGGTCAAGTCCTGGGGATCGATGGACAAGGCGTCCAGCGCCCCCAGGCCGTTGGCGATCACCTCATTCGCCTCTTCCAGGAAAATATCCTGGAGATCGTCTTCATCAATCTCCGCCACCTCAGGCAACGTGGCATTGCTTGAGGGCGCAGGTGCCGGCTGCGCCGCCGATGCCTCTGCACCTGCCAGATCGGGCAGACCTTCGACCGTACCGACTTCCTGGCGGGCCAACTCACGGACTTCGTCCGGAATCGCCCCAGGCAACGCCAGATCCATCGCCCAGTCCTGTTTTCCATCGACTGTGACTTGGGCTTGCCCACCGTCGGCTCCGCGGGGGACGGGCGGTTCGACTGCCTGGTCCGTCTGTTCCACCAAATCGCCGGCAACGGGAAGTCCGATCGTCCCCGATGCCACCACGCGACCCATCACAGGCTTCAGCTCACCGAGTTCCGCGTCAAAGACAAAGAGCTTTCTCGCCAGCGCAGGCTGGTAATTGAGCATGTCGATCAGCAAGCCGAGGGCGCCCAGATTGTTGCCCAAGCGATCAAACGTGCCCGCCATGGGAGCAAGCTCGACGTCGACCTTGGTGACCAGCATCTCTTCGACGCTGTCGCGCATGCTGACGACCGCCATCGACGCCTGATCCAGTCCGAGCACCGACAACACACCCCGCATCTGTGCCATCAAGCCAGGGACCGGCGTGAGCGACGACGAGTCCTCCGGATTCCGGAAGAACTGATCCAGGGCCTTTTCCGCCTCGGCCAATGTCGCACGCAGCTCGCCCACGACCGTCCCCATGGTCTGGCGGTCGCTGACCCGGCGATACAGCTCTTCCATCCACGCTTCCAGCGGCTCGGCGCTGCCGCCGGCGCAAACCTGCTCCAGGCGCACAGCCAGTCGATCGGTCCGCTCGGCCAACTCACCTTCATCCTGATTGCGGTCGGTCAGGGCCGCTTCCAGGTACAGCACGGCAGTCGCCACTTCCAGGGCGACCTCGGCGCTCGGAGACTTTCCGGATCGCTGCGTGACGTCCGCCGCATGCTTCAGGCTGTCGGCGAGCCGTTGGCTGCGCGGATGCAGTTTGACGATCGAGTCCGAGACCAGGCCGAACTGGTCGCCGATGTTTTTGAGTCGCGCAGCATCCCCGCCGGCCAGTCCGGACCAGGACTCCTTGACTGCTTCGATGCGCTTGCGTGCCTGGGACACCACCGCCGGATCAAAACGCCCGTAGCGCCTGGCTTCATAGTCGACCGGTTGAAATCGTCCGAGGTCATAAGCATAGCGAATGGCGGTGAGCCAAGGCGAGAGCCGATCCGCGTTCGGCGCCGCCTGAACACAGAAGAAAAGCAATTCCTTGGCCAAGCGGTCCGAAACATGTCGCTCACCCCGCTGGCTGCTGGCGAACTGCATCAGAACCTGCGAGGCGACCCGCTTGACATACAGGTCGACGGGCAACGAGCCGTTCGCGACTGCGTCGAAGACACCGGAACACAGCAACCAGAAGACGCCCTCAGCGCGTTGCGCATTGGACTTGGCCATGCTCAGACTCAGGTCGCGCAGCTCCGCACCGGCTTTGGCATCGCCTTGTTGCATCAGGTGAAGAACTGCCTGGTCCATCCGGGCACGCGCTGTACCGTCAACGACAAGCGGCGCAACACCGTCAAGGCTGACCTCGGGCCGAATCCAGCGCCACTCGATCGGCCAGAGGTCGGCGGGATGAATCCGGTCCGCACCGGCAAGAACCTGGGCGTCACGATAGTGCGGAAACAGACCAACAGCCGAATCGTGCCCGCCATCCATGACGATGTCCAGGTACTCCAGCAACGCAAAACTCGCTCGCTCCAGCAGTGCAGCCGACGCCTCCGTACAGCGCTCGGGACGATGAACAAACTGCTGGACGGCCGCTTCCATGGCCCGCAACATGTGCGCTGGCGCCACCAGTCCAACCATCTCCAGGGCGCCGACCGCCTGGTGCATGTTCTGACGCGCCATGCGCAACTGGCTTGCATCGACCGATCCCAGGTCGGTACCTCGGGCGGCCTCTGCATCCCTCACATAGCGCTTGAGCGCCTTGTTAGCGACTTCAAGCGACTTGCGCAACTCATCCAGAACCCAGGCCAAGGGGCCCAGGTCCGTCACACCGGCAACCGAACCGGCCCCACCGACAGCGTCTTCAATGTGCATGACTGGGCGAACTCCGCAAATTAGGGGCGAGGGTCGTTGCAGGGCATGAATCAGGCGATCTTGAACCGTGAAACGGATTCGCGAAGTTCTTCGGCCATGCGTGACAGTTCACGCACCTGGTTGGCCGTCGAACGCGTGCCTTCACCGGTCTGTTCGGTCACCGCAAAAATGTGCTGGATGTTCCCGGCCACTTCGTTGGCCGAAACGGCTTCCTTGGAAGCGGAATCCGAGATCTGGGCAATCAGTTCGGCAAGCTGCCGCGACACGCGGTCGATTTCGGTCAACGCCGTGCCCGCATTGTCCGAAAGCCGCGCCCCTTCAACCACACCCTGGGTCGAGCGTTCCATGGCCGCCACCGCGTCTTGCGTGTCGGTCTGAATCGCCTTCACCAGCGCGGAGATCTGACGCGTTGCATCGGCCGAGCGTTCCGCGAGCCGCTGCACTTCTTCCGCCACCACCGAGAAGCCCCGCCCGGCTTCACCGGCAGACGCGGCCTGGATAGCGGCGTTCAAGGCGAGCACGTTGGTCTGTTCGGTAATGTCGGAAATCAGCTCCGTGATTTCACCGATTTCCTGCGACGACTCGCCGAGCCGCTTGATCCGCTTGGAGGTTTCCTGAATCTGGTCCCGGATGGAGTTCATGCCACCGATCGCGTTCTGCACGGCCGACAGCCCGGATTCCGCCGCCTTCAGCGAGTTGCGCGCCACCGAGGCCGACTCCTGCGCCTGGGTGGACACCACGTTGATGCGAGCCGCCATGTCCAGCACCGATTGACCGGTTTCACGGATTTCGCGCAGCTGTTCGGTCGAAGCCGCCAGCAGTTCGGTGGAGGTGTTCTCGACCTGGGACGTGGTCTGCGCAACCCGCGTGACCGTGTTCTGAACGTTACCGACCAGCAGGCGAAGTTCTTCCACCGTGTAATTCACCGAGTCGGCGATGGCGCCTGTGATGTCTTCCGTCACCGTCGCCTCCTGGGTCAGATCACCCTCTGCAACCGTCTGCAATTCGTTCATCAGCCGCAAAATAGCCGCCTGGTTGGCGTCATTGACACGCTTGGCCTCCTGCTCCTGGCGCTCCGCGTCCAGGCGCTGACTCTCCGCGACCTGCTGCCGCTGTCGGCTGTCAAGGAGCTGAACGTAAGCCAGTCCGCCCGCGAACGCAAGCGCCGCCAGCGCGGCCAGAATCAGCAACACCAGCGCGCCAGCACCAAGACCGGTGCGCGCAGACAACTTGGCCTGGAGGTCTTCCAGAACTTTTCTCAGTGGTTCGCTGTCCGCGACGATGGACGCCTGCGCTTCGCGGGCCAACACCAGACCCTGGAGGTTGCCGAGAATGGCACCGGCCTGGCCGCGTGTGTCTTCGTACAGTTTGAGCAATGCTTCCAGGCGCTCGCGTGTCTGCGGATCCTTTGCAGCATTCAAGCGCAGTTCGGGACTCCCATCGAGCATGCCCTGCCCGATCTCCTTGAACGAATTCAAGTCCTTCCCGAGCAGGAACACCGCCTCAGGACTCACCCCTTCCATCGTCACGAATTCGTTCGCTGACTTGCCGATGCGCTGCGTCAACATCACCAACTGGCCTGCCGCCGAAATATCCGCCGGTGACGCGTTCTGCTGCAACTTCAGCGACGAGATGGTTTCGGCAATTTCCAGCAGGTCCGACGACTGCCGGTTGATCATGCGCAAGGCGGTACCGACCTGGGTCAGCACCTTCTGCTGGCTCATCACGGCCTTGGCGCTCTTTTCGGCGCGGTCAACCAGCGGGATCGCCAGGTCAACGTCGCCCATTTCAGCGGCGGTCACCGGCCTGAGACCGGTTGCGTCGTCGCCGTCACGCAAACCGCGAACCGACCTGGCCAGCACATCGGCACTCTGGCTCACTTCCGGAAACGCCTGCGCGCTACCGACCAGAGCCTGCGAAACGGACTTGGCCAGTCGCTGGGACTGCATCAACGCCTGCCCGGTGGTCGCCACCTGCTGGGCGACCCTGTCAGCCTGGTTGAGCGCAAAAAAGGTGACGGCGGTCAGAATCACCAAGGCCAAGCCCAGCAAGACGGCCAGAATGCGCTGGTGCTGCGCTGAGGTTCGTGACCCTAGCACCGGCAAGGTCAGCAGATCGGTCTTCTCACCGCTGGCGGCCTCGTCGCCAAGCACGATCCCGCCCACCAGTTTGCTGTCCGGGAACTGCGCGGTGCTGAACTGCGCGCTTTCCCCGGCCGCCACCGGGCTTTCGTTTATCTCCCCGTCACCAGGTCCACCATTCCCGACCGGCGCTTCCGCGTCGACGGGCGCCGGCGGCGCACTTTTGCCTAGAAGTTTGTTGATCTGGTCAATAACGGACATGGTGACACCCTTCCTGGGACTTAAGCACTGATGCTGAGAAATTGGGAATTGTGAGCAAGCGCCTGCAGGTTGATTTCCTGCCACGATACGCCTTGGGAATCAACATAGCTGTGGCCGAAGTACTCGGGGGCATCGTCAACTGGTGTCAACGAAGCCACAAACGACTCGACACCCTTGAGCCCCATCAACCGGTCGATCAGAACGACGCAGTTGATGTTCAGCGCCTCGTTGAACGCCACCAATCGGCATTGGTTATGGGCAAGTTCACTCCGAGATGGAGGCGGAACATGCTTCACGAATGCGCCGAGATCAACCACGCCGCTGACACCGCCGCGCAAGTTGGCAACACCGAGGAACCATGGCCTTGCGTGCGGCACCGGCTGGACCGAGCGCCAGGGAAAGATCTCGCCGGACTGGCTCAAAGGAAAAAGATAGCGTGCGTCAGCCGCCTCGACGGCAAGCCAAGCCGCGGCAGCGCCCGAGGTCCGCGCCTCCTGCAACCTGTTGGCAAGACGGCTTTGAAAAGCCCGGAGTGCTTCACGACTGGCCATGAGCGGTCGTCAGTTCAAGGCGCTGATCTTCGCCAGCAGTTCGGCTACCTCGACCGGCTTGGTGACATAGTCCTTGGCCCCCTGGCGCAAGCCCCACACCCGATCGGTCTCCTGGGTCTTGCTCGTGCACATGATGATCGGGATGTCCTTGTACAGCGGATCCCGCGAAATAGCCCGGGTCACCTGGAAGCCGTTCTGCCCCGGCATCACCACATCCATCAGGATCAGGTCGGGCTTCTCCTCGGCCAGCCGTCGGAACGCGTCGTCGGCGTTTTCCGCCGTCCGCACGGAAAAACCATTCTTCTGCAAAATGCCGGTCAGGTGCATCAACTCGGTCTTTGAATCGTCAACGATCAGCACTTTCTGTATGGTCATCACATCGCTCCTTGATTGGCAGAACCGAACTGGGCGACAGCCTGCAGCAACTGGTCCTTGGTAAACGGTTTGGTCAGGTAGTCCTGCGACCCCACCATGCGCCCGCGCGCCTTGTCGAACACGCCATCTTTCGACGACAGCATGACCACCGGGATGGCGGCGTAGTTGGCGTTTTTCTTGATGATTGCGCAGGTCTGGTAGCCGTCAAGGCGTGGCATCAGGATGTCGCAGAAGATCATGTCCGGCCGGAAATCGTTGACCTTTGAGAGCGCGTCAAATCCGTCCTCGGCAAGCAGCACCTCGTGCCCCCCCTGCTTGAGAAAGATCTCCGCACTGCGGCGGATGGTGTTGCTGTCATCGATGACCAACACCTTGTATCCCGTTCCAGTCGAACTCACTGCATTGCACTCCTGGCTATGTTGGCACGCCCGCCATGCCCCGGATTCCCGCCCCGACCCAAGCTCAGATCTCCACCATCACAAAATCCTCTTTGCGGGCGCCACACTCGGGACAACTCCAGTCGGCGGAAACATCACTCCACCGCGTGCCGGGCGGAATTCCGTGCTCCGGCGCGCCGGTCGCTTCGTCGAATATCGACCCGCAAGTCAGGCACATCCACGTCTTGGTCGGCAGGGGCACAGCTTAAGAGGCCTTCACTTAGAATGCAATGATTGTATAGAGGCAAATCAGCTGTTCCCTGCCAATTGCAGATTACGCAACCGCACGGAGGCCTATGACAAACCCGAATATGCCTCCCGATATGCCGTCCGCGAGCGCGCCCCCTGACGACGCCGGTCTGCCTTGTGTGCTGGTGTTCAACGCCAACGACCCAAGTGGTGCCGCCGGCTTGAGCGCTGACATCCTGTCTGTCGCCTCGGTCGGTGGCCATGCCTTGCCGGTATCCACCGGCGCCTACGTTCGTGACACGACCCGGATATTCGATTTCTTCGCCCTTGAAGAAGAAGCAGTGACCGAGCAGGCGCGTGCCATCCTGGAGGACGCGCCGGCACAGGTCATCAAGGTCGGTTTCGCCGGCAGTCCGGAGAACGTCAGTGCCATCGCCGAACTCGCCGCAGACTACGCCGAGATACCGCTGGTGACCTGCATGCCAGACCTTTCGTGGTGGGAGGAAAGCCGGATCGACTCATACCAGGATGCCGTCCGGGAACTGTTGTTGCCGCAAACCACGGTGTTGGTCGGAAACCACAACACCCTGTGCCGCTGGCTGGCGCCGGACTGGCATGCCGACAAGCCGCCTTCCGCACGCGACATCGCCAGGGCCGCCGCCGAGGTGGGCGTGCCCTATGTGCTGATCACCGGCATCGGCCTTCCGGAACAGTTCCTGGACAATGTTCTGGCCACGCCACAAACGGTGATGTGCAGTGAGCGGTTCGAACGCTTTGACGCGAATTTCGTTGGTGCGGGCGACACACTCGCAGCAGCATTGGCTGCGCTGATCGGTGCCGGAAGCGACCTGCCGGATGCAACCAAAGAAGCCTTGAGCTACCTCGACCGCTGCCTGGACGCCGGGTTCCGGCCCGGCATGGGCGCCGTGCTACCCGATCGGCTGTTCTGGGCCCAACCCGAAGACGATGAGGGCGAAGCCGACGTCGAAACCACGCAACCCAACCTTTCCGAACCTCCGTTCAATGAAACCCGACACTGACCGCAACAACGAGCTGTTCGAACGCGCCCGCCGCGTGATTCCCGGTGGCGTGAATTCGCCCGTGCGCGCCTTCCGCGCCGTGGGCGGCACGCCGCGCTTCGTGCAGCGCGCCGAGGGCGCCTACTTCTGGGACGCCAACGGCCAACGCCATATCGACTACATCGGCTCCTGGGGCCCGATGATCCTGGGTCACGGCCACCCGGCGGTGCTGGAAGCGGTGCAGAAAGCCGCGATGGACGGCTTCTCCTTTGGTGCCCCGACCGAGCGCGAGATCGAACTGGCCGAGGCCATTCTGGCGCTCGTGCCCTCGATGGACATGGTGCGCCTCGTCAGCTCCGGCACCGAAGCCGGCATGAGCGCCATCCGCCTGGCGCGCGGCGCCACCGGCCGCAGCAAGATTATCAAGTTCGAGGGCTGCTACCACGGCCATGCCGACGCGCTGCTGGTCAAGGCCGGCTCAGGCCTGGCCACCTTCGGCAACCCCACGAGCGCCGGCGTGCCGGCCGAGGTGGTGCAGCACACCCTGGTGCTCGAATACAACAACGTCGCCCAGCTTGAAGAGGCCTTCGCGCTGCACGGTGCCGACATCGCCTGCCTGATGATCGAACCGATCGCTGGCAACATGAACTTCGTGCGCGCCAGCCTGCCCTTCATGCGCCGTTGCCGCGAACTGTGCAGCCAGCACGGTGCGCTGCTGGTGTTTGACGAGGTGATGACCGGCTGCCGTGTGGCGCTGGGCAGCGCCCAGAGCGTCTACGCCCGCGACATCCCGGGCTTCGAGCCGGACATGACGGTGCTGGGCAAGGTGATCGGCGGCGGCATGCCGCTGGCGGCCTTCGGCGGCAAGCGCGCGGTGATGGAAAAACTGGCGCCGCTGGGTCCGGTCTACCAGGCCGGCACGCTGTCGGGCAACCCGGTGGCCACCGCCTGCGGCCTGGCCACACTGCGAGAGATCAGCCGCCCCGGTTTCTTCGAATCGCTTTCGGCCATGACACGCCGCCTCATCGACGGCCTGGCCGGCGCCGCGCGGGAGACCGGCGTGCCGTTCTGCGCCGACAGCGAAGGCGGCATGTTCGGCTTTTTCCTGTTGCCCGCGCTGCCGCAGAACTACGTCCAGGTCATGAAGACGGACGGCGCCCGCTTCAACATCCTGTTCCATGGCCTGCTGGACCGCGGGGTCTACATCGCCCCGGCGCTGTACGAAGCGGGCTTCGTGAGCGCGGCGCACACGGCGGCGGACATCAACGAGACCGTCGCGGCAGCCCGGGATGTCTTTCGATCACTATAAATACAATAGCGATAAATGACCTTTTGACGCTGGCCAACGGCCAGAAACATCAAAAAAAGCGGCCTCGGCCGCTTTTTTTGTTCGCCCGGAGCTTCGCGACAGGGTCGCGGCCGGGTCCGAGGGCCCGGTCAGTGCCGGAAATGGCGCACGCCGCTGAACACCATGACCACACCACGCTCGTCGGCGGCGTCAATCACCTCCTGGTCGCGCATCGAGCCACCGGGCTGGATGACACAGGTGGCGCCGTGGTCGATCACCACGTCCAGGCCGTCGCGGAACGGGAAGAAGGCGTCGCTGGCCACTGCGGTACCTTGCAGCGACAGGCTGGCGTGACCAGCCTTGATGCTGGCGATGCGGGCCGAGTCGAGCCGGCTCATCTGGCCGGCGCCCACGCCCATGGTCATGCCGTCCTTGCAGAAGACGATGGCGTTGGACTTGACGTACTGGGCCACGGTCCAGGCGAACATCAGGTCGTCGAGCTGCTGCGCGCTGGGCTGCAGCTTCGTCACCACCTTCAGGTCGGCGCGCTGCAGCACGTGGTTGTCGGCGGTCTGCAGCAGGATGCCCGAGCCGATGCGCTTCATGTCGATCGCGTTTCGGCCCTGGTCCCAGGGTCGATCGCCGCGGGCAGCGCCCAAGGGCCCGGACAGGTCGATCTGCAGGATGCGCACGTTCACCTTGCTCTTGAACACCTCCAGCGCCCCGGCGGTGAAGCTCGGCGCCATCAGCACCTCGACGAATTGCTTCGAAATCTGCTGCGCTGCCGCTTCATCGAGCTCGCAATTCAGCGCGATGATGCCGCCGAAGGCGCTGGTTGGGTCAGTCTGGAAGGCCTTGCTGTAAGCCTCCAGCGCATGGGCCCCGATGGCCACGCCGCACGGGTTGGCGTGCTTGACGATGACGCAGGCCGGCGTTGAAAAGCTCTTCACGCATTCCCAGGCGGCATCGGCGTCGGCGATGTTGTTGTAGGACAGTTCCTTGCCCTGCAGTTGCTTCGCGGTGACCAGCGAACCCGGGGCCGGATACAGATCACGGTACAGCGCGGCCTGCTGGTGGCTGTTCTCACCGTAGCGCAGGTCCTGCACCTTGATGAAGCGGCCGTTGCTCTGGCCGGGGAACAGGTCGAGCGTGGGCACGTCGGCATCGGCCGGGGCGTCCTCGCCCACCTGCACGGCGGAGAGGTAGTCGCTGATGGCGCCGTCATACTGGCTGATGCGGTTGAACGCCGCCACCGACAGGGCAAAACGGGTCTTGCGGGACACCTGACCGCTGGCCTTGAGCTCGGCGATCACCGTGGCGTACTGCGACGCGTCGGTCAGCACCGCCACGTCCTTCCAGTTCTTGGCCGCGCTGCGCACCATAGCCGGGCCGCCGATGTCGATGTTCTCGATGGCGTCTTCCAGCGTACAGCCGGGTTTGGCCACGGTGGCCTCGAACGGGTACAGGTTCACCACCAGGAAGTCGATGGTGTCGATACCGTGTTCCTGGAGGGCCGCCATGTGCGCCGGCACATCGCGCCGCGCCAGCAGGCCGCCGTGCACGCGCGGGTGCAGGGTCTTGACCCGGCCGTCGAGCATTTCGGGAAAGCCCGTCATCTCCGCCACTTCGGTCACGGGCAGGCCATTGTCGGCCAGCAGCTTGGCGGTGCCGCCGGTGGACAGCAGTCGGATACCTTGGGCGTGCAGGGCCCGGGCGAGGTCGACGATGCCGGTCTTGTCGGATACGGAGAGCAGTGCATTCATGGGAAGGTGGGGCGTTGAGGGTTGGGCGTTCAGCCGCAGGACGGGGTGGCTCGCGCTGGACGCCGGACGCTGCACGCCCAACGCGGAACCTCACTTGATCAGTTTGTGTTCGACCAGCTTCTTGCGCAGCGTGTTGCGGTTCAGCCCCAGCCATTCGGCGGCACGCGACTGGTTCTGCTGGGCATGCTGCATCACGACATCGAGCAGCGGTTTCTCCACCGCCTTGACCAGCATCTCGTGCATGCCGGCGGGCTCGGTGCCGTGCAGGTCCTTGAAGTAGGTTTCGAGGTTGGCACGCACGCATTCTTCAATGGATTTGTTGCTCATTCGGCGTTTTCCAGCAGGGCTTGTTCAGTTTCATCCGGCCTGGCCGGCCGGTGCGCGGGGAGGCGGTCCATCGCCTCGGCGAGCGCGTCCAGGTAGGTCGCGACGGCTTGAACCTGCTCGTCACAGCCGTCAATCGCCAACATGCGGCTGCGAAAGGCCTCGCCACCGGGAAGCTCACGCACATACCAGGCAATGTGTTTGCGGGCCGAGCGCACACCGGTGCGTTCGCCGTACAAGGTGTAGTGGTCCCGCAGGTGGGCCAGCAAGGCGCGCCGCAGCTCGGCCACCAGCGGCGGGGCCAGCAATTCACCGGTGGCCAGGAAGTGCACCACCTCGCGAAAGATCCATGGCCGGCCCTGGGCCGCGCGACCGATCATGACCGCATCGGCGCCCGTGGCCTGCAACACCGCGCGGGCCTTGTGCGGCGAGTCGATGTCGCCGTTGGCCACCACCGGCACCCGAAGCGCCGCCTTCACGGCCGCGATGGTGTCGTACTCCGCCTCGCCTTTGTAGCCTTGCTCGCGGGTACGGCCGTGCACCGTGACCAGCGCCACGCCTGCTGATTCCGCGGCCCGGGCCAGACGCACCGCGTTGCGCTGCGCATCACACCAACCGGTGCGCATCTTCAGCGTGACCGGCACGCCACGCGGCGCGCAGGCGGCCACAACCGCATCGATGATCGAGATCGCGAGCGGTTCGTCCTGCATCAGGGCCGAGCCCGCCCATTTGTTGCAGACCTTCTTGGCCGGACACCCCATGTTGATGTCGATGATCTGGGCGCCCCGGTCGATGTTGAAGCGTGCCGCATCGGCCATCATGGGCGCGTCGGTGCCGGCGATCTGCACCGCGATCGGGCCCGGTTCGCCGTCGTGGTTGGCGCGGCGCGAGGTCTTCAGCGTGTTCCACAGATCCGGCCTCGACGTCACCATTTCGCTCACCGCATGGCCGGCGCCGAACTCGCGGCACAGCTGGCGGAATGGGCGGTCCGTGACCCCCGCCATCGGCGCGACGAACACGGGGTTCGGCAGGACATACGGTCCGATGTTCATGGGCTGGGCGAGCTGGGGAAAGCGGGGTGGCGAGGGGTGGGATCGGCATTGTATCTGCCCAAAATTTCAGCAATTGAAATGCCATTGCGCCACATCGCCGCAGGGCTCCGGGGCCACAGATACACTGCCCCACCATGGACGCCTGGCTGCAATACCTCCTCACCCAACTTGCATTGCCCGAGTTCGGCCTGAGCACGGTGTTCGTGGTGTCCTTCGTCTCGGCCACCCTGCTGCCATTGGGTTCCGAACCCGCCGTCTTCGGTCTGGTCAAGCTCAATCCCGACCTGTTCTGGCCCGCCGTGCTGGTGGCCACCGCCGGCAACACCCTGGGCGGTGCGCTGACCTGGTGGATGGGCCTGGGCGCCCACGAGGTGGTCGACAAATACCGGCACTCGCCCACGCACATCAAGGCGCTGGAATGGCTGGAGAAGCTGGGGCCCAAGGCCTGCCTGCTGTCCTGGCTGCCCGCCGTGGGCGACCCGCTGTGCGCGGTGGCGGGCTGGCTGAAGCTGCCGTTCTGGCCCTGCGTGGTCTACATGTCCGTTGGCAAGCTGGCGCGCTATGTGATCATGACCGCCAGCCTGCTCTGGGTGTTCCCGGGCAAGCTGCCGATGATCGGGTGACGATCTGTTTTTTATAGCTGCCCGTGACCGGTCTGCGCCAGGATTGGGCCAAAAAGATGCTCAAAACCGTGCCGGAACGGGCTTTGTGGCACTCGTTGGACGCTGCGGCAGCATGGCTGGCCCACTCAGACGTTGAACAGGAAGTTGAGCACGTCGCCGTCCTTGACCACGTACTCTTTTCCCTCGGAGCGCATCTTGCCCGCCTCCTTGGCGCCGTGTTCGCCCTTGTAGGCGATGTAGTCATCGAAGGCGATGGTCTGGGCGCGGATGAAGCCGCGCTCGAAGTCGCCGTGGATCACGCCGGCCGCCTGCGGCGCGGTGTCGCCGATGTGGATGGTCCAAGCGCGCACCTCCTTCACGCCGGCGGTGAAGTAGGTCTGCAGGCCCAGCAGCTTGAAGGCGGCGCGGATCAGGCGGTTCAGCCCGGGCTCGTCCTGGCCCATCTCGTGCAGGAACAGTGCGCGGTCTTCGTCGCTCATGTCGGCCATGTCGGCTTCCATCTTGGCGCAGATGGCCACCACGGGCGCGTTCTGGCTGGCCGCGTATTCATTCAGGCGGTCCAGGAAGGGGTTGTTCTCGAAGCCGGTCTCGCTCACGTTGCCGACGAACATGGCCGGCTTGGCGGTGATCAGGCACAGCGGCTTGATCAGCGCGCGCTCTTCCTTGCTCAGGTCCATCGCGCGCACCGGCTTGCCTTCGTTCAGCACCGCCTGTACCTTGCTCAGCACCGCCACCAGCTTGGCCGCTTCCTTGTCGTTGCCCGACTTGGCCGCCTTGGTGTAGCGGGTCAGGCTTTTTTCCACCGTGCCCAGATCGGCCAGGCACAGTTCGGTCTGGATG
Source organism: Burkholderiaceae bacterium (assembly GCA_046348065.1). GTDB lineage: Bacteria > Pseudomonadota > Gammaproteobacteria > Burkholderiales > Burkholderiaceae_C > Skiveiella. The sequence continues at coordinate 75,619 of JAXMFA010000004.1, forward strand.
ACCTCGATGTCGGCGATCGGGTCCACGCGGCCGGCCACGTGGATGACGTTGTCGTCCTCGAAGCAGCGCACCACGTTGACGATCGCGTCGGTTTCTCGGATGTGCGCAAGGAACTGGTTGCCCAGGCCCTCGCCCTGGCTGGCACCGGCCACCAGGCCCGCGATGTCGACGAATTCGACAATGGCCGGCAGGATGCGCTCGGGCTTGACGATTTCGGCCAGCTGCTGCAGCCGTGGGTCGGGCACCTCCACCACGCCCGTGTTCGGCTCGATGGTGCAGAAGGGGTAGTTCTCGGCGGCGATGCCGGCCTTGGTGAGGGCGTTGAAGAGGGTGGACTTGCCCACGTTGGGCAGGCCCACGATGCCACATTGGAGGCTCATGTCAGGGCTTTCGGAGGATCAGGGGTGAACCGGTAATTTTACCGGGCGGTCCGGCCCCACGCACCCGCCGGCGCCGCCCTCAGTCGAATTCGAAATCGGCCGCCACGGACTGCCCCACGCGCAGCACCTGCCCGTCTCCACGCAGCACGATGGCGTTCATGCCGAAGGTCACCGCTCCATCCAGGCGGCGGTCACGCCGGTACGTCTGCAAGGTGACACTCACCGCCGGATGGGACACGGCGGTGGCCGGGTCGATGTCGGGGATGGGGCAGCGCGCGCAGGGCTTGACCGGTTTCAGCTCGGCCACGCCGGCTCCGGTGTCGATGCGCAGCACGCCGAGCCGGTCCTCGTCGTGTGCCTCCATGCCGCGCAACACCAGGTTGGGCCGGAACCGGGCCATGTCCACCGGCGGCTGGCCGGTGGTCTGCAAGCGCCGATTGAGTTCGCCCAGCGAGGCCTCGCTGGTCACCAGCACGGGGAATCCGTCGCTGAACTGGTTGGGTGCCTCGATCCCGCCCGTCCACCGAAAGCTGGACAGGCGGCGGTGCGCCGGATCAAAACGCACCAGCCGAGCGGGCCGTCCCAGAAAGTCGGTGAACCACTGCGCCGCCACATCGCCCATGTCGAAAGCCGGCACGTCGTCGTCCCACACGCGCCCCCGCGCAGGCTGCTCGACCGTGTCGATCCCTAGATGCAGCGCCAGCATGCCAGGGGCACGTAGGATGATCTCGAAGGTCTTGATCTGGGGCCGTACCAAGGCCATGCGCGGGCATTCGCGCTGGCTCACGAATTCACCCCGGGCATCCACCACCATCCAGGCGCGGTCCAGGTCCAGACCGGCCTCGGTCAGCACCGCCTCGGTGAGGGGCACGCCCGCGCAGGACTTGACCGGGTAGACCGTCAATGCGGCGATGGTGGCGATGACATCAGGATCGACGTGGCTCACGGGCGGGACCTCGTATGCAAAGCGGGGCGGGCGAGAACGTTTCGATTCTGCCCTGACTCCTACAATCCCACACATGGCAAACACCTTTGACGTCTGCATCCGTGGCGCCGGCATCGTCGGGCGCGCGCTGGCCTTGCTGCTCGCGCGCGAACGGCTGCGCGTGGCGCTGGTGGCGCCCGCCGGGATGGCGCCGGTTTCGCCGTCCGGCCACGGGGATGTGCGCGCCTACGCGCTGAACAGCGCATCGCGCGCGCTGCTCGAATCGCTGCGCTGCTGGCCCGACGAACGCACCGCGACGCCCGTGTTGCGAATGGTCGTGCAAGGCGACGACGGCGGATCGGTGCGTTTCGACGCCTTCGAGCAAGGCAGCCCCGCGCTGACCTGGATCGTGGACGTGCCGGCGCTGGAGCGACAACTCGCCGACGCGGTTCGGTTTCAACCCCTGATCGACGTGCTCGATGCGCCGGTCGAAGCCGCCCTGACCGTGGTCTGCGAGGGCAAGGCCAGCCGCACCCGCAGCGAGTTCGGCGTCGAATTCAATGCCCGGCCCTACCCGCAACACGCGGTGGCCACCCGGCTGGAGACCGAAAAACCACACGGCCAGACCGCCTGGCAGTGGTTCACGTCCAGCGACATCCTGGCTTTTTTGCCGCTGGACGGACCGGCAGGGAACTCGGTGGCCGTTGTGTGGTCAGTTCCCCATGAACGCGCTCCTGAACTGCTGGCCGCTCCGGCCGAGGACTTCTGCCTGATGCTGGAATCCGCCAGCCGACACACGCTGGGCCGCCTGAGCCTGATCGGCGAGCGCGCCAGCTGGCCGCTCCAGATCGCGCGGGCGGACCGCTGGGTCGGCCGTGGATGGGCCCTGGCGGGTGACGCGGCGCATACCGTGCATCCGCTCTCGGGCCAGGGCCTGAACCTCGGCCTGGCCGACGTCGCCGAACTGGCCCGGGTTCTGCAGGAACGCGAAGACTGGCGCAGCCCGGGTGACCTGAAGCTGCTGCGACGCTACGAACGCGCCCGCAAGTCCGACGTGCTGGCCACCGGCCTGGCCACCGACGGCCTGCAACAGCTGTTTGCCCTGCCCGGCGCACCGGCGCAGGCCCTTCGCAACTGGGGCATGAGTGGCTTCGACCGACTCGGCCCCCTGAAGGACTGGGTGACCCGGCGGGCGATGGGCGTGCGACCCGGTGTTTGAATCATTTTCCCAACGGACATTCCATGAACCCCTTTCTGAAATCCACCTTGGCGGCAACCGCGCTGGCCGCCGCCTTCGGCGCCCTCGCGCAGGAGGCCACGATCCGCAAGAACCTGGGCGAGCGCATTCCCAATCTGCCCAAGATCGACGAAATCACCAAGTCGCCGATGCCCGGCCTGTACGAGGTGCGCATCGGCGGCACCGACATCGTCTACACCGACGCCGAAGGCAACTTCCTGATCCAGGGCAACCTCATCGACACCAAACAGCGGCGCAACCTGACCGAAGAGCGCATCGACAAGCTCACCGCCATCGACTTCAACGGCTTGCCCTGGAAAGATGCCTTCACCATCGTGCGCGGGGATGGCAAACGGAAACTGGCGGTGTTCGAGGACCCGAACTGCGGCTACTGCAAGCGCTTCGAAGCCGATCTACAGAAGGTGAACAACGTCACCGTGCACATGTTCCTGCTGCCCATCCTGGGCAAGGATTCGATGGAAAAGTCCAAGAACATCTGGTGCGCCAAGGATCGCGCCAAGGCCTGGACCGACTGGATGTTGCGCGACATCATGCCCCCGGCCGCCACTTGCGACACCTCGGCCCTGACGCGCAACGTCGAACTGAGCAAGAAATTCAAGATCACCGGCACCCCGACCCTGGTGTTTGCCGACGGATCGCGGGTGCCTGGTGCGATCAGTGCGGCGCAGCTGGAGAAGTTGCTTGCCGACGCCAAGCCCTGACAGGCCGCACGTCGCTCCACCCACGACCGGGCCCCATTGGCAGAACCGGCATGCCGCACGACCCCAAACGCACCCTGATCGACTGGCTCGGCTACGCGGGCCTGCTGCCATTCATCGTCCTGGCTCTGTTGTTGTGGCTGGTCGACGCCGATCTGCATCCGTTCGTGGCGCTGGCGCTGGCCGCCTACGGCGCGGCGGTCGTGTCGTTCCTCGGCGGCATTCATTGGGGCATCGGGCTGCGTTATGCGGCCACCGAAACGCCGGGCCATGCCTTTCACCTGGTGTGGGGCACGGTGCCCCCGCTGCTGGCCTGGGTGGCCATCATGATGCCCGCCTTCGCCGGACTGCCGTTGCTGGGACTGGTCTTGGTGGCCTGTTACGCGGTGGACCGCAAGACCTGGGCCGACGCGGGGCTGTCGCACTGGCTGCCGCTGCGCTGGCGCCTGACCGTGGTGGCCACGCTCGCCTGCGTATTCGGCGCCGGCGGAACCTGAACGCGTTGCACCCGGCGCCGGCCCGGTCTCGTCCGATCATCCGGCAGGCTGCACCGGTCTCGGCTATTCTTGCCGCCACCATGCCCAACCCGCCCAAGACACCGGCGCCGATCCGTTACCGGATCGACATGCCCGAGCCGCACACCCACCTGTACCGGGTCACCCTGACCATCGCAGAGCCCGAGGGGATGCAGCGCCTGAGCCTGCCGGCATGGATTCCCGGCAGCTACCTGATCCGTGAATTCGCCCGACACCTCCAGGGCCTGCGGGCGCGTCAGGGCCGTCGCGCGCTGCCGGTGGTGCAGACCGGCAAGAGCAGCTGGGAAGTGGCCTGCAAGCCCGGCACGGCGCTCACGCTGGATTACGCGGTTTATGGCGGCGACGCCTCGGTCCGCACCGCCTGGCTCGACGCTTCGCGCGGCTTCTTCAACGCCACCAGCCTGTGCCTGCGCGCGCAAGGCCATACGCACCACCCACACACCCTGGAGCTGACCGCGCCCAGGACCCGCCCGCGCTGGCAGGTCGCCACCGGCCTGGCGGCGGCGCGGGTCGACGCACACGGCTTCGGCCTCTACGCCGCCGCCGACTACGACGAACTGGCCGACTGTCCGTTCGAACTGGGCGCGTTCTGGAGCGGCCACTTCAAGGCCGCCGGCGTACCGCACCGGTTCGTGGTCGCGGGCGCCACGGCGGCATTCGACGGCGAGCGCCTGCTGGCCGACACCAGGACCATCTGCGAGACCGCGATCCGCTTCTGGCACGGACGCGGCAAGCCCCCGCACACGTCCTACGTGTTCATGCTCAATGCCGTAGACGACAGCTACGGCGGGCTGGAGCACCGAAACTCCACCGCGCTGATCTGCGGCCGGCGCGACCTGCCGCGCCTCGGCGAACCCAAGGCAAGCGACGGCTACACCACGCTGCTGGGGCTGATCAGCCACGAGTATTTCCACACCTGGAACGTCAAGCGCCTGCGCCCGGCCGAATTCACACGCTACGACTACACCCAGGAAAACTACACCCGCCTGCTCTGGTTCTTCGAAGGCTTCACCAGCTACTACGACGACCTGCTGCTGCGACGTGCCGGCTTGCTGGACGACGCGGGCTACCTGAAGCTGCTGAACAAAACCATCAACCAGGTGCTGCAAACCCCCGGGCGCGCCGTGCAGTCGGTAGCCCAGGCCAGCTTCGATGCCTGGGTCAAGTACTACCGCCCCGATGAAAACACCCCCAACGCCACCGTCAGCTACTACACCAAGGGCGCCTTGGTCGCCCTGTGCCTCGACCTGAGCCTGCGCCGGGAGGGCCACACCACACTCGACGCCGTGATGCGCGCGCTGTGGACGCGCTGCCAGGCCGGACCGATGCGTGAAGACGACCTGCTGGCGGTGCTGGCCGATCTCGGCGGACGCGACTTCAGCCCCGAGCTGGCCGATTGGGTGCGCGGCACTGGCGAGTTGCCGCTGAAGGACCTGCTGGAGCACCACGGCGTCGCGGTGCACGAGGACGCGGCCCAGCCCGCGCAGCGTCTGGGCCTGCGCGTGACGGAAACCGCGGGCATCCAGGTCAAGGTGGTGCTGCGCGCAAGCGCCGCCGAGCGCGCGGGCTTCTCACCCGGTGACGAATGGTTGGCCGTGGAAACCGACGCCCGTACCGGCGAAGCCTGGCGGCTGCACAAACTTGACGACCTGGCGCTCTATGCGGGCCCGCGCCGCCAGCTGACCGCGCTGGTCGCGCGCGACAAGCGCCTGCTGCGATTGCCGCTGACCCTGCCGGAACGGGCCACCACCTGGCGGCTGAGTGTGCGCGACGCCACGGCCGCCGCCCGCTGGCTCACCAGCGTCTCCTGAGGCCGTTTCAACTGAAAAAATGTCGCCAGATCGGCTGAAATCCAGCGTCGGACGGCCACAAGCAGCTATCAACAAAATAGCAAAATGGCTCCTTGGCGCAGCCTTCGGCGCCCGGGTTTCGGCGCGCCGCTCAGCGCCGCTGGTCCACCACCCGCTTGGCCTTGCCCTGGCTGCGCTCGACGCCGCCTTCGGCGCGCAGTTCGATCTCGACGCTGCTGCCCACGTAGACCTTGATCTCGTGCTGCAGCAGCTTGGCGGCGGCGCGGGCCTCGATGCTTTCGGGCGACAGGCCGGGGCGCGTTTCCACTGCCACTTTGAGGTTGTCCAGCGGGCCCTCGCGGGTCAGCACGCACTGGTAGTGGGCGCTGAGTTCGGGGCGCTTGAGGATCAGCTCCTCGATCTGCGTGGGGAACACGTTGACGCCGCGAATGATCATCATGTCGTCGCTGCGTCCGGTGATCTTTTCCATGCGGCGCATGGTGCGCGCGCTGCCGGGCAGCAGCCGCGTGAGGTCGCGCGTGCGGTAGCGGATGATGGGCAGCGCTTCCTTGGTCAGGCTGGTGAAGACCAGTTCGCCCATCTCGCCATCCATCACCGGCTCGCCGGTGTCGGGATTGATGATTTCGGGGTAGAAATGGTCTTCCCAGATGGTCGGTCCGTCCTTGGTTTCGACGCATTCGCTGGCCACACCGGGCCCCATGACCTCGCTGAGGCCGTAGATGTCCACCGCGTGCATGCCCATGCGCTGCTCGATCGCGAGCCGCATGTCGTTGGTCCAGGGCTCGGCGCCGAAGATGCCGATACGCAGGGAGCATTCGGTCGGGTTGATGCCCTGGCGCTCGAACTCGTCGGCGATGGCCAGCATGTAGCTCGGCGTGACCATGATGATGTCGGGCCGGAAGTCCTGGATCAGCTGCACCTGGCGCTCGGTCTGCCCGCCGCCGAAGGGCACCACGGTCAGGCCCAGCTTCTCAGCGCCGTAGTGCGCACCGAGGCCGCCGGTGAACAGGCCGTAGCCGTAGCTCACGTGCACCACGTCGCCGGGGCGTGCGCCGGCGGCGCGGATCGAGCGCGCCACCACACCGGCCCAGGTGTCGATGTCCTTCAGCGTGTAGCCCACCACGGTGGGTTTGCCGGTGGTACCGCTGGAGGCATGGATGCGCGCGCAACGCTCGCGCGGTACGGCGAACATGCCGAAGGGGTAGCTGTCGCGCAGGTCTTTCTTGGTGGTGAATGGGAACTTCGCGAGGTCGGCCAGGGTTTTCAGGTCGTCGGGATGCACGCCCGCTTCGTCGAATTTGGCCTTGTAGACCGGCGAGTTCGCGTACGCATGCGCCAGTGTCGACTTCAGGCGTTTGAACTGCAGCGCGCGCAACTCGTCGATGCTGGCTTTCTCGATCGGTTCGAGCGAAAAGGCGCTCATGCCGTGCCTCCGGTTTCTGGTTGGTCGGGGATGACAGTGCCCTGGATCTGGGCGCTCTTGCCACGAAACAGCGCGACCACCTGACCTTTCTGGTTGCTCACGCGCATGTCGTAGACCCCGTGGCGCCCCTGCAGCGTCTGCTCCACGCCTTCACAGGTCAGCACGTCGCCCAGGTGGCCGGGGCGCAGGAATTCGATGCTGCAGCCGGCCGCCACCGCGTTCTTGTTGTAGCTGTTGCAGGCAAACGCGAAGGTGGAATCGGCCAGGGTGAAGATGAAGCCGCCGTGGCAGATGGCGTGGCCGTTCAGGTGCAGCTCGCGCACTGTCATGCGCATGACGGCGCGGCCGGGCTCGCAGGTGATGAGCTCCATGCCCATGGTGTCCTTGGAGGCGGCATCGACGGCGAACATGGATTCGCCGACGCGGCGGGCGAGGTCGCGCGCCTGTTCGGGCGTCAGCGTGTGGCTGTGGGGGCTCGTCATCATTCGCCCTTGAACTGCGCGGGGCGCTTTTGCAGGAAGGCCGTCACGCCTTCGATATAGTCGTGCGTGCGGCCCATCGCGGACTGGGTGTCGCGCTCGACGTCGAGTTGCTGGTGCAGCGTCCGAGTGGAGGCATCGCGCAGCAAGTGGCGGGTGGCAACCAGGGCTTTGGTGGGCATCATCGCGAGCTTTTCCGCCAGCGCCAGCGCGCTGGCCACGGGATCGTCGGCCACGTCCCAGATCATCCCCCACTCTTTGGCCTGCGCGGCCGGCAGCTTGTCGCCCGTCATGGCCAGCGCCAGCGCGCGCGCCAGGCCCAGGCGCTCAACCAGAAACCAGCTGCCGCCGGCGTCGGGAATGAGGCCGATCTTGCTGAAGGCCTGGATGAAGCTCGCGCCGGGCGCGGCGATGGCGATGTCGCAGGTCATGGCCAACGAGGCGCCTGCACCCGCGGCCACGCCATTGACCGCGGCGATCGTTGGCACCCGCAGCGCCTGCAGGCGGCGCACGGTGGGGTTGAAGGCCTGGTCGATGACCGGGCCCGGATCGGCGCGCTCCACCAAGTCTTTACCGGGCTCGAAGTCGAATTCGGACAGGTCGGCACCAGCGCAGAAACCACGGCCCGCGCCGGTGATCACGAGGGCGCGCACGCCCGGGTTGGACTCGACCCGCGCCATGGCCTCGCCCAGGTCGCGGTGCATCTGGCGGGTGAAGCTGTTAAGGCTCTGGGGGCGGTTCAGCGTGGCGATGGCCACGGCGCCACGCGCTTCGTACAGGACGGTGGGTTCGGTCATTGCTATATGGTTGAGGACAGAGCAAAGTTCACTGCGTGTAGCTCTTGGTCTGTCCCGCAAGTTCTCATGGTTGAAATTTACCATTAGCCGACCAGCCGGTTGGTCAATGTTTTCCCTCGGTTCGGGCCTTGGGTATAGTCACCGCGTCCACCGAACATTTCAACAGGAACCCGGAGAAAGCCCATGGCTTACGAACTGATCGAGGTGCGTGTAGAGGCCGAGAAGGTCGGCATCATCACGCTGAACCGCCCGAAGGCGCTGAATGCGCTCAACAGCGCCCTGATGGACGAGCTTGGGGCCGCGTTGAAGGCCTTCGATGCCGACGCAGCCATCGGCTGCATGATCATCACCGGCAGTGATAAGGCCTTCGCGGCCGGTGCGGACATCTCTGCGATGGCGAAATACGATTTCGCCGAGGTCTACAAGAACGATTTCATCACCCGCAACTGGGAGACCATCCGCTCGATCCGCAAGCCGGTGATCGCGGCGGTGGCGGGCTTTGCACTGGGCGGCGGCTGCGAGCTGGCCATGATGTGCGATTTCATGATCGCCGCGGACAACGCCAAATTCGGCCAGCCCGAAATCAAGATCGGCATCATCCCCGGCGCGGGCGGCACCCAGCGGCTCCCGCGCGCCGTGGGCAAGTCCAAGGCGATGGACATGGTGCTGACCGGCCGCATGATGGACGCCTCGGAGGCCGAGCGGGCCGGGCTGGTCAGCCGCGTGGTGCCGCTGGACAAGCTGATGGAAGAGGCGCTGGCCGCGGCGCTGGTGATCTGCGGGCACGGGCAGCTGGCCACCATGGCCGCCAAGGAGAGCCTCAACCGATCCTTCGAGAGCGGCCTCAGCGACGGCGTGATGTTCGAACGCCGCCTGTTCCACTCGCTGTTCGCGACCGCCGACCAGAAGGAAGGCATGGACGCCTTCCTGAACAAACGCCCCCCCGTCTTCACCCACCGATAAAGACGCCGGGATGAAGACGCGCCGGAAACTTTGTTAGAATTCCGGCCTTCGGTGGTATAGCTCAGTCGGTTAGAGCGCAGCATTCATAATGCTGATGTCCCAGGTTCAAGTCCCGGTACCACCACCAGGTTTCGAGGCCCGCACAGCAACCGCTCTGCGGGTCTTTTTCCTTGCGCGGCCCGGTGCTACACTTTTTTCCCCGGCCGTTGGCAGCCGCAAGCCTGCCCGGATTCCTCCTCAGCCTCTGGATGAACACCATGAACCGCTGTCTGACCGTGCTCCTTTCGTCAATGATGCTGGCTGTGACCAGCCTGCCCCTTCTGGCACCGCTCTCGGCGCAGGCACAGGGCACGCCGCGCAACTTTCCCGAGTCGGCGCTGCGCGGCAAGTTGGTGGTCACGCTGCCGCCGGAAGTCACGCTCAACGGCAAACCCGACCGCCTCTCGCCCGGCGCGCGCATCCACGACACGAGCAACCTGCTGGTGATGTCCGGCGGACTGCTCAACCGCGAACTGGTGGTGAACTACGTGCGCGACGGACATGGCCTGATCCATCAAGTCTGGATCCTCACGCCCCAGGAAGCTGCGCTGAAAAGGCCGGCCCGCCCGGCCTGAACGACTGAAACGCTCGGTGCCAGGACAGCCACCAGCAACCTGCTCCTTCCCATTTCACCCTGAATACAGCCAATTCCCAGCGTGGGATGGCGCTTGATGGCTCATTTTTCAAATTTCTGCAGGTTGACCATGGCCAAGAAAGTCTTCATCAAAACCTTCGGCTGTCAGATGAACGAGTACGACTCGGACAAGATGGCGGATGTGATGCACGCCGCCGCCGGCTACGAGCCCACCACCAACGTCGACGAGGCCGACCTGATCCTGTTCAACACCTGCTCGGTGCGCGAGAAGGCGCAGGAGAAGGTCTTCAGCGACCTGGGCAGGGTGCAGCACCTCAAACAAAAAGGGGTGCTGATCGGGGTGGGCGGCTGCGTCGCCAGCCAGGAGGGTGAGGAAATCATCAAGCGCGCACCCTACGTGGACGTCGTATTCGGCCCGCAGACCTTGCACCGCCTGCCCGAGTTGCTGGCTGAACGCACACGGCAGGCGCAGCCCCAGGTGGACATCAGCTTTCCCGAGATCGAGAAATTCGACCACCTGCCCCCGGCGCGGGTCGAAGGCGGCGCGGCCTTTGTCTCCATCATGGAGGGCTGCTCCAAGTACTGCAGCTACTGCGTCGTGCCCTACACCCGCGGCGACGAAGTCAGCCGCCCGTTCGAGGACGTGCTGGTCGAGGTGGCCGGTCTGGCCGATCAGGGCGTGAAGGAGGTCACGCTGCTGGGCCAGAACGTCAATGCCTACCGCGGCAAGATGGGCTCCACGGCGGAGATCGCCGACTTCGCACTGTTGATCGAGTACGTGGCCGACATTCCCGGCGTCGAACGCATCCGCTACACCACCAGCCACCCCAACGAATTCACGCAGCGGCTGATCGACGTGTACGACAAGGTTCCCAAGCTGGTGAGCCACCTGCACCTGCCGGTGCAGCACGGCTCGGACCGCATCCTGATGGCCATGAAGCGCGGCTACACGGCCATGGAATACAAGAGCACCGTGCGCAAGCTGCGCGCCATCCGCCCGGACATGGCGATGAGCAGCGACTTCATCGTGGGCTTCCCCGGCGAGACCGACGAAGACCACGCGAAGACGATGAAGCTGATCGACGACATCGGCTTCGACAACAGCTTCAGCTTCATTTTCAGCCCGCGGCCAGGCACCCCTGCAGCCAACCTGCGCGACGACACGCCACACGCTGTCAAGCTGCGCCGGCTGCAGGAACTTCAGGCCGTGATCGAACGCAGCATCCGCGACATCAGCGCCACGCGGGTGGGCACGGTGCAGCGCATCCTGGTGGAGGGACCCGCGCGACGCAACCCGCAGGAATTGATGGGCCGCACCGAATGCCACCGTGCCGTCAACTTCCCTGGGGGTCCGAACGCTGCCCGGCTGGTGGGCCAGATGATCGATGTGACCATCACCGGGGCCATGCCGCATTCGCTGCGCGGCGAGGTGCGCCAGCCGGAGACCGCCGGGGCCGCCTGAAAAACGCTATAACTTCGATAGCTGTCCGTGGCCATTTGGCGCTGGAATCGGACCGAAACAGCTTGAAAAAAGGCCCTCCGAAGGCTCAGAACGGCATCCTGGGCATGCCGCCGCCACCGCCCAGGCCCTTCATGCCGCCCATGCGCTTCATCATCTTCATGAGGCCGCCGCCCTTCATCTTCTTCATCATCTCCTGCATCTGCTCGAACTCCTTGAGCAGGCGGTTCACTTCCTGAACCTGCACGCCCGCGCCGGCGGCGATGCGGCGCTTGCGGGTGGCCTTGAGCAGCTCGGGCTTGCGGCGCTCCAGCGGCGTCATGCTGTTGATGATGCCTTCCTTGCGGCGGATGTCCTTCTCGGCACGGCTCAGGTCGGCCTCGGAAGCTTTCGCCGCCATCTGCGTGGGCAGCTTGTCCATCAGGCTGGAGAGGCCGCCCATCTGCTTCATCTGCTGGATTTGGGCCAGGAAGTCGTTGAGGTCGAAACCGCCACCGCTTTTGACCTTTTCGGCCAGTTTCTGCGCCGCCGCCATGTCGACGCCGGCGGTGACCTGTTCGACCAGCGCGACGATGTCGCCCATGCCCAGGATGCGGCCGGCATGGCGCTCGGCATCGAACACCTCCAGCCCGTCGATCTTCTCGCTGGTGCCTGCGAACTTGATCGGCGCGCCGGTGATCTGCCGCACCGACAGTGCCGCGCCGCCCCGCGAGTCACCGTCGGTCTTGGTCAGGACGATGCCGGTCAGCGGCAGCGCGTCCTTGAACGCCTTGGCGGTATTAGCCGCGTCCTGGCCTTGCATGGCATCGACCACGAACAGCGTTTCGACCGGCTTGAGCTCGGCATGCAGTTCGCGAATCTCGCGCATCAGCGCTTCGTCGATGGCCAGGCGGCCGGCGGTGTCGACCAGCAGCACGTCGAAATAGTGCTTGCGCGCGTAGTCGATCGCCGCGCGAGCAATGTCCAGCGGCTTCTGGTCGGGTGAGCTGGGGAACCATTCGGCGCCCGCCTGCGCGGTGACGGTTTTGAGCTGCTCGATGGCCGCGGGGCGGTAGACGTCGCCGGAAACCGTCAACACCTTCTTCTTGCGCTTTTCGATCAGGTGCCTGGCCAGTTTGGCGGTGGTGGTGGTCTTGCCGGCGCCCTGGAGGCCCGCCATCAGGATGACCGCTGGCGGCTGGGTGGCCAGGTTGATGTCCGAGACGCCCTCGCCCATGGTGGCGGCGAGTTCGCGGTTGACGATGCCCACCAGCGCCTGGCCGGGTTTGAGCGAGCCCATGACCTCCTGTCCCAGGGCTTTCTCCTTGACCCGCGCGATGAAGTCTCGCACCACGGGCAGCGCGACGTCGGCCTCCAGCAGCGCCATGCGCACCTCGCGCAGCATGTCGGTCACGTTGGACTCGGTGATGCGCGCCTGGCCACTGATCTGCTTGACGAGGCGGGAGAGTTTTTCGGTGAGTGCCGAGGCCATGGGGGATTCTTCCGTCGGGTGGGGCCCGCCTTCCGGCAGACCGGAGCCGCACCGCATGAACGCGGTGTGCAAAAGGCTAAACTGTGCCCATGATTTTAGCCAGTGCCTCCTCTGCCGGACTGCTGTGCGCACTGGGCGCGGCCCTGGCCTATGGTGTCGCCGCGGTGGCCGCACCACGGATCGGCGACGGCGCGACGCGCTTGGTGCTGCTGGCGGCCTGGCTGCTGCACGCGCTCACGCTGGCTCTCGGCCTGGTCGAATCACCGGCGCGCTTCGGCTTCGCGCCGGCCTTGTCGGTCACCGCCTGGCTGGTGCTGACCGTGTACGCGGTCGAAAGCCATGTCCTGCCCGAGCTGAACGCGCGCTGGGCGCTGTCAGGGCTGGGCGCGGCAGCCGTGCTGGTGGCGCAGCTGTTCCCCGGCGCGCCCTTGCCGGCCGTGGCGTCGACCTGGCTGCCCTTGCACTGGGCCCTGGGCATCGCGTCCTATGGGCTGTTCGCCGCGGCGGTGGTGCATGCCGCACTGATGACCCGCGCGGAGCGGCGCATCCGCCTGGCCGCCGACCCCCGCAGCGGCGTGCCGCTGCTGACCCTGGAGCGCCTCACCTTCCGGTTCGTCGGCGCCGGTTTTCTCCTGCTGACCGCCACGCTGCTAGCCGGCTGGCTGTTCGGGCAGCACCTGTACGGAACCACCGGGGTGGGCTGGAAGTGGGACCACAAGTCGGTGTTCTCGGTGCTGTCCTGGCTGACCTTCGCCACCTTGCTGATCGGGCGCGCCCGCTTCGGCTGGCGCGGCCGGCGCGCGGTGCGTTTCCTGTATGCGGGGGCGACCCTGCTGTTGCTGGGGTATGCCGGCTCCCGGTTCGTCCTGGAAGTCATCCTCGGCCGAAGCGCATGAAAGTCCTGATCATCCTGCTGGCGATTCTGGCCGGGGTGTGGATCTGGCGCAGCGGACGCGACAAGAAACTGGGCGCCCGACAGCGCCCACCGGTTGAGCCCCCGTCGGAAAAAGCGGCAACACAGCCGGTGGTGGCCTGCCGCGTCTGTGGGGTGCACGTGCCGTCCTCGGAGGCCTTCATCGGCCGCGAGGGTTCGTATTGTTGTCCGGCGCACCGTCAGCGGGCCGAGGGCTGAATGAAGCGCGGCGCGCCGGCTGAGCCCGCATCCTCCTGGTTCGGTTCGGAGAACCTGTCCGAAGCGGCCACCCGCCAGAGCACAGGGCACGGCGCGCTGGACCGCCTGTGGCATGGGTTCATGACCGCGCGCGTGATGATCGCGCTGATGCTCCTGGTGATGCAAGGCACGGCCTACCTGATGGGGCTGGGTGCATCGCTGCTGGTGCTGGACCTGTCACTGATCTACCTGATAGCCACGATTGCCGTTCGCCTGTTCGGCCGCGCAGCGCCGCCGGGTCGCACCTTCGATCCACAATGGATCAGCACCATTGCCGTCGACGTGGTCGCGTTTTCCGCCTTGCAGTTCTTCCAAGGGGGCAACATCAGCTTCACGCCCCTGTTCGCGCTGCCGATTCTGCTGTCGGCCGTACTGGGCACACTCGCGCTTGCCCTGGGCACGGCGTCTGCGATTACCATCCTGCTGCTCGCCGACGCCTGGTGGATGGCCCGGCAGATGCCGGTCGAAGCCGCAGCGAGGTTCCTGCAGGCCGCACTGACCGGGTCGGGCCTGTTCGTCGTCTCCCTGTTGGCCCACCAACTCGCCGCGCGCCTGATCCGCGAGCAGGCCATCGCCCAGCGCCACGCCTCCGAAGCCCTGGTGCAGACCCGCGTGAACCAGCTCGTCATCGAGAACCTGACCGACGGCGTGCTCGTGGTTGACGGGCATCGGCGGGTGCGTGCCACCAATCCGGCGGCCCGACACCTCATGGACGCGGACCGGCTCATGAGACATCCGCGGATGAGGCTGTCCGATGACGAGGCCTGGCAGGCGCTGGCCCGACTTGCAGACCAGACGTTTGCCCAAGGCAGCCTCACGACCACCGACGTCGACCTGGAGTTCGGCGCTCAGCACACCATCTACCTGATGGTCAGAACCCAGCTCGCGGCGACCCAAGCCGAGGAAACCGGTAATCTGTGCGTGATGTTCATGCAGGACCGCAGGGAGGTGGAAGCACGTATCCGGGAGGAAAAGCTCGCTGCAATGGGCCGGATGTCGGCAGCGGTGGCGCACGAGATCCGAAATCCGCTGGCCGCGATCGCGCAGGCCAATGCGCTGCTGGCCGAAGACCTGGACAGCCCGGCGCGCCACCAGCTCACGGCCATGATCCACCACAACACAGAACGGCTGTCACGCATCGTTGACGAAATCCTGGACGTGGCCCGTGTGGAACACCTGCCCTCCAACGCCGTCGGCACGCCTTTGCCGCTGGACGAAGTGGTCGCCGCCATGAGCGCGGAATGGATCAAACAGAATGCGGAGGTCCGCACGCCGGTGGTGATCCCGGCCGCGAACCGGCAGACGGTCCGCTTCGACACCGATCACCTGCGCCGGGTGTTGATCAACCTGCTCGACAACGCCCGACGCTACGCGAGCCACGCGGTTCCCATCGAGGTATCCACCCGGTTCAGCTCGTCAAGCGGCGTCGAGCTGCGGGTCTGGAGCGATGGCCCGGCGCTGGAGCCGACCGTGCGACGCCACCTGTTCGAACCCTTCTTTTCTTCCCACAGCCGCTCCAGCGGTCTGGGCCTGTACATCTGCCGCGAACTGTGCGAGCGCCACCAGGCGACGATCAGCTACGCGCGGACCGGTCGGGAGTTCGCGGGACAGGTGGTACTGGGCAACGAGTTCTGCGTACGATTCGCGCGCGCTGACACCAACGGCAAGCCAACCAGGCCCGACGTCCGATCGAAACAGCCAACATGACTTCCACGCCGACCCCGTCCGCCCCCTTGGTCCTAGTCATCGACGACGAACCCGACCTGCGCACGCTGTACGAACTGACCCTGCTGCGCGAAGGCTACCGTGTCGAGGCCGCGGGCAACCTCACAGAGGCGCGGCAGCTGCTCGGTGAAAGGCGGTATGAGGCCGTCATCACCGACATGCGCCTGCCCGACGGACTGGGCCTGGAATTGTTGAAGGACGTGCAATCGGGCCGCCGCCCGGAACGCTGCATCGTGATCACGGCCTACGGATCTGCCGAGAATGCCGTCGAAGCCCTCAAGGCCGGCGCTTTCGACTACCTCACCAAACCGGTCGATCTCAAACAATTCCGAACGGTCGTGTCATCCGCTATCCATGACGGGCGGGCAACCCGGGAAACCGAGCTTTCAAACACCGGTCAGTCCGACATGGCAGTCCGGCACGCACAGCCGGGGGGTGAAATCCCGGCCGCTCCCGGTTCGGCTGGCGCCGCGGCGCTGGATCGCCTGGTCGGCACCTCGGAAGCGCTGCGGGCCGTGAAGAGCCGCGTTGTGCGCATCGCGCGCAGCATGGCACCGGTGCTGGTGCGCGGCGAGTCGGGGACCGGCAAGGAGCTCGTCGCGCTCGCCATCCATGCGTGCAGCCACCGCGCCGACGGCCCGTTTGTGGCGGTCAATTGCGGCGCCATCCCGGAGAACCTGCTGGAGGCCGAGTTCTTCGGCGCCAGAAAAGGCTCCTACACAGGCGCCACCCACGATCGACCAGGCTACTTCCACGCCGCGCAGGGCGGCACCTTGTTTCTCGACGAGATCGGCGATCTGCCGCTGGCGATGCAGTCCAAGTTGCTGCGCGCCATCCAGGAACGCCGGGTCCGCTCGCTCGGCTCGACACAGGAAGACATGGTGGATGTCCGCATCGTCAGCGCAACCCACAAGGATCTCGGTGCCGAAGTGCAGGCAGGCAGTTTCCGCCAGGATCTGTACTACCGGCTCAATGTCATCGAAATCCTGGTGCCGCCGTTGCGCGAACGGCGCGAAGATCTGCCCGCCCTGTGCGCGACGCTGCTGGCCCGCATCGCCCGCGAGACCGGGCTGACAGCGCCCGCCTTGTCCGAGCGGGCGCTGCAGCAACTCGAGCGGCTCGCTCTGCCCGGTAACGTGCGGGAACTGGAGAACCTGCTGCACCGGGCGCTCGCCCTGAGCGCGGGCGGGGACCTGCAGCTCGATGAGCTGGACCTGCCCCCGGTCGAGACCGCCGCCGAGACGCCTGACGAAACGGTGCGGCCTGCCGCGATTCCAGACGACGCGACGCCGTCCGACCTGCAGCATTGGCTGGACCAGCAGGAGCGACGGGTGATCCTGCGCGTCTTGCAGGAAACGGGCTTCAACCGCACCGCGGCTGCCGCGCGCCTGGGACTCAACCTGCGCCAGATGCGCTACCGCATGTCCCGACTCGCGATCGTCGCACCCACATCGGGTCCGGGCGACCATGAGCCGTCCTGAGCCGCCGAGCCCGCTGTGGCAGCACGGCTGGTACCAGGCAGCCCGCCACCTCCAGTCGCCAAACCACGGACCCCGTCCCGATGGCGTCGTGGTCGATCTGCTGGTGCTGCATTCGATCAGCCTGCCGCCGGGGGTGTACGGCGGCAACGAAGTCCAACGTTTGTTCACCAACCGGCTGGACCCGAGCGAGCATCCCTGGTTCGAGCAGCTGCGTGGGCTGGAAGTGTCCGCACATTTTTATATCCGACGCGACGGCGCGCTGTGGCAATTCGTCAGTTGCGACCAACGGGCCTGGCATGCAGGGCGGTCGCGACATCGAGGACGCGAGAACTGCAACGACTTTTCCATCGGCATTGAACTGGAAGGCCTGGAAGACGAGCCATTCGAACCGGCCCAATACGATGCGCTCGTGCGCCTCTGTTCGGACATAGCCAGACAGTACCCGATCACGTCCGTCGCCGGACACGAGCACATCGCACCGGGGCGAAAGCGCGACCCCGGAAAAGGATTCGAATGGCCGGCCTTGCGCCAACGCCTGGGCTGGCAGGCTCGGTGTTTTCCCTCGGTTTCTGAAGCCTCTTCGGACCCTTGATCCACTGCCAGGCATTGACCGCCTGCCCACTGTGGCGATCATGCCGGAAAGCCCGCGTCGCGGAATCAAGGCGGAGCAAGCGTTTCACGACCAAAAGCCCTTGATCGCCGCGCCAGCGCTCGCTGGCACCGTTCAGACCCGCGTGCTCATTGGCTTGGCCGCTGACACGCTGAGCGCGGTCGCCGCAGCCCCTTGGGCCTGCCGCCCCAATGGACATTTTCACGCCTGGCCTGAGAACAGGGTTGGATCGACGGTACACTACCTGTAGTGGCTTGCACCGCCTCCGAACACCATATATAGTGTTCAGGTCCGGCGCTGCTTTCATGCCCGCCCCGCATTGCAGGACACGGCCCGCGCCACCCGACGACCGATACAGAACAACGAGGACACCATGCAGACTGCCTTGAACCCGACTCCCGCACCCGCTTCCCCATTTGCCGCGACCGGCGCTTCCGAAAGCCAGAGCCTGGCATCGGGCTCGCCGTTGTCGCACTACCAGATCATTCGCCGCAACGGCGCGGTCGTCCCGTTTGCGCCGGACAAGATCGCGGTTGCAATGATGAAGGCTTTTTTGGCAGTTCATGGAACGCAGGGCGCCGCATCGGCCAGTGTTCGTGAGGTCGTGGACAGCCTGACACAGGCTGTGGTGCGGGCCCTGATGCGTTCGCGCCCTGGCGGCGGAACGTTTCACATCGAGGATGTGCAGGATCAGGTGGAACTGGGCCTCATGCGTGGGGGCCACCACGAGATCGCCCGCGCCTATGTGCTGTATCGCGAACGCCGCACCCAGGAGCGGGCTCGCCAGTCGGCCACCGAAGCGGCCCGGGCCCCGGCACCGGTCCTGCATGTGACCGATGGGGGCCAACGCATCGAACTGGATACCGCCCAGCTCCACCGCCTGATCGACTCGGCCTGTGCCGGTCTGGGTGCCGACGTCAAGGCCGAGCCCATCCTCGCGGAAACCATGCGCAACCTGTACGACGGCGTCCCGATGGACGAGGTCTACAAGGCTTCGATCCTGGCCGCGCGCACGCTGATCGAGAAAGACCCTGACTACACCTACGCGACGGCGCGGCTGCTGCTGCACACCATTGCCAAGGAGGTGCTGGGTGCCGACGTGTCGCCGGACGAGTTGGCCGCCCGTTACGCCGACTATTTCCCGGCGTTCATCCGAAAGGGTGTCGACAACGAACTTCTGGACGACAGCCTGCTCCAGTTCGACCTTCCACGTCTGGGTGCCGCGCTCAAGGCCGAGCGCGACCTGCAGTTCGACTACCTGGGCCTGCAAACCCTGTACGACCGCTACTTCCTGCACGTGCGCAAGACCCGGATTGAATTGCCGCAGGCCTTCTTCATGCGTGTGGCGATGGGCCTGGCGCTCAACGAGATCGACCGCGAGGCCCGTGCGATCGAGTTCTACGAGGTGCTATCGTCGTTCGACTTCATGTCGAGCACGCCCACGCTGTTCAACAGCGGCACGTTGCGCTCGCAGTTGTCCTCGTGCTACCTGACCACGGTGCCCGACAACCTGGACGGCATTTACGAATCGATCAAGGAGAACGCACTGCTGTCCAAGTTCGCCGGCGGGCTTGGCAACGACTGGACCCGCGTGCGCGCGCTGGGCTCGCACATCAAGGGCACCAACGGTGAATCCCAGGGCGTGGTTCCCTTCCTGAAGGTGGTGAATGACACCGCCGTCGCCGTCAACCAGGGCGGCAAACGCAAGGGGGCGGTCTGCACCTACCTGGAATCCTGGCATCTTGACATCGAAGAGTTTCTCGAACTGCGCAAGAACACCGGGGATGACCGTCGGCGCACCCACGACATGAACACCGCGAACTGGATACCCGATCTGTTCATGCGCCGGGTGATGGAAAAAGGAGACTGGACGCTGTTCTCGCCCTCGGATTGCCCCGACCTACACGACCGGTTCGGCAAGGACTTCGAGAAAGCCTACGTCGCTTACGAGCAGAAGGCCGAGCGGGGCGAGATCAAGCCCTCGCGAAAGGTGCCGGCCACCGACCTGTGGCGCAAGATGCTGTCGATGCTGTTTGAAACCGGCCATCCCTGGATCACTTTCAAGGATGCGTGCAACGTGCGTTCGCCGCAGCAACATGCCGGCGTGGTTCATTCGTCGAACCTCTGCACCGAGATCACGCTCAATACCAGCGACACCGAAACCGCCGTCTGCAACCTGGGATCAATCAACCTGTTGCGCCACATCTGCAATGGCGAGATCGACCATGCCAAACTGCAGCGCACGATCGCCACCGCCATGCGCATGCTGGACAACGTGATCGACATCAACTACTACGCGGTCAAGAAGGCCCGCGATTCGAACCTTCGCCATCGCCCGGTCGGACTGGGTGTGATGGGCTTCCAGGACTGCCTGTACGAACTGCATATCCCCTATGCCTCGCCGGAGGCCGTCGACTTTGCCGATCGGTCGATGGAGGCCATCTGCTATTACGCCTACTGGGCCTCCACGGATCTGGCCCGTGAGCGCGGCAAGTACGCCAGTTACAAAGGCTCGCTGTGGGATCGGGGCGTTCTGCCACTGGACACCCTGGACCTGCTGGCCGGGGAGCGCGGCGGCTATGTCGAGGTGGACCGCTCCTCCACGCTGGACTGGGACGCACTGCGGCGCAAGATCGCGACCGATGGCATGCGCAACTCAAACTGCGTTGCCATCGCGCCGACGGCAACCATTTCCAACATCATAGGCGTCGATGCGTCGATCGAACCCTGCTTCGGCAACCTGTCCGTCAAGTCCAATCTCTCGGGCGAATTCACGATCATCAATGCCTATCTGGTGCGTGACCTCAAACGCCTGGGGCTGTGGGACGACGTGATGGTGATGGACCTCAAGCACTTCGATGGCTCGTTGCGTCCGATTGACCGCGTGCCACAGGAACTGAAGGCTTTGTACGCGACGGCGTTTGAAGTCGAACCCCAATGGCTGGTCCAGGCTGCGGCGCGCCGGCAAAAGTGGATTGATCAGGCCCAGTCGCTGAATATCTACATGGCCGGCGCGTCGGGCAAGAAGCTCGATGAAACCTACAAGCTCGCCTGGATCAGCGGCCTGAAAACCACTTACTACCTGCGCACGATGGGCGCAACGCATGCAGAGAAGTCCACCATCAAGGCCGGGCGATTGAATGCGGTTTCCACACACGGCGAACATCAGGCATCAGCCAGCGCGGTAGACGCTGCGGCAGCGAACGCAAGAGCCCAGACGGCTGCGGCACCCGCGACCGACATCAAGTTCTGCGCGATTGATGATCCGGGTTGCGAAGCCTGCCAGTGATCCGCGAGGCTACGACACAACAATGACAGCAAGCGCATGAATGAGTCCTTGGTGATTCACAACCTTGCTTCGATAATTTGATAACTGGAAACTTTTATGTTGACCTGGGACGAAGAGATCACCCCCTCGTTGCAAACCGGCTTGCAGCCCCTCTCCACAGGCAGTCACTTCGATGACCGCAGGCCGAAGTCTCCCCCGTCGGTTTCGTCCGCACCCGCGGGCGCCTCCCGCGTACTCGACGATGGCGCACCCGTTCAGCCCATGGCTCCGCGTGCTCCTGCCAAACCGGTCACCACCAACCGTCGCATCAACGCTGCGGACAAACGCATCATCAACGGCCAAACCGACGTCAACCAACTGGTGCCGTTCAAGTACAAGTGGGCCTGGGAGAAATACCTCGCCACCTGCGCAAACCACTGGATGCCGCAGGAAGTGAACATGAACCGCGACATCGCGCTGTGGAAAGACCCGAACGGTCTCACTGAAGACGAGCGACGCATCATCAAGCGCAACCTCGGTTTTTTTGTGACGGCCGATTCCCTGGCAGCCAACAACATTGTTCTGGGCACCTACCGGCACATCACCGCGCCGGAATGCCGCCAGTTCCTGCTGCGCCAGGCGTTCGAGGAAGCCATTCACACGCACGCCTACCAGTACATCGTGGAGTCACTCGGTCTGGATGAAGGCGAGATCTTCAACGCCTACAACGAAGTCCCTTCCATCCGCAACAAGGACGAATTCCTGATCCCGTTCATCGAAGCGATCATGGACCCCGACTTCAAGACCGGCACGCTGGAGACCGACCAGACGCTGCTGAAGTCGCTGATCGTCTTTGCCTGCCTGATGGAAGGTCTTTTCTTCTATGTCGGCTTCACGCAGATCCTGGCTTTGGGTCGGCAGAACAAGATGACCGGCGCCGCCGAGCAGTACCAGTACATCCTTCGCGATGAGTCCATGCACTGCAACTTCGGCATCGACCTGATCAACCAGCTCAAGCTGGAGAACCCGCAATTGTGGACGCCGGCGTTCAAGGCCGAGATCAAGGCGCTCTTCCTCAAGGCGGTCGAGCTCGAGTACCAATACGCCGAAGACACCATGCCCCGCGGTGTGCTTGGCATGAATGCGTCCATGTTCAAAGGCTACCTTCGCTACATCGCCAACCGCCGAGCCACCCAGATCGGGCTGGAGGCGCTGTTTCCCAATGAGGAAAACCCGTTCCCATGGATGAGCGAAATGATCGACCTGAAGAAAGAGCGCAACTTCTTTGAGACCCGGGTACTGGAGTACCAGTCCGGCGGCGCGCTGTCCTGGGATTGAGACCTTGCTACTTTTTGAAGAATCGCACGAGTGCCAGACGATGCTGACGGGCATCCGAGGACCTGGTGCCTCCCCGTTCATGGCGCTGGGCAGCGGCCCAACGCCATGAACCGCTTCGCGAACCCGAAGGGTCACGAAGTGGTCAAGCCTGTTGATCTGTCAACTTGAAAAAGGAGAACGTTATGGCAACTGCGAAGAAAGCCGCCGCACCGGCGAAGAAGGCTGCACCGGCGAAGAAGGCCGCACCGGCGAAGAAGGCCGCACCGGCGAAGAAGGCTGCACCGGCGAAGAAGGCCGCACCGGCGAAGAAGGCCGCACCGGCGAAGAAGGCCGCACCGGCGAAGAAGGCTGCACCGGCGAAGAAGGCCGCACCGGCGAAGAAGGCTGCACCGGCGAAGAAGGCCGCACCGGCGAAGAAGGCCGCACCGGCGAAGAAGGCCGCACCGGCGAAGAAGGCCGCACCGGCGAAGAAGGCCGCACCGGCGAAGAAGGCTGCACCGGCGAAGAAGGCCGCACCAGCGAAGAAGGCCGCTGCTGCCAAGCCAGCGGCAGCCAAGCCCGCCGCCAAGAAAGCAGCCAAGAAGCCGGCCGCGAAGAAAGCTGCGAAAGCACCCGCTGCCCCTGCGCCGGCGGCTCCGCCTGCGCAGACCAAGCTGAACCCCCAGGCTGCCTGGCCATTCCCGACGGCCACCAAGCCCTGATCTCCGAGGTTCGTGCTCAACCCGGCGCCTCGCGGCGTCGGGTTTTTTTCGCCCGTTCAGTCGTTCAGGATCACTTCGTAGTTCTGTGGCCCGCGCTGGGCGATCTTCAGCGCACCCAGCCGATTGCCCAAGGCCGCGCAGGCCGGCAGGCTCCATCCCGATTCCAGCCCGAACAGCAGGGCACCCCGCCAGGCATCCCCGCATCCGGTGGGGTCGACGACGGCTGCCGGCTCAACCGGCGGCACGCGCGTCCTCTCGCCGCCTTCCCAGACGTCGCACCCATGGGCGCCCAGCGTGACCACCAGCCCGCGCACCCGTTGCGAGATCGCCGCCAGGCTCAGCCCGGTGCGGTCGCACAGCATCTTGCCCTCGTAGTCATTGACGGTGACCCAGGTGGCCTGATCAATGAAGGCCGCGAGCTCGGTGCCATCGAACATTGGCAGCCCCTGCCCCGGGTCGAACACGAATGGAATGCCGGCGGCGCGGAATTGCGCGGCGTGTTGGAGCATCGCGTCACGCCCGTCCGGCGAAATGATCCCGAGCCGGATGTCGCCGCGTGCGGGCACCGCCGTCAAATGGGCCTGCATCATCGCCCCCGGATGAAAGGCCGTGATCTGGTTGTTGTCCCGGTCCGTCATGATCAACGCCTGAGCGGTGTAGCTGTCGCGGACGCGGCTGACGAACTCGGTGCTGATTCCGAGCCGCTCCAGCCGGGTCAGGTAGTCGTCGCCATCCTCACCCAACGTGGCCATCGGCAAGGGCGTTCCACCCAACGCCTTGAGGCTGTACGCGATGTTCCCGGCGCAGCCTCCGAAATCCCTGCGCAGGCCTGGCACCAGAAATGAGACGTTCAGGATGTGAAGTTGGTCCGGCAGGATCTGTTCGGCAAACCGCCCCTCGAACGTCATGATGGTGTCAAAGGCCAGGGAACCGCAGATCAGGGCAGCCATGAAAAGTCTCGAAAAAGTTGGAAGAGGCTCAGGGATAAAAAGCCAGCAATCGGTAGCCCGCCACCCGGGCGTTGTCGGCACCGGTGGAAACACCGAGATTCAGCGACGCGCTCCACTCGCCCCGGGGGGCCAGAATCGCTCCAGCACCGAGTTCTGCTGGCTGCAGAACCCGGCGAATCACCGGCTTCTCCTGCGTGTCGGTCAGGGTCAGTTCAACCGCCGGCGCGGCCACCTCCGCGCCCGAGGTGTTGCGCACCACAAATCCAAGGCGAAAAAGATCGCCCCGGAGCCGGGTAAACGAGGAGTTGTCGATCACGATGGAATCAATCTGCCGCGGCACCTCAACCTTGCACTGCGCCACCTCACAGAGTTGAACCAGCCAGGGTTTGAGCGCCGGATACAGGGATGCAAGCCGGTTTCGCTCGTGCAGACCAATCTGCAAAACCAAGCCCCCCAGCAACGCGAAAGTGACCACCGCCAGGACGCCCCGCATCAGCGGGCGACGCCAGAAGGCCTTGCGCCGCGCATCGCGCACGAAGGAGACATCTTCGTCCATCACCGAGTCCCGAACGGGGGTGCTGGCGGCGGGTGTTTTTTCACCCGGCGACTGAACCGTCGAAGGCTCCGCAAAAAAAATCGAATTCAGGGCGTCCACGTCTTCCGGTGGCGGCGGCGAAACCCGGCGCTCACGGCGGGTGAGCAAGGAACTTGCAGTAAACGATCGACGGGGGTCCAGCACGCTCGCGTCGGGCACCAGGCTCAGTTCGTTCTCCGTGGCGTCCCTGGCTGCCTTAGTCGGGGCTGACGGTGGCTCGTTCGCCGGCTGGCGAGGGACCGACCCGGCCGGTTCCGACACCGGTGCCCGTGGAACATCCTGCGCCAGCTGGGAGGCTGCAACCGTGGCAGGGGTGGGTGCCCGCGTGGAAGGCACCTTCGGCGGCTCCGGCCGGGACGACGGCGTCCTGTGCGGCACCGCCAGCACCTGCAGGTTGCGCGCGGCGTCAAAAACTTCCGAGCACTTGCCGCACCGGACCCAGCCCTCGGAAATCCTGAGCTGATCCGGCACGACTTTGAACATCGTCCCGCAGGCAGGGCATCGTGTGATCAGGCTCATGAGCAGCGGATTGTAGAGGCTGCCTCACGGTCGGGACCGGGATTCAGCGGCGCGCCGTCATCAGGATCCAGCCGTCCTCTTGGTCCTCGACCGCGAGCGACAGAAACGGCGCGTAGGCGGCTTTGAGCGCATCGGCCTGGCGTTCGAGAATGCCCGCCAGCACCAGGGCACCGCCTTCGGCCACGTGGGCACACAACAAAGGCGCCAGCACCTTCAGCGGCGTCGCCAGGATGTTGGCCAGCACGGTCCGGTAGGTGCCCTGGGCCGCGTCCGGCAGGCCCGCATTCAGGCAAACCCCGTTGGCCTCGGCATTCAGGCGTGTGGACTCGACAGCGGCCTCGTCGATATCGACCGCGTCGATGTCGGTCGCTCCGAACTTGGCGGCGCCAATGGCCAGAATGCCGGAGCCGCAGCCGTAATCCAGCACCCGACCCGGCATGCCGGGCTGGCGCGCGATCCAGCGCAGGCACATGCGCGTGGTGGGATGCGTCCCCGTGCCGAAGGCCAGACCAGGGTCGAGCCGGATGAACCGGTTCGCCTGGGGCGGTACCTCGTGCCAGGTCGGAACGATCCAGAACTCGGGGGTGATCTCCACCGGCTCGAACTGCGCCTGCGTCAACCGGACCCAATCCTGGTCGGGCAACGGGGTCACGCCCAGCACCGCGCAGCCTTCAAAAAAATCCTGGGCCTGCAGCAGATCGGACGCCTCGCGGGCGGCCTGCTCCGACGCAAACAGCGCGACGATGCGCGAGCGCTGCCAACCCTCCTTGGGCGGCGGCATGCCCGGTTCGCCGAACAGCGCCTGCTCGGCCGGGGTCTGTGCGTCGGCGTCTTCCACCGACACGCTCAGGGCATCGAGCGCTTCGAGCGCCTCGCCGAGCACTTCGACCCGGTCCTCGGGGACCACGAGGCCGAGCTCAAACACGGCCGCAACTCCGCGCATCGCCCCGGTGGTTCATCGGGCCCGGTGGCTCAGCCACTCCTCCAGGTAATGGATGTTGGTGCCGCCGGCCATGAACTTGGCGTCCACCATCAGTTCGCGGTGCAGCGGAATGTTGGTGTTGATGCCTTCGACCACGGTCTCCAACAGGGCCGTCTGCATGCGCGCCAGCGCCTGCTCCCTTGTGTCGCCGTGCACGATGATCTTGCCGATCATCGAATCGTAGTTGGGCGGCACAAAATAGTTCGCGTAAACGTGGGAATCGACCCGCACCCCAGGTCCACCGGGCACGTGCCACATGGTGATCCGGCCGGGTGACGGCGTGAACTTGTAAGGGTCTTCGGCATTCACCCGGCATTCGATGGCATGCCCGCGAAGCTGAAGCTGGCGCTGGGTGAAGGGCAACTTTTCCCCGGCGGCCACCATGATCTGCGTCCGCACGATATCCACGCCCGTGATGAGTTCCGTCACCGGATGCTCGACCTGCACCCGCGTGTTCATCTCGATGAAATAGAACTCGCCGTTTTCGTAGAGGAATTCGAAGGTTCCGGCGCCCCGGTATCCGATCTTTTTGCAGGCTGCGACGCACCGGTCACCGATCCGCTCGATCAGCCGTCGTGCGATACCCGGCGCCGGCGCCTCCTCGATGATCTTCTGGTGGCGCCGCTGCATGGAGCAGTCGCGCTCGCCCAGGTAGACCGCGTTCTTGTACTTGTCCGCGAGAACCTGGATTTCGATGTGCCGCGGGTTCTGAAGGAACTTCTCCATGTACACGGCCGGATTGCCGAATGCGGCGCCGGCCTCGGCTTTGGTCATCTGCACCGCGTTGATCAGCGCGGCTTCGGTGTGAACCACCCGCATGCCGCGCCCGCCGCCGCCACCCGCGGCCTTGATGATCACCGGATAGCCGATGGTGCGGGCGATCCGGCGGATCTGGACCGGATCGTCGGGCAGTTCACCGTCGGAGCCCGGCACGCAGGGCACACCGGCGCGGATCATGGCCTGCTTGGCGGCCACCTTGTCGCCCATGATGCGGATCGACTCGGGCGTCGGCCCGATGAACTGAAACCCGCTTTTTTCAACCCGTTCCGCAAAATCGGCGTTTTCGCTGAGAAACCCGTAGCCAGGGTGGATAGCTTCGGCGTCGGTCACCTCCGCCGCCGAAATGATGGCGGGCATGTTGAGGTAGCTCAGCGGCGAAGCGGCCGGCCCGATGCAGACCGCCTCCTCAGCCAGCTTCACGTACTTGGCGTCGCGATCGGCCTCCGAATAGACCATGACGGCCTTGATGCCCAGTTCGCGGCAGGCGCGCTGGATCCGCAAGGCTATTTCGCCCCGGTTGGCGACCAGAATTTTCTTGAACATGCTGCGCGATGAGGTGAAAAGTCAGCCGATGAGGACTTATTCGATCACGAACAGCGGCTGACCGTATTCGACCGCCTGCCCGTTTTCCCCCAGGATCTGCGTGATCGTTCCGGCCTTGTCCGATTCGATCTCGTTGAGGATCTTCATGGCTTCAATGATGCAGATGGTTTCGCCTTCCTTGACCTGGCTGCCAACCTCCACGAACGGCTTGGCGCCCGGACTGGCCGCCCGGTAGAACGTTCCGACCATCGGCGATTTGACCGTGTGCCCGACCGGCTCCGGTGCGGGAGCAGGCGCCTCGGCCGCCACCGGGGCCGCCGCCGCCACGGGCGCAGCAACGGCAAGCTGCGGTGCGATCGGCGCCACCGGAGCAGGCGCGTAAACCGCGGCGCCCCCGCCTTTGACGATGCGAACCTTGCCTTCGGCTTCGGTGATTTCGAGTTCCGACACATTCGACTCGGACACGAGATCGATCAGGGTCTTGAGTTTGCGCAAATCCATGGGGGCTCCTGCATTGGACAACGAGAACTGCGGAATGTACCGCTATTTTGTTCTCATCTTTCTTTTATTTCGGTCTTTTCGTATTCTTTTTCTGCCAAACCGAATCAACTCCCCAAGCGACCAGGCCACCGGTCAGGCCGCCATCGGACTACTTCAGCAACGCCCACTGCGCCAGATCGGCCTCGGACACCTTGCCCATTCTACGATGAAGCGGGTGGCCGTCAGCCCCCAGAACCACCGAAAAAGGCAGGCCGCCGGCCAGGTTTCCCAGCGATTTGACCAGCGCGAGGCCGTCCGGACCGGCCAGGGCGACCGGAAACCCGAGCGGCATCCGGGTCAGAAACGAGCGCACAGCCGACGCCTGATCGATTGCGATACCTGCAACTTGAAAGCCTTTAGGTGAATTTTCGCGGAAGAAGCGATCGAGCAACGGCAATTCCTCCACGCACGGCGGACACCAGGTGGCCCAGAAGTTCAGCAACAGGGGCTTGCCCCGGAACGATTGCATGGCAAGGTTTGCGCCATCGGGTTGTTCGAAAACCCGGCTCCACAGGTCGCCCGGGCCATCCAGCGCACCCGGCGCGACCGCTCGGGGTTGCAGCCGCCACCAGGCCAGCCCCGCGCCCGCCGTTGCCGCCAGTACCCCGACCCCCGACAGCAGCCACCGGCGCCGGGTGGGCGACAAACCGGGCGACGGGGGCGGCTGGAGATGCGGAGAGGTCATGACCGGATCATGCCTCAGCCAGCAATGCCCGCACGGCGCCCAGGTCTCCGCGCGGCTTGCGGCCGCGCCGGTCGGGCTTGAGCGCCCCGCGCAGGTCGTCATGGTCGTAGACGAGCAGGTGCACGCCCACGCTCTCGCCGAGTTCCGGGCAGCGTGCGTGCAGGCTCAACGCATCGACCGTCTCGCCATTGAAGCCGTTGACCGCACGCACTTCGTAATCGACCTGCTGATTGATCAGCGCGATCTCCGCCGATTTGGGGTCATCGCAGAACAACTGGATGTGGATGTCCGACAAACGTGTTGCAGTGCCCTGCCAGACCGCCCCGCCCAAGTGGGGCCGGAACCCTTCCAGCCGCTCCATCCAGACCAATGCCAGACGGCGCAAGGCCGCCAGTTCCCCCGGCTGGGTGTCGACACAGAACAGGGCAATGTGCTCGCGCACGGCTTCCTCCACGGCTTCGTTGTCCGGCAGGGGCGTTCGCGCCGGCAAACCGAGGCTCTTGAGCGCGCGACGTTTGGCCGGCCCGTATTCCAGGCCCTCGTCCACCACCAGTCGCGCCGCAGTTGAGGAGATTTCGTACGTCAGCGTGTCCATCAAGGGATATTCTGCATTGCCGCCGCACGCCCGCCTGCCTAGAGTGTCTTTCCCTTGATGACCCGAAAGCTGCCTGATGAAAAGCACCATGATGAACGTGCCGCTGTCGCTGAACCACCTGCTCGAGCGCGCCGGCACGCTGTTTCCATCGACCGAGATCCTTTCGCGCCGCCCGGACAAGGGCCTGGTTCGGCATACGTTCGGCGAGTATTACCGGCGAACCCGTGCCCTCGCCTCGGCCCTCCAGGGTCTGGGGCTGCAAAAGGGCGATCGCGTCGCCACCCTGTGCTGGAACCACCACGCCCACCTGGAATGCTATTTCGGCATTCCCGCGGCCGGTGGCGTGATGCACACCCTGAACCTGCGCCTGTCGCCAGACGAAATCGGCTGGATCGCCGCCGACGCGAAGGACCGGTTTCTGGTTATTGACGACGTGCTGCTGCCGCTGTACCGGCAGATGGCGCATCTGCACCGGTTCGAAAAGGTCATCGTGTTTCCGTTCTCCGGGGCGCCGGTGCCGTCCGAATTCACCGATTACGAGGCCTTGCTGGCCCAGGGCAACCCGGACACCTTCCGCTACGCCGCGCACGACGAGGACGACCCGGTCGCGCTGTGCTACACCTCCGGCACCACCGGCCGCCCCAAAGGCGTGGCCTACTCGCACCGCTCCACCATCCTGCACACGCTGGTGGCCAGCCTGGGCGACTTCTGGGGCCTGCGGGGCACCGACGTGGTGCTGCCCGTCACGCCCATGTTCCATGCCAACAGCTGGGGCATGCCCTATGGCGCAGTGATGATGGGCGTGAAGCTCGTCTTCCCCGGCCCGCACCTGCACCCGGACGACCTGCTGGACCTCATCACCCAGGAGCCCCCCACGCTGTCGCTGGGCGTGCCCACCATCTGGATGAGCCTGATCCAGGCCTTTGACGCGGCGCAGGACCCGGCCTCGGCCAACCATGGCCGCTGGAAACTGCCAGCCGGCATGCGCTCGCTGGTGGGTGGTGCTGCGGTGCCCGAATCGCTGATCCGCGCCTTCGACCGCCACGGCATCTGGATCCTGCAGGGCTGGGGCATGACCGAGACCTCGCCGGTCTGCACCATCGCCTACCCCAAGTCGGAACTGCGCGATGCACCGATGGACGAACGCTACCGGCGCGCCGCGATGGCGGGCGTGCCGGTGCCGCTGGTGGAACTGCGGGTGCGCGGCGACGATGGCATCGACCAGCCCTGGGACGGAGAGAGCGTGGGCGAGATGCAGGTGCGCGGCCCCTTCATCACCGGCAGCTACCACGAAGTGCCGGTCACCGATGACAAGTTCACGCCCGACGGCTGGCTGCGCACCGGCGACGTGGCCAGCGTGGATGCACTGGGTTTCGTCAAGATCAGCGACCGCACCAAGGACCTGATCAAGTCCGGCGGTGAATGGATCAGCTCCGTGGACCTCGAAAACGCGCTGATGGCGCACCCGGCGGTGGCCGAAGCCGCCGTGATCGCGATCCCGGATGAAAAATGGAGCGAACGCCCGCTGGCCTGCGTGGTGTTCAAGGCCGGCCAGACCGCCACGCCGGACGACCTGAATGCGTTGCTGCTCAGCAAGCACTTCGCGAAATGGCAGTTGCCCGAGCGCTATGAGGTCATCGACGCGGTGCCGCGCACCTCGACCGGCAAGTTCTGGAAACTCAAGCTGCGTGAGCGTTTTCCCGCCTGAGCGCAGGAAGCAGGCCAAAAACTGCTATGTTATTGATAGCTGCTCGTGGCCATCGGACGCTGGGAATCGGTCGAAATGGCTCTGAAAACGCCCTAAAATCGGGCCATGCACCTCCACATTCTCGGCATCTGCGGCACCTTCATGGGCGGGCTGGCCGCCCTGGCTCGCGAGGCCGGCCATACCGTGACCGGCTGCGACGCTGGCGTCTACCCCCCGATGAGCGACCAGTTGCGCGCCATCGGCATCGAGCTCATCGAAGGCTTCGACGCGAGCCAGATGGCGCTCAAACCCGACGTGTTCGTGGTCGGCAACGTGGTCAGCCGTGGGCGCAAGCCCGACAGCACCCCGAAGTTCCCGCTGATGGAAGCCATCCTGGACGCCGGCGCGCCCTACACCAGCGGCCCGCAGTGGCTGGCCGAACACGTGCTGCAGGGCCGTCACGTGCTGGCCGTGGCCGGCACCCATGGCAAGACCACCACCACGTCGATGCTGGCCTGGATTCTGGAAGAAGCCGGGTTGCAACCTGGTTTTCTGGTGGGCGGCGTACCCGTCAATTTCGGCGTCTCGGCGCGTCTCGGCCAAGGCGCAGGATGCGCCCCGAGCGCCGCGCCGGGCCGCCCCAAGCAAGCGAGCGCCCCCTCGGGGGGCAGCGACCCGCGCAGCGACGGAGCGTGGGGGCCCACATTCGTCATCGAAGCCGACGAATACGACACCGCCTTCTTCGACAAGCGCAGCAAGTTCGTGCACTACCGCCCGCGCACGGCCATCCTCAACAACCTCGAATTCGACCACGCCGACATCTTTGACGACCTGGCGGCCATCGAGCGCCAGTTCCACCACCTGGTGCGCACCGTGCCCTCAACCGGGCGCGTGGTCGTCAACGGGCTCGAAGAAAGCCTGGCACGCGTGCTGCACGCCGGCTGCTGGAGCGAGGTGCGCAGCTTCGGCAGTGCGGTGAGTGACTTCACCGCCGAGGGCGGACCCGGCCACTTCGACGTGCTGGAGCGCGGGCTGCGGGTGGCCACCGTGGACTGGACGCTCTGCGGGGTGCACAACCAGCTCAACGCGCTGGCCGCCATCGCCGCCGCCCAGCACGTGGGCGTCGATCCGGCGGTCGCCGCGCGGGCGCTCGGCAGCTTCCAGAACGTCAAGCGTCGCATGGAAGTCCGGGGCACGGTGAACGGCATCACCGTCTACGACGATTTCGCCCACCACCCCACCGCCATCCGCACCACGCTGGACGGGCTGCGCCGGCAGGTGGGTGCGGGTGCGCGCATCCTGGCCGTGTTCGAGCCACGCAGCAACACCATGAAACTCGGCACCATGAAGGCCCAGTTGCCAGCCAGCCTGGACGACGCGGATCTGGCCTTCTGCCACAGCGGCGGACTCGACTGGGATGCCCGCGCGGCGCTGGCGCCGATGGGCGAACGCGCCCTGGTGGCCGACTCCATCGACACGCTGGTCACCCAGGTGGCCGCCGCCGCCAGGCCCGGCGACCACATCCTGTGCATGAGCAATGGCGGCTTCGGCGGCGTGCACGGCCGGTTGCTGCAAGCACTCTCCGAACAATAGCTGCCGGTGGCCATCCGGCGCTGGAAAACAGCCCTTTTGATGCTTAAACCGGCCGGCTGGACACCGGCTGGACGCCGTAAGACCGCACAAGACGGTATTCCGCCCCGGGCACCGACTCCATGAGCGCATAGGCGGCGACCGGCCAGCGAAAGCCCGGCGCGCGCGCCGGTGGCATGGCACCCGCCGCCTTGCGCGCCAGGGTCACGTGGGGCCTGAAATCACGCCGTTCCACCGGCAAGCCGAAAGCTTGCAACGCATCCGCCAGCGCCGCATGCAGGGAGCCCAGCCCCGCTGGCAGGTCCTGGGGGCACAGGACGGCCAGCCCCCGGGGCCAGCTGTGGGGCACGCCGAACGGGATGTGGAAGGGTTCGAAGGGCACCTGCAACGCGGCGGCCAGCCCGGCCACGCGGTCGCGCGGCACATTCCCGATGAAATGCAGCGTCAGGTGCAGGCGCTGCGGCGCCACCGGCGCGGCACCTGCGGGCCAGCGCCAGGCGTCACGATGGGCCCGCAGAAACGCGCGGCAGCCTGCGTCGGGCCAGATTGCAAGAAAGAGGCGGGCTGCGCCGGTGTGCGGCGACGGCATGGCCATCCGGGCGGACACCGCTGTCGACGAGCCCGTTCCGGCACGACGCACAGCGGCGGAATCGGTGTGAATCGGTCAGTACGACACGCTCATGGTGGACAGATCCACCGTGATCACCGGCTTGGCCAGCGCCGCGCTGGCCGCGCGGGCAAACGTCTTGCCCCAATCGGGATCGGCCAGCAGCTCGGCACCTCCGGCCTGGGCCACCACCAGCACCTTGTCGGCCAGCAGCAGCTTGCCGGTGGCGCGCAACGGCTCGCAATCCATCTGGGTGAACTGCTCGTCGAGCCACTGGCGTGCCGCGTCGGCGGCCATGGGCTCGTCGCCGACCAGATCAAACGTGAATTCCTGGCGTTCGTCGACCAACACCCTGACATCTTTGCGCATGGTTTACCTCGGAAATGGGGAAATCGTGAATGACATGACTGTAAACCGGTTTCGTGGGTTTTCAGCGCCCCCGCCGCGCCTTCACCGCGTCGGCCAGCACCTGCAGCGCGGTGTTGGTGTCGTCCCAGCCCAGGCAGGCGTCGGTGATGCTCTTGCCGTATTCCAGCTTGCTCACGTCGTCCTTTCCGGCAGTGAATTTCTGCGCCCCGGCGTTGATGTGGCTTTCAATCATCAGGCCGAAGACATGCCGCGAGCCACCGGCAATCTGTGCCGCGATGTCGCGCGCCACGTCGACCTGGCGCTCGTGCTGCTTGGAGCTGTTGGCGTGGCTGCAGTCCACCATCAACGTGGTGGGCAGCTTGGCGGCTTCGAGCTCTTTGCAGGCGGCGGCCACGCTGGCCGCGTCGTAGTTGGGCGTCTTGCCGCCGCGCAGAATCACGTGGCAGTCCTTGTTGCCGTTGGTCTGCACGATCGCGACCTGGCCATTCTTGTGCACCGACAAAAAGTGATGCGGCCGCGCCGCCGCCTGGATCGCGTCCAGCGCGATCTTCAGGTTGCCGTCGGTGCCGTTCTTGAAGCCGATCGGCGCCGACAGCCCAGATGCCAGCTCGCGGTGCACCTGGCTTTCGGTGGTGCGCGCGCCGATCGCGCCCCAGGCGATGAGGTCACCGATGTACTGCGGCGAGATCACGTCGAGGAACTCGCTGCCCGCGGGCAACCCCAGACGGTTGATCTCGATCAGCAGCTGGCGCGCAATGCGCAGGCCTTCGTCGATGCGGTAGCTCTCGTCGAGGTAGGGGTCGTTGATCAGGCCCTTCCATCCCACCGTGGTGCGCGGCTTTTCGAAGTACACGCGCATCACGATCTCGAGCGTGTCGGCGTAGCGGTCGCGCAGCGGCTTCAGGCGACGGGCGTAATCCAGCGCGGCGGCCGGGTCGTGGATGGAGCACGGGCCCACCACCACCAGCAGGCGGTCGTCCTTGCCGGCCATGATGGTGTGGATGGTCTTGCGGGTGTGGGTGATCAGCGATTCCACGGGCGTGCCCTTGATCGGGAAGAAGCGGATCAGGTGATCGGGAGGAGGCAACACGGTGATGTCCTTGATGCGTGCGTCGTCGGTCTGGCTGGTTCGATCGGCGGGACGCTGTTGCCAGGCATCGGCGGTGAGGTTGGACTTGGGGGTCATCAGGGGCTCCTTGGAAAGTTGATCGCGATTTGGTCGGGCAGAAAAAAACCGCCGGGCTGTGAGGCTCCGGCGGTTTTCTGTGAGGGGTTCGGGTGCTTACACGCTCGCCTCTCGTCCGCCGGGGACCGAGAACCAAAAGCAAAAATAAAACGCGCTGCGTGCTTGCATGGGACGTGAATGTAACACAGGGCCGGTGACGGAAAACTGACAGGCCGGCCGATCAGGCCGTGCCCCCAACGGTCAGCCCTTCGATGCGCAGAGTCGGCTGGCCCACGCCCACCGGCACGCTCTGGCCTTCCTTGCCGCAGGTGCCCACCCCGCTGTCGAGCCGCAGGTCGTTGCCGATCATCGTGACCTTTTTCAGCGATTCCGGCCCGCTGCCGACGATGGTGGCGCCCTTCACCGGGTACAAGATCCGGCCGTTTTCCACCCAGAACGCCTCGCTGGCGCTGAACACGAACTTGCCCGAAGTGATGTCCACCTGGCCGCCGCCGAAGTTGGTGGCGTACAGGCCCTTCTTGATGCTGGCGACGATTTCTTTCGGATCCTTGTCGCCGCCCAGCATGTAGGTGTTGGTCATGCGAGGCATCGGCAC
The DNA here is from genome assembly GCA_046348065.1 of Burkholderiaceae bacterium. GTDB lineage: Bacteria > Pseudomonadota > Gammaproteobacteria > Burkholderiales > Burkholderiaceae_C > Skiveiella. The sequence continues at coordinate 110,970 of JAXMFA010000004.1, forward strand.
ATGGGCGTAGCTCTCGCGCCGGCCGTTGCCGGTGGGCTTGACGCCCATCAGGCGGGCATTCATCGCGTCCTGGATGTAACCCTTGAGGATGCCGTCCTCGATCAGCACGTTGCGCTGGCTGGCATGGCCTTCGTCGTCCACATTCAACGACCCGCGGCGGTCGGCGATGGTGCCGTCGTCGAGCACCGTCACACCCTTGGCCGCGACGCGCTGGCCGATGCGTCCGCTGAACGCGCTCGATCCCTTGCGGTTGAAATCACCCTCCAGCCCATGGCCCACCGCCTCGTGCAGCAGCACGCCGGGCCAGCCCGGGCCCAGCACCACCGTCATCTCGCCAGCCGGCGCGGGCCGGGCCTCCAGGTTGGTCAGGGCGGCGCCCACGGCATCGCTCACGTACTCGGCGATCTGGTCGTCGGTGAAATATGCCAAACCAAAACGTCCGCCGCCACCGCCCGATCCCATCTCGCGCCGGCCCTTGTGTTCGGCGATCACCGTGACCGACAGGCGCACCAGCGGCCGCACATCGGCGGCCAGCGTGCCGTCGGCGCGCGCCACCATCACCACGTCGTACTCGCTGGCCAGTCCGGCCATGACCTGCACCACGCGGGGGTCCTTGGCCCGGGCCAGCTTCTCGACGCGGCCCAGCAGATCGACCTTGGCCGTGCTGTCCAGCGTGGCGATCGGGTCCAGCCCGCCATAGAGCGAGTGGCTGCCCGCCACCTTGCGTGCGGGCGTCTTCACGCGGCGGTTCTGCCCGGCCGCCGCGATCGAGCGCACAGTCTGCGCCGCGTCCATCAGCGAGGCCTCGGAGATGTCGTCCGAGTAGGCAAACGCCGTCTTCTCGCCGGCCACCGCGCGCACGCCGACCCCTTGGTCGATGCTGAAGGAGCCGGTCTTGACGATGCCCTCCTCCAGGCTCCAGCCCTCGGAGCGGGTGTACTGGAAATACAGGTCGGCATCGTCCACCCGGTGCGCCGTGATCTGCGCCAGCGCGCGGGTGAGGTGTGATTCATTCAGGCCGAAGGGCGCCAGCAACAGGGACTGGGCCGTGGCCAGGCGTTCAAGGGTGGGTTCGCGGGAGATCATCGGGGAATTGTAGGCAGCGGGACACGTGCATGACTTTCCAAGGACGATTTCCATGACCCTCGGCACTGACGCGATCCCTATCCAGCCCTTTCAAGAGCCCGCGCGGGGTACCGAACCAACTCAGTGACGAATTCAGGGTCGCGAGATCACAATCTGCGACACCGAGTTCTGCGAAGCATCGTAAGTCATACCTGTTCCGGAAAGCTCCGTCACCGACAGTTGCGTCGAAGATACATTGCGACTTATGCTCGCACTTGTAAGTTTGCAGCTCCCAGCACTGTTGGTGGTGCAACTCACCGTACTGCCAGATTTCGTTGAAAACCGCCCTTTCACCGTGGCATTGGCCACATTGGCTCCGGTATCGACGTCTCGAACGGTTATCGTGGCAGATGCGGTCCAGCCAAAATAGAAACCGACCGAAAGCCCAGTGATGGACTTGACGGCAATCACTTTGGTTATCGGCTCTACTGGTACTCCAGCGGCCAGTGAATAAACCAATCGGTTGGGCGAACCGGCACCAATCGAAGTCAGCTTGTTCAAAGAGGCAGAACTGGTCAGAAAGGACGCAACCGATGCGGGCGATGAAGAAGGCTTTCCTTCTAGAACCAACGCCGCGACCCCGGCCACATGCGGTGATGCCATAGAGGTGCCACTGATGCTGTTGGTGGCAACGTCGCTGGTATTCCATGCTGACGTGATTGAACTTCCTGGAGCAAAAATATCCAAGCAGGAACCGTAATTCGAGTAAGAAGCCCGTGCGTCGCTGCTGGTCGTCGCGCCCACTGTGATTGCGCTCGGTGCTCTGGAAGGCGAGTAATTACACGCATCTGCGTTGCTGTTTCCCGCCGCCACCACGACCGTTACGCCTTTGCTCACCGCTCCGGCAATAGCGGCATCCAACGCAGCCGATGTTCCGCCACCCAAAGACAGATTCGCGACAGCAGGACGCAAGTTGCTGTTGGCGACCCAGTCAATGCCGGCGATCACCCCACTGTACGCGCCAGAACCAGTGCAATCGAGTACCCGAACCGGAACCAAAGTGACGCCCTTGGCAACACCCCATGTGGTGCCACCGACGGTACCGGCCACATGGGTTCCATGCCCATTGCAATCATTGGTCCCATTTCCGTCGGAAATTGCGGTATAGCCCGAAACCACGCGACCGCCAAATTCCTGGTGACTTGCGCGAATGCCGGTATCAATGATGAACGCCTTGACGCCAGTCCCTGTACCCGAATAGTGGTAGAGCGTGTCCAACGGGCGATCGACCTGATCGATCCGGTCAAGTCCCCACCCCCCCGTCGGCAGGTTTTCCGTCACGTTGATCGTCGCAATCTGGTCCTGTTCAACGAAATCGACAATCGGATCATTGCGAACTTTGGCCACGGCACCATCAGGCAATGTCGCCACGAAGCCCTTGAGTCCCTTTGAGAAAGTGAAATGCCGGACCCCTCCCTCATTACGAATGACTTTCTCGGCCTCAGAACCAGCGTCGGTTACGTGGTCCTTGAAAACCACAATGTAGCGCCCAGGAATCAGCTTGGGAGCGCCGGACCTGTACGTTGCGGGAGGGTCGATAACCTGCGCAGAAGTGCCCCCCGCACCCAGAATCGCCACCAATGCGATCGTTATGTTTGCCACTAATTTGGAAGAAAAAAAGCGTTCCATGCCTTCTCCTAAGTACACGATAGTTTGAACCAGACACCAATCCCGACAACTCCGAACGGAGTAGGCATCTGCCTGTGAAATTGCAGGAGAACCTGCCAGCGTCCGAGGCTACTCGGTTGAAGTTTCACAACCAATATTTCCGATCAACTCGGATTTTCTGCCGTTTTTCCTAAGTCTCCAAATCAGAGCCTGCAAATCCAACATAGCGAAAGTGCCCACAGTAGCCAGCCCATGCGTCACGTCATGACTGCACCAGCCGCTTGCCTTTGGCGATCGACATCAGGATGCCCAGCGCCAGACCCAGGGTGAGCATGGCCGTGCCGCCGTAGCTGACGAAGGGCAGCGGCACGCCCACCACCGGCAGGATGCCGCTGACCATGCCCATGTTCACGAAAGCGTACGAGAAGAAAATCATCGCCACCGCGCCGGCCAGCAGGCGCGAAAACAGCGTGGGCGCCTCCAGGGCGATGACCAGCGCGCGCAGCACGATGAAGATGTAGATCGCGATCAGCACCAGGCCGCCGGCCAGGCCGAACTCCTCGCCGTAGGCGGCGAAGATGAAGTCGGTGGTGCGCTCGGGAATGAACTCCAGGTGCGTCTGCGTTCCCTGCATGAAGCCCTTGCCCCAGACGCCACCGGAGCCGATGGCGATCATGCCCTGGATGATGTGAAAGCCCTTGCCCAGCGGGTCGCGCGTGGGGTCCAGCAGCGTGCAGATGCGCTGCTGCTGGTAATCGTGCAGCACCGGCCAGCGCACGCCCTCGGCGCACAGGTTGTCACCGAAGAAAACCACCAGCCCGATGCCGACCACCCCCAGCAGCACCGGCGGCACGATGAGCTTCCAACTCAGGCCGGCGAACAGGATCACCGACAGCCCGGCCGCCAGCACGAGCAGCGCGGTGCCCAGGTCGGGCTGCTTCATGATCAGCGCCGCGGGCACGGCCAGCAGCGCGCCGGCGGCCAGAAAATCGAGCGGGCGCAGCTGGCCTTCGCGCTTCTGGAACCACCAGGCCAGCATCAGCGGCATCGCGATCTTCATGATTTCGCTGGGCTGGATGACCACGCCCACGTTCAGCCAACGCCGCGCGCCTTTCTTGGTGATGCCGAACACCGCCACGGCCACCAGCAACGCCACGCCCAGCAGGTAAAGCGGCACCGCAGCCGCCATCAGGCGTTGCGGCGGGATCTGTGCCACCACGAACATCACGAAGCCGGCGAGCAGCATGTTGCGCGCGTGGTCCGCAAAACGCCCGCCGAAGTCGTGGCCCGCGGAATACATCGTGACCAGGCCCAGGCCGGCCAGCAGGAACACGCCGAAGGCCAGCGGGCCGTCGTAGCCCGTCAGATACAGGCGGATGCGGCTCCACAGCGAGGGGCGGTCGAAAACAGAAGCGGTGGCCATGGGGCGCGATTATCCCGCCGCCGCAGGCCCAAGGCGGCGCCGGGCCGCCCCAAGCCGCCTGCAGCCCCCTCGGGGGGCTGAGGGCTGCGGCTCCGAGCCTGCCCGCGAAGGCTGGGACAGCCCGAAGAGGCGCAGACTCCGGCTGCGCCGCGGCCTGCAAGGCGCGAAGCACACGCAGTGGCGAGCGTGGGGGCCCTGTCAATCAGCCCCGCTCGATCGCCGGCCGCCCGGCGCTCACCACGAAACGCGCCAGGGTCTCGATGCGGGTGTCGCGCCGGGTCACGTCGTCGACCACGCGCAGCGTGGTGGTGAGCTGCGTCGGGGTGAAATCGACCAGGCCATAGCCCTTGCGCGTGTTGTCGGCAAAAACGAAGTGCGGGTTCTCGGCCAGCAGCGCGGCAAAGTTGTCGGCCGCGGCCGCGCGCGAGCTGATGCTGGTGCCGCAGAACTCCACGCCCAATGCGGCGCTGTCGGGCCGGGTGTAGTCGGCCTTCACGTGGCCGACCCAGTTCTCGTGCAGGTCGCCACCCAGCAGCACCGGGTTGGCCAGCCGGTGACGTTGCATCGCATCCGTGACGCGGGTGCGGGCGGCGTCGTAGCCGTCCCAGCCATCGTTCCACAGGGTCACGCCGGGGCCAGGGCGGAAGTCGCGCCGGCCAAACAGGGTCTGCTGGCCGATGACGTTCCAGGTGGCGCCGCCGGCGGCCTGCTCGAAGGCGCGGTCCAGCCACTGCTCCTGCGCGGCGCCCAGCAGCGTGCGCGCCGGGTCGGCCCAGCTTTCGCAGCGCTCGGGGTTGACCAGACTCGAGCCGAAACGCCCCCCGCGCGTGCAGGCCTGGCGGTCGCGGTACTGCCGGTCGTCCAGCAGGTAAAGGGTGGCCAGCCGCCCGAACGGCACCTGTCCGTAGAGGCGCAGCTCGGCGCCGCCCGCCAGGCCCGCCAGCGCTTGGGTCAGCGCGCTGGCGCGCAGCGGCATGTGCTCGTAAAAAGCCTGGTAGGCGGCGGCGCGCCGCGCCACGAATTCGGCGCCCGGCAGCCCCCGGTTGCCGGGGTTCAGGCCGGCGTAGTCGTTCTCGACCTCGTGGTCGTCCCAGGTCACCAGCCAGGGGCAGGCCGCGTGCATGGCCTGCAGCTCGGGCTCGCCACGGTGCAGCGCGTAGCGGGCGCGGTAGTCGTCGAGCGTCATCACCACGCCGCCGGGCGGGGTGCGCACCGGGCTGTCGGCGCGGGCGTACTCGTAGATGTAGTCGCCCAGGAACAGCACCAGGTCGGGGCGGTCGTCCCGCATGTGGCGCCAGGCGCTGAAGTAGCCGTGCTCCCAGCGCTGGCAGGAGGCATAGGCTACGCGCAGGCGGCTCGCGGGGGCGCCGGGCGCCGGAAAGGTGCGCGTGCGGCCCACTGGGCTGACCGCGTCGCCCGCCATGAAGCGGTAGAAGTACCAGCGGTCGCTGGCCAGCCCCGGCACTTCCACGTGCACCGAATGCGCCAGCTCGGCCAAGGCCTGCGCCTGCCCGTTGCGCACGATGCGCGTGAAGCCCTCGTCGTCGGCGACCTCCCAGCGCACGGTCACGGGCGCCGCGCCCAGCGCCGCCGGCCCGAACAGGCCGGTCTGCAGCAGCCGGGTCCAGAGCACCACGCTGTCGTGCGTGGGCGAGCCGCTGGCAACGCCGAGTGCGAACGGGTTGTCGGCGAACCGCTGCGGCTGGCTCCACGCGCTGCGCGGCAGCCACAGGGTGCCGGCGGCGGCGCCGGCGAGTTGCAGCAGGTGGCGGCGGCTGGGTGGTGCGGACATGGTGGGCACAAATGGGCGTTGGCGATCAACAGGTCGCCATCCCGCTACGATACCCGCATGCCAACGACCCATCTGCTGTACCTGCACGGCTTTCGCTCGTCACCCCTGTCCGCAAAGGCGCAGAAGGTCGCCGCGCGGGTCCATTCGCGCAACCCTGGCGTCACCTGGTGGTGCCCGCAGCTGCCGCCGTCGCCGCGCCTGGCGATGGAGGCGGTGATGCAGGGCATCGCGCTCTGGCCGCAGGAGTCGATGGCGGTGATCGGTTCCTCGCTGGGCGGCTTTTATGCCACCGGGGTTGCGCAGCAGACCGGTTGCCCGGCGGTGCTGCTGAATCCGGCGGTACACCCGGCACGCGACCTGGCCGCCTACATCGGCGAACAAACCCAGTTCCACAACCCCGAGGAGCGCTTTTTCTTCCAGCCCGCCTTCGTGGACGAGCTGCTTGCGCTCGACCCCGGACCGTTGCGGGATCCGGAGCGGATTTTCGCCATCATCGCCCGAGGCGACGAGGTGCTGGACTGGCGCGAGATGGCCGGCCGCTACCCCGGCGCGCGCATCAAGCTGCTGGACGGCGGCGACCACGCCCTGAGCGACTTCGACGACCACCTTGACGAGCTGTTCGGCTTTCTCGGCCTGCGCTGAGGGGCCTGCCGGTTTGCTGGGACAATCCCGGCCATGCATGTTTTGTTTGATGAAGCCGGCAAGTTCCTGGCCGGACGGGTGTTGTCCGAAACCGATACCTCGGCGCAGGTGGAGCTCGACAGTGGCAAGCGGGTCAAGGTCAAGGCCGCCAACATCCTGATCCGGTTCGAAAAACCCGCGCCGGCCGAGTTGCTGGCCCAGGCTGCCGCGACAGCCGAGACCATCGAGCTGGAGCTGGCCTGGGAGTTCGCGCCCGAGGGCGAATTCGGCTTTGCCGACCTGGCGCGCGACTATTTCAGCGCCGACGCCACGCTGGCCCAGCAGGCCGGCGCGCTGTTTCGGCTGTTCGAGGCGCCGCACTACTTCCGCCGCGCCGGCAAGGGCCGCTTCAAGAAGGCGCCCGCCGACATCGTGCAGCAGGCGCTCGCCGCGATCGAGAAAAAGAAAGTGATTCAGCAGCTGATCGCCGACTGGTCGGCCGAGCTGGCCGCGGGCCGCTGCCCGGAGCCGATTGGCGAGCAGCTGTTCAAGATCCTGTTCCGCCCCGACAAGAACGCGCCCGAGTACAAAGCAGTGGTCGAGGCCTCACGGGCCACCCGGCTGCCGCCGCTGGCGCTGTTGCAGCAGGCCGGGGCCATCGCCTCGCCCTACCAGTTCCACTGGCAGCGTTTCCTGCTCGACCACTTCCCCAAGGGCACGGGCTTTCCGGCTCTGCAGGCCCCGCCGATCACCGACGAGCTGCCGCTGGCCGCGGTGCAGGCGTATTCGATCGACGACTCGCACACCACCGAGATCGACGACGCGCTGTCGGTGCAGGGGCTGGGCAGCGGCACCGTGGTGGTGGGCATCCACATCGCCGCGCCGGCGCTGGCCATCACGCCCGGCAGCGCCATCGACCTGCTCGGTCGACAGCGCCTGTCCACGGTCTACATGCCGGGCTACAAGATCACCATGCTGCCCGACGACGTGGTGCAGACCTACACCCTGTCGGAGGGGCGCGATGTGCCGGCGGTGTCGCTGTACGTGGCACTCGACGAGGAGACCCTCACCATCCGGGCCACCGACACCCGGCTGGAGCGCGTGCCCATTGCCGCCAACCTGCGCCACGACCAACTCGATGGCCTGATCACCGCCGAATGGCTCGAAAACCCCGATTTCAGGCATCAAAATGACCAGATCCCAGCGCCAATTGGACGTAAGACGCTCTCATTTTTATACCGTTTCGCCAAGGACCTGAAGGCCAAACGGGAGCTGGTGCGCGGCAAGCCCGAGACCTTCAACCGGCCGGACTACACGTTTCGCCTCGTCGGCAACGACGGTGCGGTGCCCACCGGCAACGAAACGGTGCAGATCACCACCCGCCAGCGCGGCGCGCCGCTGGACCTGATCGTGGCCGAGGCCATGATCCTGGCCAACAGCACCTGGGGCCAGTGGATGGCCGAACTCGGCGTGCCCGCGATCTACCGCAGCCAGGCCAGCCTGGCACCCGGCGTGAAGGTGCGCATGGGCACCAAGGCGCTGCCGCACGCGGGCATCGGTGTAAAAAGCTACGCGTGGAGCACCTCGCCCCTGCGCCGTTACACCGACCTGGTGAACCAGTGGCAGATCATCGCCTGCGCCCGTCATGGCAAGACGGCCGCGCTGGCCGCGCCGTTCAAGCCCAAGGACGCCGAACTGTTCTCGATCATCAGCGCCTTCGACGCCGCCTACACCGCCTACAACGGCTACCAGGCCGGCATGGAACGATTCTGGACGCTCAAACACCTGGAGCAGCAGGGCATCACCGAGCTGGCCGCCACCACCTTCAAGGAAGGCCCCGGCGGCAGCTGGCTGGTGCGCGCCGACACGCTGCCGCTGGTGTTCCCGGTGCTGGGCGCGCAGGGACTCACGCGCGGCGCGCGCCTGCGGGTGAAGCTCGGCGCGGTCGACGAGATATCGCTGGACGTGAGCGGCACCGTGATCGAGCGGCTGGACGCCGCCCCGGTGGTGCCAGAGGAGGCCGAGGACGACGAGGACGCTGCGGCCGGGCCGATCGCCATTGCCGTCGATGTGAACGAGTCCGAAGCGGCACCCGACGATAATTCCGCACCGTGAATCTCCGCTCTTTCAGCACCCTACAGATCGCGCTGGGCGTCTCGATCGCCGTGCACGCGGTGCTGCTGACGGTGCGTTTTGTCGACCCCGAGGGCTTCAACCGCATCTTTCAGGACACGCCGCTGGAGGTGATCCTGGTCAACGCCAAGACCACCGAAAAACCCGACCCGTCCAAGGTGCAGGCCATCGCCCAACACACCCTGGCCGGCGGCGGCGACGCCGACAAAGGCCGAGCCACCACGCCCTTGCCCGCCTCGGCGCTGACCGAAATGGGCGACTCGCCCGAGGACGCACAACGCAAGATCGAGGCGCTGCAGGAGCAGCAGATGATGTTGCTCGCGCAGGTTCGCAGGCAGCTCGCCGCCCTGCCACCGCCCGACCCCAAGCAGGCGGCCAACACGCCCGAAGCCCAGGCCAACGAAGAACGCCGGCTCCAGCTCTTCAAGCTGCTGGCCGAGATCGAGCGACGCGTCAACGAACAGAACGCACGCCCCAAGAAACGCTACATCAGCCCGGCCACCCGCGAAGAGGTGTACGCCGTGTACTACGACCAGCTGCGGCGCAAGATCGAGGACAAGGGCACCGAGAACTTCCCCACCGCCGCGGGCCGCAAGCTGTACGGCGAACTGACGATGATCCTCACCGTCGACCGCGACGGTCGCGTGCTCGACGCCGAGGTGGTGCAGACCTCGGGCAACGCCACGCTCGACCGCCGCGCGATGGCGATCGCCCGTAGCGCCGCGCCCTTCGGACGGTTCAGCGAGGCCATGCGCCGCCAGGCGGATCAGATCGTCGTGGTGTCACGCTTCAAGTTCACGCGCGACGAAACCCTCGAAACCAAGCTGACCAGCCAGTAGGCGCGATCCCACCATGGACCTCTATTGCGTGATGGGCAACCCGGTGGCGCACAGCCGCTCGCCGTGGATCCACGCCCGCTTTGCCGAGCTCACCGGCCAGACCCTGCACTACGACCGCCAACTCGCACCGCTGGACGGCTTTGCCACGACCGTAGCCGCCTTTCGCGCTGCCGGCGGGCGTGGCTGCAACGTCACCGTGCCGTTCAAGCACGAAGCCGCCGCCCTGGCCACCTGGCAAAGTCCGGGCGTGGCGCTGGCGGGCGCGGCCAATACGCTGCAGTTTGACAACGACACCATCCGTGCCCACAACACCGACGGCCCGGGCCTGGTGGCCGATATCACCACCAACGCCGGCGTGCCGCTGGCCGGCCAGGACCTGCTGCTGATCGGCGCCGGCGGCGCAGCGGCCGGGGTGCTGGGCCCGCTGATCGCGCAGAAGCCCCGCCGCATCGTGATCGCCAACCGCACCGTCGGTCGCGCCGACGAGCTGGTACAACGCCACGGCGCGCTGGCGGCGCAAAACGGCGTGGCGCTTCGGGCCAGCGCGCTGGAGGCGTCGGCGCAGGACGGACCGTTCGATGTGGTCATCAACGCCACCGCCAGCAGCCTGGGTGGTGCGGGGGTTCCGGTGCCGGCCTCGGTGCTCAAGCCCGGGGCGCTGGCGCTGGACATGATGTACGGCCCCGCGGCGCAGGGCTTTCTGGACTGGGCCGCCGCCCACGGCGCGCGTCCCCGCGACGGCCTGGGCATGCTGGTGGAGCAGGCGGCGGAGTCCTTCGTGATCTGGCGCGGCGTGCGCCCGCATTCGCTGACCGTGCTGGTGGAGCTGCGCGCCATCGTGGACAGCGTGCCCAAGGCTTGAGGCCATGGCGAGCGCTTGGCTCCGATCCGGCTGGCTGCGCTGGCTGTTGCTCGTGGTAATGGCCGCGCTGGCGCTGCAGGTGTTCTTCATCGGCCGCATCACGCTGATGGCAGTGGTGAACCCGGCATCCACCACCTTCCAGCGCTCCGAGGCTTGGCGCATCGTCACCGAAAAGGGCGAACTGCGCTGGCGCCAGCAGTGGGTGCCGTATGCGCAGATTTCCGAGCACCTCAAGCGCGCGGTGATCGCTTCCGAAGACGGCGACTTCATCAACCACGACGGCGTGGAATGGGAGGCCATCCAGAAGGCCTGGGACAAGAACGCCCAGGCCGAAGAACAGGCTGCGCGTCGGGCCGCCAGGGCGCCTGCCGGCAAAGCCGCGCCGCCCGCCAAGGCGCCCAAGATCGTCGGCGGCTCCACCATCACCCAGCAACTGGCCAAGAACCTGCTGCTGTCGGGCGAACGCACGCTGTTGCGCAAAGGCCAGGAGTTCGTGCTGACGATGGCGCTGGAGACGTTGCTGTCCAAACGCCGCATCCTGGAGCTGTACCTGAACCACGTCGAATGGGGCGAAGGTGTGTTCGGCGCCGAAGCGGCCGCGCAGCACTATTTCCGCAAACCGGCCAGCAAGCTGAGCGCCTACGAGGCCGCCCGGCTGGCCGTCATGCTGCCGCGGCCCAAGTACTTCGAGAAACTGCCCAACTCGGCCTACCTGAGCAGCCGCGCCGCCACCATCATGGCGCGCATGGGCGATGCAGTGGTGCCGTGAGGGCGACGGGTGGACGAAGATCGGGCAAACGTCGCGCTGGCCCGGTCACGCCAGCCAGAAGGCGGCAAGCGATCTATCGCCGCTCCATCCACACGACGGGATGCTCGGTCTGGGCGGGCAATGGCGCTGGTGGCGTCGGTGCGGGCTGCGGGCTGGCCGCAGCGCCCTGCTTGCGCAGCAGGTTGTACGAGGGCACGCCCGTGCGGGCGAAGGATTTCTCGCAGTCCTGGATGGACGGTCCGCGCATGTTGCCCTCCAGGTACGCCAGCCCCGGGCACCGGGCGCAGCTGCTGCCGTGCACACAGCTGGAACAGCCCTCGAGGTCGCTGACCCGGATCGCGCGCACCTCGTTGAGTTGCGGCGAGTGCTTCCAGATGTCGATGAATGCCTGCTCGCGCACGTTGCCCACCTTGAAGGGGAACTGCACGCAGGGGAACACGTCACCATAGGGCGAGACATAGCAGGCGGTGTGGCCGGCGCTGCAGGGCAGCGTCTTGTAGGCTTCGTCGAGCGGGGTCGGACCGCTCGGCGCGGCCAACAGGCGCTCGGCCTGGTCACCGAGCAGGGTGGTGTCGTGCATGATCGCGGCCAGCCGGCCGCCATCCATGTTCAGGGCGACGATGCCGCGGTCACCGTCCATCATCGGGGTGATGGTGGCGTCGACCTCGTAGCGGATGCCCATCTCGGCGGCCAGCGCCTGCACCTGCTTGTAGTGGTCGGCATTCTGCTGCATCAGCACGTTGGCGAAGATCACCTTGACCCCGGCATCGCGGAGCAGGCGCGCGCCCTCGACCGTGCGCTTGAACGAGCCCCGCAACTTGGTGATCTCGTCGTGGGTGGCGGCATCGTGCGAATACAGGCTGATCTGCACGGCTTCCACGCCCAATGCGGCGATCCTGCGGGCCTTGGCCTCGCGGATCATCACGCCGTTGGTCTTGAGCTTCACCGAGAACTGCAGCTTTCGCGCATGCTCGATGATGGTGAACAGGTCGGGGCGCATGAAGATCTCGCCGCCGCTGACGTTGAGGAAGAACACCCCGGCCGCGGCCAGTTGGTCGAGCAGGCCGAGGATCTCCGCGGTGGTCATCTCACCATGGTCTTCATGGTCGAGGTAGCAGTGGATGCAGCGTTCGTTGCAGCGGTAGGTCAGGTCCAGCTGCACGCTCAGCGGGATGCCGAGCGCCATCGCCCGCGCGCCCATGTCCTGCATCACGCTCATGCGGCGTCGCCCCCGTCGGTGAACGGCCGCTCGCCGACCTGGAGGATGCCGCGCTCCGCCAGCCCGCGTGCCAGTTCCGTGGCGTCGCGCAGGGCGGTGGCCGCGTCGACGTCGTAGCGCGGGCAGATCTCGCGCGCGACGATCTCCGCCAGCGGCGTGCGTCCGTCAGCCGCGTCCCACAGTAACGCCGCGGTCTCGTTCAGGCTGAACAACGAGGAGTCACGCGCGAACATGATCATCAACTCGTCGCCGATGCGGCGGGCGGCGACGTTGTCGGAGCGAAGCAGGAAGAGGGGTGCGCTCATGGTGCGGTTCCGAACAGGTCCCAGACGCGCGCGTCCGGGAAGAAGGTCAGGCGGCGGACGGGGACGGCCGCGGCCAGGGCGATCGCATTGTCGAACACCTGGGCCGTGAGCGCGTCGTCGCGGGCAAAGTAAAGCACGTTCGCCATCACCGTGCGCACCGCCTCCGCCGGCCCCATCGGTTCGATGCGGTTGTCCGGCCCCTTGGCCAGCAGGTGGATCGCGGCGAGCGGCGCGCGCAGGTTCTCGCCGGGCGTCGCCAGCTCGCCGGCGAACGGCGTGCCGTAGGCGTAGTACGCGCCATCCTCCAGGCGAATGAACGACATCTCGTCGGTCAGCACGTGGGCGTCCGGCGGCGCCAGCCGGGAGATCGTGGTCTTGCCGGAACCGGAGACCCCGGTGAACAGGTAGGCCCGCCCGTCGAGCATCACGCTGGAAGCATGCATCAGCATCCCCCCCTGTCCTGCCAGCAAGACGGTGAGCAGGATGCGCAGCACCGAATCCAGGGAGTAGGGGCTGGGATGCAGGCGCACCGTGCCGCAGCCGGTGCCGGGGGTCCACGTCGCATCAAAGTCGCCGCGCAGCAGGCGCCAGCGCGGGCCGTCGCGGAGCACCCGGACCTCGGTGCTGATGCCATCCAGGGCTTCGTCCTCGGCGTATTCCACCGGCACGATTTCGACGTCGAACACGTGGTCGGGCGCGTCCACGTGGCCGGTGAAGCCACGGAAACGCGCCTGCATCAGCGCGATGAACTCGGGCGACGTCGTCCGCAGGCGGACCTGGATGCCGCCGATCCCGATGTCCAGGTGGTGCAGGGGGGCTGGGCTGCTCATGCGGCAAGTTCGACCAGTCGGGGCCAGCGGCGGGCGGTGATGCGCGCGAGGCGGTGGGCGAGCGGCAGGTGGCGCAACAGCCAGCGCGAGGTGCTCGGGACGAGGCGGTTCGGCGATCGATCGGTTGCGAGGATGCGGTCGCCGCGTTGCTGGACCTCCAGCACGCCGAGCAAGCTGGCACGGGTCGTGGGCGGGTCGAAGTGGCGCAGGGCGTCGCCGCGGGTGACCACCCAGTCGCCGTCAAGGGCCGCGATGCGATGCACGCGCCATTCGCTGACGTCGGTCGCCGCCAGGACAATGCGCCCCAGCACTGCGTCGGCAGGGGTGGCGGCGCGGAAGGTGAGCAGGTCGCCTGGCAGGATCGCCGGGAGCATGCTGCTGCCGAACGCGCGAACCCGCAGGTGCCCGGCGGTCTGCAGGGCTTGGCGGGCGAGCGCCAGCCGAAGGTCCGCCTGGCGTTCGGGTCTCACCGTCAGGATGCTTTCCTGTTAGCTTTGCATGGGAGTTGGGTGCCATTCACCTTGCCGCAGGCCAGCGCCATGGTCTCGAACACCGATTCATGGCGGAATTCCGGCTTCACGTAAGCCTTGCGCTCGCCGGCCTCGGTGCGGGGGGCTTTAGGCGCTTGGGTGGGTTTCATGCGGACGTTCTCGTGGCGAAATGACGGTGGACAGCTTACTGCAAACCGGACTGGCTGGCCTGGATGGCGTTGCCTCCGGACTGCAACTGGGTGAAGTATATCTGGGATGCCCCGGTCGTGGCGCTGATGTTGTCGACCACGATACCCCCCGTGCCGCCAGGCGCCGCCAGCGCGGCCGAGGGCACGTTGGTGGTTCCCCATGCCGCGCCAGTACCCGCGCCGGACCCGTTCAGGTCGGACAGGTTGTACATGTAGACGCAGGCTGAATCGGCGAATGTGCCGGCCCCGCAGCCCGGCGCGTTGGCATAGGTCGCGGTGCTGACGAAGACATATTCGTTCGTCCCGTTCTTCTGCACGGTGACCGGGGCGATCTGCTGCAGATTGTCGGTAGTGCCGCTCACGTAGCGATCACGAGCGCCGATTTCGGCGCCCCGGATCGCGGGTTGCATCACCCCGTTGACGATCGGTATCTTCCACAGGGTGGCGTAGAAGGTGTTGTCGGGCCGGCCACCCACGATGTACATCGCGCCGGTGCCGTTGTTGCTGCTGTAAAAGGCGTCGTCGAACGCGCCGGCATACAGCACCCGGGTGACGCTGTTGCCACGTCCGATGAACTGGCGGGTGCCAACGCTGCCATTGGCGAAGGATTCGGTGAACTGGAACACCGCGCGGCAACCGTCGATCTCGTTCTGGTACGCGGTGCAGCGGTCGAGATCGTTGTACACCGTGGTGCGGTCGTTGAAGATGAAAGTGTACACCTGCCCGGTGGCGCCATCGATGATCGGCGACTCGCGAACGCCCGGGGTGTCGTCGCGCGCCAGCTTGGCGCTGGTCGCGTTCACCACGCCGGTGGCGGCATTCACCCGGTACAGCTTGCCGCCCACGGTGCCGGCGCCGGCCGAACTGCCGATGTAGACCTGTCCGTTGTTGGAGACCGGGGGCGAGAGCTTCAACCCCGCTTCCAGCGTCGCCGGAAATCCGCCGCCCACCACTTCGGCGGGCGTGCCCTTGAACACGCCGGTGAACTTGTGCAAGCGGCCATTGCCGTCGCCCACCCAGAGCACGTCGTCAACGTAGTCCACGAACGGGGAGGAATACGTCGGGACATTCCCGGTATTGCTGGTGCCGTTCAGGGTCATGACGTACATGGCGCTGACCGCCGCGTTGGCGCGCGCGGTGGCGTAGGCGGCCGCGTTCGCGGCAACCGGGGGAGTGGCGGGTACACCGGCGCTTCCCTGGCCTGCGGCCCACTTCAACAATACCAACTGCAGGGTATTGCCGCTGCGCTGGATGAAGGCAACCTGCTTGCCACCATCCTCGTAGGACAGCACGGGCGAGGTTTCCACCACATAGCCGGTGCCAGTGTTGTAGGCCCACATCACATTGGGTGCCTTGGTCGCGCCGTTCTGGTTCCAGCTGCCATTGCAGGCGCCGGCACCCGTGCCCTGGTAGAGCTGGTTGAAGGCGATGATGGTGGGTTGCCCGGGCGCGCCAGTGCCATTTACACGGGTGCCAAGGCTGAAGTTGCTCAGACTTTCATCGATCGGGATGGTGGCCGAGTTCCCGCCGGAGATGCGCGAGAACGTGACGACGCCGGCACTGCTCGTCGCGCTGATTCCAGTTTGGTGCGTGAAGCGGTTCACCGCCGCAGCGAGATTGGTCGCGTTGGTCGCGGCCTCAACGCCGTTGTTGGTCTCGTCCGGACCACGGGCGAATTGGTTGGCTGTGGTCGGCGTGTCGACCGCCGTCAATATCACCGAGCGTGGCGTCCCTGGCTCCCCGATCGTGATGGTCTGGTTGTTGTTGGGGCGTGCCGTGAAGGTCCCGGGAAGGGTTTCGGCTTGGCCTGAGGAAGTCGCGCCTGCCCCATTGGTGGGATACACCACGAAATCATTCGCACAGCTCGGGGCCGCATTGATGTCGAAGTTGTACTTGGCCGGGAACACGCCGGGTACGCCACTGCCGCCGAGGCCGTCGGTACCGCCGCCGAGGACATTGCTCCAGTCGCGGAGCACGCTTGATTTTTTCGGTTTCCTGTCGAACCGGTTAAAGAACGCCAGCTGCTGGCCCGACATCGCCTTGTTGGCGGTGGGTTGCTCGTCAAACGTTTTCCGGGCCACAGCCATCGTGAAGCGGGGATCGTTGAGCCGCTGTTTCCAGCGCTGGAAGGCGACCGCGCCGTTGCCGCTGGATTCCTTCATGGTCTCCACATTGCGGACAATCACCCGATGATGGCTCCAGTCCTGCGGAACGCCGCGTTTTTCCTGCGGCACGATGTCTTGTGCGGTTGCGGGGCTGAAGGCGGCCGGCAGAAGTCCGCCGACAGCACTGATCAACGCGGTGAATACCCACGAGCGCCAGTTTTGATTCATTGCGTGCTCCAAGTGTGCTGATGGTCAAGACGTTACCAATAATATCACATTTTACCGCAATCGACCACTTTCGACTACAAAATCGACTTGCATCCAGGGCAAACGGCCCTCAGGCATCCATGAACAACGCCGGATCCACCATCGTGCGGTTCGGCATCACGCCCCAGTGCAGGTGCGCCCCCAAACCCGGCCGGGATGTCCCGCCTGCCGTGCAACACCCGCCAGACGTCGATGTGATCAGGCCGCTCGACGGAGAAGATCAGGTAAGGGTAGCGCGTCAGCGGCCAACAGCGCAGCGCCGGCAGGTTCAGCTCGTGGGCATACCGCAGAGAACCGGTGGCGGGGTTTCGGGCCAAGTGGGCGCAGGCGTCTTCCAATGCATCGATGAACCCCAGGGCCGCTGGCCCGGCCGCGTCGACCCCTTGGACCCGTTGCCGCAGGCCTGCAAAGTAAGCGGCGTCCGCCAGACCCGCCAGACCCGCCGGCTCCGACGCCGCGCCCGCCAGCAGGAGAGCGCGCAACTGAAGGCGGTCTTTGTCCTGGCGAATGAGTTCGCGCAGGTATTCGCTGCTGGTGCCATAGGCGCCCTGGCTGACCCGCTCGTCGACAAAGGACTTGAGCGCGCCGGGCAAAGAGATGTTCATGGTGGCCATGGTGGAAGTTTATCGGCGATGGCAAATTTTGGCAAGTTCGCACGCGAACCCCTCGGGCGTTGCGATCAAATGGGGGGCGCCCTGGCTCCGCGTCACCCCACCAGAACGCCCGCCTCCAGCCGCAACACCCGGTCGGCCAGCGCCAGGCTGGCCGGGCGGTGGGTGATGAGGATGACGGTGCGCTGGGCCAGGGTGTCGTGGCAGTCGGCGATGAAGGACTTTTCGCCTTCGGGGTCGAACATCGCGGTGGCTTCGTCGAGAATGAGGATCGGCGGGTTCTTGAGCAGCGCGCGCGCCAGGGCGATGCGTTGGCGCTGCCCGCCCGAGAGGCGGATGCCCTGGTCGCCGATGACGCTGTCGTAGCCCCGCGGCAGCCGGTCGATGAAGGCGTGCGCCTGGGCGGCGCGGGCCGCGGCCATGATGGCCTCGGGCGTGGCGCCGGGCTGGCCATAGGCGATGTTGTCGGCCACGCTGCCGTTGAACAGCAGCACGTGCTGCGGCACCACGCCGATCTGGCGGCGCAGGCTGGGCAGCGACACGGTGGCGGTGTCGATGCCGTCGATCAGGACGCGGCCACTTCCGGGCTCCATCAGCCGCATCAGCAAGTGCGCCAGCGTGCTTTTGCCCGCGCCGTTGGGACCGGTCAGCGCCACCGTTTCGCCGGCGCGGATGTGCAGCGTGATGCCGTCCAGCGCCGCCGGCCGGCCCGGGTAGGCGAACCGCACCCCTTCGAACCGGATGTCGCCGCGCACCGGCGGCAATACACGGCCTTGCCTGGCGGGAGGTTCCGGCGGCTCGGCCAGCACGGCGCCCAGGCGCTCCAGCGCGCCGCGCGCCTGGCGGGTCTGGCCGTAGACGTCGGCCAGACCGCTCACCGGCCGCGTCAGCAGGGCCGCGTACAGCAGAAAACTCACCATCTCGGCCGGCGAACGACCGGCGGTGGGGCTGCCCAGTTGCCACAGGATCAGCACCAGGGCGACGGCGGCGAGAAATTGCACGCCGGGCCCGAGCGCGGCGTCGATCAGCCGCTCCTGGTTGCTCAGGTGCAGGATGCTGCGGATCTTGGCGCCGTATCGCACCGACTCCAGTGGCTCGCGCGTGTGGGTCTTGATCGCCGGTAGCATGGCGAGGTTCTCTTCGGCGATGGCCACCGCATCGGCGTGCGCCTGCTGGAGCTGGCTGGACAGGGGGCGCAACCGTCGGCCCATGATCTTGAGCAGCAGGTAGAAGACCGGGATCATCACCAGGACGACCGCAGCCAGGCGGGCGTCGATGCGCAGCAGCATGATGGCTGCACCCGAAACGGTGAGCGCCAGCGGCACGACGCTCAGCAGCGTGCCGCTGATGTAGCCGGACAGATGCGCCACATCGTTGGTGAGCAACGCCAGCACTTCGCCGTGCCGGCGCTGCTGGAAATAGGCCAGCGGCAGGGCCTGCAGGTGGTCGTACAGGCGCATCCGGAGATCGGCCAGGATGGACTCGGCCGCGCGCCCGCCCAGCCAGCGGTTGCCGAACTGCAGCACGGCCTGCAGACCCACGATGAGCAACAGACCGGCCAGCAGCAGGCCGCCGGTCTGCGGCGCGCCGGTGAGCAGGCCACCGGCAAACTGCCCTGCCAGCCAGGGCAGCGCGAGCGCGGCGCCGGTTTCGGCCAGCATCAGCACGACGCACAGCGCCAGCGTGCCGCGCCAGGGCCATGCGAATCCGAGAATGAGCCGAAGGTCCATGGTGGGTGCGTTTGCTGCCGGGCGGCGTATTTTCATGCATCCGGGCGCGGTCGCCAGGCGGGCTGAGGCTATCATCACCCGCATGCTTGCCAAACTGATGAGCCTGTTCCTGCTGGGGCTGATCCGCTTCCTCACCGGGGCGCAGGCGCGCTGGCACGGATGCCCGCCGAAAGCCGAGCAACGCATCTACTTTGCAAACCACCAGAGCCATGCGGACCTGGTGATGATCTGGGCGGCGCTGCCGCACGAGCTGCGCAGCATCACGCGACCGATCGCGGCCAAGGACTACTGGACCAAGACGCCGTTCAAGCAGTGGATCACCACCGCGGTGTTCAACGCGGTGTACGTGGAGCGCGAGCGCAAGGGCGACGAAGACCCGCTGCAGCCGCTGATGGACGCGCTGGAGCGCGGCGACTCGCTGATCATCTTCCCGGAAGGCACCCGTGGCAACGCGGAAGAGCCGCAGCCCTTCAAGGCCGGCCTGTACAACCTGGCGCAAAAGTTCCCGGAGGTGGTGCTGGTACCCGCGTGGATCGCCAACATCCAGCGTGTGATGCCCAAGGGCGAGGTGGTGCCGGTGCCGATCCTGTGCTCGGTGACCTTTGGCGCGCCGGTGCGGCCCGAGCCGGGCGAGGAGCGCCGGGCCTTTCTGGACCGCGCCCGCGCGGCCGTGATCGCGCTGCGGGACGTCTGAGGCTGGGGCCATGTATCAATACCTGCGCAACCTCACCGCCGAGCAACAGGTCGGCGCGCTGTTCATCAGCGTCTTCGGGCTGTTGTTCATCACCCACGTGACGGTGTTCATGCTGAGCCTGCGCGAGCGCGGCGAGTCGCCCGAGGCCGACCGGGTGCGCGCGCGGCTGGACGAGGCGCGCGCGCTGCTGCGCACCTCGTGGGCGATGGTGCTTGTGTTCTGGGTGGGATGGGTGTCGGGCGATGCGGTGGCCACGGTGCTGTTCGCGATCGTCGCGTTCTTTGCGCTGCGCGAGTTCATCACGCTGTCGCCCACGCGGCGCGGCGACCACCGCAGCCTGGTGCTGGCGTTTTTCGTGGTGCTGCCGATCCAGTTCTGGCTGGTGGCCAACCGCCACTTCGACCTGTTCACGGTGTTCATCCCGGTCTATGTGTTTCTGGCGATCCCGGTGGTGAGCGCGCTGGCTGACGACCCGCAGCGCTTCCTGGAGCGCAATGCCAAGCTGCAATGGGGCATCATGGTCTGCATCTACGGCATGAGCCACGTGCCGGCGCTGCTCTTGCTGGAATTCAAGAACTGGACCGACCGCGGGGCCTTTCTGGTTTTTTTCCTGGTGTTCGTGGTGCAGACGGGCACACTGGTGCAGCACCTGGTGAGCCGCCGCTGGCCCCGGCCACCACGCGCGCCCAACGTGAGCCAGAGCTTCAACTGGACCAGCTGGGCGATCGGCCTGGGTGCCGGCGTCGTGCTGGGTGCCGCGCTGTCGGGCATCACGCCGTTCAAACCCGGCCAGGCGATGGCGATGGCCTTGATTGCGTGCGTGGCCGGTTCGATGGGGCATTTGGTGATGAAGGCGCTCAAGCGAGACCGCGGCGTGCCCAACTGGGGCACCCAGGGCCACTCGGTCACCGGCGCCAGCGGCCTGCTGGATCGCGTGGACGCGCTGTGCTTTGCCGCGCCGGTGTTTTTTCACTCGGTTCGTTGGTATTTTGGGGCCTGATCCAGCGCCAGATGGTCACCAGGCGCTATCGTTTTTTATACCCATGCGCATCCTCGGCATCGACCCGGGCCTGCAGACCACCGGTTTCGGGGTGGTGGATGTGGCCGGCCAGACCTTGGCCTATGTGGCCAGCGGCGTGATCAAGACCACCCATCTGGAGATGGGCAACCTGCCGGCACGGCTGAAGGTGTTGTACGACGGCATCCGGGAGCTGCGCGCGCGCTACGAGCCGGATGAGGCCTCGGTCGAGATCGTGTTCGTCAACGTGAATCCACAGGCCACCCTGCTGCTGGGCCAGGCCCGCGGCGCCTGCGTGACGGCGCTGGTGTCGTGCGATCTGCCAGTGGCCGAATACACGGCGCTGCAGATGAAGCAGGCCATCACCGGCCACGGCCGCGCGGCCAAGTCACAGATCCAGGAAATGGTCAAGCGCCTGCTGCAGTTGCCGGCGCTGCCGCGCCAGGACGCCGCCGACGCGCTGGGGCTGGCCATCACGCACGCGCACGCGCACGCCTCGATGCGCAAACTCGCCGACGCCCATGGCCTGCAACGAAAGACCAGCGGCATGTACCGCAGTGGCCGCAGCCACTGATACGGATACGCTTGTAAACAGGCGGTTTTTCAGGCCAGCCGCTCGAGGATCAGCACACCGAAAAAACCCAAGGCTGCCAGGATGGTCCACTTGAGCACGAGCAGCCCGTACTGGCGGTACCTGGCCTGTCCGGTGCCGATGTAGAACACGAAGCAGACGCCAGCTGCGAGCAGCAGCAGCATCATGGTCCAGCGAAACAGCAGCATGGGAGCCGATCCGTGGGTGTGGGTGCCTACCAGGCCCTGGCCGGCACGGCGAAGCCGCTCGGCGCCAGTTTCTCGTCGTCGAAGGTGACGATCTCGTAGGCTTCGGGGTGGGCCAGCAGTTCGCGCAACAGCCGGTTGTTCATCGCGTGGCCGGAGCGGAAGGCGCTGTAGGCCGCCAGCAGCGGTTTGCCGAGCAGGTACAGGTCGCCCATCGCGTCGAGAATCTTGTGTTTGACGAATTCGTCGTCGTAACGCAGGCCGTCGTGGTTCAGAACCTTGTAGTCATCCATCACGATGGCGTTGTCCAGCCCGCCGCCGAGCGCCAGGCCGTTGGCGCGCATCATCTCGACATCGCGGGTGAATCCGAATGTCCGCGCACGCGCAATGTCGCGCGCGTACGAGCCGGAACCCAGATCAAATTCGACACACTGGCCGGTGGAATCCACCGCCGGGTGGTGAAAGTCGATCTCGAAGCGCAGCTTGTACCCATGGTACGGTTCCAGCCGGGCCCACTTGAGCGCCGCGCCTTCACCTTCGCGCACCTCGACCGGCCGGAGCACGCGGATGAAGCGCCGGGGCGCTTTCTGCAGTGCGACGCCGGCGCTTTGCAGCAGGAAGACAAAGGACGAGGCCGAACCGTCGAGGATGGGCACCTCCTCGGCGGTGATGTCCACATAGAGGTTGTCCAGCCCCAAGCCAGCGCACGCCGACATGAGGTGCTCGACCGTGTGCACCTTGGCGCCACCGACCGAGATGGTGGACGCGAGCCGGGTGTCGGTGACCGACTGGGCCGAGATCGGAATGTCCACCGGCTCCGGCAGATCGACCCGCCGGAACACGATGCCGGTGTCGGGCTGGGCCGGGCGCAGCGTCAGCTCGACCCGCTGGCCGCTGTGCAACCCGACACCCACCGCACGGGTGAGTGTCTTGAGGGTGCGTTGTGCCAGCATGCACCTATTTTAAGAGGCGCTCGATCTCAGTCGGCCTGCTTGCGCAGGAACGCCGGGATTTCAAAGTCTTCCATGCCGCTGGACGACAGTGCATCGACGCGGGCCGTGGCTTGCGTGCGGTTGGTGCGCCACACGCTGGGCACGGCCATGCTGCCGTAGTCGGCCTGCGCCACGCCCGCCGGCACCGCGGCTGTCGCCGAGCCGACCCCGCCCAACGCGGTGTTCAAGGTCGGGATCTGGACCGGCGCGTTGTCGGTTCCGGTACGCAGCACCTGCAGCGGCGGGGCCGCGCGGCGCTGGCCCTGGCGGGACAGGCCCGTGGCCACGACGGTGACACGGATTTCGTCGCCCAGGCTGTCGTCGTAGGCGGCGCCGTAGATCACGTGCGCGTCGGGCGAGGCGTAGGCGTTGATGGTGCTCATGGCCAGTTTGGATTCGCTGAGCTTGAGCGAGCCGCGCGCCGCGGTGACCAGCACCAGCACGCCCTTGGCGCCCGACAGGTCGATGCCGTCCAGCAGCGGGCAGGCCACGGCTTGTTCGGCGGCGATGCGGGCACGGTCAGGGCCACTGGCGGTGGCCGTGCCCATCATGGCCTTGCCGGGTTCACCCATCACGGTGCGCACGTCTTCGAAGTCGACGTTCACGTGGCCGTATTCGTTGATGATCTCGGCGATCCCGCCCACGGCGTTTTTCAGCACGTCGTTGGCGTGCGCGAAGGCCTCGTCCTGGGTGATGTCGTCACCCAGCACGTGCAGCAGCTTCTCGTTGAGCACCACGATCAGGGAGTCAACGTTCGCTTCCAGTTCCGCCAGGCCGTCGTCCGCGTTGGCCATGCGGCGCTTGCCTTCCCAGTCGAACGGCTTGGTCACCACCCCGACGGTCAGGATGCCCATTTCCTTGGCGACCCGGGCGATGACCGGCGCCGCGCCGGTGCCCGTGCCACCGCCCATGCCCGCGGTGATGAACAGCATGTGCGCGCCCTGGATCGCGGCGCGGATGTCTTCGATCGCGGCCTCGGCGGCCTCGCGCCCTTTTTCGGGTTTGCTGCCGGCGCCCAGGCCACTGATGCCGAGCTGCAGGGTGCGGTGCGCGCCGCTGCGGCCGAGGGCCTGCGCGTCGGTGTTGGCACAGAGGAACTCGACCCCCTGGACGCTGCGCTGGATCATGTGTTCGACAGCATTGCCGCCGCCCCCGCCGACGCCGATCACCTTGATCTGGGTGCCCCCGTTGAATTCCTCGACTTCGATCATTTCAATGGTCATGTGTTTCTCCTGATTTCTGCAGTTGCCTGATTGGGTATGGATGCTGTTGTTGTTGGAAATTCCGGTAAAGGCGGGCCGGTACATCGCCATCGTCCCGGCCTGCGCGTTCGTGGGCTGCCCCGGGCGCGTTGGAGGGTCTTGTTCATGATCAGAAGTTCCCCACGATGAAGTCCCTGACGCGGCCGAAGGCGCTCTTGACGGAGCCGGCCTGTTTGGCCACCTTGAAGCCACGCAGGCGCGCCAGGCGCGCTTCCTCCATCAGGCCCATGACCGTGGCGGCGCGCGGCTGCGACACCATGTCGGCCAGCGCGCCCGAATACTTGGGAACGCCGCGGCGCACCGGCTTGAGGAAGATGTCCTCGCCCAGCTCGACCATGCCGGGCATCACGCAGCTGCCGCCGGTCAGCACGATGCCGGAAGACAGGACCTCCTCGAAGCCCGACTCCCGCACCACCTGCTGAACCAGCGAAAAGATCTCCTCCACCCGCGGCTCAATCACACCTGCGAGGGCCTGGATGCTGAGCATGCGCGGCCCGCGATCACCCAGGCCAGGCACCTCGATCTGCTGTTCCGGGTCGGCCAGCAGTTGCTTGGCGTATCCGCTCTCCACCTTGATGTCCTCTGCGTCCTTGGTGGGCGTGCGAAGGGCCATGGCGATGTCGCTGGTGATCAGGTCGCCCGCGATCGGAATGACCGCGGTGTGCCGGATTGCTCCGTTGGTGAAGATGGCGACGTCGGTGCAACCCGCGCCGATGTCCACGCAGGCAACGCCCAGTTCGCGCTCGTCTTCGGTCAGTACGGCCTGGCTGGCCGCCAACGGGTTGAGCATGAGCTGCTCCACCTCCAGGCCACAGCGGCGCACACATTTGATGATGTTCTCGGCCGCGCTCTGCGCCCCGGTCACGATGTGTACCTTGGCCTCGAGGCGGATGCCGCTCATGCCGATGGGCTCTTTCACATCCTGGCCGTCGATGACGAACTCCTGTGGCTCCACCAGCAGCAGCCGCTGGTCGGAAGAGATGTTGATGGCCTTCGCGGTCTCGATGACGCGGGCGACATCGGCCGCGGTGACCTCCTTGTCCTTGATCGCCACCATGCCGCTCGAATTGAGCCCACGGATGTGGCTGCCGGTGATGCCGGTGTGAACGCGGGTGATCTTGCAGTCGGCCATCAGCTCGGCTTCCTTCAGGGCCAGCTGGATGCTGTTCACCGTGGCGTCGATGTTGACCACCACGCCCCGTTTGAGCCCATGGCTGGGCGCCACGCCGAGACCCGCCAGCCGCAGCTCGCCGCCCGGCATCACTTCGCCCACCACCGCCATCACCTTGGCGGTGCCGATGTCGAGGCCGACGATCAGGTCTTTGTACTCTTTTGCCATGTGTTTACCCGTTGATTGGTCCAGTTGGTTCAGCGTGTGTTCTTGATCGGGGCGCGGGGCTTGGGCGCATCCTTGGGAATGTCTACGGTCACGGTGGTCACGCCCCGCAGGCGCATGGCATAACCGCTCACGTGGCGCAGGTCTGCCGACTCCACGGCATCCGGCTTGCGACCGTAGTTGGCCGTGGCGCGCGGCACCGTGCGCACGTAGCTGCGCGTGCGTTCGATCACTTCAGCTGGGGTCCCGCGACCGAGCTCGATCGTGGTTCCACTGTCGAGCTGGACGCGCCAGCTGCCCCGGTCTGTCAGCTCGAGTTGCTCCACCGCGGCATCCAGTGACTCGAACTCGGGGGTCAGCTGGCGGTACATCGCCAGCAATTGGGCTGACTGGTCGGCCGGCCCACTGAGGCGCGGCAGGTTGTCGGCCTCGACATCGCCGACGTTGGCTTCGAACACCTCGCCGAAGGTGTTGAGCAGCCGCGATTCACCCTCTTCGCCCCACAGGGCGACCGGCTGGTGTTCATGCAACTGAACGCTGAGCCGGTTCGGAAACTCGCGGCGAACCACCGCACTGCGCACCCAGGGCACCGACTCGAAGGCTTTTCGCGCAGCCCCCAGGTCGAGTGTGAACAGGTTTCCGCTGAGCCGGTGCGTCACGTTGGCGCGCAAGGTGACGGCGTTGTTGTGCGCAAGGTCACCGTTCACCTGGATCGCCACGATCGAGAACATCGGATGGCGAATGCCCCACCACAGGATGGCCGCCAGCCCGAGGACCACCAGCGTCACGAACAACGCCGAGGCGGTCGCGTTCATGAGCCGAATATCCAGCGGGGTGGGCAGCGTCGCGCTCATCCGGCAGCTCCTGATCCCGGCTGGGCCGTGTGGTCGAGCGTGGCCGCCTGCAACAGGCGCACGCACAGTTCGTCGTACCCGATGCCAGCGACGCGCGCGGCGATCGGCACCAGCGAGTGGCTGGTCATGCCCGGTGAGGTGTTCATCTCGAGCAGGAAGGGCTTTCGATCGCTGGCGCGGATCATCAGGTCTGCGCGGCCCCAGCCCCGGCAGCCCAGGGCGCGGTAGGAGGCCAGCACGATGCGCTGGATCTCGCGCTCCTCGACCTCGGGCAAACCGCTGGGGCACTGGTACTGCACGTCATCGGTGAAATACTTGTGCTGATAGTCATAAGCGCCGTCCGGTGCCACGATCCGGATCACCGGCAGTGGCTGGGCGCTGGCGCCGCTGCCCAGCACCGCGCAGGTGACTTCTTCGCCGTCGATGAACTCCTCGCACAGCACGTCGGGGTCGTAGCGAGCGGACAAGCGCACCGCGTCCTGCATTTGTGAACAGTCCGCGACTTTCGTGACACCGATGGACGAACCTTCGCGTGGCGGCTTGACGATCAGGGGCAGGCCGAGATCGTCGGGGACGCGCCGAACGTGCTCAAGGTCCTGCTGACCGGCGTCCAGCCAGACATACCGCGGCGTGGGCAGGCCTTCGCTGGCCCAGATGCGTTTGGTCATGACCTTGTCCATCGCGACCGCGGAGGCCATGACACCCGAACCGGTGTAGGGGATTCCCAGCAGTTCGAGCGCGCCCTGCACGGTGCCGTCTTCGCCGTGGCGGCCGTGCAGCGCGATGAAACAGCGGCTGAAGCCGTCGCGGCGCAGATCCCCGAGATCGCGCTCGGCGGGATCGAAAGGCTGCGCGTCAACGCCCCGCGAACGCAGCGCCTGCAGCACGCCCGTGCCCGACATCAGCGACACCTCGCGCTCGGCCGAATGCCCGCCCATGAGGACCGCCACCTTGCCAAATTTCGAATCAGATTGGCTCATTCCCTGCGTCCTTCGGCCATCACACGCTCATTTTTTTGAAGCATTTCCACCAACCTTGCGGGCACCGCTCCGATCGAGCCGGCACCCATGCACAACACCACGTCGCCGTCGCGCGCCTGATCGGCGATGGCCTGCGGCATGGCCGCGATGTCGTCGACGAAAGTGGGCTCGACGCGGCCATCGACCCGCAATGCCCGCACCAGCGTGCGACCGTCGGCGGCAACGATGGGCGCCTCGCCCGCTGCATAGACCTCGGCCAGCAGCACCCGGTCGGCACGACCGATGACCTTGACGAAGTCCTCGAAGCAGTCACGCGTGCGGGTGTAACGATGCGGCTGGAAGGCCAGCACCAGGCGGCGACCGGGGAACGCGCCCCGCGCGGCCGCCAGCGTGGCGGCCATCTCGACCGGATGATGGCCGTAGTCATCGATCACGGTGAAGTGACCGCCATCCCGGGCCGGCAGGTCGCCGTAGCGCTGGAAACGACGCCCGACTCCCTTGAATCCGGCCAGCGCCCGAAGCAGGGCGTCGTCGGGTACGTTGAGCTCCACCGCGACCGCGATGGCCGACAAGGCGTTGAGCACGTTGTGCTCACCCGGAAGGTTCAGCACCACGTCCAGGTCCGGCAGCGTGACACCGTTGCGGCGCAACGCCGTGAAATGCATCTGGGCGCCCACCGCGCGAACCCCGATCGCCCGCACCTGGGCGTCGTCGGCAAAGCCATAACTGGTGACCGGACACGACACCTGCGGCACGATCTCGCGCACGGCCGGATCGTCGACGCACAGGATGGCGGTTCCATAGAACGGCATGCGGTGCAGGAAATCGACAAAGGCGGATTTCAGGCGGTTGAAGTCCTGCCCATAGGTTTCCATGTGGTCGGCGTCGATGTTGGTCACGACCGCCATCACCGGCAGCAGGTTCAGGAAGGATGCATCGGACTCGTCGGCCTCGACCACGATGTAGTCGCCGCTGCCCAGCTTGGCGTTGGCACCGGCGCTGTTCAGGCGCCCGCCGATCACGAAGGTCGGGTCCAGGCCGGCTTCGGCGAGCACGCTCGCGACCAGGCTGGTGGTGGTGGTCTTGCCGTGGGTGCCCGCAATGGCGATGCCCTGCTTCAGGCGCATCAGCTCGGCGAGCATCAGCGCGCGGGGAACGACTGGGATGTGCTTCTCTCGCGCGGTCAGCACCTCGGGGTTGTCAGCCTTCACGGCGGTGGAGGTCACCACCGCGTCGGCCCCGGCAACGTTGGCGGCGGCGTGACCGATGTGGGTGCGGATTCCCAGAGCGGCCAGGCGTTGCAACGTGGCGCTGTCGGTCAGGTCCGACCCTGAAATTTGATAACCCAGGTTGAGTAGCACTTCGGCAATCCCGCTCATGCCGGAACCGCCGATGCCGACAAAATGGATGTGACGGATGGCGTGTTTCATCGGGCAAGCTCCTCGCAGGCGGCCACCACCTCGTCGGTGGCATGGGTCTTGCGCAAGTTCCAGGCTTTCTGCGCGCGGTCCAGCAGTTCGGCGCGATCGGTTCCACTGAGCATGTGCGCCAGGCGCTCGGGGCTCAGTTGGTCTTGTTGAACCAGCCATCCCGCACCCTGGTCAACCAGAAAGCCGGCGTTTGTGGTCTGGTGATCGTCCACCGCAAACGGGAACGGCACGAACACGGCCGCCGCGCCAACTGCGGTGATTTCGGTCACCGTACTGGCGCCGGCGCGGCAGACGACCAGATCGGCCTGCGCGAACGCCTCGGCCGTGTCTTGAATGAACGGCGTCAGTTCGGCTTGCACGCCGGCTTCGGCGTAGGCAGCCCGCAGGGCATCGATCTGACGCTCGCCGCTCTGGTGACGCACCAGCGGCCGCTCGCCCGGCGCCAGCAGAGCCAGCGCCTTTGGCACCACCTCGTTGAGCGCCTTGGCGCCCAGGCTGCCACCGACCACCAGCAGGCGCAACGCCCCCGTTCGCCCGGCAAAGCGCTCGGCCGGCGGCTGCTGCCGCAGGAACGCCTCGCGCAAAGGGTTGCCCACCCAAACGGCCTTCTGCATCACCCGCGGAAAGGCGGTGAACACCCGATCGGCGACCCCGGACAACACCTTGTTGGCCATGCCGGCGACGGAGTTCTGTTCGTGCAGCACCAGCGGCTTGCCCAGCAAAACGCCCATCATCCCGCCCGGAAAGGTGACATAGCCGCCGAGACCCACCAGAACGTCGGGGCGCACCCGTCGCACGACCTGCAGGCTTTGCCAGAAGGCCTTGAGCAGGCGCAACGGCAACAAGGCCATGGTGATCAGGCCCTTGCCGCGCACG
Source organism: Burkholderiaceae bacterium (assembly GCA_046348065.1). Classification (GTDB taxonomy): domain Bacteria; phylum Pseudomonadota; class Gammaproteobacteria; order Burkholderiales; family Burkholderiaceae_C; genus Skiveiella. Next base: position 140,107 of record JAXMFA010000004.1, read on the forward strand.
CCCGCAAAATCGATGCCTTCGAAAGCGAAGCCCTCAGACGGCACAATGCGGCTCTCCATGCCGCCGGGCGTGCCCAGCCAGTGCACCCGCCAGCCGCGCTCGCGCAGGGCACGGGCCACCGCAAGACCCGGAAAGATGTGGCCGCCGGTGCCACCGGCCATGACGAGGGCACAACGCACCGGAGTCATTGGGTAACCTCCATGCTTCGCATTGCGGTGCGAGCTTGCTTGGAGCGGTCCGGCGCGGCGCTCATACCCGCCCTCCTCGCATCATCTGCCGGTTCTCGACATCGATCCGCAGCACCACCGCGATCGCCACCAGGTTGATCAGGATGGCCGATCCTCCATAGCTCATGAACGGCAGGGTCAGGCCCTTGGTCGGCAGCGCACCCAGGTTCACGCCCATGTTGATGAACGCCTGGAAGCCCACCCAGATGCCGACGCCTTGCGCGACCAGACCCGCAAACACACGGTCGAGCGCGATGGCCTGGCGGCCGATGTGCATCAGGCGGCGGGTGAGCCAGAGAAACAGGCCGATCACCGTCAGCACCCCAACCAGACCGAACTCCTCGCCGATCACCGCGAGCAGGAAGTCGGTGTGAGCCTCGGGCAGCCAGTGCAGCTTCTCGACGCTGCCGCCCAGGCCGACACCCCAGATTTCGCCGCGCCCGATGGCGATCAGCGAATGGGACAGCTGGTAGCCCTTGCCCAGCGCGTGTTTTTCGTTCCAGGGATCGAGGTAGGCAAAAATGCGCTCGCGACGCCACTCCGACATCATGATCATCAGACCGAACGCGACGATCAGAATGGCGGCGATCAAAAAGAACATGCGCGCGTTCACGCCGCCGAGAAACAGGATGCCCATGGCAATCACCGCGATCACCATGAAGGCGCCCATGTCCGGCTCGGCCAGCAGCAACAGACCGACCACGGCCACCGCAGCCCCCATCGGCAGCACTGCGCGGAAGAAGCGCTCCTTCACTTCCATCTTGCGCACCATGTAGTCCGCGGCGTACAGCACCACCGCGAACTTGGCCAGCTCCGAGGGCTGGAAATTCATGAAACCCAGGGATATCCAGCGGCGGGCGCCATTGACACCCTTGCCCACATGGGGAATCAGCACCGCGATCAGCAACACCAGCGAGGCCACGAAGATCCAGGGTGCCCATTTCTCCCAGGTGGACACCGGCACCTGAAACGCCAGCAGGGCGGCCACGAATGCCATCACCAACGACAGCAGATGACGGGTCAGGAAGTGCGTGTGCGCATAGCGCGCGAATTTGGGGTTGTCAGGCAGGGCGATCGAGGCCGAATACACCATGACCAGCCCGAACGCCAACAGCGCCACGACCACCCAGACCAGCGCCTGGTCGAAATCGGGCCGGATGATGGGGGACGCATCCTTGCGTGGGTACTCGGGCACGCCCACGCGGACGGGCAGTACGTCGGCGATCGCGGCACCGGCGCGGCCCATGCCGCCCCGGCTCAAGCCGAGTCGCTGCCAGACGCTCATTGCGGAACCTCCATGCTGCGCATTGCGGTGCGAGCTTGCCTGGAGCGGTCCGGCGCGGCGCTCATGCCAGCCCCTCCAGTTCGACGCCAGCCTCGTCTGCCAGCTCGCCAACGGCCGCACGAAACACGTCCGCACGGTGTTCGTAGTTGCGGAACATGTCGAAGCTGGCGCAGGCCGGCGACATCAGCACGGCATCGCCGGCCTGCGCACGCCGGGCGCCAGCGCGGACCGCCTCCGGCATTGAAGCGGCGTCGATCAAGGGCACGCCGGCGGTCCCCAGCGCCGCCTTGAACAAGGGCGCGTCGCGGCCGATCAGAATCACCGCGCGAGCATGTCGCGTCACCGGGTCGAGCAGCGGCGAAAAATCCTGGCCCTTTCCCTCGCCGCCGAGGATCAGAACCACCTTCCGGTCGGCGCCGAGGCCGGTCAGCGCGGCCACGGTGGCCCCCACGTTCGTGCCCTTGCTGTCGTCAAAGTACTCGACGTCCTGCACCATGCCGATGGATTCGACACGATGGGGCTCGCCGCGGTACTCGCGCAGGCCGAACAGCATCGACGCCAGGCTGCACCCCGCAGCCCCGCCCAGCGCCAGCGCCGCCAACGCGTTCAGGGCGTTGTGCCGGCCACGGATGCGCAGGGCGTCGGCGGGCATGAGCCGCTGAATGTGAAGCTCGTCCGGGTCTTCGTTGCGACGGCGGCGGGTTTCGTCGGCTTCGTGCGCCCGAACCAGCCACGCCATGCCATTGACGATCTCGACGCCGTAGTCGCCAGGCCGTTCCGGCATGCCGGCGCCAAAGGTCACCACACTGCGCTCCTGCGCTTTCTGCAGGCGAGCCCGGCCCGGCGCCGGCCGCATGGCCATCACGCCAGGATCGTCACGGTTGAGCACCATCAGACCCTGTCGACCGAACACCTTGGCCTTGGCCGCCGCATAGGCCGCCATGCTGCCGTGCCAGTCCAGGTGATCCTGGGTCAGGTTCAGCACCGTGGCAGCCGTCGGCTCGAAGGTGTCACAGCTGTCGAGTTGAAAACTCGACAGTTCCAGCACCCAGACGTCGGGCAGGGAGTCCGCGTCGAGACAGGCGGCCAGCGAATCCAGCAGTGTCGGACCGATGTTGCCCGCTACAACCACGGTCTTGCCCGACCGTTGCACCAGTTGCCCGGTCAACGCGGTCACGGTGGTCTTCCCGTTTGTCCCGGTGATGCCGAGCACCTGCGGGTGGTAGTCGCGGTCTTGAGCCAGCTCGGTCAATGCCTCGGAAAACAAGCTCAGTTCGCCGCCAAGAAGCAAGCCCGAGGTCCGGGCGGCCTGCCAGACTTCCGCAACCGCATCAGGCGCCAGACCCGGGCTGCGGAACACAGCGGACACCGGCGTACCCTGCACCAGTTCGGCCACCAACGGACCGGCGTGAAAGCTGGCGGCGGGCAGGTCGACCCGCAGCGCCGCCAGTCCGGGCGGTTCGGAGCGGGTGTCGGCCACCCGGACACGGGAACCCTGGCGGGCGCACCATCGGGCCATGGCCAGGCCCGAGGCGCCGAGCCCGAGAATGAGAACGTCGTGGTCGCGCAGCGGGGTCATCGTCTATCTCAGCTTCAGGGTCGAAAGCCCCACCAGGCACAGCAACATGGTCACGATCCAGAAACGCACCACCACCTGGGTCTCTTTCCAGCCGCTTTTTTCGAAGTGGTGGTGCAGGGGCGCCATCTTGAGGATGCGGCGCCCAGCGCCATAGCGTCGTTTGGTGTATTTGAAGTAGGAAACCTGAAGCATCACCGACAAGGCCTCGACCACAAACACGCCGCCCATGATCGCCAACACGATTTCCTGCCGAACGATCACCGCGACAGTGCCCAGCGCAGCGCCCAGCGCGAGCGCGCCGACATCGCCCATGAAGACCTGTGCCGGGTGGGTGTTGAACCAGAGAAAGGCCAGCCCCGCGCCCGCCATGGCCGCACAGAAAACCATCAGCTCACCGGTACCGGGAATGTGCGGAAGGAACAGGTAGCGGGAATACACCGCGCTGCCGGTGACGTAAGCGAAGAGGCCGAGCACGGACCCCACCATGACGACAGGCATGATGGCCAGACCGTCCAGGCCATCGGTGAGGTTGACAGCGTTGCTGGAGCCGACGATGACCAGGTAGGTCAGCACCACAAAACCCAGAACGCCCAACGGGTAGCTGATCTCCTTGAAGAACGGCACCATCAGGCCCGCCTTCGGCGGGAGGCTCACGTCAAAGCCGGACCGAACCCAATTGAAAAACAACTCCAGCACGCGAAGGTTGGAGTTTTCTGAAATGCTGAACACCAGGTACAGCGCCGCCAGCAGGCCGATCACGGACTGCCAGAAGTATTTCTCGCGCGAGCGCATGCCCTCCGGATCCTTGTTCACAACCTTGCGCCAGTCGTCCACCCAGCCAATGGCGCCGAAGCCCAAGGTGACCAGCAGGACGATCCAGACAAAGCGGTTGCTCAGGTCGGTCCACAACAGGGTGGCCAGCGTGATGGCCAGCAGCACCAGCACGCCACCCATCGTCGGCGTGCCGCTCTTGCTCAAGTGGGTCTCCATCGCATAGCCACGGATCGGCTGGCCGATCTTGAGGGCGGTCAGGCGGCGTATCACGAAAGGACCCGCGATCAACCCGATCAGCAGAGCCGTGAGGGCGGCCATCACCGCGCGGAACGTCAGGTATTGGAAGACGCGGAAAAAACCCAGTTCGGGCGAAAGCGTCTGCAGCCACTGGGCCAGGCTAGGCAACATGGACGCCCCCCCCCTGTTGCTCTGTCGCGAGCCGGACGATCGCGTCGACCACGCGCTCCATCTTCATGAACCGGGACCCTTTGACCACCACGCTGGCCACCCCTGGCAACGCGTCTTGAACCGCTGCCAGCAGGTCTGGCATGTCGCCGAAATGGCGCGCTGCCGGGCACTGTCGGGTGACATGCGCGGCCAAGGTTCCGAGTGTGAAGATCTGCTCCAGACCCCGATCGCGTGCGAGAGCGCCCACCTCGGCATGGAAACCGGGACCCTGCTCGCCCACTTCGCCCATGTCGCCAAGCACCAGGAGGCGCGGTGCCGGGAGTTCGGCCAGCACCTCGATCGCCGCCCGCACAGAATCCGGATTGGCGTTGTAGCTGTCATCCACAACCGTGAGCGCATGACCGCCGAGATTCAAGCTCAACGCCCTGGATCGCCCCTTGACCGGTTCAAAGGCTTCCAGGCCCCGACCGATGGCGTCGAGTGGCGCACCGGCAGCGAGTGCACAGGTCGCAGCGGCCAGCGCATTGCGCACGTTGTGACGTCCGGCCACGGCGAGCCGGAATGCCAACGGACCCGCGGGCGTGTGGGCATTGACCTGCCAGGCCTTGCCCTGCCATGTACCACTGCCCCGGATGTCCGCCGATGGGGCAGCATCCGAGAAGGTCAGCCGGGGTCGATGCGCCGTCAGTTCGGTCCAGATCGGCGTGTACGCATCGTCGGACGGAAAGACCGCCGTTCCGGATCGACCCAGGGCGGCGATCACCTGACCGTTTTCGCGCGCAACCGCCTCGACCGAACCCATGAACTCCAGGTGCTCGCGCTGGGCATTGTTGACCAGTGCGACGGTGGGCGCCGCCATGTCGGCGAGCACGGCGATCTCGCCGGGGTGATTCATGCCCAGCTCGATGACGGCCGCCTGGTGGGTTGAACGCAGGCGCAACAAGGTGAGGGGTACACCAATGTCGTTGTTGAAGTTACCCTGGGTTGCAAGTGCCGCGTCACCCTTCCAGGCACGCAGGATCGACGCGATCATCTGCGTGACGGTGGTCTTGCCGTTGCTGCCGGTGACCGCGATCAAGGCCGGCGTGAACCGGCCCCTCCACGCCTTGGCCAGCGCACCGAGGGCCCGCTTCGCGTCGGGCACCACGAGCCCGGGCATGCCAGATCCCGCCAGCAGCGGCTCGGCACCGGGTTCGCAGATGGCGGCCGCGGCGCCTTTTTCCACCGCCTGAGCCAAAAACGCGCCCCCGTCAAACGTATCGCCCCGCAGCGCAACAAACAGATCGCCCGGCAGCAACGTGCGTGTGTCGGTGTGAACACGCCCGACTGCAACAGCCCCGTCTCCCACCAGTCGGCTGGAGGGAAGCCAAGCCTGCGCCTGAAGCAGGGTCATCATGGCCGACGATGTCATGCCGCCGCTCCGGTCAGCCCAGCCGTATTCAAGCCGAGGTGGCGCAGAATGCCCAGCGCGCAACTCTTGTCCGAGAACGGCTGCCGAACGCCTGCCGTTTCCTGATACTCCTCGTGGCCCTTGCCCGCAATCAGCACCACGTCGTCGGCCCGGGCATGGGTCAGCGCGTGGGCGATGGCACGGCCACGGTCCTGCTCCACGGTCAGCCGTTCCTTGCCGTCCAGGCCCGCGCGGATCGCCTGAATGATGGACATCGGGTCTTCGGACCGCGGGTTGTCGCTGGTGAGCACGACCTGGTCGGCATGCTGTTGGGCCAGACGCCCCATCAAGGGCCGTTTGGCGACGTCTCGGTCGCCCCCGCAGCCGAAGACACACCAAAGCTGACCGCCACGATCACGAGCCAGGGGCCGCAGTGCGAGCAGCGCCTGCTCCAGCGCGTCGGGCGTGTGCGCATAGTCCACCGCAACCAGAGGCTGGCCCAGCCCACCCACGCAGTCCATGCGCCCCGGCACCGGCGCCAGCTTGCCGCACGCCTCGATGGACTGCTCCAGTGGCACCCCCATTGCGCGCATGGCCCCGATCACCCCCAAGAGGTTGGCGACGTTGAAATCACCCACCAGACGGGTCCGCAACACCACGGACACCTCGCCCTCGATCACCGTGAAGGTCAGTCCCGAGCTGCTGTAGTGCACGTCGGACGCCCGCAGCCGTGCCGCACCGCGCCGGGAACAGGTCCAGATTTCGACCGTCTGGCCCGACAAGACAGACAGCACCTCCTGCGCCATCGGGTCGTCCAGGTTGACCACTGCCGCTTTCAGCCCGGGCCAGGCGAAAAGTTCCGCCTTTGCGCGCCAATAGGCATCCATGGACCCGTGGTAGTCCAGATGGTCGTGCGTGAAATTCGTGAAGACGGCAAGCTTGATGCGCGTGCCGTCGAGCCGCCGCTCGGCCAGTCCGATGGACGAGGCCTCGATGGCGCAAGCCCGCAACCCCTGATCGACGAAACGCCGAAACTGCCGCTGCAGCAGGACCGGATCCGGGGTCGTCATGCCGGTGGACATAAGATCAGGCGGCCGGCCCACGCCCAGAGTCCCCACCAGGCCGCAGGGGATCGCATGATTAGCGTCCAAGCCCGACAACGCCTGTGCCAACCACCACGCGGTGGACGTCTTGCCGTTGGTGCCGGTGACAGCCAGAACGTCAAGCTGCGCAGAGGGCTCCCCGAAAAAGAGCGACGCGACCGGCCCGGTGGCGGCTTTGAGGGATTCGAAGGCGGCCACTGAGTCGTCGTCAAGATCGAACGCCTCGACGCCATCGCGCTCGACCAGGCAGGCGCTCGCGCCTTGCTTCAACGCCGTCCGAACGAACTGCCGAGCATCTACGGCCGCCCCAGGCCACGCAATGAAGCCATCTCCGGCTTGAACCAGACGACTGTCGCAGTGAAGATTTCCGGTCACGCGAGAACCAAGCCAGTTCGCGGCCTGGGTCGGGGTATCGAACTGAAGCATCAGAACGACTCCTCAACCGCCTGCACCACGATCTGGGGCTTGACCGCCATGTCGGGCTGCACGGACATCATGCGCAAGGTCTGCTGCACCACCTCGCTGAACACCGGCGCCGCCACGGCGCCACCGTAGTACTGGCCGGCACTGGGTTCGTCGATCATGACCGCAACCACGATGCGGGGTTGATCGATCGGCGCCATGCCAGTGAACCAGGAGCGGTACTTGTTGCTCGCATAGCCCTTGCCGACCTGCTTGTGTGCGGTGCCGGACTTGCCGCCGACCGAATAACCGACGGTCTGGGCCTTCTGCCCCGTCCCGCCAGGGCCGGCCGCCATCTGCAGCATCTTGCGCACGGCGGCGGCATTCTGCGGCGAAAAGACCTTGATGCCCGCAGCCGGTTCGCCGCTCTTGAGCATGGTGGTGGGGATGATCCGGCCGTCATGGGCAAACGCGGTGTAGGAATGCGCCATCTGGAACAAGGAGGCTGACAGGCCGTAGCCATAGGCCATGGTGGCTTGTTCGACGGGGCGCCAGGTCTTCCAGGGTCGCAAGCGTCCTGTCACCGCCCCGGGGAACTGCAGCTGCGGCTTTTGTCCGTAGCCCAGCGCGGTGTAGACATCCCACATCTCGCGCGGGCTCATTCTCTGGGAGATCTTGAGCGCCCCGACGTTGCTGGATTTCTGGATGACCCCTTCGACGGTCAGGGATCCGTAGTTGTGGGTGTCGCTGATCGTGAAACCGCCGATGTTGTATTTGCCCGGACCGGTCTCGATGACCGTCTGCGGCGTCACCCGGCCGGCTTCCAGCGCTGCGGCCACCGTGATCGGTTTCATGGTCGAGCCCGGCTCAAACATGTCGGTGATGGCCCGGTTTCTTAGCTGCTCACCGCTGAGGTTCTGTCGTTTTTCGGGCTGGTAGCTCGGATAATTCGCCAGCGCCAGCACCTCGCCGGTCACCGCATCGAGCACCACGACACTTCCGGCCTTGGCCTTGTTGACCTGCACCGCGTCGCGCAACTTCTGGTAGGCAAAAAACTGCACCTTGCTGTCGATGCTGAGCTGGAGGTCCCGACCGTCCACCGGCGGCACCTGCTCGCCCACGTCTTCGACAACCCGACCGAGGCGATCCTTGATGACACGCCTCGACCCGGGACGGCCCGCCATTTCCTTGTCGAAGGCCAGTTCAACACCCTCTTGCCCGATGTTTTCCACGTTGGTGAAGCCGACAACATGAGCCGCCGCCTCCCCTTCGGGGTATTTGCGCTTGTATTCCTTTCTTTGGTAAACACCCTTGATGCCCAGGGCTGCGATCTCCTGGGCAACCGGCTCGTCCACTTTCCGCTTGAGCCAGACAAAGGTCTTGTCTTCGTCCTCGATCTTCTTGTTCAGATCGGCGATGGGCATCGACAACAGACGCGCCAGCTGCTGCAGCTTGGCGGGGTCGCGATCGATGTCTTCAGGGATGGCCCAAATGCTCGGCGCCACGACACTGGATGCGAGGATGAGGCCATTGCGGTCCAGGATGCGCCCGCGATTGGCCGGCAGTTCCAGCGTGCGGGCAAAGCGAACCTCGCCCTGGCGCTGGAAAAAGGCGTTGCCGAACACCTGAATATATGCCGCACGTCCGGCCAGGCCCACAAACGCCAGGGCAATGGCCGCCACAATGAATTTGCTGCGCCAGACCGGCGTCTTGCTGGCCAACAGGGGGCTGGACGCATACAGCACGCTTCGGCTCATCGCGCCCCCTCGCTGGCCCGTGGCGCCGGCAACGGTACGTACTGGGTGATGGCGGGCGTGGTCGTGCGCATCTTCAACTGGTCGCGGGCCAGTTTTTCCACGCGCAACGGCGTGGCCTGCGCACGTTTTTCAACCTGCAGGCGATCGTGCTCGGTGGCCAGGCGACGCGCTTCGGCGCCGGCTTTGTCCAGCTCCACGAAAAGCTGACGCGACTCGAACTGCATGTGCACCAGATACAGCGCACTGACCACCACCGCCACCAGAAGAACCAGGTTCAGTCGGATCATGCACCGGTCCTCTCGGCCACACGCATGATCGCGCTGCGCGCGCGGGCATTCGCCGCAAGCTCGTCGGCGCTGGGCCGAACCCGCCCGAGCGCCTTCAGTTTCATGGCCCCGGGCGCCGCAAACGGTGCGCGACGGTCGTATTCAACGCGCGAATTGCCCGTGATGAACTGCTTCACGATCCGGTCTTCGAGCGAATGGAAACTGATCACGACCAGCCGACCACCGGGTCGCAACACATGCAGGCTGGCTCTTAGCGCCTCCCGCAGCTCTTCAAGCTCGGCGTTGATGAAAATCCGAAGAGCCTGAAATGTGCGCGTTGCAGGGTTCTGGCCCGGCTCGCGGGTTTTGACCGCGCCAGCCACGATCCCGGCCAGCTCAAAGGTGGTTGAAACCGGGCCCCGTTCCTGTCGGCGAGCAACAATCGCCTTTGCAACGGATAGAGCAAACCGTTCTTCGCCATAGTCACGTATCACCTCCGCGATCTGCTGAACCTCGGCTGTAGCCAGCCAGTCGGCCACACTCTGGCCGCGCGTGGTGTCCATGCGCATGTCCAGGGGACCATCGAAACGAAAAGAAAAACCCCTTTCGGGGTTGTCGATCTGTGGTGAGCTCACGCCCAGATCCATCAGCACCCCGGCGACGCTGGCTGGAGGCAGATCGCCGAGGTGCCGGAATCCCTGGTGCCGGATGGAAAACCGAGCGTCGCCGATTCGCATGCCGTCGGCAATCGCAGCGGGATCCTTGTCGAACGCCACCAGGTGCCCTCGGGGCGACAGCCTGGACAGAATCCGCCGCGAGTGGCCACCCCGGCCGAAGGTGGCATCGACGTAGGTTGCATCAGGATCGCCGATCAGCGCGTCGACCGCCTCATGCAACAGGACGGTGGTGTGGGCCCAGGTCGTCTGCACGGGCCACCCTCAGAACGAAAAGTCTTTGAAGACGTCGGGCATGTCGCCCTGCATCGCGCGGGCTTCCTGCTCATCGTAGGTCGCCTTGTCCCACAGCTCGAAATGGTTGCCCATGCCCAGCAGCATGGTGTCACGCGAGATGCCGGCCGCCTGGCGCAGCTCCGGAGAAATCAGCACCCGGCCCGTGGCATCGAGTTCGACATCCATCGCGTTGCCGAGAAAAATACGTTTCCACCATTGCGCGGACATCGGCAAGGCTGCGATCCGGTCACGGAATTTCTCCCATTCGGGGCGTGGAAACAGCATCAGGCAACCATGCGGATGTTTGGTGATCGTCAACTGGCCGGACGAGGTGGCGTTGAGCACGTCGCGGTGCCGGGTCGGCACGGACAACCGCCCTTTCGCATCCAGACTCAGCGATGACGCCCCTTGAAACAACGTGAACACCTTCTTTCTGACTGCGAATGCCTTGCTGAAGGCACTTTTCACCACTTAATTGCACTTTTTTGCACTGTATCAGGAAAAGCCACGGACGCAAGCGGGTGCGCAACATTTTTTTCAATGGAATCAAGGACTTAGCACAGCATCTACCACCATACGTGCCAAAAAATCCTTCTGAAGCAAGTACTTAGCACACGCTATGAAAGTGCCACTTCAACACCTCGGAAGTCCGCCTCGCCGAGGCCGTCAGACGCTGCCAGCGGTCAGAGAATGAACCGGGACAGGTCTTCGTTCTGACTCAGTGCTTCCAGCCGGGCATCGACATAGGCCCGGTCGATCCGCACGCTCTGACCCTCGTGCCGAGCGGCATCAAAGCTGACATCGTCCAGCAGACGCTCCATGACCGTCGACAAACGACGCGCTCCAATGTTCTCGGTGCGCTCATTGACCTCGAAGGCAATGCTTGCCAGGCGGTTGATGCCGTCAGGTTGAAAATCCAGCAAAACCCGTTCCGTCGCCAGCAGGGCCTGGTACTGCCGCACCAATGAGGCGTGCGTCTGCGTCAGGATGGCCTCGAAGTCGCCGACGGACAACGGCTGCAGTTCGACCCGGATTGGAAAGCGGCCCTGCAATTCAGGAATCAGGTCGCTGGGTTTGCTGAGGTGGAACGCGCCCGACGCCACGAAGAGGATATGGTCCGTCCGCATCATGCCGTACTTGGTGCTCACGGTGGTTCCCTCCACCAGCGGCAGCAGGTCGCGCTGCACCCCTTGCCGGGAGACTTCCCCTGCTGCGCCCTCGCTGCGGGACGTGACCTTGTCGATCTCGTCGATGAACACGATGCCGTTTTGCTCGGCATTGTGGATGGCACGGCTTCGAATCTCGTCCTCGTTGACCAGCTTGCCGGCTTCTTCGTCGGTCAGCAGGCCCATGGCCTCGCCGATCTTCAACCGGCGTTTGCTCCGTTTGGTCTGACCGGCCTGACTGAAAAGGCCACGAAGCTGCTCGGCCATCTCTTCCATGCCGGCAGGCCCCATGATCTCAAGCGACGGTCGCGCCTCGGCCAGATCGATTTCGATGTCCTTGTCATCGAGTTGGCCTTCGCGCAGCTTTTTTCGAAAGGCCTGGCGCGCCGTGCTTTCAGGCGATGTGCCGGCCAGTGACGGCGAGCCCGGGTCACCGCTCGACGCCAGTCTGGGTGGCGGCAGCAGGGCATCGAGCAAACGCTCTTCGGCAGCATCCTCGGCACGCAGGCGCATGCGCTGCATTTCAGCCTCGCGGGTCTGTTTGACCGCTACTTCAGCCAGATCCCGGATGATCGAGTCGACATCCTTGCCGACATAGCCCACTTCGGTGAACTTGGTGGCCTCGACCTTGATGAAAGGGGCATCCGCCAGCCGCGCGAGCCGTCGCGCAATTTCGGTCTTTCCAACGCCGGTCGGCCCGATCATCAGGATGTTCTTGGGCGTGATTTCGCCACGCAGTTTTTCTTCCACCTGCTGGCGCCGCCACCGGTTGCGAAGGGCGATGGCCACCGCGCGCTTGGCTTGCGACTGGCCGACGATGTGGCGATCAAGTTCGGAGACGATCTCCTGCGGGGTCATGGCAGACATAGGGGGGCCGGTTTCAGTCCAGCGTCTCGATGGTGTGGTGCAGGTTGGTATAGATGCAGAGCTCGCCAGCGATTTCGAGCGAGCGCTTCACAATGTCACGTGCCGGCATGTCCGTGTGTTCCAGCAAGGCTCGCGCCGCCGACTGGGCATAGGCACCACCGGAGCCGATGGCGACGATGCCATGTTCAGGCTCGAGCACATCGCCGTTTCCGGTGATGATCAGCGAAGCCTCACGATCGGCCACGGCCAGCATGGCCTCCAGTCGGCGCAGCACGCGATCGGTGCGCCAGTCGCGCGTCAATTCGATGGCCGCCCGCACCAGATGACCTTGGTGTTTGTCCAGCTTGGCCTCGAAGCGCTCGAACAGGGTAAAGGCGTCGGCCGTCGCGCCAGCAAAACCGGCGAGCACCTTGCCGTGATGCAGCTTTCGCACCTTGCGCGCCGAGCCCTTGACGACGATGGTGCCCAAGGTCACCTGACCATCGCCGCCGATGGCGACCTGAACACCTTGCGGTGTCCTTCGGCGTACGCTGAGAATGGTGGTGCCGTGAAATGCTTCCATGGTTCGTGATGTCCTGGAGATAGGTCGGTGGCGCGCTGGCGCAAAGATCGGCTTGAAGCCCGGGGCTGTCGCCCTTCAGTCCGTCCGCACCGATATCCGTGCGAGCTCGTTGATGCCGATGACGCTGAAGAAAGCGCTGATCAGCCGGTGCACGTCGGTGAACTCGACCTGCCGGCCCTGGGCACAGTGAGACGAAACCCAGTTGAGCATCGTTCCGGCGGCCGCGAAATCCACCCGGACCAGTTTTGCGCATGAAATGGAGAGCATATCCGCGCCATTGAACTTTCGGTCGAGCCGTTCCAGCGTCGCTGTAACGTCCCCGGCGATGGAGCCGGACAACTCGACTTTCACAGGAGGCAACATCACCGAATCGATGCTGGTCATCTTGAAGTCGGTATGCCCCTTGTAGCCTGATTCCCCGCCTACACTGTCCGACGACCCAACGATCGTGGTCGCCCCTGCTTCCTGGTCCTGCCCGGCGCCGCCAACCAACCGGCAGGTGCATCGCGGATCCTCCCACGACGGGGGTGAGACTTCGTAGGTCACGCAGTAGTTCAGGGCGGCCATCTCGAAGTCGTCAATGCGGCGCATCACCCGCAACAACGCCATGCGTGCGTGCCACCAGTCCGTGGAAACCGAGTGATCGCCGGACGGCCCGCCAGCCGCGAGGACCTGATCCAGATGGTCCGCCGCCGTGAGACGCATGTCGACCGGTCGCGATGCCCAGTCCTGAAACTGCCGAATCAGTTCCGCAAGCGCGGCCTCTTCGATGGTGACAAGCCGAGTCCAGTCCATGCGCCAGGGCGGCGGGGTGCGCGACAGGATGTCGGCAAGCACGCGCGCCGACTTCAGGTTCAACAGCGGCGGACACGACCAGTGCGCCGCCTGAATCGGATTTGGCGCCGCTTGCGCGGCGGCGAGCTCGCTGACCATGAGCGGCATCGAGAACCACTGGGGCGCCGACCGCTGAAACTGGTTGGCGAAGTCGATCGCCGCAATGTCGAAACGCTCTTGCTGTCCGGTGGCGCGGTACAGGTCGAACAGCGTCAACCATTTTTCGATGCTGGTCGACGGATCGTCGTCGTTGCCGAGCCGGTCGAGCAGACCGGCTTCTGCGCCCTGGTCGTCCCCGTTGGCGAAACGGATGGCCGCCTCCTCCAACTCGGGGTCGTGGGCATTCTCGGCCACCTCGATGGCCGCGGATTTCGAATTTGAAAAGCCGCTGCTGGTCGTTTCAAAACGCAGGCCGGGCAGTGGTGGCGTCGGCGCCTTCTGCTCGGCAACCGGCGGTGAATTGACGGCTCCGCGCGGCGTGGCTGGCGCGGTGGACTGTGCGGGCGAACCCGCGTGCGCGGCGGATGATGGCGGTGCAACGGCCGCCGCCGACCCGGCTGGCGGCATGGGCTCCAGCAAGGGGCGCCGCGGCGCCACGGGCGCCGCCGGCAGGGACGGATCGGAGGTCTGGAAGACGCTGCTGTTGATGGATGTGTCGCGGTTCTTGGTTTTCCACCACTGCATCGACATCTGGGCTTCGATTTCGTCGATCTTCTTCAGCGTTTGCGCCCGCTCGTCCGGTTTGGACGGAACGCTGCTCTGGAAGAAAGAAGGCCTTGGCGCCGTGGACTGCGTGCCCGTCATCTCGCGTCGGCGCAGCTTGCGCAGCATGTCGAATTCACGCTTGCGCACAAAATCGTTGCGCTTTTTGCGCTCCATCAGCTCCTTGAGCATCTGGCGGCTGTTGCCACTTTCGCCGTCGGAATCGGGCTGGTCGAGATCGGACCAGTTCGTCGCCGGATTGCGGACGAACTTGACGACTTTCGACAGCAAACCTCCCTGATCGTCTCTGGCCATGGCCTTAGTGTCTCACGGGTCGGGAGGAGCGGGGAAGGGGGTATTCCTCAGTCCCCGAACATTTTCTGTTTCAATTCGCGTCGTTGCTGGGCTTCCAGCGACAAGGTGGCCGTGGGCCGGGCCATCAGGCGGCCGACACCGATCGGCTCACCGGTTTCATCGCAGTAACCGTAATCGCCGGCGTCGATGCGGGCGATCGACTGCTCGATCTTTTTCAGCAATTTGCGCTCGCGGTCCCGCGTGCGCAGTTCCAGTGCGTGCTCCTCCTCGATCGTCGCCCGGTCGGCCGGATCGGGAACGATGACGGTGTCCGCGCGCAGGTGTTCGGTGGTTTCACCCGCGTTGCTCAGAATGCCCTGTTTGAGCTGCAACAACTTGCCCCGGAAAAAGGCCAGCTGTTTGTCGTTCATGTACTCCTCGTCGGGCATGGCGAGCACTTCGGCATCGGACAGTTCGTCGGCGGACTTGGTTTTCCAGTTGTTGGCCAGTTTCGGGTCTTTCCTGGCCGGAATGTAGGTCGGTGGGGTCAATACGGGAGAAGACATGGTGTTCGTGTAACTGGCTTTTGCAGCCGTGGATGCCACGGACTGCGCCATGGAGGGCACGGTGATCTGGGACAGCCGCGAGGGTCGTCCGGCCTTGGCCGGCGCGGGAGCCGGAGCCGGGGTGGTCACAGCACTGACCGGCTTGGGGGTCGCAACCGGCGCTGCCGCCGGGCTCGGTTTGGGTTCGGGCGCCGCTGCAGACTTGGTGACCGCGGGCACCGGTTTGGCCGGCGACGCAACCGGCGCCCGCTTCGACGGCACTGCACCGACGGATGAGCCGCCACCTGATGTCACCGCGGGCTTGGCAGGTTTGGCCGACTTTCCTTGTTCCGCAACCTTGGCCTTGTTCGTCGCCTTGGCCGGTGGGGCCGCTGGCTTCACCGGCGCCTTGACCGGCGCTTTCGGCGCCGGCGGGGCGGCTCGGACCACTGCTTTTTCCTTCACAGCTTTTCCAGCCTTGGCCGGCGGTTTGGCCGACGCCGGTTTGGCAACCGCTTCCGCCTTGCGTTTGCCACCACCTTTCACTTCCGCTGTACGCGCTGATGCGGTGGCCTTGGCGGCGGGTGGGGACGTTTTCTTGCTGGCGCGGGCCGGCGCGGACGCCTGGGTCTTCGCTGCGGGCTTGGTGGCGGCTGATTTCACTTCCTGTCTCCTCGACGCGCCGGCTTGCACGTGCGCACCGGCTGGCAATCGCTGTTCCGGCACCGCACGAACCTCGCTGCGCCGGCTGGAACCCCTGTTGTCATTCTGCGGGGCTTTCTCACGAGGACCGGACAGCGGATCCGGTCCGGGCCGGGATTGTACGGGCTTGCCGAACGGCAAGGTCATCAGTTGCAGAATCGATACAAACATCGGGCCTCCCAGCACCAGAACCAGAACTCTTTCGTCAGACCAGGCTCTGCTCGAGCCCCTGCACCAGGATGTCGCGCGGCAGATCGATACCGATGAACACCATCCTGCTGGTCTTCGTTTCGCCGTCGGCCCAGCGCGGCCCCAGGTCGCTGCCCATGAGCTGGTGCACGCCCTGGAAGATCACCTTGCGGTCGGTGCCTGCCATGTTCAGCACGCCTTTGTAGCGCAGCATGCGCGGCCCGTAGATGTTGACGATCGCGCCCAGAAAGTCTTCCAGCCGCGCCGGATCGAAGGCCCGGTCGCTGCGGAACACGAAACTCTTCACATCATCGTCGTGATGGTGGTGGTGCCCGGCACCGCCATGCCCGTGCGACGGATGGTCGCAGTGCTCGCCGTGTTCATGGTCATGGTGCGCGTGGTCGTCCTCGCTGAGGAAGTCGGGATCGATGTCCAGCTTGGCGTTCAGGTTGAAGCCGCGCAGGTCGAACACCTCGGCCAGCGCCACCTCGCCGAATTGCGCCACCTGATGGGGCGCGCGGGGGTTCATGCGCTTGAGGCGGTGCTGCAGCGCGTCGAGGTCCGCCGGGCTGACCAGGTCGGTCTTGCTGATGAAGATCCGGTCGGCAAACCCCACCTGGCGGCGCGCCTCCTGGCGGTCGTCGAGTTGCTGCTGCGCGTGTTTGGCATCCACCAGCGTCAGAATGGAGTCCAGCAGGTAGCTCTCGGCGATCTCGTCGTCCATGAAAAAGGTCTGCGCCACCGGGCCGGGGTCGGCCAGGCCGGTCGTTTCGATCACCACGCGCTCGAAATCCAGCTCGCCCTTGCGTTTTTTTTGCGCCAGATCCTGCAGCGTCGCACGCAAATCTTCGCGGATGGTGCAGCAGATACAGCCGTTGCTCATCTGGATGATCTGTTCGTCGGTGTCGGACACCAGGATATCGTTGTCGATGTTCTCCTCGCCGAATTCGTTTTCGATCACGGCGATTTTCTGCCCATGCGCCTCGGTGAGCACCCGCTTGAGCAGCGTGGTCTTGCCGGAGCCGAGAAAGCCGGTGAGGATGGTGGCGGGGATGAGACTCATGGAAGCAACCTGCGAAGTCGGCCGCGAAGCCGCGGCGATGCGAGGAGTGTAGCGGCCCCGGCGACGGCCTGCCGCTGGCCGGGCGCTTCGGCCCGCCCGTTCCAGGGACGCTCGAACACTATTCTTTCAATAGCTACAAATGACCATTCGACACTGGGAATATGCCGATTTGACTGGAAAAACCGCTCACAGCGGCTTCCTGACCACCACCAGCCCCTTCAGGTACTCCCCCTCGGGAAACTGGATGGTCATCGGGTGGTCGGGCGCGCCCTGCAAGCGCTCGCTGATGCAGCCGTCCACCCCCGCGTCGATGCCCGCCGAGGCGACGATCTTGTGGAACAGGTCGGCGCTGATGCCGCCCGAGCAGGAGTAGGTGAACAGCTCGCCGCCCGGCTCCAGCAGCTTGAAGGCGAGCCGGTTGATGTCCTTGTAGGCCCGCGCGGCGCGCTCGGCGTGGGCGGCGGTGGGCGCGAACTTGGGCGGGTCGAGCACGATGGCGTCAAAACTGCGCCCTACCTCGATGAAGGCGCGCAGCGAGGCGTTGACATCGGCGTCCAGGAAATCAGCCCGCGCCGCCTCAAACCCATTGAGCGCCACAT
Organism: Burkholderiaceae bacterium; assembly: GCA_046348065.1. GTDB lineage: Bacteria > Pseudomonadota > Gammaproteobacteria > Burkholderiales > Burkholderiaceae_C > Skiveiella. Next base: position 157,771 of record JAXMFA010000004.1, read on the forward strand.
GGGCGCGGGCCCGCTCCAGCGCCGGCGCCGACGAGTCGATTGAGGTCACGTGGGCCGCCCCACCGGCCAGCGCCGCGACCGTGAACCCGCCGGTGTAGCAATAACAGTTGAGCACCCGCTGAAAGCCCCGGTGCCGCGCATGGGCCGCGAAGCGGGCGCGGCTGTCGCGCTGGTCGAGGTAGAAGCCGGTCTTGTGGCCGGTGGCGATGTCCAGCGTCAGACGCCAGTCGTGTTCGCGGATCGTCAGCTCGGTGGGGCCGTCGCCGCGCAGCCAGCCGGTGGCCTCGGGCAGACCTTCCAGCGTGCGCACGCTGGCGTCGGAACGCTCGTACAGCCGCGTCAGCCCGGTGGTGCGCAGCAAGGCGTCGGCGATCACCGGCTTCCAGCGCTCCACACCACAAGCGGTGAACTGCGCCACCAGCGTGTCGCCATAACGGTCCACGATCAGGCCGGGCAGGCCGTCGGATTCGCCGTGCACCAGGCGCAAGCCATCGCTGCGGATGTCGAACAGGGCCCGGGTGCGCACCGCGCGATCGATCAGGCTGCCGATGAACGCCGCGTCGATGCGCTGTTTTTCATCAAAGCTCCACACCCGCGCCCGGATACGCGAGCTCGGGCTGAACGATGCCCAGGCCAGGAAGCCGCCCTGGTGCGACTCCACCCGGACGGTCTCACCGGCATCGGCGCCGCCACGGGCAATGGCCGAATCGAAGATCCAGGGATGGCGGCGCTGCAGCGATCGTTCCTTGCCTTCTTTGAGACGGATGGTTTTCATGCAGGCTATTGTCGTTGCGGCGCGCCCTTGCATCCTGACCCCCTGCCGACGGCGTGGGACTCGGGCCAGAACCGCCCACGGCTCCAGTCAAGCGCCAGCCTTGCCCTGGCCGCCGGAGCCGCCGCCGCGGATCTTGGCTCTCGGATGGGCGGCGTCGTAGGCGCGGGCCAGGTGCTGAAAGTCCAGCCGGGTGTAGACCTGCGTGCTGGTGATGCTGGCGTGGCCCAGCAGCTCCTGCACCGCGCGCAGGTCGCCGCTGGACTGCAGCAGGTGGCTGGCAAACGAATGCCGCAGCATGTGCGGGTGCACCGGGGTGGCCAGGCCGGCGAGTTGGCTGCGCCGGCGCAGCCGCTGCCAGACCGACTGGGGGGTCAGCCGCGTTCCGCGCCGGCCGGTGAACAAGGCGCCGGCATCGTCGGACGAAGCCCCGGCGTCTGGCACGCCGCGCAGCGCGAGCCACCGCTCCAGCGCCTGATGCGCCGCCGCGCCCAGGGGCACACTGCGCCGCTTGCTGCCCTTGCCTTGCACGTGCACCTCGGCGGCTGTCAGGTCGATCCAGCCGCGCCCGGCGCGCTCGGCGCCCTGGCTGGCCGCCACGTTCAGGCCCACCAGTTCGCCCACGCGCAGGCCACAACCGTACAGCAGCTCGACCATCGCGGCATCGCGCGCCTCCAGCCACGGGTCGTCTGCGCCCTGTTGATGATCGGCCAATGCCACCGCCTCGTCGACGCCCAGCGCCTTGGGCAACAGGCGCGCCGCGCGCGGAGCCCGCACATCCTGCACCGGGTTGGACGCCACGAGCCCCTCGCGCCCGAGCCAGCGGTAGAACCCGCGCCAGCCCGACAGGATCAGCGCGATGCCACGGCCGCTGCGTCCACCGGCGTGCATCTGGGCCACCCAGCGCCGGATGTGGTGGTTCTGAACCGCGGGCAGCTCCACCTCCGCGGACCGCACCAGATGGCTGAGCCGCAGCAGGTCCAGCCGGTACAGCTCCACCGTGCGCGCGGCCAAGCGCTTCTCGACGCGCACATGCTCCAGATAACGTTCGACCAGCGGCGGCAGCGGCTCAGGCTGGCCGGAAGCCGGGTCTTCTGGCAGCGGTTTCATGCGGATTCGGCGCGCGGCCGGGTCCCGGCGCTCAACGCAGGCGCGTCAGCGCCGCGCTGCCGAGCTCGGCCATGCGCTCCAGGAAATCGGTGCCCATGCCGGCGTGGAAGCGCTGCGGGTCGGGCGAGGCCAGCACCATCAGACCAAAGGCCTGCGGCTCGGTGCCACGGCGCAGCGCGATCAGCGCCACCGAGGCCACCCGGCTCGCGTCCGCCAGCCAGCTAACGGCCTCGAAGCCGGCGTTGGCCCCGACATAGGGCGCCATCAGCGACGAGGCCAGGCTCTTCACGTCGTCACTCACGCCCTGGGCAAACGGCTCCGCCGAAAACGCCTCGGCCACACCCCAAACCTTGACCGCCACCTGCGGCACCATGAACTCCTCCTGCAGGCCCTCGGCCATGGCGCGCGGCAGGTCCTGCGGCGCGGCCGTCATGAACAGACTGCGGGCCCAGCGTTGCAGGCGGTCGGCAATGATCATGTTCTCGTTGCCGTGGCGGATCATGTCCATGATCCGGTGCTCCAGCAGCTTGATCTTTTCGCGCAGCATCTCGGCCTGGCGCTCCTGCAGGCTCACCGCGCGGTTACCGTGCGGGCTGGTCAGCATCACCGCCGACAGCAGGTCGGCGTGGCGGCCGAAGAAGTCGGGCGTGTTCAGCAGGAAATCGGCGATGTCGTCTTCGGTGATCGGGTTCATGGCAGAAGAGGTCATGGTGGCTTTCAGTTCGGTTCAGGAATGTCGATATCGCCTTCGAAAACGGTGGTTGCCGGGCCTGTCATCAGGACCGGCGCGGTCAGGTCGCCGTCGACGCCGGCCCACTCGATGGTCAGCCGCCCACCGCGGGTTTCGACGTCCACACGCTCGTCGAGCAGCCCGAGCCGGATGCCTGCCACCACCGCCGCGCAGGCGCCGGTGCCGCAGGCCAGGGTCTCGCCCGCGCCGCGCTCGAACACACGCAGGCGGATGCGCGTGCGGTCCACGATCTGCATGAAGCCGGCGTTCACACGCCGCGGGAATGCCGGGTGGCGTTCGATGAGCGCGCCCTGCGTCAGCACCGGCGCGGCATCCACGTCGTCCACCACCTGCACCGCGTGTGGATTGCCCATCGACAAGGCTGCTACAAAAACAGAAGCTTCCCGTGGCGGATTCAAGCTGGGGTCAGCCTCTTTTTGTTCGAAATCGAGGGACCAGACCTGCCAGTTGCCCCGTCCGACGGCGCTCAGGCCGGTCGGGTCGAACGGAATGCGGGCCGGTTCGAACACCGGCGCGCCCATGTCCACCGTGACGCGGCCGTCGGCGTTCTCGCGCAGCTCCAGCACGCCACCCACCACCTTGACCTTCACGGCGTCCTTGCCCGTCAGGCCTTTCTCGCGCACGTAGCGCACGAAACAGCGCGCCCCGTTGCCGCAGTGCTCGACCTCGCCACCGTCGGCGTTGTGGATCACGTATTCGAAGTCCACGCCCTGCCCGGCCAGCTCGGCGGGCGGCGGGCGAACGCTGAGAATCTGGTCCGCGCCGACGCCGAAATGGCGGTCCGCCAGAAACCGGTACTGCGCCGCCGAAAGGCCCAGGCGGCCACGGGTCTCGTCCAGCACGACGAAATCATTGCCGGCGCCCTGCATCTTCGTGAAGCGGATCCTCATGGCGGAATTATCTGCTGAACCTCGCCGACAAAAAAAGCCGGGACGCGCACGCCGCCCGCGCCGCGCTGCGGATAATGGCGCGCATGGTCCGACCTTCCCAGCTCCTGCACCCCCAGCGCGAACCCGCGCCCGTTCGCCCCGCCGCCACCGTGCTGTTGCTGCGCGACACGCCGCAGGGCATCGAGATCCTGATGACCCGCCGCTCGATGAACGCCAGTTTCGCGCCCGGCGCCTACGTGTTTCCGGGTGGCGGCATCGACGGCCTCGACGCGGCGTCGCATGCGCAGGCCAGCCGGCGCGCCACCCAGAGCGACCTGCACCTGACGCAGGCCATCGCCGCGATCCGCGAAAGTTTCGAAGAACTCGGCATCCTGCTCGCGCGCCGTCCGGACGGCACCATGGCCAGCGCCAACGACATCGCCGCGCTCGACCGAAAGGCCCCGTTCGCCGCCCAGTGCGCCGAACGGGGCCTGGTGATGGCCGCCAGCGAGGTCTTCGTGCTGGCGCACTGGATCACCGACCGCGACCTGCCGCGGCGCTTCGACGTGCCCTTTCTCGTCGCCCGCATGCCCGAGGGCCAGTTGCCGGTGGCCGACGAAACCGAGCAGTTCGAACCGGTCTGGGTGCGGCCGGCCGATGCGCTGGTGCGCCACAAGGCGGGCCGGTTCTTCATCATCTTCCCGACCATCCGCACCCTGGAGCGCCTGCAGGCCTTCACCACGGTGGATGCCGTGCTGCAGGCCTGCGCCGCCACCGAGCAGCCGCTGTGGACCAGCTGTCCACGCGCCGGCCTGCTGGCGGGCAAGGAAACGCGCTACATGGAGCACGAGATGCCCTATGGCGAGCTGGCGCTGGTCTGCCCCGACGGCCAGATCGTGCACGCGCTCGACTGGCAGAGCGAGCAGGCCACGCCGTTGCTGCGCAACGTGATGCGCCTGACCGCGCCCAATCCCGGCGTGATGACCGGGCCCGGCACCAACAGCTACCTGGTGGGCGACCCGCGCACCGGCTACATCGCGATCGACCCCGGCCCGGCCGACCCCGAGCACATCGACCGCCTGTGGCGCGCGGCCGGTGGCCAGATCCGCATGATCGTCTGCACCCACTCGCACCCCGACCACTCGCCCGGCGCGCGGCCGTTGCAGGCGCTGTGCGAGCCGCGTCCGCCGATCCTGGGCCTGCCGTCGGCGCCCACGGCGCGCAAGGCCAGCGAGTTCACCCCGGATCGGACCCTGGCCGACCGCGAGCGTCTGGTGCTGACCGCCGTCGACCCCCAGGGTGGCGGGTACACCCACACCCTCGAAGTTCTGCACACGCCAGGGCATGCGGCCAACCACCTGTGCCTGGTCCTGCTTGAAGACGGCCTGCTGTTCAGCGGCGACCACATCCTCAACGGCAGCACCACCGTGATCGACCCGCCCGACGGCGACATGACCGCCTACCTCGATTCGCTCGACCGCCTCGCGGCCGCCTGCGCCGAACAGGCCATCGCGTTTATCCTGCCGGCACACGGTTATGTGCTGGGCGACGCGGCCGACGCCATCAGCCGCCTGAAGGCGCACCGCCTGCAACGCGAGGCCCGCGTCATCGCCGCGATGCGGGCCCAGCCCGACGGCACGCTGGAAGAATGGGTGGAGGCCGCCTACGCCGACGTGCCGCCGCGCATGTGGCCGGTCGCCGCGCGCTCGCTGCTTGCGCACGTCGAGCGGCTGCGCGCCCTCGAACCAGGCAACAATCAGGAATGACCACTCCGACCGCCGGGCAGCCGCAGGGGCGGGACGAAGGCATCCGCCTGTCCAAGCGGGTGGCCGCGCTCACCGGCTGTTCTCGCGCGGACGCTGAGCGCCTCATCGAAGGCGGCTGGGTGCGCGTGGCCGGGCGCGTGGTGGAAGAACCCCAGTTCCGGGTGCGCGACGAAGCGGTCGACATCGACCGCGGCGCCACGGTGGTGGCGCCGCCACCGGTCACGATCCTGCTGCACAAGCCGCCAGGATTCGACGCCGGCACTGGGGAGCCGGTGGACATCAAAGGGCTCGGCAAGGGCATCCGGCCCGCGCTGGAGCTGGTGAACACGGCCTCGCGTTCCGCCGGCGACCGCAGCGGTGTCACCTTGCTGAAAAAACACCTGCTGCGGCAGACCCTGTGCACGCCGTTGGAGACCGGCGCCAGCGGGCTGATCGTGTTCAGCCAGGACGGGCGCATCGTGCGCAGGCTGACCGAAGACGCCGGCTCCATTGAACAGGAGTTCACGGTCGAGGTCCGCGGCACGGTCTCCGCTGCGGCGCTGGAGCGCCTGCAACAAGGGCCGCCGACGGGCCGCCCGCTGCCCGCGGTGCGCGCCAGCCTCAGCAGTACCGGCGGCGCCAGCACCCGGCTGCGGGTCGCGGCCAAGGGCATGCTGCCAGGGCAGATCGCCCGCCTGTGCGACCGCGCCGGCCTGCACCTGACCGGCATCCGGCGCATCCGCATCGGGCGCGTGCCGCTGGGCGCGCTGGAGAGCGGCCAGTGGCGGCTGTTGCTGCCCCATGAGCGCTTCTAGAAATGGTCAATGCTATGCAAAGCGCAAACCGAGCGTCACTGCGGCTTGGCCAGCCCGAGCTTCTCGACCAGGGCCTTCTCCTTCACGAAGGTTTCCTGCGCGAACTTCTGGTACTGCGCGCTGCTCATGTACATCGGCACCATGTCGTAGCGCTTGAGCGCGGTGACGTAGCTTTCCTGCTCCATGGCCTGCTTGAACGCGTCGTGCAGACGCTTGAGCACCGCCGGCGGCGTGCCCTTGGGCGCACCGATGCCGAAGGGCGAGTTCTGCACCAGGTCCAACCCCAGTTCCTTGAGGGTGGGTGCATCGGGGAATTTGGCCAGGCGCTCGGCGCCCCAGGTATTGAGCACGCGCAGCTTGCCGGCTTCGACCTGCGGCGCAAATCCGGTGGAGTCGGCCGCCGCCATGATGTTGCCACCCAGGATGGACTGCATCAGGTCGGCACTGCCTTTGTACGGCACGTGCAGCAGTTCGAGGTTGAGCTTTTGTGCGATCAGCTCCATGGTCAGGTGCGGGCTCGTCATCGTCCCGGTGGAACCATAGGTGAGTTTGCCCGGGTTCGCCTTGGCCCAGGCCACGAAATGCGTCCAGGTCTTCAAGGGCGAATCGGCAGGCACCACCAGCCCGAACGCATAGCCGGTGACGTTCAACACATAGGTGATGTCTTTCACCGGGTCCCAGTTGATCTTGGTGGTGTACGGCAGCCGGAACACGCCCAGCGGAATCTGCGCAAGCGTGTAGCCGTCAGGCGCGGCAGTCTGCAATGCCTGCGCCGGCAGGGTGCCGCCCGCGCCAGGCTTGTTTTCCACGATCACCGGCTGGCCCAGGATCTTGCTCGCATTGTCGGCCAGCGAGCGCATCGTGATGTCGGTCGGCCCGCCGGCCGGGAAGGCGATGATCAGCTTGATCGGTTTGGTGGGAAAGGCCTGGGCGCGGGCCGTGAGGGCGGGCGCGGCCAGTGAGGCAGCGGCGAGTTGCACGAGATGGCGGCGTTTCATGGAAGTCTCCGGATCGAATGGCTGGTTTCTAGCCGATTCAACCTGAATGCCTTGTTCCGCGCCATCTGGAAAGCCCTGAGAGCCTGTCGCCGAGACGCCAGGCCCATAATGAAGACATGTGTCCCGAATTCGGGGCCCGCAAGCAAGGTCAAAAGTTTGAGCGACCATGCCCCGACCTGCTGCAGCCGTGGCGAGGCGTGGTCCTGACGTGAAAGCACGATGCCAATTGGCAAGTTCCGATTCGTGCGGCGGGCAGGTCTTGAGCGGCATCGACACGGTCTTCATGCTCGGAGAACTACTGAGGCCACTTTGGCTCATGAAAAAATCTAACGCAAGGCATCAAAATTGCCGCTTACGGGAAAGGTGTGCGCTTCACACCGCTGGAGGTTGCTGCGGGACTGCAGGTGGGTTACAGTTCTCCGACATAGAGCAAGGTCAATCGGCTTGATGAGAGCATCGCCCATTCCTTGAGGAACGAGTATTCACTTTCGTATTCCTCTTGCGTCATCAATTCAACACCCAGCTGAAGCTTTCAATTCGGCCCATCGATTCTTGATCACATATACCAAACAGAGGTAATTTCGCGCATGGAAAAAAAAATCATTCCAATCATTTATATTGGTATTTCCACATTGCTGCTCGGTTGCGCCGGTATTGGCAGCGCCCCCGACGAAAAAAATCCGCCCCAATTGGTTGATTCTTCATTCCGGAAGGGGTGGGACGGCCAAAAAGTCGAGAATGTTGCCTGGGATCGGCCCGGCGCGTTTGGACCGGTTCCGGCGAATTTGCAGGCGAGGGGTGATGCCATATGCAAGAGTGGTAAGTTTGAGCGCGCCCTTGGTTACCATCCCAAAGCCCTTGATCTCGACGGGAAACTCCTTCCTGACGGCGGGTTTTACTGCACCGATCAAAAAGATCAGGACAAGCAGTAGACAGGTCTCTTCGGCCGATCAACAAGCGATTGAAGCGACGGTGTTTCACCGCCATCCCCTGTGAAAACCACAGCTGCGGTCGATTCCTTCTTACTTCAGATTCCTGCCCAGCACCGGCGCCAACGCAAGACCGGTGTGCGTCCGGGCTCGTACCACGTCTTCCGGCGTGGCCGCCGCCACGATGCGCCCGCCGCCGGCGCCGCCGTTGGGCCCTAGATCGATGACCCAGTCGGCCTCGGCGATCACGTCCAGGTCGTGTTCGATCACCACCACGCTGTGGCCGCCGTCCACCAGGCGGTGCAGCACGCGGATCAGCTTGTCCACGTCGGCCATGTGCAGGCCCACGGTGGGCTCGTCCAGCACATAAAGGGTGTGCGGGGCCTTCTGGCCGCGCCGGCCGACGTCGTCCCTGACCTTGGTCAGTTCGGTGACGAGCTTGATGCGCTGCGCCTCCCCGCCCGAGAGCGTGGGCGACGACTGACCCAGCGTGAGGTAGCCCAGGCCCACGTCTTTGAGCAGCTGCAGCGGGTGGCTGATGCTGGGCATGGACGCGAAGAAACCGACCGCCTCGTCCACCTCCATCTGCAGCACGTCGCCAATGCTCTTGCCACGCCAGGTGACGGCCAGCGTCTCGGGATTGAAGCGCGCGCCGTGGCAGACCTCGCACGGCACTTTCACGTCCGGCAGGAAGCTCATTTCGATGGTGCGCACGCCCTGCCCTTCGCAGGAGGGGCAGCGGCCTTCGCCGGTGTTGAAGCTGAAGCGCCCCGGCCCGTAGCCGCGCGCCTTGGCCTCCAGCGTTTCGGCAAACAGCTTGCGGATGGTGTCCCAGAAGCCGATGTAGGTGGCCGGGCAGCTGCGCGGGGTCTTGCCGATGGGGGTCTGGTCGACTTCCAGCACCCGGTCCAGCGGCTCGAAGCCCTGCAGCCCGGCGCAGCCGGCCAGTGCCGGCGCCTGTCCGGCGTCCATCGCGTCGCGTCCCGCCTTGGTGGCGCGTTGCCCCACCCAGGCCGCCACGTTGGTCAGCAGCACGTCGCGCGCCAGCGTGGACTTGCCCGAGCCCGACACGCCGGTCACCGCCACCAGCCGCCGCAGCGGCACCGCGACGTCGACGCCCTGCAGGTTGTGCAGATCGGCGCCGAGCACCCGCAGCCAGGCGGTTTCCGCTGTTTGGACGCTTTTTGGGTCGATACCCAGCGTGGAAAGGTCGCTGTTTGCTAGGTTTTTGGAAGCATTCGCAACCACCGGCCGACGCGGCTGCAGCGGGTGTTTCATGGCGTGCAGCAAGTAGCGGCCGGTCTGGGAGTCTTCGGCGGCGGCCAGATCGGCCACCGAGCCCTGCGCCACCAGCCGCCCGCCGCGCTTGCCGGCGCTGGGGCCGATGTCGATGCGGTGGTCGGCACGGCGGATGGTGTCTTCGTCGTGCTCCACCACCACGAGGGTGTTGCCTTTGTCGCTGAGCGTCTTGAGCGCGTTCAGCAGGATCTGGTTGTCGCGTGCGTGCAGGCCGATGGTGGGCTCGTCCAGCACGTAGCACACGCCTTGCAGGTTGCTGCCCAGCTGCGCCGCCAGGCGGATGCGCTGCGCCTCGCCGCCGCTGAGTGTGGGGGCACCCCGGTCCAGCGTGAGGTAGCCCAGGCCCACCTGCTCCAGAAAGTCCAGCCGCCCGGCGATTTCGGGGATCAGGTCGCGGGCGATGTCGGCCTCGCGCCCCCTCAGGGCCAGGGTCGCCACCCAGGCGCGGAGATCCGACACCGACAGCCGGGCAATGTCGGTGATACCGACACCGGCAAACTTCACCGCGCGCGCCGTGGCATTCAGCCGCGTGCCCTGGCAGGTCGGGCAAGCAGCATCGGTCACATCGTCCACCTCGGGCTCGGCGAAAGTCTGCTCGCGGCCCTTGGCGTCGTCGTCGCGCACCGAATCGTCGAACACCTTGCGCTGTTCCTTCGTGAGCTTCACGCCCGTGCCCACACAGTCAGGGCACCAGCCGTGTTTGCTGTTGTAGGAGAACAGGCGCGGGTCCAGTTCGGCGTAGCTGGTGCTGCACACCGGGCAGGCGCGCAGCGTGGAAAACGCCAGCGGCTGGCCGATGCCGGCGGTGGACGCCCCGGCCGCCAGGGCCTCGGCCAGGCCGTCCAGATGGCTCAGCACATGGACCACCCCCTTACCGTGCTCCAGCGCCCGCGCCAGGCCCTCGCGCAGCGCGGCTTCGTTTTCCGGCCGGACGTCGAGGCTGAGCACGGGCAGTTCGATGGTGTGTTCCTTGAAGCGGTCGATGCGCGGGAAACCGGTGGTCGGCAGAAAGTGGCCGTCCACGCGCAGGTGGGTGTAGCCGCGCGGGCGCGCCCAGTCGGCCAGTTCGGTGTAGACGCCCTTGCGGTTCATGACCAGCGGCGCGAGCAGGCCGATGTGCTGGCCGCTGAAGCGCGTCATCAGCTGCGCGGCGATGCGGTCGGGTGTCTGCGGCAGCACGGCCGCGCCGTCGTGCACGCAGTGCTGCGTGCCCAGCTTCACGTACAGCAGGCGCAGGAAATGCCAGACCTCGGTGGTGGTGCCCACCGTGCTCTTGCGCCCGCCGCGTGACAGGCGCTGTTCGATGGCCACCGTCGGCGGAATGCCGTAGACCGCGTCGACCTCGGGGCGGCCGGCCGGCTGCACGATGCTGCGGGCGTAGGCGTTCAGGCTCTCCAGATAACGGCGCTGGCCTTCGTTGAACAGGATGTCGAAGGCCAGGGTGCTCTTGCCCGACCCGCTGACACCGGTGATAACGCTGAACTTGCCGCGGGGAATGTCCACGCTGAGGTTTTTCAGGTTGTGTTCGCGGGCGTGGACGATTTCGATGGAATTATTGCCATCTACCCAGCGTGAAAAGGTGCTTTTCTGCTCTGATTTCAGGAGTGATGCAGATTCCTGCACGGTCCGCACCCCCGCGCCCAGCGCCTGGTCGTAGGCGCGCAGCGCGGCACCGGTGTGGGAGGCGGGGTGCTGGCGCAGGTCGTCCGGCGTGCCTTCGGCCACCAGCTGGCCGCCGCCGTCGCCGCCTTCGGGGCCGAGATCGATCAGCCAGTCGCTGGCACGGATCACGTCCAGGTTGTGCTCGATCACGATCAGCGAGTGCCCGGCTTCCAGCAGCTTGCGCAGCGCGCGCATCAGCTTGGCGATGTCGTCGAAATGCAGCCCGGTGGTGGGCTCGTCGAACAGGAACAGCGTGCCTTTGCGGGCCGTCGGCTGGCGCGACGCGGAGCCAGTCTTTGCCGCGTCGGCCAGAAAGCCGGCTAGTTTGAGCCGCTGCGCCTCGCCGCCCGACAGCGTGGGCACCGGCTGGCCCAGTTTCACGTATTCCAGCCCCACGTCGACGATGGGCTGCAGCGCGCGGATCACGTCGCGGTCGTGCGCGAACAGGGCGGCGGCCTCGCTGACGGTGAGGTCCAGCACATCGGCCACGTTCAGCACCCGGGGATGCACCATGCCCAGCGCCTGTCGTTCCATGGTGATCTCCAGGATCTCGGGCCGGTAGCGCCGGCCGTTGCAGTCCGGGCAGCGCAGGTAGACGTCGCTGAGGAACTGCATCTCCACATGTTCGAAGCCCGAGCCGCCGCAGGTGGGGCAGCGCCCGTCCCCGCTGTTGAAGCTGAACTTGCTGGCGGTGTAGCCGCGCTGGCGCGACAGCGGCGCGGTGGCGAAGATCTCGCGGATCGCGTCCCAGGCGCCGACATAACTCACTGGGTTCGAGCGCGCCGTCTTGCCGATGGGCGACTGGTCCACGAACACCACGTCGGCCAGGTGGTCGGCGCCCAGCAGGCGGTCGTGTGCGCCGGGGGTCTCGGTGGCCTTGCCGAAGTGACGCAGCAGCGCGGGCGCCAGCACGTCCTGGATCAGGCTGGATTTGCCCGAGCCGCTGACCCCGGTCACCGTGACCAGGCGTTGCAGCGGGAAATCCACCGTCAGGTCGCGCAGGTTGTGCTCGCGCGCGCCCTCCAGAATCAGGCGCGGCGTGTTGTCCGTCACCATGCGGCGCAGGCCCATGCCCACCTGCTTGCGCGCGCCGAGATACGCACCGGTCAGGGTGTCGGCGCCGCGCAGCGCGTCGGGTGTGCCGTCGAACACGATCCGGCCGCCGCGCTCGCCGGGGCCGGGGCCCATGTCGATCACCCTGTCGGCGGTCAGCATCACCGCCGGGTCGTGTTCCACCACCACCAGCGTGTTGCCGGCGTCGCGCAGCCGCTGCATGGCCCGGGTGATGCGGTCCATATCGCGCGGGTGCAGGCCGATGCTGGGCTCGTCCAGCACAAACAGCGTGTTGACCAGCGAGGTACCCAGCGCGGTGGTCAGGTTGATGCGCTGCACCTCGCCGCCGCTGAGTGTGCGGCTCTGGCGGTCCAGCGTGAGGTAGCCGATGCCCACGTCGCACAGGTAGCGCAGGCGGGTGGTGATCTCCTCATGCAGCAGCTTGAGCGCCTGCGCCTGCGCACTGTCGCCGCCGGCGGATAGGTTCATGCCGTCGAAGAAGCGCCGCAGCCGCTCGATGGGCATCAACATCAGGTCGTGCAGACACAGGCCGGGCAGCGCTTCGATCTGTGCGCGCGACCAGTCCACGCCTTGCGGCAGGAATCTTGCCGCAGGGTCCAGCAGGGCATCGGCTTCTTCGTTGCTGCCAATGCGCCACAGCAAGCTCTCGGTCTTGAGGCGCGCGCCGCCGCAGGTGTCGCAGGGCGTGTAGCTGCGGTACTTGGACAGCAGCACCCGGATGTGCATCTTGTAGGCCTTGGTCTCCAGGTAGGCAAAGAAGCGCTTCACGCCGTACCAACGCTTGCTCCACTGGCCTTCCTTGTAATCGGGCACACCATGGATCACCCAGTGGCGCTGTTCGGGCGTCAGCCGATTCCAGGGCGTGTCGCGCGGAATGCCGGCGGTTTCGGCATGGCGCATCAGGTCATCCTGGCACTCGGCCCAGGCTGGTGTCTGGAAGGGTTTGATGGCGCCGACGCGTAGGGTGCGCTTGTCGTCTGGAATCACCAGCCCATAGTCCACCCCGATGACCCGGCCGAAGCCGCGGCAGGCCTCGCAAGCGCCGACGGCGGAATTGAACGAGAACATCGACGGAATCGGGTCGGTGTAACGTTGGTCACTCTCCGGGCAATGCAGACCGGTGGAGAAGCGCCACAGATCAAAGGCCCCCACGCTCCCCGCTGCGCGTGGTTCGCTGCCCCCCGAGGGGGCTGCCCCGGCTTGGGACGGCCCGGCGCCGGGGCGCTCACCGCCTTCTGGCAGGCAGTACACATTCAGCCGCCCCCCACCCCGCTTGAGCGCCACCTCGATGGCTTCGATGGCGCGGGATTTCTCCACGGTGCCGATCCGGAACCGGTCCGCCACCACGTCCAGCACCTTCACCACCCCCACGCTCCCCGCTGCGCGTGGTTCGCTGCCCCCCGAGGGGGCGTTCACTTGTTTGGGGCGGCCCGGCACGGCGCTCGTGCGCGGCCCGACGGGACGAACCTCTTCGCGTTCGGCCTGCACCTTGGTGAACCCGCTCGCCGAAAGCCACTGCTCGATCTGCTCGGGCGGCGTGCCGGCAGGCAGTTCCACCGGGAAGGTCAGGACCAGGCGCGGATCGGATGTGACGGCGAAGGCCTGAGCGCGCGCCTTCAACTCCGCGTAGATGGTTTCGGGCGTGTCGTGCCGTACCGGTAACGCGGTCTGCCGGTCGAACAGCTGGCCGGCGCGTGCGAACAGCAACTTGAGGTGGTCGTTGAGCTCCGTCATCGTGCCGACGGTGGAGCGGGACGAGCGCACCGGATTGGTCTGGTCGATGGCAATCGCGGGAGGCACGCCCTCTACCTTGTTGACCGCGGGTTTGTCCATGCGGTCCAGAAACTGGCGGGCGTAGGCGCTGAAGGTTTCGACATACCGGCGCTGACCCTCGGCGTACAGCGTGTCGAACACCAGGCTCGACTTGCCCGAACCGCTGGGGCCGGTGACCACGGTCAGCTCGCCGGTGCGAATGTCCAGATCCAGGTTCTTGAGGTTGTGCTGGCGCGCGCCGCGGATGCGGATGGTTCCCTGGGACATGGCGATTCTTTATGGAAGGAGGCGGAAGATTCTAGGCGCTTGGTTTGCGGTTGCGTCGAATGAGGGCATCGCTCCATCGGACGACAGACACGTAGAACCACGAACAATCGGAACCCGATTTCTTCTTACACTGTCAGGCCCAAGGAGGACAGGCCATGAAATGGATGAAAAACTGGATTCTGGTCGCCGCAGCCCTTTCCGCAGGCGCTGCGCAGGCCCAGATCCTGATCGGCCAGACCGTCGGCCTGACCGGCCCGGTAGCCGCCACCGTCAAGGAAGCCGTGGACGGCGCCCGGCTCTACATCGACGGCGTCAATGCCCGTGGGGGCGTTCGCGGCGAAAAAATCGAACTCATCACACTCGATGACAAGTTCGACCCCAAACTCGCCGCCGCCAATGCCAACGCGCTGATCACCGAAAAGAATGTGATGGCGCTGTTTCTGAATCGCGGCACGCCCCATACCGAAGCCATCATGCCGTTGCTGGAAAAACACGGCGTCGCGCTTGTGGCGCCTTCAACCGGGGCGATGTTGCTGCACAGCCCGGTGAATCGTTACATCTTCAACGTCCGATCCAGCTACCAGCGGGAGGCTGCCAAGGCCGTGGCCCATCTGCACACGCTGGGCATCGACCGCATCGCGATCGTTCATGTGGACGACTCTTTCGGCACCGACGCGCTGGAGGGTGCGAACAAGGGCCTGGCAAAGGCCAACCTGAAGGCTGTCGCCGTGATCAAGGCGGATCGCACCAAGCCCGACTACGCCGCCATCATTCCGGCGATCACCAAGCCATCGCCACAAGCGGTGCTGTGGTTCGGATCCGGAACCGCGGTGGCCGACGGCGTCAAGGCGCTACGCGCGGCCGGTTCTCTCGCCCAGGTGGTGACGCTTTCGAACAACGCGTCGTCCGGCTTCATCAAGGCCTTGGGTGACGCCAGCCGCGGGGTGATCGTGACGCAGGTGTTTCCTTACGAAAAGTCATTTTCATATGCCTTGGTGAAAGAGGCGCTGGACGCCGCCAAAGCCAAAGGCATCACCGAAATTTCCCCGGCCATTCTGGAGGGCTACGCCGGCGCCAAGGTGCTGGTCGAAGCATTGCGGCGTGCCTCGCCCAACCCGACACGGCAGAAGGTACTGACCGCGTTGGAGGGCATGCAGAAATTCGATCTGGGCGGCCTCGAAATCAGCTACAGCCCCGAGGACCACACCGGGCTGGACTTTGCCGACCTGTCGATCATCGGGACCGACGGCAAGTTCAAGCGCTGAGGACAGCAGCGATCAGACCCGGAGCGCTTCGCGCAGTTCCCGGGTTTTTTCCGGGCCCAGTGCCTCGGTGATCCGGGGCAGAAGGGCCAACAGCTCGTCGTAATCCATGCAGCGTTCCACGGCCACATTGAGACGGAATCCGCGCAAGCCCAGCGTCGCGGTAAGACGCGTGGCAACTGGCCAGGCAAGGCTGAACATCTCCGACTTGCTCGGGCCCGCTGGCGCGGCGGGCGGCGGTGCCGCGCTGGTCGCGACCACGACCGGCGACGATGCAACTGCCGGTGCAGAACCGGCAGCCGGGGCCGCGGCAGGTGCTGGTACCGCCCCTTCCACCGCTGTGATGAAGCCCAGGGCCACCAAGTGGTCGATGTCGGTGCCGACAATACCGAGACCGGCGGTTGCCGCCAGCACCTGATCCAGCGTCTTCTTGCCATCGATCAGGATCATGGCCGAGCGCTGGCGCGAGGTCAGCTGGGGCGAGCGCTCTTTCAAGGCCTGCTGTCCCAGTTCTGTCTTGGCGTACTTCATGCTGAATTGTCCCCAGTCTGCAAGCGCCAATATTGGCTGAAAACTTATTTTGCCTGACTTGCGCCTCCAGCGGCAGAGGCTTTTGCCGCAGGTGCGTCGGCCGGCGCATGCACCGCCTCCGCGCCATGCTTCTCGCCACCCATGTCAATGTCACCGCCCTTGCTCAGGATGAACAGGGCCAGGCCCGCAAAGATGGCAAAACCCACTGCAATTTTCCACATACGTTTCTCCTTAAAAAAAAGACCCTCGCGCGGAGGGTCTGTTCAAGCCACCCGCGCGGGACGCGCGGGTGAACCATACCACGCGACCTCAGTCGTTGGCGTAGATGTCGACGTCCTTGGTTTCACGAACGAACAACATGCCGATCACAAAGGTCATGCCGGCCACGATGATCGGATACCAGAGACCGTTGTACATGTTGCCGGTCTGGGCCACGATCGCGAACGCGGTGGTGGGCAGCAGGCCGCCAAACCAGCCGTTGCCGATGTGGTAGGGCAGCGACATCGAGGTGTAGCGGATGCGGGTCGGGAACATTTCCACCAGCATCGCGGCGATCGGGCCGTACACCATGGTCACCAGGATCACGAGGTAGGTCAGGATCAGCGCAACCTGCAATTTATCGAACTTGGCCATGTCGGCCTTGGCCGGGTAGCCGGCGGCCTTGAGGGCAGCGGCGACGGCCTTGCGGAAGTCGGCGTCCTTGGCCTTGGCTTCGGCGGCGGGCAGGCCGCGCGACGTGAACCCCTGGATTTCGGTTTCGCCGATCCGGATCACCGCGGTGGAACCTGCGGGGCCGGCGATGTTGTCATAGCTCACCGAGTTGGAAGCCAGCACCTGCTTGGCGATGTCGCACGAGCTGGTGAACTTGACCGTGCCGGTCGGGTTGAACTGGAACGAGCACTCGCGCGGATCAGCGGTCACGGTCACCTTGTTCTTGGCCTGGGCGGCATGCAGTTCCGGGTTGGCGGCCTTGGTCAGCATTTCGAACACCGGGAAGTAGGTGACGACGGCCAGCAGGCAGCCCGCCATGATGATGGGCTTGCGACCGATCTTGTCGGACCAGGCGCCGAACAGGATGAAGAACGGCGTGCCGATGATCAGCGAGACGGCCACCATGATGTTCGCCGTGGCGCCGTCCACCTTGAGGGACTGGGTCAGGAAGAACAGGGCATAGAACTGGCCCGAGTACCACACGACGGCCTGGCCGGCGGTCAGACCGAACAGCGCCAGCAGCACGATCTTGAGGTTTTTCCACTGGCCGAACGATTCGGACAGCGGCGCCTTGGAGGTCTTGCCCTCGGCCTTCATCTTCGCGAAGGCCGGCGACTCGTTCATGCTCAGGCGGATGTACACCGACACGCCCAGCAGCAGGATCGAGACGATGAACGGAACGCGCCAGCCCCAGTCGGCGAAAGCAGCCTCGCCGATCACGGTGCGGGTGCCCAGAATCACCATCAGCGACAGGAACAGGCCCAGCGTGGCCGTGGTCTGGATCCAGGAGGTATAGGCGCCACGCTTGCCGTGGGGAGCATGTTCGGCCACGTAGGTGGCGGCGCCACCGTACTCGCCACCCAGTGCCAGGCCTTGCAACAGGCGCAGGCAGATCAGGATCACCGGG
Source organism: Burkholderiaceae bacterium (assembly GCA_046348065.1). Classification (GTDB taxonomy): domain Bacteria; phylum Pseudomonadota; class Gammaproteobacteria; order Burkholderiales; family Burkholderiaceae_C; genus Skiveiella. The sequence goes on from JAXMFA010000004.1 coordinate 175,246, forward strand.
GCGGCCACGCCGATGCTGGCATAGGTGGGCAGGATGCCGACGATGAAGGTCGACAGACCCATGATCAAAATGGTGACCAGGAAGGTGTACTTGCGACCGATCATGTCGCCGAGGCGCCCGAACACCAGTGCGCCGAACGGCCGCACGATGAAACCGGCGGCGAAGGCCAGCAGCGCGAAGATGAAGGCCGATCCTTCATCGAGGCCGCTGAAGAATTGTTTGGCGATGATGGCCGCCAGCGAGCCGTACAGGTAAAAGTCGTACCACTCGAACACGGTGCCGAGCGAGGACGCGAAGATGACCTTGCGTTCCTCCGGCGTCATCGGTCGCTGAGCGACGGCTGCTGTTTGTGAGCTTCTCATGAAATTGTCTCCAGTTGGTTCATGGGGAGGACACCCGAGCCGGTGCCTGCGGCGGACTATCGAGAGAGGGACTGACCTCAATCTGACGGTTTTCTTGCACTTCCTTACAGCTGGCTGTACGCATTCTTACGATCTCCGTGATAACCCTGACACCCCATTTCCCGATGCAAAAAATGGTGTGGTTTCAGGGGCATCAAACAACTCGACGAGCCGGATGTTCTAGGGGTAAGTCCTAGTCCATCGGGTCCGCCCACCTGTTGTTTTTGTTGCAGCGCAAAATTTCCGCACCACCGTAAGGGCATGGTCAGTCCTGATTTACAAAATCCTCGCAATGTGCTTGGCGCACATATTTTTTTGCCTTTCGTTTCAATCAACCCTGAGGAGACCCACATGAGTGATCCGGTGGTCGACAAGATCCAGAAGAACCCGAAATACCAGGAACTTCGGAAAAAGCGGAGCAGCTTCGGCTGGCTCCTGACGCTGCTGATGATGGTCGTGTACTACGGCTACATCGCGCTGATCGCGTTCAACAAGCCCTTCCTGGCCCAGCCCGTCGGCGCCGGCGTCACCACCTTGGGCATCCCCATCGGCATGGGCGTGATCGTTTTCACGATCGTGATCACCGGCATCTACGTGCGTCGCGCCAACGGCGAGTTCGACCAGCTGACCAAGGACATCCTGAAGGACGCCTCCAAATGAAAAAGACCTCCCTCATCCTGGCCTCGCTGCTGGCCTTGCTGGCTGCCGGCATGGCCCACGCGGCCGGCGGCGACGTCGGCCAAGCCGCCAAGCAGGACACCAACTGGACCGCGATCATCATGTTCGGCCTGTTCGTGGCCGGCACCTTGTACATCACCAAATGGGCGGCCGCGAAGACCAAGTCGGCAGCCGACTTCTACACCGGCGGCGGCGGCATCACCGGGTTCCAGAACGGTCTGGCGATCGCGGGCGACTACATGTCGGCCGCCTCGTTCCTGGGCATTTCCGCGGCCGTGATGGCCACCGGCTACGACGGCCTGATCTACTCCATCGGCTTCCTGGTCGGCTGGCCCGTCATCACGTTCCTGATGGCCGAACGCCTGCGCAACCTGGGCAAGTTCACCTTCGCCGACGTGGCGGGATACCGCTTTCAACAGGGGCCGATCCGCGCGTTCGCCGCTTCCGGCACGCTGGTGGTGGTGGCCTTCTACCTGATCGCCCAGATGGTGGGCGCCGGCCAGTTGATCAAGCTGCTCTTTGGCCTGGACTACTGGATGGCGGTGGTGATCGTCGGCGCACTGATGATGGTCTACGTGCTGTTCGGCGGCATGACCGCGACCACCTGGGTTCAGATCATCAAGGCCTGCCTGCTGCTCTCGGGCGTGACGTTCATGGCGTTCATGGTGCTGGCGCAATATGGCTTCAGCCCCGAAGCGCTGTTCGCCAAGGGCGTGGAAGTGCGCACAGCGATCGCCGGCAATACCGGCAAGACCCCAGAGGAGGCCGCGAAGGCGGGCCTGTCCATCATGGGCCCGGGCGGTTTCGTGAAGGATCCGATCTCGGCCATCTCCTTCGGCATGGCGCTGATGTTCGGCACCGCCGGCCTGCCCCACATCCTGATGCGCTTCTTCACAGTGCCCGATGCCAAAGAGGCCCGCAAGTCGGTGTTCTGGGCCACCACCTGGATCGGCTACTTCTATGTTCTGATCTTCATCATCGGCTTCGGCGCGATCACCTTGGTGCTGACCAACCCCGAGTTCTCCGATGTCGCCAAGGGCGTCATCAAGGGCGGCGCGGGCACGGCCAACATGGCCGCCGTGCTGGTGGCCAAGTCGGTCGGCGGCAATGTGTTTTTCGGCTTCATCTCGGCCGTGGCCTTTGCGACCATCCTCGCCGTGGTGGCTGGCCTGACGCTGTCGGGCGCTTCGGCCGTTTCCCACGACATTTACGCCACATTGATCAAGAAGGGCAAGGCCGACAGCGCCTCTGAACTGAAGGTGTCTCGCGCCACGACCCTGGCTTTGGGCGTTCTGGCGGTGACACTGGGCATCGCCTTCGAGAAGCAGAACATCGCGTTCATGGTGTCGCTGGCCTTCGCCATTGCGGCTTCGGCCAACTTCCCGGTGCTGTTCATGTCGGTGCTCTGGAAGGACTGCACCACCAAGGGCGCCGTCATCGGCGGCTTCCTGGGCCTGATCTCGTCGGTGGCGCTGACCGTGGTGTCGCCGTCGGTGTGGGAAGCCACCCTGGGCAACCCCAAAGGCTCGGCCCTGTTCCCCTACACCTCGCCGGCCCTGTTCTCGATGACCATCGGCTTCGTGGGCATCTGGCTGTTCTCCATCCTGGATCGCAGCCCGAATGCAGCCAGGGAGCGTGCCGCGTTCCCCGCGCAGCAGGTTCGCTCCGAAACCGGCCTGGGCGCGGCCGGCGCATCGGGACACTGATCCGCCACCCGACGCGGTGCGGGCATCCGCCCGCACGGCCAACAAAAAACCGGGCCAAGGCCCGGTTTTTTTGTTCCCCCTGAAGCGGGCGTTGTTTCTCATACGGGTTTGCATTCAAGCGTAGAACAAGGCGCGAAGCCGAAGACAGTGCTGTAGCACGGCGAGGCGAAGCAACGAAGTAATACGTTTGAAGGCGAATCCGTATCAGTGGGCTCGCAGATGCCGCAGTTTGATGAAGGCCAGCGCCGCCATGACGGCGTCGTTGACAGCGTCGTGCGCATCGCGAACGGGCAGCCCCAGGTCGTTCATCAAGGTTGCGAACCGCAGGTCGATCGGCGCGTTGGACTGCTGCTGGTAAGCGGGCAACTGTCGAAACTTGTAGTCGTAGTACAGCGACGACACCTCGATCGCCGGCTGAGGCAGCCCCTGGCCAAGCATCGGAAACAGGGCCCTGTTGATCATGGCCAGGTCAAATTCCAGGTAGTAACCCACGAGCGGCCGGCTGCCAATGAAACGCATGAGCCGCTTCAGAGCCTCGTCGATCGGCAAACCCTGGGCCAGGTCGCGCTCGCGCAGGCGATGAATGCGCACGCTGTCGGCCGACACGCCGCGCTCGGGGCGGACCAGCAACTCCAACCGCTCGCTCGTCATGATGCGGTTGCCCACGATGCGCACCGCGCCGATGGAGACGATCTCGTCGGTGCGCACGTTCAGGCCGGTGGTCTCGCAGTCGAGCGAGACCCACTCGTTGTCGGGCGGCGGCTCGAACATGTACCGGAACTCGGGCAAGCCCAGGTGGTACAGCTTCCATTCGCGCTTGATCGCGTCAAGCCAGCGCGGCGACGGGAGACCGGCGGTCATCGGGCTCCCTCGAGGTGGAACCGGTGCCGCAGCAAGGCCTTGAACCGTTTGACCACGCCCAACGTGTCCTTGAGCAGATCGCGGTCCAGGCTGCTGAGCCGTGCGAGGTCGACGGCGCCGGTGACTGGCTTGCCGGTGTCCAGTTCGGCCAGGCCGGCCTTGAGCCTGAGTCCCATGAAGAAATGCAGGCTGTCCGTCAGGTCGGCGCCCATGTCGGCGGCGAGGTGTCCGCCGGCCACCAGCGCCGTGATGCGCCCGGCGGTGCTGGTCTCTGTGACCCGATGGGCCAGCGCCAGGCTGCGCACGCCGTGCACCAGCGGGAAAATGCCCTCCTTCTTGAGGTTGAGCCGCTGCTCGTCTTCGCCCAGACCCAGAAGACGGTTCCACCACCCGGTGCTGCTGCCGAACGCGTCGATCGCGGCGGCAAAACGGTTCAGCATCGCATCGTTGTCGGTCGCCAGCTTCATCAACGCGCCCTGCACGTCTTCCAGCAGGTGGGCGTCGCCGCACACCGCGTGGGCGTCCATGAAGATGGCCAGGTTCATCAGGCTGTCGCCGTCCGGCATGATCAGCCACTGACGCACCATCTGCGCAAACTCGCCGGCCCCTTTGCGCCATTGCGTGTTGTTCACCATGACACGGCCCGGGCACTCCGGGTACCCGAAGTCGCCCAACGTGGCCGAGAACCGCTCGCAGATCGCCTGCAGATCGACGGGGGGCTCGTAGCCGTCGCGCAGGACGAGGCCGTTGTCCTGGTCGGTCTTGAGCAGTTGTTCGCCACGGCCCTCGCTGCCCATGACGAACAGGCAGCTGTTGGCCACCAGGTCGGCTGGCGCGATCAGGCGCCAGGCCCGTTCGAACAGGCGCGCATTGAGCTGCTGCACCAAGCGGGCGATCAGGTTGACCCGCGAGCCGCCCCGGTGTAACAACGCGATCATGCGGGTGATGCGCGCGGCCGCCTGGCTCAGCCCGGCAAGGTCTTTGGCTTCCTCGATCAGCACCGTGATCATGTGTGACTGGTTGGCGAGGAAGCTGAACAGGTCCAGCGCTTCCAGCACGCCCAGAATCCGGTCACCGTCGGCCACCACCACCCGGTGCACGCGGCGCTGCAGCATCATGGCCATCGCGTCGCCCAACTGGTCCGACGGCTGCACCCTGATCAGCGAGAACGTGGACAACTCGCCCACCGCGAGCTGGTCCAGCGGCCGGCCATCGAGGATCGCCCGCTGCAGCGCGGTGGCGGTAAAGATGCCGAGCCGCGGCGGTTGCGACCGGTCATCGCGCACCAGCACGTTGGACGTTCGGTGGGCCTGGAACACTTTCACGACCGACAGGATGTCGGTGGTGGCGTCGACGAAATGGGCGGGGCGCAGGAAGGCCTCGTCCACGCGCGCCATGGTCAGGGACTGCAGCTCGTGCTGGTTCTTGCGCTCCGACAGCGCGCTGAGCTTGTTGCTGAGATCGGAGAACAGCAACGCGCCGAAGGTCGCGTTGGATGCGATCAGGTCGCTGACCGCCTGCTTGGCCAACTGGTAGGCCACCACCTCCTCGGCAGCCACGAACCGGCTGCTGACCTTGCCGGCCACCAGCCCCCGGCCATCGAAGCAGTCATCCGGCGCGTAGGTGGTGGTGACCTCGTTGCCCTCCAACTGGCTCACAAAGCCTTTGATGATGACAAACAGGTGGGTGGGTGCCGTGCCAACTTCGAGGATCGTTTCGCCCTCGGGAAAATAGACCACATCGACGCTGTCGCGGACCAGTCGCTGCTCGTCGGGGTTCAGGCAATCAAAGGGAGACGCGGAGAAATTGAAGGCATTGGGCATGGGGTCTGGCACCCTGCGGGTGCCCTTGAACGAACCCGACCATTCAACGCCGGATGCCTTGCGCCACCCTTGCAGGCACGTCCCAGCCCGTGTCGAACCAGGGGTCGCCACGCAGGTAGCCGGCCAGCATCGGAAGGGCGTCGAAGCCCCAGAACACCTTGTCGTCAACCACGAAGGACGGCACACCGAACAGCCCGCGGGCCAGCGCCTGCTCGCCGTGCGCCTGCAACTGCGCCTTGACGGCGGCATCCTGCGGCGGGCGCTCCGGCGCAAGATGGCGGGTCAGGGCCTCCAGGCGCGCCGGGTCGGCCGCCTCTTCGCCGCCGCGCCACACGTGGCGGAAGATGGTTTCGCAGACATACCGGTTCGGCTCGCCGCCCGCGTCGCAGGCCACGGCCAGGCGCAGCAGCCCCAACGGATTGAAGGGGTGGCTGGCGGGCAGTTGCAGATCGATGCGGTTCGTGTGGGCGAGCCAGGCCACCTGGCGGTAGGTCCAGTCGCGCTTGGGTGCGATCTCCGCCGGTCCGAGCTGACCATGGTGCTTGAGCAGCGCGGCGAACAGCACCGGCTTGTGCGTCACGCGGTAGCTCAGGCCGATCAGCGCCTGGGGCAGCGCTTCGAACGCGAGGTAGGCGTAGGGCGAGATGAAGTCCAGGTAGAACTCGATGTGTTTCATGACAAGGTCTCCTGGCGGGCGCCGGCCCGCTGCTCGATGCGCACCCAGACCGCGCGCCGGTCGCCTTCGGCCATCATGCTCCAGCGCGCGATTTCGTCGAGCGTGCGCGCGCAACCCTCGCACAGGCCGCTGCGGGGGTTCATGCGGCACACGGAAACGCACGGTGATGGCACATTCTCGGCATTTCCCAGCACCAGCCGGGCACGGACAGCTATGTTTTTGGAAGCATTCATGAGGGCTGAACCGGCTGATCCACGTCCGCCACCGGCGCCCCGGTAAGCGCCACCAGGTCCTGCGGACACAGCTTGAACACGCCGTGCGGATGACCGGCCGCCGCCCAGATCTCGTCGAAGCGGAACAGTTCGCGGTCGATCAGCGTGACCGGTGGCGTGGCATGCCCCACCGGCGACACGCCGCCGATGGTGAAGCCGGTGCGCGCCTTGACGAACTCGGCATCGGCACGGCCGATCCTGCCCACCAGCGCCGCCACCTTTTTTTCATCGACGCGCCGGTCGCCCGAAGTGATCACCAGCACCGCGGCATCGTCCTGCCGGCGACGGAAGATGATGCTCTTGGCAATCTGGCCCACGGTGACGCCCAGCGCGTCGGCCGCCTGCTGGGCGGTGCGCGCCGCGTCGTCGAGCACCACCGGCGCGTGCGGGTGACCGGCCGTGCGCAAGGCTTCGGCAACCCGCTGCACGCCCTCGGGAAGGGTTCCGGTTTCGGCCGCCGACATCACGCGAGGCGCTTGTTCAGGATCGCCGTGGCCGCACGGGAGTTCGGCCTGCGCTGCAAGACCTCGCTGATGAAGGCACCCGCGTCCACCAGCCGGTCCAGGTCGATGCCGGTCTCGATGCCCATGCCGTTCAGCATGAAGACGAGGTCTTCGGTAGCCACGTTGCCGGTGGCGCCCTTCGCATAGGGACAGCCCCCGAGACCGGCCACGGACGACTGGAAGTTCCAGACGCCCATCTCCAGCGCCGCCAGGGTGTTGGCGAGCGCCTGGCCATAGGTGTCGTGAAAATGCCCCGAGACCTGGTCGATGTCGAAGTGACGGAGCGTCGCATCGAACGCAGCCCGCACGGTGCGCGGCGTGCCAACGCCGATGGTGTCGGCCACGTCCACGCGCTCGACACCGATGCCTTTCATCAGGCCGGCGAGGTAGCCCACGCGCTCGGGGGCGATGGCGCCCTCGTAGGGACAGCCGACGGTGCAGCTCATCGCGCCGCGCACGGCGATGCCCGCCGCGCGCGCGGCCGCGACCACGGGCGCGAAGCGCTCGATGCTCTCGGCAATGGAGCAATTGATATTCTTCTGGCTGAACGCCTCGCTGGCCGCGCCGAACACGACGATCTCGTCGGGGCGGTCGGCCACGGCGGCCTCGAAGCCCTTCAGGTTGGGCGTCAACACCGAATAACGCACGCCCGGATGGCGCGTGATGCCGGCCATGACCGCGTGGTTGTCGGCCATCTGCGGTACCCACTTGGGCGACACATAGCTCGTGACTTCGATTTCCTTCAGGCCGGCTGCCTGCAGGCGGTGCACCAGTTCAATCTTGATGTCCGACGGCACCGGCTGTTTTTCGTTCTGCAGGCCGTCGCGCGGGCCGACGTCGATGATGCGGACGCGGGTGGGGAGGGTCATGTGTACGTTCTCGGTTGGTGTTCTGGCGCGGGCCTGGGTTCCGTGGGGGAAGGGCAGATTCGTGTTCCGCCTCAATAGCCGCGCTCGGGCTCGACGATACCGGTTATCGGTTCGCCGCGCTCCAGGGCGCGGATTTTCCCGGCGATCTGGGCGATGCTCTCGTCGCGCAGCGTGCGCGCCGAGGTGTGGGGCGTCACGGTGATCCTCGGGTGGTTCCAGAACGGATGGCCTTGCGGAAGCGGCTCGGTATGGAACACATCGAGCGTGGCGCCGGCGACCTGACCACTGCCGAGCAGCGCGAGCAGGTCCTCGTCCACCAGGTGCGCCCCGCGCGCCACGTTGATGACAAAGGCGCCCGGCAGCAGGCGCGAGAGCGTGTCGCGGTTGAGGATGCCGGCGGTCTGGGGCGTCAGCGGCAGCAGGTTGACCAGCACGCGGCTGGCGGCCAGAAAGGCATGGAACTGCGCGGGTCCGGCGTAAGTCCGCACGCCCTCGATGGCGTGTGCCGATCGGCTCCAGCCGTTGACCGGAAACTCGAACTCGCGCAGCGCCTGCGCCACGCGCGAGCCCAGCACGCCCAGCCCCATCACGCCGACCGGCCAGTCGGTGCGGTTGCGCGGCTTGCGAAACGTCCAGCGGCCCTGGCGCACATCGGCCTCGTAGCCATCGAATTCGCGGAAGTGCCGGATCACCGCATGGCACACGTATTCGGCCATCTGGACCGACATTCCGGCATCGTCCAGGCGCACCACCCGCGCCGATGGCGGCAGGCGCAGCGCCATCAGCGCATCGACGCCGGCCCCGATGTTGAACACGGCCTTGAGCCCCGGCTGCTCATCCAGCAGGGCCTGGGGCGGCGTCCAGACCACCGCGTAATCGGCGGGTGGCGCGCCCGGCGTCCAGGCGGACACCGAAGCCCCGGGCAGCGCGGCCCGCAGGCCGTCGATCCAGGGGTCCGGCCGGGTGCCGGAAAAACAGACCAGCAACTTCATGTCGGCATTCTGGCACCGCGCCCACGCGTCAGAGCCCCGAACGACACCCGGCGCACCGGCCTCGCTTTCACCCGGCGGCCAGCTTCAGCAGCTCCGCCCCCTCGGCCACCTGGTCGCCCGGCGCGTAAAGCAGTTCGGCCACCACCCCGTCGGCGGGTGCCGCGATGGTGTGTTCCATCTTCATCGCATCCATGACGGCCAGCGCCTGGCCGATGCGCACCTTGTCGCCCACCTTGACCGAGAACGACACCACCTTGCCCGGCATCGGTGCCGTCAGGCGACCGCCTTCCACGGCCGAATCGCCCGCGTGGGCCAGCGCATCGATCTCGACGATCTGGGTCGCGCCCGACTCGCAGAAGACATGGACCGTCTCGCCGCGTTGCCAGGTCTGCACCGTGCGGCGCTGGCCCGCGAACAGCAGGTCGATCCGCCCGCCGGCCAGCGCCTTGAACACCAGCGGGCCACTGGCCTCGCCCACCGCCAGGTTCAGCACGCCGTCGTGCCCGCTGATCAGCTGCGCGATCAGGCGCTCGCCCTTGAACTCGAAGTCGAAGCGGCGGTTGGCCGCACCGTGCGAACGCCAGCTGTCGCGCCGGCTGAACGGATCCGCCCCCTCGCCGGCACGATCGGTCAGCAACGTCTGCGCCACCGCGGCGGCCACGGCCAGCTGAACGCCGACTTTTTCCTGTTTGAACAGCACCGAGGCCTCGCGCGGGATCAGCGCCGTGTCCAGGTCGGCCTGGCTGAACGAGCGGCTGCCCGCCACGTGGCGAAGGAACTGGACGTTGGTCGCCAGGCCCACGATGCGGGTCTCGGCCAGGGCCTCGTCCAGTCGCGCAAGCGCCTGCTCGCGGGTGTCGCCATGCACGATGAGCTTGGCCACCATCGAGTCGTAGAAAGGGCTGATGGTGTCGCCCTCGCGCACGCCGGAATCGACGCGCACGTCCTGGCCACCGCGCGCACCGACACCGCCCACCTGCGGCGGCAGGAACTCGACGCAATCGGGCAAGCGGTACACCTGCAGCGTGCCGGTGGCTGGCAGAAAGTTGTTGTCGGGGTTCTCGGCGCAGATGCGTGCCTCGATCGCGTGGCCGTGGATCTTCAGCTCGTCTTGCGTCAGCGGCAATGGCTCGCCGGCGGCCACGCGCAGCTGCCACTCCACCAGATCCTGGCCGGTGATGGCTTCGGTCACCGGGTGTTCCACCTGCAGCCGGGTGTTCATCTCCATGAAGAAAAAGTTCATCGCGCCATCTGGTCGCTGCTCGACGATGAACTCCACCGTTCCCGCGCCAACGTACCTGACCGCGCGCGCCGCCGCCACCGCCGCCAGGCCCATCTGGGCGCGCATCTCCGGGCTCATGCCGGGTGCCGGCGCTTCTTCCAGCACCTTCTGATGACGGCGCTGCACCGAGCAGTCGCGCTCGAACAGGTAGACGTAGTTGCCGTGGGTGTCACCGAACACCTGGATCTCGATGTGCCGCGGGCGCTGCACGTATTTTTCGACCAGGACCGCTTCGTCACCGAAGCTGTTTTTCGCCTCGCGCTGGCAGCTCGCCAACGCCGCCAGGAAATCCTCGGCCTTGTCTACCGCACGCATGCCCTTGCCGCCACCGCCGGCGCTGGCCTTGATCAGCACCGGATAGCCGATTCGATCCGCCTCGGCCTGCAGCAGCGCGGTGTCCTGGTTGGCGCCGTGGTAGCCCGGCACCAGTGGCACGCCGGCGCGCTCCATCAGCTGCTTGGACTCTGCTTTCAGGCCCATGTCCTTGATCGCGGACGGGGGCGGGCCAATGAACACCAGGCCGGCGTCCGCGCAAGCCTTGGCAAAGTCCTCGTTTTCGCTGAGAAATCCGTAGCCGGGGTGAATCGCCTGGGCGCCGGTGGCTTTGGCCGCCTCGATGATGCGCTCCCAGCGCAGGTAGCTCTCTTTGGGCGCATTGCCGCCGATGTGGACCGACTCGTCGCAGGCCGCCACGTGCTTGGCGTGCGCGTCGGCGTCGGAGTACACCGCGACGGTGTGGATGGCCATGCGGCGTGCGGTGGCCGCGACACGGCAGGCGATTTCGCCACGGTTTGCGATCAGGATTTTGTGAAACATCAGACAGCCTTCTGTGAACCGGAAAGGAACGTTTCGAGACGGCGCCACGCCGCCCGCAGGAACTTGAACAGGGTGACGGTGAGCACCGCCATCAGGAGCACGGCCACCAGCAGGGCGATGCCGAACACCAGGGGATGGGTCATGGCCAGCCACAGCGCGGCGACGACCAGCCCGTCCTCGAACAGGCTGGCCAACAGATTGGAGAAGGGCTCGGGCGAGGTGTTGATGGCCGCGCGCGTGGTTGTCTTGGCTGCCTGCGACGAAGCCGCCAGCGTGCCGCCCAGCAGCGCGGCGATGACGGTGGTGGTGGCACTGTCTGCCCCGAGGGCCGCAGCCGCCAGCGCGGCCCCGGCCGGGATGCGGATGACGCTTTGTATGAGATCCCACAACGAGTCGACGCCCGGGATTTTGTCGGCGAAGAACTCGACCGACAGCATCACGCCACTGGCGATCAGCATGGCGGGATGCTGCAACACGGCCAGTCCCGGCGGCAACGCGACCCAGCCCAGCTGACCGGCCGCACCCACCAGGAACACCACGGCATACAGGCGAAAGCCGCTGGCCCAGCCCAGCGCCGCCGCCAGCGCGATCAGCGCGGGCAGATCCATCGCAGCGCCCGCCTGGCCGGCCGCGGCCTCCACCGGCGCCGGCACACCAGCGTCCAGATGAATGCCGGCGCCATGCAGGACCCGGACGATGCTTTGCCAGAGGGGTTCCATACGGGACTCTTTGCGTTGCGCGGCGTTCAGGCCGCCAGCCAGTTCGGCGCTCGCTTGCCCAGGAACGACTGCACGCCCTCGCGCCCTTCGGTGCTGGCGCGGATGTCGGCGATGCGGCGCGCGGTTTCATCGCGCAGCGCGGCGTCGATCGGCCGGCCGGCCACGTCGCGCACCAGCTGCTTGCAGGCGCGCACCGCCGCGGGACCGTTGGCCACCAGCGTGGCCACCAGCGCAGCGACCCGCGCGTCGATCTCATCGGGTGCGCACAGCTCGTGCACGAAGCCCATCGCATGCCCCTGGGCGGCGCTGAAGCGCTCGGCCGTGGTGAACCAACGCCGCGCGGCCTGCTCGCCCATGGCGCGCACCACGTAGGGCGCGATGGTGGCCGGCAGCAGGCCCAGGCGCGCTTCCGACAGGCAGAAAGTGACGTTGTCCGAGGCCACCAGCACGTCGCAGACCGAGGCCAGCCCCATGCCGCCGGCGTAGCAGTCGCCGTGCACCCGGCCGATGACCGGCACCGGGCACTGGTCCAGCGTCCAGAGCATCTGGGCCAGCTTGCCGGCGTCGGCGCGGTTCTCGTCCCAGCTGTAGTCGGCCATGGCGCGCATCCAGTTCAGGTCGGCACCGGCGCAGAAGGCCTTGCCATGACCGGCCAGCACCACCACGCGCAGCTCGGTGTCCTGGTTCAGGCGGGTGAAGGCCTCGGTCAGCGCGGCGATCACGCCGTCGTTGAACGCGTTGCGCACCTCGGGACGGTTGAGCCAGACCTCGGCCACATGGGGCGAGGGTCGGCGGATGTCAAGCACGGATTCACTCATGATGGTGGGTAACCTCAGTAACGTTTGGCCACTTCTTCAAGCATCACCTCGGTGGCGCCGCCGCCGATGCCCAGTACGCGCGCATCGCGCCACAGGCGCTCGATGGCGGTTTCGCGGATGAACCCCATGCCGCCATGGAACTGCTGGCAGGTCATCACCACTTCGTTGACGAGTTCACCGGTCAGCGCTTTCAGCATCGAGACGTCCTGCACGATGTCCTGCCCCTGTGTCACGCGCCAGGCGCACTGGTACAGGAAGGCACGTGCGGCGCGGGTCTTGGCATCGAGCATCGACAGTCGCTGGCGGATGGTCTGCTGGTTCCACAGCGGGCCGCCAAAGGCCTGGCGCTGGCGCACGTAGTCCAGCGTCAACCGGATCGCCTGGGTGCAGTGGCCCACGGCCATGGCCGCCAGCGCGATGCGCTCGGTCTGGAAGTTCTTCATGACCGAGTAGAAGCCCTTGCCCTCCTCGCCCAGCAGGTTGCCGGCCGGGATGCGCACGTTGTCAAACACCAGCTCGGCGGTGTCGGACGACAGCCAGCCGGTCTTCTTGAGCGCGCGGCCCACACTGAAGCCGGGCGTGCCTTTTTCGACGATGAACATCGACACCTCGCGCTTGCCCGGCCCGCTCTTGGCCGCGACAAAGTACAGGTTGGCGTGCACGCCGTTGGTGATGAACATCTTGGTTCCGTTGAGCACCCATTCGTCGCCCTCGCGGCGCGCCGTGGTGCGGATGCCCGCCACGTCGGAGCCGGCGCCCGGCTCGGTGATGCCCACCGCGGTGATCAGCTCGCCCAACGTCACACCGGGCATGTATCTGGCCTTCTGCGCGGCATTGCCCGCGTGGTGCAGGTGCGGCCCGGCCATGTCGGTGTGCACCAGCACCGTGATGATGAAGCCTGCAAAGGTGGCTTGGGAGAGCGCTTCGGCGAAGACCAGGTTGGTCATCGCGTCGGCGCCGCCGCCGCCGTAGGCCTCCTCGAACATCAGGCCCAGCAGCCCGGCCTGCCCCATGCGGCGCAACACGTCGCGGGGCACCAAGCCAGCCTCTTCCCAGCCGGCGCCGTGCGGCTCGACCTCGCGCTCGATGAAGCGCGCGACCTGGTCGCGCAGCAGCTCGTGTTCGGGGGTGATGTAGATGTTGTCCAAGGCGGCCACCGGGGTTTACATCCGGAACACGCCGAACTTCGGCTCGCCGATCGGGGCATTCAGGCTGGCGCTCAGCCCCAGCGCCAGCACACGGCGCGTGTCGGCCGGGTCAATCACGCCGTCGTCCCACAGTCGGGCGCTGGCGTAGTACGGGTGCGACTGGTGCGCGAACTGGTCCAGCAGCGGCTGCTTGAAGGCCGCCTCTTCCTCGGCGCTCCAGCTGCCGCCCTTGGCCTCGATGCCATCGCGCTTGACCGTGGCCAGCACGCTGGCCGCCTGCTCGCCGCCCATCACCGAGATACGGGCGTTGGGCCACATCCAGAGGAAACGGGGGCTGTAGGCGCGGCCGCACATGCCGTAGTTGCCGGCGCCGAAGCTGCCGCCGATGATGATGGTGAACTTGGGCACGCTGGCCGTGGCCACCGCCGTGACCATCTTGGCACCGTGGCGCGCGATGCCTTCGCTCTCGTACTTGCGCCCGACCATGAAGCCTGTGATGTTCTGCAAAAAGACCAGCGGGATCTTGCGCTGGCAGCACAGTTCGATGAAGTGCGCGCCCTTCTGCGCGCTCTCGGAGAACAGGATGCCGTTGTTGGCGATGATGCCCACCGGCATGCCTTCGATGCGCGCAAAGCCGGTCACCAGCGTCGTGCCGTAGCGGGCCTTGAACTCGTCGAAATCGCTGTCGTCCACGATGCGAGCAATGATCTCGCGCACGTCAAACGGCTTTCGTGCATCGGTCGGGATCACGCCGTACAGGTCCTGCGACGGATAGCGCGGCGCCACCGGCGTGTGCGTGGCGATGGGCGACACCTTGCGCGCATTGAGGTTCTTCACGGTCTGGCGGGCCAGTGCGAGTGCGTGCAGGTCGTTCTGGGCCAGGTGGTCGGCCACGCCGGACAGACGGGTGTGCACGTCGCCCCCGCCCAGGTCTTCGGCGCTGACCACCTCGCCGGTCGCAGCCTTCACCAGCGGCGGGCCGCCCAGGAAGATGGTGCCCTGGTTCTTGACGATGATGGTCTCATCCGACATCGCCGGCACGTAGGCCCCGCCGGCGGTGCACGAGCCCATGACCACCGCGATCTGCGCGATGCCCTGCGCGCTCATGTTGGCCTGGTTGTAGAAGATGCGGCCGAAGTGGTCGCGGTCCGGGAACACGTCGTCCTGGTTGGGCAGGTTGGCGCCGCCCGAGTCGACCAGGTACACGCAGGGCAGGCGGTTCTGCTGCGCGATCTCCTGCGCGCGCAGGTGCTTCTTCACCGTCATCGGGTAGTAGGTGCCGCCCTTCACCGTGGCATCGTTGCAGACGATCATGCAGTCGGTGCCGCTGATGCGCCCGATGCCGGCGACGATGCCGGCGCCCGGCGCGTCGTTGTGGTACATGTTCAGCGCGGCCAGCGGCGCCAGCTCCAGAAACGGGGTGCCGGGGTCCAGCAGCATCTGCACGCGGTCGCGCGGCAGCAGTTTGCCGCGCTTGGTGTGGCGCTCGCGCGCGGTGGTCCCGCCGCCCAGCGCGATTTTTTCAAGCTGCAGCCGCAGGTCGTCGACCATCGCGCGCATCGCGGCGGCATTGGCCTGGAAGTCGGCGGATCGGACGTTGAGTTTGCTTTCCAGAACGGGCATCTTCATCCTCTTGTGGTGGCGCTCCATCATGGCGCCAAGCCGCAAGCATAGGAACAGGGATTGCCCGGTGGGGGTCATAGAGGTTGCAAATCGTGCCACCCTGTGGCAGTCTTGCCGGATGTCCTCACGTGCCTTGGCCTCCACCGCGCCAGCCCCGAATCTTGGGGCCGCTGTCACCCCCATGGCTTTTGCCCGCACCATCGTGGCCGCGTACCGCCGGGCCGGGCGCGACCCCACGCCCGCGCTGCAGGCAGCACAGATTGCGCCAGCGCAACTGGAGCTGCTCGACGGCCGGATGACGGCCCGCCAGATGGAAATCCTGTCAGGCACCGCCATGCAGGAACTGGACGATGAGGGCCTGGGTGCATTTTCGCGCCGCCTGCCCTGGGGCAGTTACGGCATGCTGGCGCGCGCCTCGCTGAGCGCGCCGACCCTGGGCGTCGCGCTCAAGCGCTGGTGCCGCCACCACGGCCTGCTGACGGGCGACATCCGCCTGAGCGTGGAAAGTGCCGGCACCCAGGCCGTGATTGCCATCGAAGAACATGCCGACCTTGGCGCCGCGCGCGAGTTCACGCTGGTGCATGTGCTGCGCAACATCCACGGCCTGGCCTGTTGGTACGTGGATTCGCGCATCCCGCTGCAGGAGGCGCGCTTTCCGTTCCCGCCGCCGCCGTACGCCGAGGTGTTCCCCATCCTGTTCGCGCCGGCCGTGCGCTTTCAGGCCGCGCGCGCCGAGCTGCGCTTTGACGCGCGCTACCTCGCGCTGCCGCTGCGTCGCGACGAAGCCGCAATGTCGCAGATGCTGCAGCGCGCCCTGCCACTGACCGTGCTGCCCTACCGGCGCGACCGCCTGCTGGTGCAACGCGTGCGCCAGGCGCTGACTGCGCAGCCGCTGCAGACCCACAGCGCCGAGGCGCTGGCCGCATTGCTGGCCGTGTCGCCGCGCACCCTGCACCGCCAGCTCAAGGACGAGGGCGCCACGCTGCAAGGCCTGAAAGACGAGGTGCGCCGCGCCCGGGCGACCGAGTTGCTGCTGCGCACCACACGCCCCGTCAAGCAGGTGGCCGCCGCAGCCGGCTTTCTGAACGAAAAAAGCTTCATCCGCGCCTTCCGAGGCTGGACGGGGCAGACCCCGGCCGAGTTCCGGCAGCAAGCCGCCCCCGACGCCTGAACCCGCCCCTACACTGCCGCCCATGATCACCCTGCACCACTGCGTCAGCGCCCGCTCGTTCCGCCCCTTGTGGTTGCTCGAAGAGCTGGGCCTGCCCTATTCGCTGCGCATGCTGCCGTTTCCGCCGCGCGTGCACGCCCGCCCGTTCCTGGCCGACAACCCGCTGGGCACGGTGCCGTTGTTCGTCGAGGGCGACCTGCGAATGACCGAATCCAGCGCCATCTGCCAGTACCTGGCCGCGCGACACAGCTCCGGCGCGCTCCACGTGCCGATGGCCGACCCGGCCTTCGGCGCCTACCTGAACTGGCTGCACATGAGCGACGCGACGCTCACCTTCCCGCAGACGTTGGTATTGCGCTACACGCACATGGAGCCGCCCGAGCGGCTGCAGCCCCAGGTGGCGTCCGATTACGCGCGCTGGTTCCTGGCGCGGCTGCGCGCGGTGGACGCCGCGTTGCAGAACGCCGAGTGGCTGTGCGCCGGGCGCTTCACCGCCGCCGACATCGCGGTGGGCTACGCATTGATGCTGGCCGGGCACCTGGGCCTGGCGGGGCAATTCCCCGAAGCGGTCGCTCACTACTGGCAGCGGCTGCAGGCCCGCGACGGCTTTCAGCGCGCGCTGGCGGCCCAGCACCAGGCCGCGCTGGATCAGGGGGTGCCCACGACGCCGGCGCCGGACATCCGCCCAGGTGGCTGAGCACCGCGGTGCGGTCCTGAATTGATAGCGCCTCGTGGCCGGTCGGTGCTGGGAGAACCTGGTTTCGGCTTGAGATTCGCTCGGAAAACGGGCATGGCGGGCCTCATCCCCAGCTTCTGTGGACAAGTTTGTGCATGGGCGCGGGGACATCGCGGCAAAGCCTTGTCCGGCGCGGCCTGCAACGCGATGCCCGGCAAACAGGCAACCGCTGCCGGCGGGGAACGACCGGATCAGGCCACGCCCAGCAGCGCGGTCAGTTCGTCCATGTGGCCGAACAGGCGCTCGGCGCCCGCCGCCTGCAGGCCGGGTGCCAGCGCGGGCGTGGGACACAGGGCCCAGACCGTGGCGCCCGCCGCCACGCCCGCCGCGACGCCGGTGGGGGTGTCTTCGATCACCAGGCATTCGGCACCACCGACGCCAATGTGCGCGGCCGCGGCCAGGTACACGTCGGGCGCGGGTTTGGAGCGTGGCATCTCATGCCCGCTGAACACGCGCCCGTCGAAATACGGCAGCAGCCCGACCTGGGCCAGCTGCATCTCCACCTTGAAGCGGTCCGCGCCCGAGGCGCAGGCGATGCGCCCACCCACCCGGAGATGGGCTGCCGCGACGGCCCCGTGGGCGCCGTCGATGGCGGCCAGCTTCTCGCGCAAGGCCTGGTTGCGGCGTTCGTAGAACGCGGCCAACCAGTCGTCGGTCAGCGGCCGGCCGGTGCGCGCCGCGATCAGGGCGCGCTCGTCACGCACCGCCTTGCCGACAAAGGTGGCCATGCACTCGGCCAGCGTCATCGCCCAGCCGGCTTCCTCGAGCATGTCGCGCAGCACGCGGTTGACGATGGGTTCGCTGTCGACCAGCACGCCGTCGCAGTCGAACAGGATGGCTTCAAAGTTCATAGCGGTTGATGGCCATTTGGCGCTGGGAATCGGTCATTTTGGCCCTGAAATTCAATCCAGGCGGTCGCCGTCGAGGTACAGCCAGCGCGCCAGGCCCTGCACGGGCTCGCGCACGAAGCGGCTGCGCTCGTGCAGGCGCACGGCACGTCCGCCCACGCGGTGGCGGGCGACAAACTCCACCTCGGCGGTATCAGGCCCGGTGAGCCGGTGGCTGCGCACCGCCAGGCCCAGCCACTTCGCACCGGGCTCGAAATCCAGCGTGGCGGGGCGGTGCGCCGGATGCCAGGTGGCCAGCAGGTAATCTGCCCGCTGCCGAACGAAGGCGCAGTAGCGCGAGCGCATCAGGTGCTCGGCGTCGGGCACCGGGGCGTCGCCATCCAGGTAGCGCCCGCAACAGGCGGCGTAGGACACGGCGCGCCCTTTGGCATCCGTGCGGCCGCAGGGGCAAGGCTCGGGTGCGCTCACCGCGGGCCGCTCACTTGGCTGGATGGCGGCGCGCGCGGTGGGCTTCGTAGCTTTCCACCGGCGCAGCCTGCTTCACCCACTCGGCAAAACCGCCGTCGATGTGGGCCACGTTGGTCATGCCCATGTCCTTGAGCGCCTTGGCGGCCAGCGCGCTGCGCCAGCCCGCGCCGCAAAACAGGATGTATTCCTTGCCCTCGTCGCCGAACACCGGCTTGTAATATGGCGAGGCCGGATCGACCCAGAACTCCAGCATGCCACGCGGCGCGTTCACGCAGCCGGGCACCGTGCCCTCGCGTTCCAGCTCGCGCACGTCGCGGATGTCGACGATCTGAACGGTCGGGTCGTCGAGCCGCGCCCGCACCTGCGCCACGCTGTAGGTGGTGATCTGGGCGTTGGCTTCGTCAACGAGCTGGCGGAATCCTTTGGTGATGGGCATGGGGCGGTCCTGGATATTCGGTGTGCGGACGCTGATTCTCTCCCACTCGGGCAAGGGATGTGCCCGTTTTCGATGAAGCCGGATTGAAGACTACGCGCTGGCTCTCCATGACGCCGACCACGGTGCCCGCCACTACGGCGGAGGGCGCCAGCAGACCCATTGCGCCGGTATCAGCCGAGCGTGTGCCGCCCGGGCGCGGCTCCAGCGCAAACCAGACGGCCGCCAGGCCCACGAAAACGGCAACATGGACCAGCGCCCCCATCCGCACGCCCGGAACTTGAAGCCAGCGTTGCAGATCAACCATGAAGACATTTCCCATTTTCGATGATTCAACTATCCGGCCGACTTGTCTGCGCCGAATCGCTCTTCTGGCAGGACAGTGCTGGATTCTGGATAAAGACGCAGCAGCACCTCTCGCAAGAAATGGCGGACCTCGGTCTCGTACTCAGCTTCTAAAGGCTGCGATTTCCCGGTCGCGCCAACGTCGGCCCACAAACGCTTCAGCCTTTCCCCGTCACGCCGGAGCACTTCGTTTGCAGCCTCGGTCCAGTCCGTGGGATCTTCCTTGCGGCGCCACTGGCCTTGACCGCGTCCGAAATGCGCGATGGAGAGATACAACATCACCGACTTTCCAAATGCTTCTGCCAGTGATTCGCCGCTCCATCCGACCATCTTCCTGTTCTTATGGGTGTAGACGTTGTAACCCTTGGCCAACGCCGCAGCGCCCATCGCGCCAAGAACACCGCCAACCAAGGCACCCGAGCCCAGTGTCAAGCCACCGGCGAGCAGATCAGCGCCGAGACCCGTCAGGATCCCCGAAATCACACCACCCACAAGGGCGGAACTCCCGCCGTCAACGGGCTTGTCGGTCACCAGCTTGGAATCTGCAGCTGCCACGATCTCCGAAGCGGACACGCCGTCCAGTCGGTTGATGGCAATCAGCTTGTCAGTCACAGCCTTGGTTGCTTCGGCATACCGTTGCGCCAATCCCTGCATCGCCACTTCAAACGGGGTCATCTCCTTGGACTTGCCCCACGGGATGGATTTCCGCAAAGAAGTCCAGACGTCTTTGATCCCTTCGAACCAGCCAGCTTCAAGTTCGACCTTGTCTGTCGCCAGCCGCAACAGGTAGTCGGATATGGCACACACCGATTCATCGAAGCGATTCGAATAGCTTTGACCGAGCACGGCCTCCAGCTTGTTGTAGGTTGCCCTTTCCGTTTCAGGCAGAACATGGCTGATCTCGCGATAAAGCGCCAACTCCTGAAGCCAGCAGCGCGTGTAGGCATCCAGGCGCAGCACACTATTGACCACAGGAAATCCCGACAAGTGGCTGCGCCACTCATTGACTCGCTCGACCTCCGATGAATGGCTCTGCTGTCCAACGCCCTGGTTGAGGATGGCCAGTACCGGCTTGCCCACCCAGTCCAGTATTTCCAGTTCTGGCGCCACGTACACCGCATCGACGGGTCGCTCCTGCAGGCTCAAGGCATAGAGAATCACGCTAGCCCGATTCCGAAGATCCAGGACCAGACGCTGCCCACGCCAGAGCTTTTTGTTGAATGCACGGTCCCAGCACTCGCGAATCACCCAGGCGACCCAGCAATGCCGCTGCCGGAGCCGTCTTGCCAGGCGGAAGCTGTCGCCGAAACCCGGGGTGTCCCACAGCCGCAAGGCGCCGGCGGCTTGATCGACGACCAGATCGTACGAAGTTACGACCTTTGTTACGTCCGGCGCGTCCTCGATCTCGCCGACGTCCTTGCCCAGCAAGGTTCGAACCAGCGTTGTCTTGCCGACGTTGGTGTGCGCCACCAGGAAGATGCCAATCTCAGGCAGGTGCGGCGCGCCAGCGGGATCATTCGTCATGGTTCAGCCTGTCGTCCAGCGTTTTCAGGTCGTCCTCTGCGGCTTCGTGGAGATCCAGAAACAAGGGCTTGAACTTGATTTTGTCCAGGATCCGGCGCCACTGGTTGCAGCGCTGCCGGAATCGCTCGGGATCATCCTGGCGATACGCCCCGGTGTCCACGATCGGGACGACGGGTGTTCCGTCTTCAATGTTTTTTCGCAGTCGTTGCAACAGGGCGCCGTGCGCGTCAGCCTCCGCCGTCGCCGCCAGATTGAAGATCACGATGACGGCGACATGGCCTTCGCGTTTGATCGGCTTTTTCCAGTCCGTGGCGTCTTCGCCCATCAGAACGGCTTGTTCGACGGTGATGTACACCGCCAGGCCATAGATGCGCTCCAGCATGGTGCTGAGATTGCTGCGCAGCGCAGGCGACAGCTCATACCGGAATGGAACAACCGAGACACCGATGCGTTGACCGCGCCACGCGGCGCGCAGCGTGGTGAAGTAGGCGCCATTCATGGGCAATGGGAAATCGCGGCACATCCGCCAGCGGGCAAAGGCGTTCAATGCGACCAGGTAAAGGCGCGGGACGATGACCCAGGCCAGAACCGATCCGAAATACAGCCAGATCCAGTTCTCTGCGATCTCGCCCGGGCCCGGTGGCATGCGCAAACTCTCGATATGTCGCGCATCCGGTATGGGCCTGTTGAGCAAAAAGGAACCCGGCGCGAGAAAACATTGGACGATTGCATGCACCGTATTGGCATCGATATCCTTAGTCAGGGTCGTCTTCCAAACAGCCATGTAATGGTCAAAAGCTGCGCGATACATAAGATGTGAAAGTGCGCCGAGGGTGAACAACATCGATGCTAGGTTTGCCGCCATTTTGAGTCGGGCCTCGTTGATTGGACCTGACAACCTGCCCCATTCGTGCTTGAAGCTTTCGATCCAAGGTCTTTGTGGCTTCCGGCTGAGCCTGAGCGATTCCAACGCGCGCAATTTACCGAACAGTTCCAGCACGGGTCCAACCGGTTGTTGGCCACGCCGGAACAAGTGCAAACCCCAGTGCACTGAGAACCAAACAAAAAAGATCAAGTTCCAAATGATCAGCAGCACCAATGGAATTTCAATGACGTTGATTTTTCCTGGATGGAACAGACTCGTCGCGATGAGATCGGTCAAAAACCCGATTGCAAGCGCGAAGAAGATCAGTAGCTTTCCAGCAACAAGCGGCCACCTCGGCTGCCGAAGCTGGATCGGCCAGTCGGGTGATCGCCTGCTGATTTCCTCCAGCGCCCACTGTGCCCTGCGGGCGACAAACTCGGCAAAGGACGCGTTGGTGCCCACCAGATCCTTGGCCGCACGGGTCGCTTCCTTCGCATCGCTGGCTGACCAGACCGATCCATTGTCTTGCGTCTGTTCGAGAATCCGGACGAGGGTGACCTGCTGGGCCTGGTGTTCAGTCAACGGCATACCTGGACGCCCTGGAAGGAATGGCAAGTTAGGTAAGGCACTCGAGGACGCCGCGTGAGGGGAAGATCTGAGGAGATGCCTCCATTCTGGCGCACAAAGTCATCTTCAAGCGCTCTTTGGCTGGCGTTTTACCAAGCCAAGGCGTACAGTAAATGTCTCGTCCATTAAAGGGGAAATATGAGGAAGCTTCTCGTCTGCCTGCTTGCAATAGCGGGTTCCCAATTCGCCAGCGCTGCCGTCTGCGATTACGCACCGAGCAAACTTGTAGGCGCCCCCGTCGCTGGCTCAATCGCTACCGGCGCAGGCACTACGGCAGCGGTTGGGGTCGGTATGAAAGCGGCCGGTTTGTACGCCATCACCAACGGGGTAACCGGCGCTGCGATGCTTGGGTCTACTGCGGCGGGCGCCTCAGCAGCCGGGACGGCAGGGATCTTGGCGGGTACCGCGGGCACCATTGGCAGCGTCGGGGCCGTTCTTCTGTCGCCGTTCGTCATCATTCCTGCGGCAATAACGGCAGGAGCCATCGTTACCTACGAAGGTGGCTGCTATCTGGCTGAAAAGGACAAGAAATAACGCGGTCTCGCAACCAACCGTCGGGTCTCATTTGGGGAAATGAGTCTGAGGTTAATGCAGCCGAAGCTGTTTCAGTGGCTGAAAACCATCCGCTCAACGGTTGATTTTCAACCATCAATCGCAGGAATCCCGCCCCTCACAACCCCCGCTGGATGATGATCTTCTGCACGTCGGACGTGCCTTCGTAGATCTGGCACACGCGCACGTCGCGGTAGATGCGCTCCACCGGGAAGTCGCTGACCACGCCGTAGCCGCCCAGGGTCTGGATGGCCACCGAGCAGACCTGCTCGGCCGTTTCGCTGGCGAACAGCTTGGCCATGGCGGCTTCCTTCAAGCAGGGGCGGCCGGCGTCGCGCAGGCTGGCGGCGTGCCAGATCAGCTGGCGGGCAGCCTCCAGCCGCGTGGCGCACTCGGCCAGGCGGAAGCCCACGGCCTGGTGGTTGAAGATGGCGGTGCCGAAGCTCTGGCGCTCCTTGGCGTAGGCGATGGCCACGTCGAGCGCGCTGCGGGCCATGCCCACGCTTTGCGCCGCGATGCCGATGCGCCCGCCTTCCAGCGCGGACAGGGCGATCTTGTAGCCCTCGCCCTCGGCGCCGATGAGGTTCTCGGCCGGGATGCGGCAGGCGTCGAAGTTGATCTGCGCGGTGTCGCTGCTGTGCTGGCCCAGCTTGTCTTCCAGGCGGGCCACGGTGTAGCCCGGCGTCGACGTGGGCACCAGGAAGGCGCTCATGCCCTTCTTGCCCGCCGCCTTGTCGGTGACGGCGATGACCACCGCGACCTGGCCGTTCTTGCCGCTGGTGATGAACTGCTTGACGCCGTCGATCACGTAGCTGTCGCCGTCACGGCGCGCCGTGGTGCGCAGCGCCGACGCGTCCGAGCCCACGTGGGGCTCGGTCAGGCAGAAGGCGCCAAGCATCTCGCCCCGGGCCAGCGGGGTGAGCCACTGCTTCTGCTGCGCCGGGTTGCCGTAGCGCATCAGGATGGCGTTGACCGGGCAGTTGGTCACGCTGATCGCGGTGCTTGTGCCCCCATCGCCGGCGGCGATTTCTTCGAGCACCAGGGCCAGTGTCAGGTAGTCCAGCCCGGCGCCGCCCAGTTCTTCGGGTACGCAGATGCCGTAGGCGCCAAGCGCAGCCAGGCCCTGGTGGGCGTCTTTCGGAAAGTGGTGCTCCTTGTCCCAGCGCGCGGCGTGGGGCCACAGTTCATCCTGGGCGAAGGCGCGCACGGCGTCACGGATCATTTCCTGGTCTTGGGTGAGCAGCATGGGGTTCTTTCGTCGCTTCGGATTGGGTTCGGCCTACCAGCCGGGATACGGCGTGCCGTCGGGTTGCAGGAACCGGCCACGGTCGGCCGGCGTCAGGGTATCGAGCGTGGCCATCATCGTGGACACGCTGTCCGCCACGGCCAGGGGGGCGCTCGCGCCGCCCATGTCGGTCTGCACCCACCCGGGATGCATCGCCACCATGGTCACCCCGGGGTAGCTGGGCTGGGCGGCGGCCACGGCCATGTTGAGCGCGGCCTTGCTGACGCGGTAGAGCCAGCAGTCGCTACCGGTGACGCCGCCGATGCGCCCCATCACGCTGGACAGGAAGACAAAGCGTCCGCCCCGGCCCTGGCCGGCGGCGGCCACCATCGGCGCCACCTGCGGAATCACCTGCATCGCGCCGAGCACGTTGGTGCGCATGACGCGGTCGAACTCGGGCTGGGTGGGCGGCTCGGTGGCGCCGGCACGGCTCATGACGCCGGCCACGTACAGCGCGGTGTCGATCACCTCGCCATCAAGCTGCCAGGCCAGGCCGCTGACGCTGGCCGGCTGGGCCACGTCCACCAGCAGCACCTGCGCACCCAGTGCCTGCAGCTGCTGGCGCGCCGCATCGTCGCGCACGGTGGCGATCACGCGATCGCCACGCGCCAGGTACTGGCGCACCAGCTCCAGCCCGATGCCGCGCGAGGCGCCGATGACCAGCACGGTGCTCATCGGCGCGCTCCGGCTGCCAGTGGACGGTTGCGAGCCGCTCCAAAGCCTGTTTTCAGCATCAAAACGGCCTCATCCCAGCGTGAGATGGCCACAAGCAGCTATCAAAATCAAAGCAACTCCAGCGCCACCGCGGTGGCCTCGCCGCCGCCGATGCACAAGGTGGCCAGGCCTTTCCTGAGGCCGCGCGCCTTCAAAGCGTGGATCAGCGTGACCATGATGCGCGCGCCGCTGGCGCCGATCGGGTGGCCCAGCGCGCAGGCGCCGCCGTTGACGTTGACGATCTCGTGCGACAGGTTCAGGTCTTTCATCAGCGCCATCGGCACCACGGCGAAGGCTTCGTTGACCTCCCACAGGTCCACGTCGGCCACGCTCCAGCCGGCCTTATCCAGCGCCTTGCGCGTGGCGCCCACCGGCGCGGTGGCGAACCATTCGGGCTCCTGCGCGTGCACCGCGTGGCTCACGATGCGTGCCAGCGGCTTGATGCCCAACTGGGCGGCGGTGGCGGCGGTCATCATGACCAGCGCGGCGGCGCCGTCGTTGATGGAGCTGCTGGAGGCGGCGGTGATGGTGCCGTCTTTCTTGAACGCGGGCTTGAGCGTGGGGATCTTGTCGAGCTTGACCTTGCCCGGGCCTTCGTCCACGGCAATCACCGTGTCGCCGCCGCGGCCCTTGACCGTGACCGGCGCGATCTCGGCCGCGAAGGCACCGGTCTCGGTGGCGGCCTTGGCACGCTGCACGCTGGCGGTGGCGAAGGCGTCCTGTTCGGCACGGGTGAAGCTGTATTTGGCGGCGCAATCCTCGCCGAACGTGCCCATGGAGCGGCCGGGCTCGTAGGCGTCTTCGAGGCCGTCGAGCATCATGTGGTCGAAGATGCGGTCGTGGCCGATGCGGTAGCCGCCGCGCGCCTTGGGCAGCAGGTAGGGCGCATTGGTCATGCTCTCCATGCCGCCGGCCACCACCACCTGGGCGCTGCCGGCGAGCAGCATGTCGTGCGCGAACATGGCCGCGCGCATACCCGAGCCGCACATCTTGCTCATCGTCACCGCGCCCGCGCTCTTGGGAAGGCCGCCCTTGAAGCCGGCCTGGCGCGCCGGGGCCTGGCCCTGGCCGGCCATCAGGCAGTTGCCGAAGATCACTTCGTCCACCTGCTCGGGCCGGATGCCGGCGCGCTCGACGGCGGCCTTGATGGCCACGCCACCCAGGTCGTGGGCGGCGAGCGAGGCGAAGTCGCTCTGGAAACTGCCCATGGGGGTGCGGGCAGCGCTGACGATCACGATGGAATCACTCATTTCAGGTCCTTTCAGTCGGTAACACAATCAAATAACACATCATCCCAGCGTGGAATGGACATTCCTTGCTATCTTTTCAGGCAACACACTTCGTCCCGCGGCGCCGCCATCAGGGTCCCGACGGGCGGGGTCGCATCCGCTCGCGCAGCCAGGCATTGTCAAAACCTTCCCCAAAATGGGTCACGCCCGGCAGCAACGGCTCCCAAGGCCGGGCGCGGGAGGTCCAGATCTCGCAGTCGGGCGCAAACACGTCCGGCTGGTCCAGCCCGGCGGCGCTGACCGCCATCAGCCCCGGGACGGCCATGTCCAGTGCCACCAGCGCGCCGCACTGCGCGCAGAAGCGCCGCGTCATCGGCCGGCCGCTGGCGCTGGTCGTGGTGTGTGCGGCCGGCGCGGTGCCGGTGTACGCGAAGCCCTCGGTCGGCAGCCACGAGAGCGCCACGGCCCCACCCCCCGACGTGCGTTGGCAATCGAGACAGTGGCACTTGTAATGCAGAAGAAACGGCCCACGCGCCTGCCAGCGCACGGCGCCGCACCGGCAGCCCCCGCGCAGCGGGGCGGGGCCGGTTGGTTCATTTGCCAAGCTCATGCACGTCTCCTTTCGATTCCGGCCGATTCCAGTCCGCCCGCGTCCCGTCCAGGCGGCCGGAAGCGCCTGCTGGGTTCGTAGGGAAACACATCATGCACATGCCCCTGGCGGATGCGGGCCTGGTGGTCTTGCCAGAAGGCCGCGTCCAGCAGGTCGCCGTGGTGGCGCATGAAGACCTCGCGCACGCGGGGGTTGCCCAGCAGGAAGGGGCCGAAGGTCTCGGGGAACACGTCGCGCGGGCCGACGCTGTACCAGACTTCGCCGCTCATTTCCTCTTCCTCGTTGCGCGGGGCCGGCACGCGGCGGAAGTTGCAGTCGGTGACGTATTCGATCTCGTCGTAGTCGTAGAACACCACCTTGCCGTGGCGCGTGATGCCGAAGTTCTTCCACAGCATGTCGCCGGGGAAGATGTTGGCGGCCACCAGGTCCTTGATGGCGTTGCCGTATTCGATGACCGCGTGCTCGATCTGGTCCTGGGCACGGCGCAGCGCGCCGTCGCTGGCGCCGCTGCCGGGTCGCAGCACGTCGAAGCACTCCTGCAGGTGGATGTTCAACGGGATCATGCGCCGCTCGATGTAGAGGTGCTTGAGGATCAGCTCGGTGTGGCCGTCGCCGTCGCGGTCGGAGATCTCGACCTGGCTGGGCGCAAACTGCTTCAGCTCGGCCACCAGCGCCGGGTCGAAGCGGTCGAACGGAAACGCCACTTCCGAAAACTCCAGCGTGTCGGCCATGCGCCCCACGCGGTCGTGCTGCTTGACCAGCAGGTACTTGCCGCGGATCTGCTCGCGGGTGGTGTCCTTCTGCGACGGGTAGAAATCCTTGATGACCTTGAACACGAAGGGAAAGCTCGGCAGGTCGAACACCAGCATCACCATGCCCTTGATGCCGGGCGCGATGCGGAAGGCGTCGGTGCTGTGGCGCAGGTGGTGCAGGAAGTCGCGGTAGAACAGCGTCTTGCCCTGCTTGGCCAGGCCCAGCGCGTTGTAGAACTCGGCCCTGGGCTTGCGCGGCATCAGGCTGCGCAGGAACTGCACGTAGGCCGAGGGCACCTCCATGTCGACCATGAAATAGGCCCGCGCGAACGAGAACAGGATCAGCAGGTCGTCCTCGCCGTGCAGCAGCGCATCGATGACCAGCCGGCCATCGGCGGCGTGCAGGATCGGCAGCGCAAACGGCAGCTCCCGAAAACCGTTGACCAGCTTGCCCACCACGTAGGCGCCCTTGTTGCGGTAGAACAGGCTGGACAGCACCTGGAGCTGGAAGTTGGCGCGCAGGGGCACCGCGCCGAAGCGCTGGCGCAGTGCGGCCTCGACGCACGCGGTGTCGCGGTCGAAGTCTTCGAAGGCGACCCGCAGGCCGAAATCGCGCACCAGGCGGCGGATTTCACCGAGCAAGGTGTCGCGCGTCGGGTAATAGGCCCGGTAGGTGGCACCGGTGGCGGGGTCTTCCGGCTCGATGTATTCGGTGCTGATGGCCGGACGCACGAAGATGAAGTCGTTCTGAAAATAGCTGCGGTGCAGGATCTTGGTGGTGACCGAGTTGAAGAAGGTCTCGGCCAGTTCGGGCTGGCGGTGGTCCACCAGCATGCCGATGTACAGCAGCTTGACCTGCTGCCACACCTCCATCGGCTGGGCCGCGGCCTTGAACTCGCGTTCGAGCCGCATCACGCACTCGCGCACCCGCAGGTCGTAAAACTCGATGCGTTCGCGCTGCGCGCGCTGCTGGCCGTGCCAGTCGGCCGTCTCGAAACGGTGGCGCGCCCGCGCCGACTCGGCGCGAAACAGACGGTAATGCCGGTTGAAGCCGTCGATCATGGCCCGGGCGATGTCGGCCGCCAGCGGTGAATCGAGCGTCTGCAGCAGCATGGCCGGTCGGGTGGTATCAGGAGCGGATGACGGATGCCCTGGGGTAGCGCTTGAGGGCATTGCGGAAGGTCTCGACCACGGTCTCGGCCCGGTTCATCGAAACGCCCAGATCCTTGAGCAGGCCGTCGGCCAACCCGTACACCAGGCCATGCACCGCCACCTTCTGCCCACGGGCCCAGGCGTCCTGCAGCACGGTGCTGGTGGCCACATGGCCGACCTGCTCGATCACGTTGACTTCGACCAGCGCGTCTTCCTGCGCCTGGGCGTCCAGATGGTCCAGGCGCTTGCGGTGGCGCAGGCGCACGTCGCTGACATGGCGCAGCCAGTTGTCCACGAGCCCGACACGGGTGCCGTTGAGCGCGGCGCGCACGCCGCCGCAGCCGTAGTGGCCCACCACCATGATGTGCTCCACCTTGAGGTGATCCACCGCGAACTGGATCACCGACAACGCGTTGAGGTCCGAGGGCACCACCACGTTGGCCACGTTGCGGTGCACGAACACCTCGCCGGGTTCCAGGCCGGTGATCTGGTTGGCCGGCACCCGGCTGTCGGAGCAGCCGATCCACAGGTACTTGGGCGTCTGTTGCTGGGCCAGGTCGCTGAAGAAGTTGGGGCGCTGCTGGACCATGCGGGCGGCCCACTCGCGGTTGTTGGCGATGAGGTCTTGAATGCTGGAAGTCATGGGTACATGGTATCGGTGGCGCAAGACGCCGGCCTGACAGAGCGGTACCGGCCGGCACGCACGCGGGGCTTACATCGTCTCGGCGAACAGCTCGCGCCCGATCAGCATGCGGCGGATCTCGCTGGTGCCGGCGCCGATTTCGTACAGCTTGGCATCGCGCCACAGGCGGCCCAGCGGGTATTCGTTGATGTAGCCGTTGCCGCCGAAGATCTGCACGCCCTCACCCGCCATCCAGGTGGCCTTTTCGGCGCACCACAGGATGACCGAGGCGCAGTCCTTGCGCACCTGGCGCACGTGCTCGGTGCCCAGCAGGTCGAGGTTCTTGGCCACGGTGTAGGCGAAGCTGCGACCGGCCTGCAGCACGGTGTACATGTCGGCCACCTTGCCCTGGATGAGCTGGAACTCGCCGATGCTCTGGCCGAACTGCTTGCGGTCGTGGATGTAGGGGATGACGTTGTCCATCACCGATTGCATGATGCCCAGCGGACCGCCGGTGAGCACCGCACGCTCGTAGTCCAGCCCGCTCATCAGCACCTTGGCGCCGTTGTTGAGTCCGCCCAGGATGTTTTCGGCCGGCACCTCGACGTTGTTGAACACCAGCTCGCCGGTGTGGCTGCCGCGCATGCCGAGCTTGTCGAGCTTCTGGGCGATGGAAAAGCCCTTCATGCCCTTTTCGATCAGGAAGGCGGTGACGCCGCGCGCGCCCATCTCGGGCTCGCTCTTGGCGTAGACCACCAGCGTGTCGGCATCGGGGCCGTTGGTGATCCACATCTTGCTGCCGTTGAGCACGAAGTAGCCGCCCTTGTCCTCGGCCTTGAGCTTCATGCTGATGACGTCGCTGCCCGCACCGGGCTCGCTCATCGCCAGGGCCCCGACGTGCTCGCCGCTGATGAGCTTGGGCAGGTATTTCTGCTTCTGCGCCTCGGTTCCGTTTCGGTTGATCTGGTTCACGCACAGGTTGGAGTGCGCGCCATAGCTCAGCCCCACCGAGGCGCTGGCGCGGCTGATCTCTTCCATGGCCACCATGTGCGCGAGGTAGCCCATGTTGGCGCCGCCGTACTGCTCGGGCACCGTGATGCCGAGCACGCCGAGCTCGCCCATCTTGCGCCAGCAGTCCATGGGGAACTGGTCGTCGCGGTCGATCTGTGCCGCGCGCGGGGCGATCTCCTCCTGGGCAAATTCGCGCACCGCGTCGCGCAGGGCGTCGATGTCTTCGCCGAGCTGGAAATTGAGTCCGGGCAGGTTGTTCATGGCAGGGGGTCTCCGTTTGGGTTGCGTGGGGATGAAGCTTGGCGATCGGTCGTTGCGGTGGGGGCTGACTGGACGCTGAAGGCCCGGCGCGCGACGCTCGACGGTTTCCTAGTAATTCTTGGGCACGGGCACCAGGGTCTGTTGCATCACGGCGCAGGGGGAGGTCCGGCCCTCGTCGTCCACGTGCACCACCTCGGCGGTGGTCACGATGATGCGTTTGCCGCCTTTGACGACGCGACCGGTGGCCCGCAGTTCGCCGCCTTTGAAGCTGCCGAGAAAGTTGATCTTGTATTCGACCGTGACGACCTCGGAGCCCTCGGGCGCCACCGTGAGGGCCGCGTAGCCGCCGGCGATGTCGGCCACCGCGCCCATGGCACCGCCGTGGAAGCCGTCCTGCTGCTGCGTGACCTTGTCGGAATACGGCAGCACCAGCTCGACCAGGCCCTGTTCGACCTTCAGCAGCCGCGCGTCCAGATGCTGCATCATGCCCTGGCGCTCGAAGCTCTTCTGCACGCGCTCAAAAATGGCGGTCATGACGTCTCTTTCGTGGTGGCGGCCGTCTCGGCGCGGGTTTCGAGGCGCCCCAGCAGGGTTCGCGCCTCTTTCTCGTGGACCTTGACCTCGTTCAGGTTGGCCTGGACCTCAGCCAGCTGCTCCTCGAGCTGGCGCCGGTGCGCGGCGAGCACCACCAGGAACTTGCGCAGCTGCGGGCCGGTGTCACGCGGGCTGTCGTACATGTCGATCAGCTCCTTGGCCTCCGACAGCGACAGGCCCAGGCGCTTGGCACGCAAAGTCAGCTTCAGCCGCGTGCGGTCGCGTGGGGAGTACACCCGGCTGCGCCCGCCAGGGCCTGAGCGCGCCGGCTCCAGCAGGCCCATGTCCTCGTAGAAGCGGATTGCCCGCGTCGTGAGGTCGAATTCCCGCGCGAGATCACTGATGCTGTAGGTGATGGGCATGCCAGCGTTCCGAAGAAGGGGTCAGCGGGGTGAGGGCAGGACGCGCATGAAGCCGCTCCGGTCGCCACCGTTGTTGACGTTTACGTAAACGTCAATTATGGACGAAAACGGACCCTGCGAGTCGCCAGCGGTGTCCGCCCCGGTTCCCGGTCGCTGTGGCCCACCATGCCTAACAGCTCGGCACCGGGTGTTGGCGCAGTTCGCCGCGCAGCGCGCCGTAGTCGGGTACGACCGACTCGACCGTGTCCCAGAAGCGCGGGCTGTGGTCCATCACGCGCAGGTGGCTGAGCTCGTGGACCACCACGTAATCGATCACCGGCTGGCGCAGGTGCACGAGTCGCCAGTTCAGGCGGATCGAACCGTCGGCGCTGGCGCTGCCCCAGCGTGTTCCGGCGTTGGACAGGCTCAGCCGCTTCCAGCGCACGCCCAGTTGCGGCGCGAAATGGTCGAGCCTCTCGACGAAGCAGCGATGAGCCTGTCGCATCAGCCAGGCCTGGACGGCATCGCGGATCTGCAAGGCCCCTGCGCCGTGGGGCAGGGCCACCAGCAGCACACGACCCGCGTCGCCATCCTGAAGTTGCGCACCGGCCGACTTGAAGCCGTGGCCTGGCTCCAGCACCAGGCGCAGTGGCGCGCCGAGGAACGGAATGTCCGCGCCGTCGCGCCATTCGATGCGCGCCGCATGTGCCCGGCGCTGGCGCTCGCGCGCTTCGCCGAGCTTGCGCAGGATCCAGGCACCCTTGTCCCGCAGCGCGGCATCCACCTCGTGCAGCGGCGCCCAGGTGGGCGCCCGCACCGACAGCCCGTCGGGCCCGACGGAGAAGCCGATGGTGCGGCGTTTGCCGCGCCGGAACTCGAAGCCGATCTGGGCGCCGGCCAGCAGGATGGTGCGGTTGGCGCGGGGATGGTGAAAGCGCGGTTGCTCCGTCGGCGGTTGGGAAACCACCGGATCAACCCCGACAGTCGCTCCCTTTTCCATAGCTGGCGATGGCCTGCTGACGCTGGGGGACAGGTCCTTTTTGCCTGAAAACGCGGGGTTTTCCCGGCTCGATGCCTCGGTGGGCGGTGAAAGCACCGCGTCGAACAGGTCCAGCGTGAACTGGAGCATCTGGCGCATCAGTCCGCCAGACGCCCGCTCAGGCTGTTGGCGAATGCGCCCAGGTCCGCATGCACGCGCGTGCCCGCCGGCAGGCCCTCGGGCAGGGTCTGCGCGGTCAGGCCGCTGGCTTTGCCGGTGAGCACCAGGTGCGGCTCGCAACCGGCGGCCTGGGCCGCGATCAGGTGTTCCAGGTTGTCGCCGCACGCGGGCACGCCCTGCAGGTCGATGCCATAGCGCTCGCCGATCTGCTCGAACAGCCCCGGCAGGGGCTTGCGGCAGGTGCAGGCATCGTCGGCCGTGTGCGGGCAATAGAACACCGCGTCCACCCGCGCGCCCACCGCCGCCAGCATCTTGTGCATGCGGGCATGGATGGCATTGAGCGTGGCCACATCGATCAGGCCGCGCCCGAGCACCGGCTGGTTGCAGGCGATCACCACGTGGTAGCCGGCGTGGTTGAGCCGAGCGATGGCATCGAGCGCGCCGGGCAGTGGCGTCCAGTCGTCGGCCGAGGTGATGTAGGGGTCGCCATCGGCGTTGATCGTGCCGTCGCGTTCCAAGATGACCAGTTTCATCGCGCGCTCCATCAAGGTGTGCGGTCTTGTGCGTGACCCCATCGGGCCCGGGCGGACGCGACCGCCGGACTCATTCAGGCCAGCCTTGACAGATCGGCGACCCGGTTCATCGCCTGGTGCAGGCTCTTGAGCAGGCCCTGGCGGTTCAGGCGCAGGTCCATCTCGTCGGCGTTGACCATGACGTCGTCAAAGAAGGCGTCGACCGGCGAATGCAGCGCCGCCAGGGTCTGCAGCGAGGCCGTGTAGTCGCCGGCGTCGAACAACGCGTTGGCCTCGGGCACGAAACGCGCCATCGCCGCGTGCAACTGCTGCTCGGCCGGCTCTTTCAGCAGCTGCGGGTTGACATGGGCGTCGACCTCGTCGGCCTTCTTCAGGATGTTGCCGATGCGCTTGTTGGCCGCGGCCAGCGCCGGGCTCTCGGGCAGGGCTGCGAAGGCCCGCACCGCCGCGAGCAGGCGCCCCACACGGCCCAATCGCTGCGGGCACAGCGCCAGCACCGCGTCGACCTCCTGCGCCGAATAGCCCTGCTCGCGCAGGGAGCCGGCAAGGCGGTCGTAGATGAAATCGGTCAGCGCGCCCGACGCGTCGCTGATCCGGCTGCCAAACGCCGGCACCGCACCGGCCACCAGCGCGTCGAGATCGAGCGGCAGATTCCTTTCGGTCAACATGCGGATCAGGCCCAGCGCATGGCGGCGCAGCGCGAACGGGTCCTTGTCGCCGGTCGGCAGGTTGCCGATGCCGAACATGCCGACCAGGGTCTCCAGCTTGTCGGCCAGCGCCACCACCACGCCCGTCGGCGTGCGCGGCAGCTCGTCGCCCGCGAAGCGCGGCTTGTAGTGGTCTTCGATCGCGAAGGCGATGTCCTCGGACAGGCCGTCATGGCGCGCGTAGTAGCCGCCCATGATGCCCTGCAGTTCGGGGAACTCGCCCACCATGTCGGTCAGCAGGTCGGTCTTGGCCAGGCGCGCGGCGGTGTCGGCGCTCGTCGCGAGCACGTCGCCGCCGGGCTGCTGGCCCGACTGCGCGAGCAGGCCGGCAATCCCGCGGGCGATCGCGCGCACGCGCTCCGCCCGCTCGCCCTGGGTGCCCAGTTTGTTGTGGTAGACCACCTTGGCCAGGCCGTCGACGCGGCTCTCCAGCGTCTTCTTGCGGTCCTGGTCGAAGAAAAACTTGGCATCGGCCAGGCGTGGGCGCACCACGCGCTCGTTGCCGCCGATGACGGCGCTGGCGTCCTGCGGGCTGATGTTGCTGACCACGAGGAAGCGGTTGGTCAGCTTGCCGGCCGCGTCCAGCAGCGGGAAATATTTCTGGTTGGCCTTCATCGTGAGGATCAGGCACTCCTGCGGCACATCGAGAAACTGGGTCTCGAATTCGCACACCAGCACGTTCGGCCGCTCGACCAGCGCGGTCACCTCGTCCAGCAGCGCGTCGTCGTCGATCGGGCGGCAACCGCCGCCCACCCGCTCGGCCGCCGCGGCCAGCTGGCGCGCGATCTCGGCGCGGCGCTCGGCGAAGGATGCGATCACGGCGCCGTCGCGGCGCAGGGTGTCGGCGTAGGCGTCAGCGTCGGCGATCGCCACGGGGGACACGGCCGCCTCGAAACGATGGCCCAAGGTGGTGTGACCAGCACTCAGGCCCAGCGCCTTGACCGGCACCACGGTGCTGCCATGCAGGGCCACCAGGCGGTGCGCGGGGCGCACGAAGTTCACGCTGCTCCAGCCGGGCAGCTCGCAGTCGGTCTCCAGCTGGTAGCTCATGACCTTGGGAATGGGCAGCTTCGCGATGGCTTCATCCAGCGCCTTCTGCAGGCCGGTGTCCAGCGTGGCGCCGGTGACCAGGCTGTCGTAGAACAGCGCCTCGGCCTTGCCGTCGGGCGCGCGCTTGAGCGAGGCCGCCAGCGCCGCCGGGTCGGAGACGTCGGCGCCGAGGACAGCCAGTTTCTTCAGCAGGGCCGGTGTCGGATGGCCGCCGGCATCCAGGCCGACGGCCACGGGCATCAGCTTCTGTTGCACCGCCTTGTCCTCGGCCTTGAGCCAGACGTGGCTGATGTGGGCGCCCAGGCGGCGGGGCGAGGCGTACGGGGTGACGGCGGTGTCGGCCGAGGTGAGCCCCTGGGCCTTGAGCTGTTCGGCCAGCACGCCGGCAAACGATTCGCCCAGCTTCTTGAGCGCCTTGGGCGGCAGCTCTTCCACAAACAGTTCAACGAGCAGGTTTTGGGTGGTCATGGTGTTCTCACGCGGCCTTTTTGGTCATCTGTTGCACCCACTCGCGCGGCGCCATCGGAAAGCCCAGGCGCTCGCGGCTGTCGTAGTAACTCTGGGCCACGGCCCGGGCCAGGTTGCGGATGCGGCCGATGTAGGCGGCGCGTTCGGTCACGCTGATCGCGCCGCGCGCGTCCAGCAGGTTGAAGGTGTGTGCGGCCTTGAGCACCTGCTCGTAGGCCGGCAGTGCAAGTTGCTGCTCCATCAGGTGTCTGGCCTGCTTTTCGTGGGCGCCGAACGCGGTGAACAGGAACTCGGCGTCGGAATGCTCGAAGTTGTAGGCCGACTGTTCCTGCTCGTTCTGCAGGTACACGTCGCCGTAGCTCATGGTGTCCGTCCACTTCAGGTTGTAGACGTTGTCCACGCCCTGCAGGTACATGGCCAGGCGCTCCAGCCCGTAGGTGATCTCGCCGGTGATGGGCTTGCAGTCGATGCCGCCGACCTGCTGAAAGTAGGTGAACTGGGTCACCTCCATGCCGTTGAGCCAGACCTCCCAGCCCAGGCCCCAGGCGCCCAACGTGGGGTTCTCCCAGTCGTCCTCGACGAAGCGGATGTCGTTCTTTTTCAGGTCGAAGCCCAGCGCCTCCAGGCTGCCGAGGTAGAGCTCCAGGATGTTGCTCGGCGCGGGCTTGAGCACCACCTGGTATTGGTAGTAGTGCTGCAGGCGGTTGGGGTTCTCGCCGTAGCGGCCGTCCTTGGGACGTCGGCTGGGCTGCACGTAGGCGGCCTTCCACGGCTCAGGCCCCAGCGCGCGCAGGAAGGTGGCCGTGTGGCTGGTGCCGGCGCCGACTTCCATGTCGTAGGGCTGCAGCAATGCGCAGCCCTGGGCGTCCCAGTAGGACTGCAGCTTGAGGATGATTTGTTGGAAGGTGAGCATGGGTACTGGGTCCAGGGCAGAGGCCTGCCGCGTCCGGCGGGACAGACCGATTCGCGTCGCAGGCCGCGAAAACCCTTGATTTTACGGGGCGCGAGGGCGCGGGAGCTGACCGCGCGGCCCGGTGGCGGCCGGCTCCCCGGCTGGCGCCATGCCGGGCTCAGTCCGGCGCGCGGCGCAGCTGCCATGCCGCGGCGGCCAGCACCGCCAGCGCCAGCACCCAGAGTGGCCACAGCCCCAGCCTCGCCACCCAACTCGCGTAGGGGGTGTTGCCATCGCGACCTTCCACCTTGCCCTCGAGGGCACCGCGCGTGAGCCGGGGCAGGCTGGCGACGACCTCGCCCCGGTGGTCGATGATGACGGTGGCGCCGGTGTTGGTGGCCCGCAGCATCGGGCGCTGGAACTCCAGCGCGCGCATGCGCGAAATCTGCAGGTGCTGGTCGATGGCGACGCTGTCGCCGAACCACGCGATGTTGCTCAGGTTCACCATGACCGTGGGCGCGCGCCCGGGATCGGCAAAACGCGCGCCGAGTTCTTCGCCGAACAGGTCTTCGTAGCAGATGTTGGGCGCCAGCCGCTGCCCCTTCCAGTCGAACGAGGGCTGGGCCAGCGCGCCGCGGCGGAATTCGCCCAGCGGGATGTTCATCAGGTCCAGGAACCACTGGAAGAATGGCGGGATGAACTCGCCGAAGGGCACCAGGTGGTGCTTGTCGTAGCGCTGGACTTCTTCCTGACCTGGCTTGATCCCCGCCACCGAATTGGTGTAGCCGTCGCGGGCATTGCCCAGCGGGATGCCGATCAGCGCGGCGCGATCCCGGCTGCGGAAGTGCGCCTGCAGGCTCTCCCAATAACCTGGCGGCAACTGACGGGGCAGCACGGGCAAGGCTGTCTCGGGCGCCACCGTCAGCGCGGAGCGACTGTCCACCAGCGCCGCGCCGTACCAACGCAGCGCGTCGTCCACGCCGGTACCGGGCACAAACTTCTGATCCTGCGGGATGTTGCCTTGCAGCAGGGTCACGTCCAGGTGGCCCGCGCTGTGTGTGAACGACGGCATAGCCCACCGCGCGCCCATCGGCACCAGCAGCACCACCAGCGCCAGAGCCGCCACGCGCCGCAGCCGGCCTTGCGGGCTGGCCACCAGCCCGACCGTCATGAACGCCGCCCAGGCCGCCACCGCACCGATGCCGTAGACGCCCACCCACGGTGCGTAGCCAGCAAGCGGTCCCACGGTGTGCGCGTAGCCGCCCGCGCCCCAGGGGAAACCGGTCAGCCAGCGCCCCCGAGCGAGTTCGGCCAGGGTCCATGCCGCTGCAAAAACAAGAGCTGCCCATGACCATCTGGCGCTGGGAATGGTCAGAAAAAGCCTGAAAAACACGGCACAGGCCGCCGCGTAGTACAGCGCGAGCGCCGAAGCCAGGGCCAGCACCGCCAAGGCCGCCAACGGCGCGGCCAGGCCGCCGTAGGTGTGCATCGAAATGAACAGCCACCAGAACGTGCCGCACAACCAGGCGGTGGCAAACACCCAGCCCAGCCAGGCCGCGCCGCGCCAATCCGATTGCCACGCGGGCCGTCGCCGCGTGTCACTCCAGGTGCTGCTGCTCCACGAAGCCAGGTTGCCCGCGCAGCCATGGAGCTGCCAGCCCAGTACCGAGAGGCTCAAAATCTGCAACCACCACAGGGGCTGGCCACTGCCCGGCATGGCCACGGCGACAGCCTGGGCCAGGCCGGCGAGCAGCACCGACACGGTGGGCAGGAGCCGCGCACGCATGCGGGCGCAGACCGGGTCAGCGCGGCGCGGCCGGAGGGCTCACCGGCGACACCTTGAACCAGCGCACCGCGCCACCACGCGTGTGCTGCACCGTGAAGCCCAGGCCGGCCAGCACGTGGTGCTCGCCGCGCTTGGGCACGTGGCCCATCTCGTGCGCGATCAGGCCGCCGATGGTGTCAAACACCTCGTCCGGATCGGTGCTGGCGATGCGCACGCCAAAGGCCTGCTCGACGCGTTCAATGGCGGTGTCGCCGCTGACGCGGAAACTGCGGTCTGGCAAGCCGAAGATATCGCCATCGTCCTCGGCCACATCGAACTCGTCCTCGATCTCGCCGACGATCTGCTCCAGCACGTCTTCGATCGTGATCAGGCCGGCGGTACGGCCGAATTCGTCGATCACGATGGCCAGGTGGTTGCGGTTGCCACGGAAGTCGCGCAGCAGGTCGTTGAGCCCCTTGCTCTCCGGCACGAAGACCGCGGGACGCAACAGGGTGCGGATGTTGAGTTCGGGCGCGCGCTGCAGCTTGAGCAAATCCTTGGCCATCAGGATGCCGATGATGTTCTCGCGATCGCCCTCGAACACCGGAAACCGCGAATGCGCGGTGTCGATCACCAGATGCAGCAGCACGTCCAACGACGCGGCAATGTCGATCAGGTCCATGCGGGGCGCTGCCACCATCACGTCGCCCGCCGTCATGTCGGCCATGCGGATCACGCCTTCGAGCATGGCGCGGCTTTCGGCGTTGATGACGTGGTTGTCCTCGGCCTCGACCAGCGTCTCGATCAGCTCCTCGGGTGAATCCGGTCCGGGGTGGATGAATTCGGCCACCTTCTGGAGAAAGGAGCGCTTGTCTTCGCGTCCGACCGAACGCGCAGGGTGGGGATCAGACACAGCCGGGGGGTGCAGGACGTGCGGTGGTTGCGAAAGCGCAAGGATAGCGGAAACCGCTGCCGCGCTTCAACGGGCCCGCGACGGCCGCGTGTTCAACCCGGCGGTCCGCCCCTAACCGGCGCGCGGCGGCGGGCCCTCGCGACCGGCCTCGCCGCCCCGTGCGGGTCGGATGACGAAGTCGTGAATGCGTTTTCGCTGCGCCTTGACCAGGTAGTCGGCTTCGGCAATGTTCTGCTCGACCAGTTCCGTAACGTGCGTGTCAAGATTGGCGGGCGGCAGGCTCAGGTGCGCCTCGCTTTCCACGCCATCACGCATCACGGTGGCGCCTGCCTTGCGCGCGATGCCGAGCATGGTGGTGTTTTCGGTCAGGGCATGGATGAAGATCGCCGTCACGCCCTGGTTGCGTGCGTGCATCACGGCGCGGTCGAAGAGGCGCGCACCATAGCCACGCCCGCGGGCATGGGGCAGCACCGAGACGCCGAACTCGGCACAGAACGAGCGCTGCGGATCGACGGCGTACGCCAGGTGGGCCATGGCGATCAGCTCCAGCTTGCGGTTGTAGATGCCGAAGATATCGTCGCGCTCAAAGTCCAGTCCGGTGATGTAGCGGCGGATCTGCTCGTCGGAGGCTGCGTAGCCGAAGCGCAGGTAGCGATCCTGCCGCTCCAGCGCCAGCAGGTGATCGACCATGCGCTCACGCTCTGATGGGCCAATCGAGCGGATCGGCACCAAGGCCAGCGCGTGGTGGCCTGTGCTGGCCTGGGACGCATCGGCAGCGTCGCCGGCCGGCGCCATCGGGCGCAACAGCTCGCGACCGGCGTCCAGCGACGCCTTCAGGAGGGCTTTGGGTTGAACCATGAGACCAATATAAGGGTTTTCCCTAGGCTGCGCACTCCACAGCCTCGTCTCTGAACCCGAGGCAGAGAGTTTTTCGACCAATAAATCCGGTCGAATCAGCTTGAAGCCAGCTTCGAAAGGCCACCAGCAGCTATCATAATAATAGCATTTCAATCGATGCTGCAGTCGTCGTTCAGCCGAAAAGTGTGGTTTTCAGGCCGCAAGTGGGCCCGGCGCCCGCCTCGCCCAGATCAAGGCAAGGGCATGACCGTGGTCGATTTGACCCGTTCCATCACGAAACTGGTGCGGCAATCCTGCACGCTCGGGTGTTTGAGCAGGGTGTCCATCATGAACCGGGAATACGCCGCCATGTCGGCCACCACAAGGCGCAGCAGAAAGTCCATCTCGCCGGTGAGTGCCGAGCACTCCACCACCTCGGGCCAGGCCTGAACGCTGGCGCGAAACAGGTCCATGGGCGTGCGTTTGGCGCTTTCGGCGCGTTTTTCGAGCTGAACGTTGATGTAGGCGGTAAGACCGAGGCCAACGGATTCGGGCTTGACCAGCGCCACGTAGCGGTCGATCACGCCGGCAGCCTCCAGCCGCTTCACCCGGCGCAGCACCGCGCTGGGCGACAAGCCCACCGATGCCGCGATGTCGTCGTAGGTGGCACGACCATCGGCCTGCAGGTGGCCCAGGATCTGGCGGTCGAGCTTGTCAGGTGTTTCCATTTTGACCATTTTGCATGAATCTTGCGTATCAGTCGCTTCATGCGCTTCAATTTGCATGAAACATGATCGCATGCGCCGATACAGTCAGTCGACCACCAAAACCGGAGACAAACCATGCTGCCAGCCACCTCACATGCCAACGGATCGCATCCCGCCTGGGACAACCCCATGGGCACCGACGGCTTCGAATTCATCGAGTACGCCGCGCCCGACCCGGTGGCCATGGGGGCGCTGTTCGAGCGCATGGGCTTCAAGGCGATTGCGAAGCACCGCCACAAAGCCGTGACGCTGTACCGGCAGGGCGGCATCAACTTCATCCTGAACGCCGAGCCCGATTCGTTTGCGCAGCGATTTGCGCGCCTGCACGGCCCGAGTATCTGCGCCATCGCGTTCCGGGTGCAGGACGCCAAGGCGGCCTACGAGCGTGCGCTGTCGCTGGGCGCCTGGGGCTACGCCGGGCAGGCGGGCCCGGGCGAGCTGAACATTCCGGCCATCAAGGGCATTGGTGATTCGATCATCTATTTCATCGACCGCTGGCGCGGCAAGAACGGCGCCAAAGACGGCGACATCGGCAACATCGGTTTCTACGACGTGGATTTCGAGCCCCTGCCCGGTGCGGAGCTGAACCCGGCGGGTTTCGGCATGACCGTGATCGACCACCTGACGCACAACGTGCACCGCGGCCGCATGGGTGAGTGGGCCAGCTTCTA
Organism: Burkholderiaceae bacterium; assembly: GCA_046348065.1. Lineage (GTDB taxonomy): Bacteria > Pseudomonadota > Gammaproteobacteria > Burkholderiales > Burkholderiaceae_C > Skiveiella. The sequence goes on from JAXMFA010000004.1 coordinate 216,335, forward strand.
CGAGCGCATCTTCAACTTCCGCGAGGTGCGCTACTTTGACCTGGAAGGCCAGCAGACCGGCATCAAGAGCAAGGCCATGACCAGTCCTTGCGGCAAGATCCGCATCCCGATCAACGAAGAGGGCAACGACAAGGCCGGACAGGTGCAGGAGTACCTGGACCGCTACCACGGCGAGGGCATCCAGCACATTGCGCTGGCCACCGAGAACCTGTACGACACGGTGGACGCACTGCAGCTCGGCGGCATGACGCTGCTGACCACCAGCGACACCTATTACGAGCTGCTGGACAAACGCATTCCCGGCCACGGCGAAGACCTCGAAGCCCTGCGCCAGCGCAACATCCTGGTCGATGGCACCCCGAGCGAGCTGTTGCTGCAGATCTTCAGCGAGAACCAGCTGGGGCCGATCTTCTTCGAGTTCATCCAGCGCAAGGGCAACGAGGGTTTCGGCGAGGGCAACTTCAAGGCCCTGTTCGAGACCATGGAACTGGACCAGATGCGACGTGGGGTGCTGAAGGGCTGACGACAGCACCGCACCACAAACCATGCGGCGAAGGCACGCCGGTGACCGGGCCACAAAGGCGGCGGAACGGGGAAACAGCGTCCGAGCTTCAGTGCCCCAGTGCCAGCAACTCCGCCGAATCCAACGCGCCTGAGCGTCCCGGCAGAGACAACAGCGCACGCCGGCCGACCTGCACCCCGCCCGTGATCCCGCGCAGCATGGCCAGACTCGCGGCAATGGGCCAGCCCATGGAGCAGGCCTGCTTCTGCAGCAGCATGGTGGCGGTCACCACGTCGCCGACAGGCAAGGTCTGCGGCGCTGCGTCGTGCAAGGGATCCTGGAGCCTGGCGAGCGTGACCGGGCCGCTGTGCAAGGCCACGTTGACTTCGAAACGCGGTAGCTGGCGTTCGGGGTAGCGTTCGTCCAGGTACTGGCGGATGCCGCGCGCCGAATCGGCCAGACCGAGCGCCGCGCGCGCGGCGCGCAGGCCGTGGCTGACCGAGCGGGTGTCGGCCGCGTCCACATAGATGGCCAGCAAGCCCTCGCCGACGAACTGCATGTGGCGCGCGCCAAACAGGTAGACCGTGTCGCCGGCGCTGCCATAAAAGCGCTTCACCAGTTCGGCCAGCTCCTGGCTGTTCAAGCGCTCCGACACGGCGGCGTAGTTCGGGATGTCCACGAACAGCACCGTCGCCTCGGCAAACCGCTCGTCCGCATCGCTGCCGCTGGCGGAAGGCCAACGTTCGCTCAGCGCCTTGGCCAGGCGTCGTTCATACAGTTTTGACAGTTCACGCGTCTGCGTTTCAAGGGCGGTCCGCACGGCCTCGTCAACCGCGAGGTCTTTCGACGCCGCATGGATGTCGCGTTTGCGCAGTTGCGCATTGACCGCTTCCCGCAGCTCCGCCGGCCGGAACGGCTTGGTGATGAAATCGTCCGCTCCCGCGGTCATGCCGATACGCATGTGCACGCGTTCATGCAGGGATGTCAGCAGAATCACCGGGACACCCGAAAGCCGTGGATGGCGGCGCACGGATGCGAGCATTTCAAACCCGTTGATACCCGGCATCTGGACATCGCTGATGATCAGGTCTGGCGGCCGCGACTCGAGCAGGGCCAGCCCTTTTGCGGCGTCCTCGGCGGAAACCACCTCGTGCCCTTCCTTTCGGAGAACAGACGCAATCAGCGTGCGCGTGCCCGCGTCGTCCTCCATCACCACAATCAATGCCATTCGACGTCCTGTTTCATTGCCCGCATGGCCATCACGACGGTCATCACCATCAACCCACCCGATCGGCGCGCGGCTCCGCAGCGCTGCAAAAGCCTCATGATGCCCGAATCAGGTCCAGACAGAAATCCATCACCTCCTGGTTGGCCGTCAGTTCGACATGACCCACGCCCGGCGCCAAACGGTTGTCGGCACCTTTGAGGGTCGCCGTGCTGGCCGGGAAGACGATGTTGTCGCAGTTGCTGTACCAGCAGGTGAACCGGGTTGCGAGCCCCGGCGGTTCACCGGCTGACAGCGTTTGCAGCCACGGGCTCGCGCGGCGCATCTGCCGACCGTTGGGCGCCCGGGCAAAACGTGCCAGCCAGGTGCCATGGTGGGGCGTACCCAGGGTCACGATGTGGCGGACCCGCATGGCCGCCCCAGCGCCACCGGCGCGCAGCCACGCCCGGGCAGCCAGCCCGCCCATGCTGTGGCACACCAGGATCGGTGCCCGCCCTGTGGCGGCGCTCACGCGGTTGACGGCTTCGTCGATGGTCGCCACGTAGGCATCGATCGTTCCCCAGACCGGTTCCAGCGTGACCGCAGCGAATACCCTGCCCTCGGCGGTCAATGCCTTCATCCAGGGTGTCCAGATGCCCCGGTTGCACATGAATCCGTGTATGAACACCACGCCCGATGTCGCGGTGCCCATGCATGCCAGCCGATCCGCGACGGCTCCAGCTTGCACCGGTTGCAGCCAGCCGAACACCTTCAACGAGACCAGGGTTTCCCGAAGCCAGGCGCGAATCCATGCCATGAAACTGGCACGCGGGGATGGGTCGTCCCGGTTGACGACGGCGGCCATCGCGCATTCCGCAGCGAGGACGGCAGCGTACACCAGTGCCGGCGCCCAGAATCCAGCCAGGGCCAACCCCGGCGGCTCCGCACGGAACCACCACCACCAGGTGCCCGCCGTCAAGGCCAGCAAGCCCCAGATCCCGCGCAACATCCACGCCAACACGACCGCCCTCCGGACCAAGCCATTCACCAACGATTGAACGCCCAAAACCGGCCTGAAGCCGGTACGCGCTCCGTCAAGGGTACCGAACCCTCCAGCCGTGGGGATAGAGTCTGCACACCACTTCGGACAACCGTGCTGTGTAGACTCGTTCCTTCATGGAACCTGCCCAAATCATCCGGGACGCTGTTGCCCGTGTCGCCGGTTTTCGACGGCAATGCAACGATGATCCGGCCCTCTCACGCGGCGTCGCCGCCATCAAGGGCTTTCAGGCCAGCCGCTTTGCCGGCACTTACGCTGACCTCCTGGCGGACGACCGGTACCGCGACGCGGCACGGTTCTTTCTGGTCGAACTTTACAGCGACAAGGACTATTCCGAGCGTGATGCCCAGTTCGGTCGCATTGCCGGCGGCCTGCAGGCCCTGTTCACCCAGCATGCCGTGGCAACGGCCGTCTCTCTGGCGCAACTGCACCTGCTGACCGAAGAGCTGGACCACGCCATGGCGCGCGCCTGGATCAACGCGGAACCCGTTGCGCCGGCGTCTTCGACCGCGCGCTATGCGATGGCCTGGCGCTCGGTGGGCCGGCGCAGCGACCGGGATCGGCAGCTGGAAACCGTGCTGCAGATTGGCCGCGACTTGGCCCGACTGACCCGACTACCAGGGCTTCGCCTGGTACTCAGGATGATGCGCAAACCGGCCCATGCCGCCGGGCTGGGTTCATTGCAAGATTTCCTGGAGGCTGGCTTCGACACCTTTGCCTCCATGACCCGCCATGCCCAAGGGGTCGACATCTTCCTCTCCACCATCGAACAAAGGGAGGCTGGGTTGATCGACACGCTGTTCGATGAAAGCCCTGTCGCCTGCGCGACCAAACTGGATGCCATCCTAGGACAAGTCCGGTAATTCCTTTGGCGGACCGCCGTCAGAATGGATCCAAGGAGTTCACATGGACAAGTTCTGGCTGAAAAGTTACCCTGCAGGCGTCCCGCATGACATCGACCCCGATCAGTACGGGTCGTTGACGCAACTGCTTGAGGAGTCGTTCCGCAAAAACGCCGCCCGTCCGTTTTCGGTCTGCATGGACGAGTGGATGTCCTATGGGCAACTCGATGAGCTGTCGGCCGCACTGGGTGCCTGGCTGCAAAGCCGCGGCTTGGAACGTGGCGCCCGGGTTGCGATCATGCTACCCAACGTGCCGCAGTTCGCCGTCACGATGGCTGCCATCTTGCGCGCCGGCTACACCTGTGTCAACGTCAACCCGCTGTACACCGCGCGGGAGTTGGAGCACCAGCTCAGGGATTCAGGCGCGACGGCGATCGTGATCCTCGAGAACTTCGCAACCACCCTGGAGGAAGTTATCGAGACCACTGCCGTCAAGCACGTCGTCCTGACCGCGATGGGCGATCTGCTGGGCTTCTGGTACGGGAAATGGATCACGTTTGCAGTTCGGCATCTTGCGAAGATGGTTCCGGCCTTCAAATTACCCTTGAACGATGAGCGCGACGTCACCCTGTTTCGACGGGCGATTGCGGACGGCGCCTCGCGGAAACTCCAGCCGAGCGCCGCCAACATGGACTCGATCGCGTTCCTGCAGTACACGGGCGGAACCACGGGTCTGTCCAAAGGTGCCGTCTTGACCCACCGCAATGTGGTGGCAGCCATCCTCCAGGCCGAGGCGTGGTTCACCCCGGCGCTCAAAAAGGTCGGAGACGTCAGCAAGACCAACAACATTGCCGCCTTGCCCCTGTACCACATCTTCGCGCTGACCCTGTGCTTCCTGTCCATCCGGTGGGGAGCGCACATGACCTTGATTCCGAATCCGCGGGATCTTTCCGCTTTTATCGGCGTGTTGAAAAAGCGACCATTTCACATGCTGCCAGCGGTCAACACCCTGTTCAATTCCCTTCTTACCCATCCGCAGTTCAAATCGGTCGATTTTTCACACCTCTGCGTGTCGCAGGCGGGTGGTATGGCTGCCTCCGAAGGGACGGCTCGCCATTGGTTCAGGGCAACGGGTTGCCCGATGATCGAAGGCTGGGGCATGAGTGAGACCTGCGCCATCGGCACGAACAACCCGGTCACCAACTCCGAGTTCACCGGTTCGATTGGGCTGCCACTTCCCGGGATCGAGATTGCAATCAAGGACGAGCAGGGCCTTTCCCTGCCGCCGGGCGAACACGGTGAGATTTGCATCAAAGGCCCGAATGTGATGACCGGCTACTACCAGCAGCCCGCCGAAACCTCGGCCGCGTTTACCTCGGACGGATTCATGAAGACCGGCGACATCGGCGTCATGGACGCCAAGGGCTACACCCGGATCATCGACCGCAAGAAGGACATGATCATTGTCAGCGGATTCAACGTCTTCCCCAACGAGTTGGAAAACGTGATCTCTCTGTGCCCCGGTGTGGTCGAATGCGCGGCCATTGGTGTGCCGGACGCCAAACAGGGAGAAGCCATCAAGGTGTTTGTTGTGAAGAACGATCCACTGCTTTCGGAAGACGATGTTTCGAGGTATTGCCACGAGCAGTTGACCGGGTACAAACGGCCGAAGTACATCGAGTTCCGCGATGAGCTCCCGAAGTCCAATGTCGGGAAAATCCTGCGCCGTGAGTTGCGGCATGCAAAGTAGCCAGCTTCGGTACGTCTGAGCGCCCCAAAAGTAAAACGCCCAGTCAGGTTGACTGGGCGTTTTGGCGTAGTAGCCTGACGATGACCTACTTTCACACGGGAACCCGCACTATCATCGGCGCGGAGGCGTTTCACTGTCCTGTTCGGGATGGGAAGGAGTGGGACCACCTCGCTATGGTCATCAGGCATAACTTGTTGTTGTCCTGACGAGGTCAGGACAACGAATTCATAGAGTCAATCAGCTTTTTTGGTTTTGACTGCGTCACTTGGCATAACTTCCTTGATCGAGCGATCAAAGTTATAGGGTCAAGCCGCACGAGCAATTAGTACTGGTTAGCTTAACGCATTACTGCGCTTCCACACCCAGCCTATCAACGTCCTGGTCTTGAACGACTCTTTAGGGGGCTCAAGGCCCCGGCAGATCTCATCTTGAAACGAGTTTCCCGCTTAGATGCTTTCAGCGGTTATCTCTTCCACACTTAGCTACTCGGCAATGCCACTGGCGTGACAACCGATACACCAGAGGTGTGTCCACTCCGGTCCTCTCGTACTAGGAGCAGGCTTCCTCAAATCTGCAGCGCCCACGGAAGATAGGGACCAAACTGTCTCACGACGTTTTAAACCCAGCTCACGTACCTCTTTAAATGGCGAACAGCCATACCCTTGGGACCGGCTACAGCCCCAGGATGAGATGAGCCGACATCGAGGTGCCAAACACCGCCGTCGATATGAACTCTTGGGCGGTATCAGCCTGTTATCCCCAGAGTACCTTTTATCCGTTGAGCGATGGCCCTTCCATACAGAACCACCGGATCACTATGTCCTGCTTTCGCATCTGCTCGACTTGTCAGTCTCGCAGTTAAGCACGCTTATGCCATTGCACTATCGTCACGATGTCCGACCGTAACTAGCGTACCTTCGAACTCCTCCGTTACGCTTTTGGGAGGAGACCGCCCCAGTCAAACTGCCCACCATGCACTGTCCCCGATCCCGATTCAGGGACCCAGGTTAGAACCTCAAACACACCAGGGTGGTATTTCAACGTTGGCTCCACGAGATCTAGCGTCCCCGCTCAAAGCCTCCCACCTATCCTACACAGATCTGTTCAAAGTCCAATGCAAAGCTACAGTAAAGGTTCATGGGGTCTTTCCGTCTTTCCGCGGGGAGATTGCATCATCACAAACATTTCAACTTCGCTGAGTCTCAGGAGGAGACAGTGTGGCCATCGTTACGCCATTCGTGCAGGTCGGAACTTACCCGACAAGGAATTTCGCTACCTTAGGACCGTTATAGTTACGGCCGCCGTTTACTGGGACTTCAATCAAGAGCTTGCACCCCATCATTTAATCTTCCAGCACCGGGCAGGCGTCACACCCTATACGTCCACTTTCGTGTTTGCAGAGTGCTGTGTTTTTATTAAACAGTCGCAGCCACCATTTCTTGCAACTCATTGGGCTCCGGAGTAAATCCGCTTCACCTGCAAAAGGCACCTTCTTCCGGGTACGGTGTCAATTTGCGCGAGTTCCTTCTCCTGAGTTCTCTCAAGCGCCTTAGAATACTCATCTCGCGCACCAGTGTCGGTTTGCGGTACGGTCGTGTGTAGCTGAAGCTTAGTGGCTTTTCCTGGAAGCAGGGTATCACTCACTTCGGCGGCAAGCCGCCTCGTTATCACCCCTCATCTAAGCCCGGCGGATTTGCCTACCGGGCACGACTACAGGCTTGAACCAACATATCCAACAGTTGGCTGAGCTAACCTTCTCCGTCCCCACATCGCACTACACATCGGTACAGGAATATTGACCTGTTTCCCATCAGCTACGCATCTCTGCCTCGCCTTAGGGGCCGACTCACTCTACGCCGATGAACGTTGCGTAGAAAACCTTGCGCTTACGGCGAGGGGGCTTTTCACCCCCTTTAACGCTACTCATGTCAGCATTCGCACTTCTGATACCTCCAGCAGGCCTCACGACCCACCTTCACAGGCGTACAGAACGCTCTCCTACCGCGCAGCCGTGCAAATCCGCAGCTTCGGTAACTGGCTTAGCCCCGTTACATCTTCCGCGCAGGACGACTCGATCAGTGAGCTATTACGCTTTCTTTAAATGATGGCTGCTTCTAAGCCAACATCCTGACTGTTTTAGCCTTCCCACTTCGTTTCCCACTTAGCCAATTTTAGGGACCTTAGCTGGCGGTCTGGGTTGTTTCCCTCTTGAGTCCGGACGTTAGCACCCGGTGCTCTGTCTCCCAAGCTGTACTCATCGGTATTCGGGTTGCCTTGGTTTGGTAAGTCGCCGCGACCCCTAGCCAAAACGGTGCTCTTCCCAGAAAGGTAATACTTGAGGCACTACCTAAATAGTTTTCGGAGAGAACCAGCTATTTCCAAGTTTGTTTAGCCTTTCACCCCTATCCACAGCTCATCCGCTAGTTTTGCAACACTAGTCGGTTCGGACCTCCAGTACCTGTTACGGCACCTTCATCCTGGCCATGGATAGATCACTTGGTTTCGGGTCTACACCCAGCGACTGAACGCCCTATTCGGACTCGATTTCTCTACGGCTTCCCTATTCGGTTAACCTTGCCACTGAATGTAAGTCGCTGACCCATTATACAAAAGGTACGCCGTCACCCTTGCGGGCTCCGACTTTTTGTATGCATGCGGTTTCAGGATCTATTTCACTCCCCTCCCGGGGTTCTTTTCGCCTTTCCCTCACGGTACTGGTTCACTATCGGTCGATTACGAGTATTTAGCCTTGGAGGATGGTCCCCCCATCTTCAGACAGGATTTCACGTGTCCCGCCCTACTTGTCGCACGCTTAGTTCCACAATCGTCACTTTTCACGTACGGGGCTATCACCCGCTATGGCCGGCCTTTCCAGACCGTTCTGATAAGTCGACTGCTAAAACGTGCAGGCTCCTCCGATTTCGCTCGCCACTACTTTCGGAATCTCGGTTGATGTCTGTTCCTCGAGCTACTGAGATGTTTCAGTTCACCCGGTTCGCCTCGCATACCTATGTATTCAGTATGCGATACCCTTGCGGGTGGGTTTCCCCATTCGGAAATCTCCGGATCAAAGCTAATTTGCCAGCTCCCCGAAGCTTATCGCAGGCTATCACGTCCTTCGTCGCCTGTAATCGCCAAGGCATCCACCACATGCACTTAGTCACTTGACCCTATAACTTTGACGTTTCTTGCAAGGGCAAAGTCGTTTCAAGGAATGATGTCAGGTCTTTCACCTGACGCGTTATGCCGTATGAAGCTTTCGCTTCGTCACTTGAATTTCAAACCGGAGTTTGAATATTCGTTTTGACGCAATCAAAAATTCTTGTTACTGACGGCACAGTCCCGCACCAAACCTTTACGAATGAGCGGTTTCCGTCGACGACGCTGATTCGACTCTACGAATTGTTAAAGAACAGCCGATTGACCAGGAGATCCTGATCAACAACAAAGAAGCCTCTTGCGAAGCCGCTTTGGTGTTGATGAACAAGTACCGTTGATGGTGGAGGATGACGGGATCGAACCGACGACCCCCTGCTTGCAAAGCAGGTGCTCTCCCAGCTGAGCTAATCCCCCCGCTTGTTAGGAGGAATGGTGGGTCTGGTTGGTCTCGAACCAACGACCCCCGCCTTATCAAGACGGTGCTCTAACCAACTGAGCTACAGACCCAAGCCGGTCAACCGCGGGCCTAGTTCTAGCCCGGACCGCTGGCGACACCTTCCAACAACCGATAAGTGTGGGCGTTTAACTTGAATTGCAGTTTCCAGAAAGGAGGTGATCCAGCCGCACCTTCCGATACGGCTACCTTGTTACGACTTCACCCCAGTCACGAACCCTGCCGTGGTAATCGCCCTCCTTGCGGTTAGGCTAACTACTTCTGGCAGAACCCGCTCCCATGGTGTGACGGGCGGTGTGTACAAGACCCGGGAACGTATTCACCGCGACATTCTGATCCGCGATTACTAGCGATTCCGACTTCACGCAGTCGAGTTGCAGACTGCGATCCGGACTACGACTGGTTTTCTGGGATTGGCTCCCCCTCGCGGAGTTGGCAACCCCTCTGTACCAGCCATTGTATGACGTGTGTAGCCCCACCTATAAGGGCCATGAGGACTTGACGTCATCCCCACCTTCCTCCGGTTTGTCACCGGCAGTCTCATTGGTGGCAACTGAATGTAACGGCTTATTTAATGACAAGGGTTGCGCTCGTTGCGAGACTTAACCAACATCTCACGACACGAGCTGACGACGGCCATGCAGCACCTGTGTTACGGCTCTCTTTCGAGCACGAAGCCATCTCTGGCAACTTCCGTACATGTCAAGGTAGAGTAGGTTTTTCGCGTTGCATCGAATTAAACCACATCATCCACCGCTTGTGCGGGTCCCCGTCAATTCCTTTGAGTTTCAACCTTGCGGCCGTACTCCCCAGGCGGTCAACTTCACGCGTTAGCTTCGTTACTGAGTCAGTGAAGACCCAACAGCAGTTGACATCGTTTAGGGCGTGGACTTCTGGGGTATCTAATCCTGTTTGCTCCCCACGCTTTCGTGCATGAGCATCGATACAGGCCAGGGGATTACCTTCGCCATCAGTGTTCCTCCGCATATCTACGCATTTCACTGCACGCGAATTCCATCCCCCTCTGCCCGTACTCCAGCCTTGCAGTCACAAAGGCAGTTCCCAAGGTGAGCCCGAGGATTTCACCTCATCTTCAAAACCGCCTGCGCACGCTTTACGCCCAGTAATTCCGATTAACGCTTGCACCCTACGTATTACCGCGGCTGCTGGCACGTAGTTAGCCGGTGCTTATTCTTCGGTACCGTCATTAGCCCCCGGTATTAGAGAGAACCGTTTCGTTCCGTACAAAAGCAGTTTACAACCCGAAGGCCTTCATCCTGCACGCGGAATGGCTGGATCAGGCTTGCGCCCATTGTCAAAATTTCCCCTGCTGCCTCCCGTAGGAGTCTGGGCCGTGTCTCAGTCCCAGTGTGGCTGGTCGTCCTCTCAGACCAGCTACAGATCGTCGGCTTGGTGAGCCTTTACCCCACCAACTACCTAATCTGACATCGGCCGCTCCATTCGCGCGAGGTCTTGCGATCCCCCGCTTTCATCCGTAGATCGTATGCGGTATTAGCGTAACTTTCGCTACGTTATCCCCCACGATTGGGCACGTTCCGATGTATTACTCACCCGTTCGCCACTCGCCACCAGGTTGCCCCGTGCTGCCGTTCGACTTGCATGTGTAAAGCATTCCGCCAGCGTTCAATCTGAGCCAGGATCAAACTCTATAGTTCGATCTTGATTTTTTCGCTCTTTCGAGCAACTCATAAATTGGAATCAACGTGATGTTCTTTGACGATCATCACATCTTCTTACTTCATGAGCGTTTCAGGTCAATTACGACCCAGTTCCGAAGAACTTGGCAATCTCCCTCAAACGCCCACACTTATCGGCTGTAACTTGTTAACGATCTACCCGCTTCGCTCCAACTTATCGTCTTCGCTTCGCTCGCCCGCTGTGATCAGCTGAGCCTTGAATTATAGCACGCTTTTGCGCTTTCTTCAACCCTCGATACAAAGGATTGAAGAAAACGCCCAGTCAGGTTGACTGGGCGTTTTGGCGTAGTAGCCTGACGATGACCTACTTTCACACGGGAACCCGCACTATCATCGGCGCGGAGGCGTTTCACTGTCCTGTTCGGGATGGGAAGGAGTGGGACCACCTCGCTATGGTCATCAGGCATAACTTGTTGTTGTCCTGACGAGGTCAGGACAACGAATTCATAGAGTCAATCAGCTTTTTTGGTTTTGACTGCGTCACTTGGCATAACTTCCTTGATCGAGCGATCAAAGTTATAGGGTCAAGCCGCACGAGCAATTAGTACTGGTTAGCTTAACGCATTACTGCGCTTCCACACCCGGCCTATCAACGTCCTGGTCTTGAACGACTCTTCAGGGCTCAAGGCCCCGGCAGATCTCATCTTGAAACACGAGTTCCCGCTTAGATGCTTTCAGCGGTTATCTCTTCCCCACACTTAGCTACTCGGCAATGCCACTGGCGTGACAACCGATACACCAGAGGTGTGTCCACTCCGGTCGTACTAGGAGCAGGCTTTCTCAAATTGCAGCGCCCACGGAAGATAGGGACCAAACTGTCTCACGACGTTTTAAACCCAGCTCACGTACCTCTTTAAATGGCGAACAGCCATACCCTTGGGACCGGCTACAGCCCCAGGATGAGATGAGCCGACATCGAGGTGCCAAACACCGCCGTCGATATGAACTCTTGGGCGGTATCAGCCTGTTATCCCCAGAGTACCTTTTATCCGTTGAGCGATGGCCCTTCCATACAGAACCACCGGATCACTATGTCCTGCTTTCGCATCTGCTCGACTTGTCAGTCTCGCAGTCAAGCACGCTTATGCCATTGCACTATCGTCACGATGTCCGACCGTAACTAGCGTACCTTCGAACTCCTCCGTTACGCTTTGGGAGGAGACCGCCCCAGTCAAACTGCCTACCATGCACTGTCCCCGATCCGGATAAGGGACCAAGGTTAGAACCTCAAACACACCAGGGTGGTATTTCAACGTTGGCTCCATGCGATCTAGCGACCGCACTTCAAAGCCTCCCACCTATCCTACACAGATCTGTTCAAAGTCCAATACAAAGCTACAGTAAAGGTTCATGGGGTCTTTCCGTCTTTCCGCGGGGAGATTGCATCATCACAAACATTTCAACTTCGCTGAGTCTCAGGAGGAGACAGTGTGGCCATCGTTACGCCATTCGTGCAGGTCGGAACTTACCCGACAAGGAATTTCGCTACCTTAGGACCGTTATAGTTACGGCCGCCGTTTACTGGGACTTCAATCAAGAGCTTGCACCCCATCATTTAATCTTCCAGCACCGGGCAGGCGTCACACCCTATACGTCCACTTTCGTGTTTGCAGAGTGCTGTGTTTTTAATAAACAGTCGCAGCCACCGATTTCTTGCAACTCATTGGGCTCAGGAGTAAATCTCTTCACCTACTAAGGGCACACCTTCTTCCGAAGTTACGGTGTCAATTTGCCGAGTTCCTTCTCCAGAGTTCTCTCAAGCGCCTTAGAATACTCATCTCGCGCACCAGTGTCGGTTTGCGGTACGGTCGTGTGCAGCTGGAGCTTAGTGGCTTTTCCTGGAAGCAGGGTATCACTCGCTTCGGCGGCAAGCCGCCTCGTTATCACACCTCAGCTAAGCCCTCCGGATTTGCCTAGAGGGCACGCCTACATGCTTGAACCGGGACATCCAACACCCGGCCGAGTTAACCTTCTCCGTCCCCACATCGCACTACACATCGGTACAGGAATATTGACCTGTTTCCCATCAGCTACGCATCTCTGCCTCGCCTTAGGGGCCGACTCACCCTACGCCGATGAACGTTGCGTAGGAAACCTTGCGCTTTCGGCGAGGGGGCTTTTCACCCCCTTTAACGCTACTCATGTCAGCATTCGCACTTCTGATACCTCCAGCAGACCTCGCGATCCACCTTCACAGGCGTACAGAACGCTCTCCTACCACTTGCACTTGCGTGCAAATCCGCAGCTTCGGTAACTGGCTTAGCCCCGTTACATCTTCCGCGCAGGACGACTCGATCAGTGAGCTATTACGCTTTCTTTAAATGATGGCTGCTTCTAAGCCAACATCCTGACGTATTTAATAACCCACTTCGTTTCCCACTTAGCCAATTTTAGGGACCTTAGCTGGCGGTCTGGGTTGTTTCCCTCTTGAGTCCGGACGTTAGCACCCGGTGCTCTGTCTCCCAAGCTGTACTCTTCGGTATTCGGAGTTTGCCTTGGTTTGGTAAGTCGCCATGACCCCCTAGCCAAAACAGTGCTCTACCCCCGAAGGTAATACTTGAGGCACTACCTAAATAGTTTTCGGAGAGAACCAGCTATTTCCAAGTTTGTTTAGCCTTTCACCCCTATCCACAGCTCATCCGCTAGTTTTGCAACACTAGTCGGTTCGGACCTCCAGCAGGTGTTACCCTACCTTCATCCTGGCCATGGATAGATCACTTGGTTTCGGGTCTACACCCAGCGACTGATCGCCCTATTCGGACTCGATTTCTCTACGGCTTCCCTATTCGGTTAACCTTGCCACTGAATGTAAGTCGCTGACCCATTATACAAAAGGTACGCCGTCACCCTTGCGGGCTCCGACTGTTTGTATGCATGCGGTTTCAGGATCTATTTCACTCCCCTCCCGGGGTTCTTTTCGCCTTTCCCTCACGGTACTGGTTCACTATCGGTCGATTACGAGTATTTAGCCTTGGAGGATGGTCCCCCCATCTTCAGACAGGATTTCACGTGTCCCGCCCTACTTGTCGCACGCCTAGTTCCACAATCGTCATTTTTCATACGGGGCTATCACCCGCTATGGCCGGACTTTCCAGACCGTTCTGATAAGAGTCGCTATCACGGACAGGCTCCTCCGATTTCGCTCGCCACTACTTTCGGAATCTCGGTTGATGTCTGTTCCTCGAGCTACTGAGATGTTTCAGTTCACCCGGTTCGCCTCGCATACCTATGTATTCAGTATGCGATACCCTTGCGGGTGGGTTTCCCCATTCGGAAATCTCCGGATCAAAGCTAATTTGCCAGCTCCCCGAAGCTTATCGCAGGCTATCACGTCCTTCGTCGCCTGTAATCGCCAAGGCATCCACCACATGCACTTAGTCACTTGACCCTATAACTTTGACGTTTCTTGCGAAACCAAAGTCGTTTCAAGGAATGATGTCAGGTCTTTCACCTGACGCGTTATGCCGTATGAAGCTTTCGCTTCAATACTTGAATTTCAAACCGGAGTTTGAATATTCGTTTTGACGCAATCAAAAATTCTTGCTGCTGACGGCACGGTCCGCACCAAACCTTTACGAATGTGCAGTTTCCGTCAGCAACGCTGATTCGACTCTATGAATTGTTAAAGAACAGCCGATTGACCAGGAGATCCTGATCAACAACAAAAGAAGCCTCTTGCGAAGCCGCTTTTGGTGTTGATGAACAAGTACCGTTGATGGTGAGGATGATCCGGACGACCCCCTGCTTGCAAAGCAGGTGCTCTCCCAGCTGAGCTAATCCCCCGGGTTTGTGGTGGAAGATGGTGGGTCTGGTTGGTCTCGAACCAACGACCCCCGCCTTATCAAGACGGTGCTCTAACCAACTGAGCTACAGACCCGAGTCGGTCGTCTGTGAGCCCCCGTTGGCGCCCATGATGCCCAGACCGCTGGCGACACCTTCCAACAACCGATAAGTGTGGGCGTTCAATTTGGAGTGCAGTTTCCAGAAAGGAGGTGATCCAGCCGCACCTTCCGATACGGCTACCTTGTTACGACTTCACCCCAGTCACGAACCCTGCCGTGGTAATCGCCCTCCTTGCGGTTAGGCTAACTACTTCTGGCAGAACCCGCTCCCATGGTGTGACGGGCGGTGTGTACAAGACCCGGGAACGTATTCACCGCGGCAAGCTGATCCGCGATTACTAGCGATTCCGACTTCACGCAGTCGAGTTGCAGACTGCGATCCGGACTACGACCGGTTTTCTGGGATTGGCTCCCCCTCGCGGGTTGGCAGCCCTCTGTACCGGCCATTGTATGACGTGTGTAGCCCTACCCATAAGGGCCATGAGGACCTGACGTCATCCCCACCTTCCTCCGGTTTGTCACCGGCAGTCTCATTAGAGTGCCCTTTCGTAGCAACTAATGACAAGGGTTGCGCTCGTTGCGGGACTTAACCCAACATCTCACGACACGAGCTGACGACAGCCATGCAGCACCTGTGTTACGGCTCTCTTTCGAGCACTAAGCCATCTCTGGCAAGTTCCGTACATGTCAAGGGTAGGTAAGGTTTTTCGCGTTGCATCGAATTAAACCACATCATCCACCGCTTGTGCGGGTCCCCGTCAATTCCTTTGAGTTTCAACCTTGCGGCCGTACTCCCCAGGCGGTCAACTTCACGCGTTAGCTTCGTTACTGAGAAGACCCAACAACCAGTTGACATCGTTTAGGGCGTGGACTACCAGGGTATCTAATCCTGTTTGCTCCCCACGCTTTCGTGCATGAGCGTCAGTACAGGCCCAGGGGATTGCCTTCGCCATCGGTGTTCCTCCGCATATCTACGCATTTCACTGCTACACGCGGAATTCCATCCCCCTCTGCCGTACTCCAGCCTTGCAGTCACAAAGGCAGTTCCCAGGTTGAGCCCGGGGATTTCACCTCTGTCTTACAAACCGCCTGCGCACGCTTTACGCCCAGTAATTCCGATTAACGCTTGCACCCTACGTATTACCGCGGCTGCTGGCACGTAGTTAGCCGGTGCTTATTCTTCAGGTACCGTCATCCTCCCGAGGTATTAGCCCAGAAGATTTCTTCCCTGACAAAAGCGGTTTACAACCCGAAGGCCTTCTTCCCGCACGCGGCATGGCTGGATCAGGCTTGCGCCCATTGTCCAAAATTCCCCACTGCTGCCTCCCGTAGGAGTCTGGGCCGTGTCTCAGTCCCAGTGTGGCTGGTCGTCCTCTCAGACCAGCTACAGATCGTCGGCTTGGTGGGCCTTTACCCCACCAACTACCTAATCTGACATCGGCCGCTCCAATCGCGCGAGGTCTTGCGATCCCCCGCTTTCACCCGTAGGTCGTATGCGGTATTAGCGAAGCTTTCGCTAGGTTATCCCCCACGACTGGGCACGTTCCGATGCATTACTCACCCGTTCGCCACTCGCCACCAGGTTGCCCCGTGCTACCGTTCGACTTGCATGTGTAAGGCATTCCGCCAGCGTTCAATCTGAGCCAGGATCAAACTCTATAGTTCGATCTTGATTTTTTCGCTCTTTCGAGCAACTCATAAATTGGAATCAACGTGATGTTCTTTGACGATCATCACATCTTCTTACTTCATGAGCGTTTCAGGTCAATTACGACCCAGTTCCGAAGAACTTGGCAATCTCCCTCAAACGCCCACACTTATCGGCTGTAACTTGTTAACGATCCACCCGCTTCGCTCCAACTTACCGTCTTCGCTTCGCTCGCCCGCTGTGATCAGCTGAGCCTTGGATTATGACATGGTTTTCAATGACCTGTCAATTCTTAGGGTTTTTACCGATGCCCGCTTGGTTGTCGCGGCGTACCTGCCTACCCTGCCGTTTCCGGCCTTCACTGAGGAATGTTTTCAGCAGCGAAGCCCTCTACTATAGCACTCCTCTCGCGGTCTGGGCACACTTGGCGGACTTTTTTTGTTGTCATTCATCCCTGGCGCGCATACAACGACCTCTCGGAACCCCAATAGTCTTGCCAACCGGATCGGGGTTTCCGGCCGGCGAATGCCACTCGGCGCCATGCCCGCGCGTGCCGCCAATGCCGGCTATGCTCGGTCCATGGCACTGATCACCCTCATCGATGCGCATCTCGCCTTCGGGCACGTGGCCCTTCTGGACAGCGCCGCCTTCTCCCTGGAAACCGGCGAGCGGGTGGGCCTGATCGGACGCAACGGCGCCGGCAAATCGTCGCTGTTGAAGATCCTGGGCGGACTGGAAAAGCCCGACGATGGGCTCCTGCAGTTCCAGCAAGACCTGCGTATCGCCTATGTCGCCCAGGAGCCCGCCCTCAACGCTGACGACAGCGTTTTCACCGCGGTCCGCGCCGGCCTTGCACCCCTGATTCACCTGATTGACCAGTACACCCACAGCCAGGGCGACCTGGACACGCTGCAAGGTGCGATCGAGGCGCAGGACGGCTGGAACTGGGAACAGCGCGTCGACGAAACCCTGCACCGCCTGCATCTGGACCCGGACGCACGCATCGCCGACCTGTCGGGCGGCACCAGGAAACGCGTCGCCTTGGCGCAGGCCCTGGTCACCCAGCCCGACGTGCTGCTGCTCGACGAACCCACCAATCATCTGGACCTCGATTCCATCCAATGGCTGGAGCAGTTGCTGATCGATTTCAAGGGCAGCGTCGTGACGATCACGCACGACCGTTCGTTCCTGGACCGCGTGACCACCCGCATCGTCGAACTCGACCGGGGACAGTTGCGCTCCTATCCCGGCAACTTCAGCGCCTACCAGATCCAGAAAGAAGAGCAACTGGCGCAGGAGGCGGTGATCCAGGCCAAGGCCGACAAGCTGCTCGCACAAGAAGAAATCTGGATCCGCAAAGGCGTCGAGGCGCGCCGCACCCGCGCCCAGGCGCGCATCGTCCGGCTGCAGGAGCTGCGGGCCAAGCGCCAGGCCCGTCGCGACGCGGTCGGCAGCGTCAACATGGATATCAGCAGCGGCGCGGCCAGTGGCAAGCTCGTGGCCGAACTGACCCATGTTTCGAAGACTTTTGGCGAGCGTCGGATCGTGGACGATTTCTCGGCCACCATCCTGCGCGGCGACAAGATCGGTCTGCTGGGCCCCAACGGCGCCGGCAAGACCACGCTGCTCAAGTTGATTCTGGGCGAACTGAAGGCCGACCCGCCCCCCGCCCATGCCCCAAAACCCGAGCCCGGCCACAGCCCCTGGGGCACCGTGCGCCAGGGCGCGAATCTCTCGGTGGCCTATTTCGACCAGATGCGCAACGCGCTCGACCTCGATGCCACGCTCGAAGACTTCATCAGCCCTGGCAGCGAATGGATCGAGATCGGCAACCAGCGCAAGCACGTCAAGAGCTACCTGGGCGATTTCCTGTTCTCGCCGGCCCGGGCGACATCGCCAGTGCGCTCGCTCTCGGGCGGCGAACGCAACCGCCTGTTGCTGGCCCGCCTGTTCGCCCGCCCGGCCAACGTGCTGGTGCTCGATGAGCCGACCAACGACCTCGACATCGACACGCTGGAATTGCTCGAAGACCTGCTGCAGAACTACGACGGCACCGTGTTCCTGGTCAGCCACGACCGCACCTTCCTCGACAACGTCGTGACCAGCACGATCGCCTTCGAGGGCAACGGGCGCTGGCGCGAATACGAAGGCGGTGTGCAAGACTGGCTGACCCAGTCCGCGCGCAGCGAGGCCCTGCAGAATGCTCCCAGATCAGGAGCAATCAAAGACCGATCGACGCTGGGAAGTGGCAAAAAAGAACCTCAATCCAGCGCCAAAGCCACCCCCGCACCCACCAAGCTCAGCTACAAGGATCAGCGCGAGCTGGACGGCCTGCCGGCCCGCATCGAGGCGCTGGAACAGGAACAGCAGTCGATCCGCGCCGAGCTCGCCGGACGATCGATCTATGCCCGCGACGGGCAACGCGCCGCCGCCTTGCATGCCCGCGACGGCGCCATCGAAGACGAACTGATGGACGCGCTCGAACGCTGGGAAGCGCTCTCCAGCCGCTGAGCGGCGGGCCGGCCAGCCTGTCAGCGCGCCAATGCCGCGATGTGGCGTTCAAGCACCGACCAGAACGCGGCGTCCTGCGTGGTCGCAAAGTTGATGCGCATCAGCGTGCTGGGCGCTCGGCTGGCATGGAACAGCGCGCCAGGTGCCAGCAGATAGCCCTCGTCCAACAAACGCTGCGCAAGCTGGTCGGTGTCCACGCCGGTTTCCACCCAGCCGAACAACCCTGCAGGCTCCGCGGCGAAGCTGCAGCCCGTCTGCAGTGCCAGCTTCACGCTCCGGCTGCGCGCCGCATCCAGGCGGGTGCGGATGCGCTCGGCATGGCGACGCAACTGGCCTTGCTCGATGCAGTGGGCCAGCGCCTTTTCCAGCAGGCTGGGGGTGGTCAGCGTGGCCAGCAGCTTGGTGTCCAGCAGGCGCTCGACCAGATCCGGCGGTGCGGCCAGAAAGCCGATGCGCCAGTTGGGCGCGAGGATTTTGGCGAAGCCGCTCACGTAGATGGTGCGCTGCAGGCCGTCGAGCACGCTCATTCGGGTGGCATGCTCGGGCGCGATGTGGCTGTAGGTGTCGTCCTCCACCACATGGAAGCCGAACCGCCCCGCCAGTTGCAGCACCCGGTGCGCACTGCCAGGTGTCAGGCTGTGCCCGGTTGGGTTGTGCAGCACGCTCACGCTCACGAACAGCTTGGGCGCGTGGACCTCGCAGTAACGCGCCATGACCTCGATGTCCGGCCCGGCCGACCCGCGCGGCACGGGCAGGATGCGCATGCCCAGCGCATCCAGCCGCGCAAACTCCACCGCCCATCCGGGCTCCTCGACCATCACGCAGTCTCCGGCTTTCAGCAACGTGCGGCTCACGATGTCCAGTGCGTGGGTCGCACCCACCGTGGTGATGATCTGGGCGGGCGCCGCCGGCAGGCCCAGACCCGCAAGGCGTGCCGACAACACGCGTCGCAAGTCGCTGTCGCCCATCGGCTCGCCGTACTTGAGCGAACTTTCCTGCAGCGCCGCCGAGCTCGTGACCTTTCGCACCGCCGCAGTCATGAAGTGGGTTGCCATCCAGTCCGGCGGAAACACGCCCATGCCAGGCTGGGGTCTGGACCCGGTCGGGTGAAACATGCCCCGGATCAGCGCCGTGGCGTTGATGGGCGCGGTCAGTGCATCCGGTTTCACCAGTCCGCCATTCGCTTCCAGTTCGATGGCAGTCGCTGGCCGCTCTGCGCCGGAGAGAGGCGATTTCGGCATCCAGTTCCGGACAAAAAAACCGCGTTGCGGCCTGGATTCCACCAGTCCCTGCGCCAACAACAGGTCGTAGGCGGCCACCACCGTCGACGGACTGAGTTGGTGCTGCCTGGCGCACTGGCGCACGCTGGGCAGCCGCGAGCCTGGGGCGAGCAAGCGGTCGCGGATGCGCGCGGCAAAGCGCTCGGCGAGCTGTTCCGTCAGCGACTGCGCGGCACTTCGCATGAGCATGGGAAACCTCCGCTGTGTGGATCGCGATAACCATACAGATCACCATCTGATTGGTCGAACTGTATTGGAATTGTATGGTTATTGGCGGCTACAGTGGTCGCCATGCTCTGCACCGTTGCCGCTCCATGACCGCCGCCGAATTCAGTGCCCTGCTGGTGTTGTCGGCGGCCACGAGCTTCACGCCAGGCCCCAACACCACCCTTTCCACCGCGCTGGCCGCCAATTTCGGGCTGCGTCGGGCGATGCGCTTTGTGTGCGCCGTGCCGGTAGGCTGGGGCTTGCTGTTCACGCTGTGCGCCGTCGGTCTGGGTTCGCTGGTGGTGGCGCAGCCGGCGCTGCGCTGGGGCATCCTGGGTGGTGGCGTCGGCTACCTGCTCTGGCTGGCCTGGCGGCTTGCGGGCAGCGGCACGCTGGCGCAGGCCGACGCCTCGCGCCTGAATGTGACCTTCTTCCAGGGTGTGCTGCTGCAGTTTCTCAACATCAAGGCCTGGATGCTCGCGCTGTCCGTCGTCGCCGGCTGGATTGCCGGACGACCGGACGCCACCGAGCGCACGTTGCAGGTGCTGCCGCTGATGCTGGCCTTCGGTTTCGTCAGCAACCTCACCTATGCCACCACCGGCTCGCTGCTGCGCGGCTGGTTGGCGCAGGGCCGTCGCCTGCTGGTGTTCAACCGCTGCATGGCCACGGCGCTGGTGCTGACCGCCGGCTGGATGATCTGGAGCGTGCGGTGAGCCGGGCGCACCCGCCGCTCAGCGCCGACGAGGTGCGCGGCCTGTGGCTGGGCCTGCTCGGCGTGCTGATCTTCTCGCTGACGCTGCCCATGACCCGGTTGGCGGTGGGTTCGCCCGACGCGCCGCAGCTGACGGGCTGGTTCGTGGCCTTCGGCCGCGCGGCCGTGGCCGGCATCCTGAGCCTGTTCTTTCTGGCCTTCACGCGCGCGCCGCGGCCCGCACCGCGCGACTGGCCGCTGATCCTGGCCATCGCCGCCGGGGCGGTGTTCGGATTTCCGCTGTTTACCTCGGTCGCAATGCGCCACGTCGAGGCGGTGCACGCCAGCGTGATGCTCGGTGTGCTGCCGCTGGCCACCGCCTTGGTGGGCGCCTGGGCGAACCGCCAACGCCCCTCGGCCGGCTTCTGGGCCTGTGCGGTGCTGGGCAGTGCGCTGGTGATGGTCTTCGCGGTGCTGAAATCCGGCGCAGCCGTGGGCAACCTGTCGATCCATTGGGCCGACGGCCTGCTGCTGGCCGCGATGGCCTGGGGCGCGCTGGCCTACGTGGCGGGCGGCAAGCTGGCCGGGCGGCTGCGCGCCGACCACGTGATCTGCTGGGCGCTGGTGCTGTCGCTTCCGGTCACGGTGCCGGCCACCCTGTTCACCTGGCCAGCGCAGCCCGTCGCCATGTCGTCGTGGGCAGCCTTCGGCTACGTGGCGGTTTTTTCGATGTGGATCGGTTTTTTTGCCTGGTACCGCGGCCTGGCCCTCGGTGGCACGGTTCGGGTCAGCCAGGTGCAACTGGTGCAACCCTTCTTTTCGATGCTGCTGGCGGTGCCGCTGCTCGGCGAACGGCTGGACGCGCTCACGCTGGGCTTCGGCCTCGCGGTGATCGCCACCGTCTTCCTGGGTCGGCGCATGCCGGTGCATGCCCGCACGACAATCACGCCATTCACAAAACAAGGAGCCCCATGACCAGCTGGACCCTCGCCGCGCGCGCCCACCGGATGAACCCGTCGGTGATCCGCGAAATCCTCAAGGTGACGGAGAAGCCCGGCATCATCAGCTTTGCCGGCGGCCTGCCCTCGCCCAAGACCTTCCCGGTCGACGCGATGCTGGAGGCCACGCAGCGCGTACTCACGCAGGACGGCCGCTCCGCCCTGCAGTACGCGGCCAGCGAAGGCTACGGCCCGCTGCGCGACTGGGTGGCGCAGGACCTGAAGAAACAGGGCATGGACGTGCATGCCGACCAGGTGCTGATCACCACCGGCTCGCAGCAGGGACTGGACCTGGTGGCCAAGATCCTGATCGACGCCGGCAGCCGCATCCTGGTTGAAACCCCCACCTACCTGGGTGCGCTGCAGGCCTTCACGCCGATGGAGCCCACCGTGGTCAGCGTGGACAGCGACGACAGCGGCGTGCTGGCCGACGACCTGCGCGCCAAGGCCGGCCAGGGCGCCGACCGGGCGCGCTTCATCTACCTGCTGCCCAACTTCCAGAACCCCACCGGACGCACCATGAGCGAGGCGCGCCGCGCGGCGGTGGCCGCCGCCGCGCGGGAGACCGGCGTGCCGGTGATCGAGGACAACCCCTACGGCGACCTGTGGTTCGATCAGGCCCCGCCGCCCTCGCTGACCTCGCGCAACCCCGAGGGCAGCGTCTACCTCGGCTCGTTCTCGAAAATCCTCGCGCCCGGCCTGCGCCTGGGCTATGTGGTGGCGCCCAAGGCCTTGTACCCCAAGCTGCTGCAGGCCAAGCAGGCCGCTGACCTGCACACGCCCAGTTTCAACCAGCGTATCGTGGCCGAGGTGCTGAAAGACGGCTTCATCGAGCGCCACGTGCCCACCATCCGCGCGCTGTACAAGCAGCAGTGCAACGCCATGCTCGCCGCGCTCGACCGCGAGATGACCGGTCTGGACTTCCAATTCAACCGGCCGGCCGGCGGCATGTTCCTGTGGGCGCGGCTGCCCGCGGGCATCGATGCGGTCACGCTGCTGCCGCAGGCGGTGGACCGCGGCGTGGCCTTCGTGCCCGGCGCCGCGTTCTATGCCGACCACGGCGACCCGCGCACGCTGCGCCTGTCCTTCGTGACCGCCAGCGTCGAGCAGATCGACACCGGCGTGGCCGCGCTGGCACAGGCCATCCGCGACTACCTGGCCTGAACCATGCTGCGCCTGTGGGGCCGAACCAGCTCGATCAACGTGCGCAAGGTGCTCTGGACCTTGCAGGAGCTCGGTCTTCCATTCGAACGCATCGACGCCGGGCTGGCCTACGGCCACAACCACACGCCGGACTACCTCGCGAAAAACCCGAACGCGCTGGTACCGCTGCTGGAGGATGGCGACTTCACGCTCTGGGAATCGAACGCCATCGTGCGATACCTGTGTGCGAAGCACGGCGCCCCCACGCTCTACCCACAAGACCTGCGCCAGCGATTCGACGCCGAGCGCTGGATGGACTGGCAGCAGACCACGCTGAACCGCGCCGGCGGCCCGGCCTTCATCCAGTGGATCCGCACGCCGGTTGAGCACCGCCAGAGTGCCGTCATCGCCGCGTCGGTGGCCGCCACCGAACCCTTGCTGCAGATGCTGGACACCCATCTGGCCACCCGGCCCTGGATGGCCGGAGAGCACTTCACCATGGCCGACATCCCGATCGGCTGCGAAATCCATCGCTGGTGGGGCCTGCCCCAGCCGCGCCCGGCCCTGCCGAACCTGGAGCGCTGGTACGCCGCCATCCTGACACGCCCCGCGACCCGGGGGGTGCTCGACCTGGCGCTGGCCTGAGCGCCCTGATATCCCCATCCGACGTTCTTCCGAGGAATCACCATGCTTCACCGCGCTTTCAGACAGGTCGATGTCTTCACCGCCATCCCGTATGTCGGCAACCCGCTGGCCGTGGTGCTCGACGGTTGCGGGCTGGACGACGCGGCCTTGCAGCGCTTTGCGCGCTGGACCAACCTGTCGGAGACCACCTTTGTGCTGCCGCCCACCGAGGCCGCTCGCGCCGCAGGTGCCGACTACCGGGTGCGCATCTTCACGCCCGGCGGCGAACTGCCGTTTGCCGGCCACCCCACGCTGGGCACCTGCCACGCCTGGCTCGAAGCGGAGGGGACCCCGCAAGATGAGACGGTCATCGTGCAGGAATGCGCTGTCGGCCTGGTGCGCATCCGCCGGCGCGGGCGGCAGCTCGCGTTCGCCGCGCCCGCCCTGCGGCGTGCCGAGCCGGACGGCGATCTGCTGGCCAACGTGGTCCAGGCCTTGGGATTGCAGACGCATCAGGTGCGGGCCACGCAGCTGCTGGACAACGGCCCGGTCTGGCTCGGCCTGCTGCTCGACAGCCCCGACACCGTGCTCGCACTCGACCCGGACCATGCCCGGCTCAAGGATCTGGGACAAAAAGTGGGCATTGCCAGTGTCAAAAGGTCACAAGACGCTATTCAGTTGATAGCACGGTCCAGCCGGGAGGCCAAGGCATTCGCCGGCCACGAGACACCCGCCAGCCCCGAGCCGGACCTGGTGGTGCGCGCCTTCGCCGCACCGATCGGCGTCAACGAAGACCCGGTCACCGGCAGCCTGAATGCCAGCCTGGCGCAGTGGCTGATCGCCGACGGCCACCTGCCCGCCGCCTACCTGGCCGGCCAGGGCGAATGCCTGGGGCGCCTGGGCCGGGTACACATCGAGCGCGACGCCGAAGGCCAGGTCTGGGTTGGCGGGGAGTCGGTCACCTGCGTCGCGGGTACGGTGACGCTGTGAACACGCCGTCACCTGCCGCAGGACCTGCGCTGGACCACCTGGTGGTGATGGCCTCCAGCCTTCTTGAGGGCGTGGCCTGGTGCGAGGCCACGCTGGGCGTGACGCCCGGCCCCGGCGGCGAACACCCGCTGATGGGCACCCACAACCGGCTGCTGCGAATCGCCACGCCCGAGTTTCCGCTTGCCTACCTCGAAATCATCGCTATCAATCCAGGAGCTGCCCGTGGCCAACGGACGCCGGGATCGTGCTGGTTTGACATGGAAAATGAGGCCTTGAGCGCCCGGATCGCCCGTCTGGGGCCGCAACTGATCCATTGGGTGGCGCGCGTGCCCGACGTGCAAACCGCCGTGGCCGCGCTGTCCACGCAGGGCATTGACCGCGGCCCGGTGCTGCAAGCCAGCCGCGCCACGCCCGAAGGCCCGCTGCAGTGGCAAATCACCGTGCGCAACGATGGCCAACGGCTGTTCGACGGCTGCCTGCCCACGCTGATCCAGTGGGGCGCGGTGCATCCAGCGGCCCGCATGCCCGACAGCGGCGTCACGCTGCAGGCGCTGGAACTGTGCCACCCCGAAGCCGGCGCGCTGCGCACCGCCTGCGACACCCTCGGCCTGCGCCAGCCCGCCATCCGGCCCGGCCTGGCGCGCCTGGCCGCGCGCCTGCAAACCCCGCGCGGGCCGATCGACCTGCACTCACCGGACCCAATGCCATGATGCACCTGCCCGACCTGGCCGAAATCGAAGCCTCCGCCCGCATCGTCTATCGCCAATTCCAGGCCACGCCCCAATACCGCTGGGCGCTGCTCAGTGAACGCCTGGGCACCGACTGCTGGGTCAAACACGAAAACCACACGCCGGTGGGCGCCTTCAAGATCCGCGGCGGCCTGACCTATTTCGAACAGCTGGCCCGCACCGGCGCCCTGCCGCGCGAGGTGGTCGTCGACACCTGGGCCCACGGCGTGGCCTGCACCATCGTCGTGCCGCACGGCAACTCGGTCGAAAAGAACGCCGCGATGCGTGCGCTCGGCGTGACGCTGATCGAACATGGTGACGACTTCCAGGCCGCGCGGGAACATGCCGAGCGCCTGGCCGCCGAGCGGGGCGCCCACATGGTGCCCAGCTTTCACCCCGCGCTGATCAGCGGCGTCAGCACCTACTGGTGGGAATTCTTCCACGCGGTGCCGCAGCTCGACGTGGTCTACGTGCCCATCGGCCTGGGTTCCGGCGCGTGCTCGGCCATTGCCGCCAGACGGGCGCTGGGCCACCGCGCGCGCATCGTCGGCGTGGTCAGCACCGGCGCCACGACCTACGCCGATTCGATGGCGGCCGGGCGCGTGGTCGAGGCCCGGTCATCACCCGGCTGGCCGACGGAATGGCGGTGCGCCGCGCCGACGCCGACGCGCTGGCCGTGCTGCGCGAGCACCTGGACCACATCGTGCAGGTCAGCGACGCCGAGGTGGCCCAGGCCATGCGCGACCTGTTCACCGACACGCACAACGTTGCCGAAGGCGCCGGCGCGGCCGCCTTTGCCGCGGCCATGCAGGAGCGCGCCCGCCTCGCCGATCAGGTGGTGGGTGTCACGCTGTGTGGCGGCAACGTCGATGCGAGCGTTTTTGCGCAGGTCCTTTCCGAACGATAACCGGCCAGACCCAGCTTCAAACGGCCATCACCTGCTACGTTTATTGACATTCAGCGGGCAACCGTCGGCGGTGCCCGTCGCGCCGGAGACAAAACCGCCGGCGCGCTTCGTTCACCATCGCGCCCCATGGGAACCCTCTACCTCGTGCGCCATGGCCAGGCCTCGTTTGGCGCGGACGACTACGACCAGCTCAGCGAGCTGGGCCGGCGCCAGAGCGTGCGCCTGGGCCAATACCTGCGCAACAAAGGGCTGGGCTTCGACGCCGTGCTGACCGGCACGCTGCGCCGCCATGCACAGACCTGGGACGGCATCGCCGAAGGCGCCGGGCTCGACCTGCAGCCGATGTTGTTTCCGGGATTGAACGAATACGACAGCCACGCCGTCATCGAAGCCGTGCACCCGATGCCCTTGCAAAAGCCCGACACGCCCGAGCTCTACCGCCACCATTTCCGCCTGCTGCGCGATGGTCTGGCCCAGTGGATGGCCGGCGTGGTCAGCCCGCGGGGCATGCCGAGCTACGTCGATTTCGTGCACGGCATCACCGCCGCGCTGGACCACGTGCGGCGTGAACACACCGGCAACGTGCTGCTGGTGTCCAGCGGCGGCCCCATCGCCACGGCGGTCGGCCACATCCTGGGCACCCCCCCGGAGACCACCATCGAGCTGAACATGCGCATCCGCAACAGCGCGCTCACCGAATTCGCGTTCACGCCCAAGCGCCACATGCTGCTGACCTACAACACCCTGCCGCACCTGGACCACGCCGACTACGCGGACTGGGTGACCTACGCCTGAGCCGCGCGCACGGCGGCTGTGCAGGCGACGTAGTCCATCACCCCTCGGAGAAGGCCATGACCCCCATTCAATCCCTGCTCGGTTTTGCCGCCTGGACCTTGTTGCTCGTCCTCGTCGTGTTCCTGTACCGGGGCCTGCGCTTCCTGGGCGGCACACCGATCAACCACTGGCCTCGCGGCAACAAGCCCGCCGACGACGCGCCCCTGGTTCAGCGCCTGGAAGACGCGCACGCCAATTGCCTGGAAAACCTGCCGATCTTCGCGGTGATCGTTCTGGCCGGGGCCGCGTTGGGCCGGCTGGGCGATCTGCAGGCGCTGGCGCCCTGGGTGCTGGCGGCGCGCATCGGCCAGAGTCTGGCGCACCTGAGCGGCACGGGTCCGGCACAGGTGTTCGTTCGCGCCGCGTTCTGGGCGGCCCAGCTGGCACTGTTCGTCTGGATGTTCGCCAGGCTGCTCGCCTGAACGCGGCCGGGCAGAGCCGCTCAGCCGCCAGCCATGGGGATGGCCCGCGTTTCGCCGTGACGCAGCAGCCAGAACCGTTCGTCCGGCAGGCCCTGGTCACGCAAAGCCTGGGCCAGATCGAGCGGTGGCTGGTCGAAGGCTTCCTGCGTCAGCTTGAACGTGCCCCAGTGCACGCCCATGGCCTGGCGCGCCTCCAGGTCGAGCAGAATCTGCACCGCGTCGGCCGGGTTCGCGTGCATGTTGCGCATGAAGTCGCGCGGCAGGTAAGCGCCGATCGGCACCGCCAGGAAGTCCACCGGCCCCAGTCGCTCGCGGATGCGGCGGAAATCGGCCGAATAGCCGGTGTCGCCGGTGAACAGAAAACGCCAGGCCGGTTCGCCCGGTCGCGTCCATTCCACCGTGAACCCCCCCCCAGAGCGAGGCGTTGGTGTCGAAGGGCGTGCGGCGGCTCCAGTGTTGCGAGGGTGTGAAGTGAATGCGCAAATGCCCGCCACCCGCTCGCACCGGCAGGTCGACCCGGCCCCACCAGTCCAGTTCGTCGACCAGGGCGATGTCGCGCGCTTCGAACCAGGCTTTCAGGCCCAGCGGCACCAGGAAGCGTGGCTTCTGCCCGGCCGCGACCAGCCCGGCGACGGTGGCGTCGCACAGATGGTCGTAGTGGTTGTGCGAGATCAGCACGGCATCGATCGGTGGCAGTTCGCGCGGCGCCAGCGGTGAGGGCACCAGGCGGGGCGCACCAAAACGACCGTAAGGCCCGGCGAAACCCGCCAGCGTCGGATCGGTCAGGATGTTCAAGCCGGCGACCTGCAGCAGCACGGTCACGTGACCCAGCCAGGTGACGGTGGGCTGCACCGGTCGTTGCGCCAGGCGCGCGTGATCCACCGGGACACTCCAGTTGCGAGCGAACCCCTTGTACCCGCCGACCGGCTCGCGCCTAGGCCTGAAATCGCCGCGCAGACCGCGCCAGACCATGTCGTACCACGGGAAGTCCCCGATCACGATGTCGGGGTTGGAGTTGGCAAAGCCGCGGGGGCGGTGATGGGCCGGTTTCATGGGGTGAACGCTGCACGCGGTTCGCGCCATACCGGGGAAGACCGCCGCAGCGGCACCGCGTGCTCGCTGCGTGCGCGCAACTGCCCACAGCCGCCGTCAACATCCTGCGCCGCCGACTGCCGCAGCTTGGTCAGCACGCCGCGCCGGTGCAGCGCGCGGGCCATTGCCGCGGCCCGCTCGGCATCGGGCCGTTTGAAAGGCAGGCCGTCGACCGCGTTGTACGGGATCAGGTTCAGGATCGCGTAGCGCCCTGCCAGCAGGCGCGCGAGCCCTTCGATGTCTTCGTCACGGTCATTGATGCCTTGCAACAGCGTCCACTGCACTTGCATCGGGTAGCCCGTGGCGCACGCGTAACGTTCACCCTGCTCCACCAGTTCGGCCGGATCGATGCGGGGCGCGCGCGGCAACAGCCTGGCGCGCAGTTCCGCGTTCGTCGTGTGCAGCGACAGGGCCAGCGCCGGCCTGACCGGCCCCAGTGGCAGGCGCTCGAACGCGCGCGGATCCCCCACCGTGGAGAAGACCAGGTTCTTGTGCCCGATGTTGCCCACCGTGCCCAGCAACTCGATGGCCTCCAGCACGGCATCCAGGTTGTGCGCCGGCTCGCCCATGCCCATGAAGACCACCTTGTTGACCACGCGGCGCGTGCGCGCCAACGCCACCTGGGCCACGATCTCGGCGCTGCCCAGCTGGCGCAGCAGGCCCGCTTGCCCGGTCATGCAGAACTGGCAGCCAACCGCGCAGCCGATCTGGGTGGACACGCACAACCCGGCGATGCGGCCGGGTGCCAGCAGCACGCTTTCGACCGTCTGTCCGTCGGCCAGTTCGACCAGCAGGCGCGCCGAGCCGTCCTGCGCCGGGTGCTCGGAACGCAGCTGCGCCAGGCCGGCCAAGGCTTCAGTCAACGCGGGCAGGCCCGCGCGAAGTGTGGCCGGCAGGAAGTCCTCCAGCTTGCGGCGCCCGATGTCCTGGGGCAGGGCCTGCGTCCACAGTCGCAGGACGCGCTGTTCGTGAACCGGGCGCGCGCCCAGCGCCCGCAGGTGCCGGCGGAGGTCCGCGAGTTCCCGCAACGCGTACGGGTCGGCTGGCATCACTGCGGCTGGAAACCGCTGTTCTTGATGATGCGGGCCCAGACCTGGGCGTAGGCGTTTTCGCGCGCGGCGAGCTGCTGCGGGTTCATGTAGCCGACGGTCAGTCCCATCGCGGTCAGGCGGTCGCGCACCTCGGGCACGGCGATCGCCTTGGCCACCGCGGCGGAGAACTGGTCGACCGTGGCCTTGGGCGTGCCGGCCGGCGCGAAGATGCCGTAGTAGGGCACGTCCTCGAAGCCGGCCAGGCCCAGTTCGGCGAACGTGGGCACGTCGGGCATCGCGGCCTGGCGCTTGTCGCCCAGCACGCCGACCACACGCAGCTTGCCGGCCTTGTGGTTTTCGATGAAGTCGGGCACCGAGGCCACGCCCGCGGCGATCTGGTTGCCCAGCATGTCGGCCATCATCGGCGCGCTGCCACGGTAGGGCGCGGCCACCAGGTCGAGCTTGTATTTTTCGCCGATGACCTTGACCAGGAACTCCGGCGTGGACGCAGGCGCGGGAACACCCACCGAGCCCTTGCCACCGCCCTGGTTGCGCACCCAGCTCACGTACTCGTTGAACGACTTGGCCGGCGTGCCACCCGAGACCGCGAACGCGTTGACGAAAGTGGCAAACCCGGCAACGGGCATGAAGTCGGTCGCGGGCGTGAAGCCGGCGTTCTTCGTGACCATCGGCAGGATGGTGATGGTGTGATCGTGCGACAGGAAATAGGTGCTGCCGTCGGCCGGCGCGGCCTTGAGCGCCTGGGCCGCGATCTGGCCGCCGGCGCCCGGCTTGTTCTCGACGATCACCGGCGTGCCGAGTTCGTCCTTGAGCCGCTCGGCCAGGATGCGCGCGATCGCGTCGGTGCCGCCGCCGGGCGGGAAGCCCACCATCAGTTTGATGGTCTTGGGCGTCTGGGCGCCGGCCACGCCGAGCGTGCCGACGGCCGCCAGGGCCAGAACAGTGCGGGTGAGGCGGGACATCAGCCCCCTGCGCGAGAACGTCATGAGCAACTCCGGTGTGCAATGAAGAAAAAAATGGCCTGTAAACGACCGATTATCGTTGCGGGTCGATCGAGTCCGAATCGCTGGAACGGCCGGAAGAAGCCCCGTGCGAACTGCTGTGACTGGCGCCGGAGGCCGGCATGGCTTCCGACATCGGCGCGTGGCCGGCCGCCGGGCGTCGTTGCTCGTCGGGTTCCAGAAACCGGATTGGTCGGCGCGTGCGCGGCGACATGCGGCCCAGCAGGTGGTCGAGATCGCGCAGGATCAGCGGCGCCGTGAGGACACGCTCGTTCAGCAACACGCAGGCCACATGGAACTGCAAGGGGATGTCCAGCGCCGCGCCCTTGGCCGGCGTCAGGCCGGCCGACACCAGCCGCACCATGCGGGCCTGCAGCTCGGGCCGCGAGCGCATCCCTTCGAGCACCAGCCCGAAGCGCCCGGCGCCGATGCGCCCCGCCGGGTCCGAATCGCGCACCACCCGGTGCAGCTTGATGACCGCGCGCAGCAGGCACTGCTCGGCCATCTCGTCGCCGTAGGACTGCCGGATCGCCTGCAGGTTGACCACCTCCACCATGGCCACCGCCGCGGCCTCTTTGCGCATGATCGCGCCCGACACCGCGTTCTTGAGCTGGCGCTCGAAGGCGGCGGCCGACAGCAGGCCTGTCAGCGCGTCCTGCTGGGTGAGCTTGTTGACCCGGGTCTGTACGCCGTGGCGCTCGCGCGAGCGCGCGCCGAGCGCGCCCAGCAGCAGCGGCACGGCCAACGCCGAGGCCGCGGCGCTGGCGTCGAAGGTCAGCCACGACGCGGTGATCCAGCCGTACAGGCGCACCACCACCAGAACGATGGTCAGGCCCAGCGGCGCATAGGCCAGCAAGACCCAGCCGCCGACCGGATCACCCCGGCGCCAGGCCAGTCCGGCCAGGCCGTAGGTCAGGCCGATGGACGCCAGCAGGCTGAAGGCGAACAGCGCATTGGCAACCGGAACCGGCACCCACGGGTAGACCATGGCGAAGAGCAGGTTCAGGATTCCCGCGCCGAGTGCGAGCCGGTCGACGGCGGGAAAACGCGCGCCCAGGTCGCAGAGGTGGCGCAGGAACAAGGTGTTGACCCCCGTCAGCACGATCGGCAGCACGCCCTGCGCGGCATCCGCCCACCCGGGCGACCGGTTCCACAGCAACTGCGTGCCCAGCCCCGTGGCCGCGGCCATCGTGACGGTCATCGTCAGCGCATACAGGGCGTACCAGGCGTAGGCCAGGTCCCGGTGGGTGACCGCCTGGATCACGCACCAGGCGGTCAGGATGAGCAAGGTGCCGAACACCATGCCCAGCGCCAGGTATTCGAGCTTGCGCTCCAGCTCCAGCGTGGCGGCAGGGGCCAGCCGCAAGGCGAAACCGATCGCGTCGCGATGACGCACCTGCACATACACGTCGCGCGTCGAGCCGGCGGGAAGGTACAGGTCGAAGCTCGCGTAGCGCGCGGACCGGCTCCAGTCGACGCCGGCCACCGTGTCGCCGGCGCGCTGGGCGAACCACCGGCCGTCGGGCCCGCGCTGGTGGAGCGTGACCTCGTCGAGCAGCGGCACCGGAATGTCCAGCCCCCAGTACGGCGACGGCGTGTTGCCCTGAAGTCGCAGGCGCAGCCACAAGGTCTTGTCCGGACCCAACGCGTGCACCGCGTCGACCTGCACCGGCTTGAAGCGCGACGCCAGCGCCGTGCTGACCTGCTCGACGCCGGCCTGGCGGCCGTCCTCGATCCAGCCTTCCTGCGACAGCAGCGGCGATGTGCTTGCCTGCGCCGGCAACCACAAAAGCACGGCAGCGATCCACGCCAGCCATGTCGCCAGGCCCGGTTGCCGCGCGGACCTGTGTGGCTGCTTCACTGCGTGCTCCGAAGACCGATCAGGCGTCAGCGGCCGGGTCGTGCAGCGTGGACAGCGGCAGCTTCGACACCTCATCCAGAAGCCGCGCCAGTTGCAGGCCCGCCGCCTCGATCAGGGCACGCCCCTTTTCGGGGGTGGCCGCCGCGGCGTCGCCCACCGCGCCGGACGGGTTGTAGTCCTGCATCTGCCAGCCCAGCCGGGCGCTGCGACCGTTGCCCAGCAGTGGCCAGGCTTCGGCGCGATCCTGGGAACTGGAGCGGAAGTTGCGCGCGTGCCGCATGCACACGCGCTCGGGCCGCAGGGCCAGCATCATCGAGGTTTCGATGTCGCCGGCGTGGATGCCGAAGCGGTGTTCGTCGGCGCTGAACAGGGCGCCGGCATCGCGGCCCTGCGCATCGAGCAGCGGCAGGTTGAACCAGTTCACGCTGTACACCAGCATGCCCCGGCGCGCGCGCAGGTCGCGCGCCACCGGGTCCATCAGGCCGACCTGCCCGCCATGCGCGTTGAACAACACCAACTTCTTCACCCCGCTGTCGGCCACCGAGTCGCCGATCTCGGTCCACAGGCGCAGTAGCGTTTCAGCTCTCAGCGTCAACGTGCCGGCAAAGCGGGCGTGCTCCGGGCTGAAACCCACCGCCTGGGTCGGCAGGAACAGCACCGGTGCATCCGCCGGCAGATGCGGCAAGGCGGCAGCCACGATGCCATCGGCCAGATCGGCATCGACCGACAGCGGCAGGTGCGGCCCGTGCTGCTCGGTGGCCGCCACCGGCAGCACCGCCACCGTGCGCTCGGCGTCGAGCCGCGCGAAGTCGGTGGTGGCCAGGTCGGCCCAGAAGCGGGAGGTCGGGAACATCCGGCGCATCTTAATGCGAATGCCGGCGGCCAAGCGCCGAAGGCCAGGCACATTCGGCGCCCCACCACGGGTGGCGGTCTATCATGCGCCGATGACCCAAGACCTGTTCCGCACCGACGCCTACCTCCGATCCTGCCCCGCCACTGTCACGGCCATCACCGGGCAGGGCATCGTGCTCGATCGCACCGTGTTCTACCCGCTCGGCGGCGGACAGGCGGGCGACGCCGGCACACTGGAACTGGCCGACGGCCGCGTGATCGCCATCGCCGACACCCGCAAGGGCAAGGACGACGAAGGGCATTTCACCGATGAAATCTGCCACATCCCAGCGTCGGATGGCCATCCTGCGCTATCGAATCAGGACTTCTGCGCGCAACTCGGGCTGGCCGTTGGCGACACGGTCACCGCGCGCATCGACTGGACGCGGCGCCACCGGCTGATGCGTTTTCACACCACCACCCACCTGCTGTGCCACCTGGTGCCACGGCTGGTCAACGGCTGCTCGATCACGCCCGACTACGCGCGGCTGGACTTCGCCATGACCGAGCCGCTGGACAAGGACGCGCTCAGCGCCGGCATTGCCGCGCTGGTGGCCGCGGCGCACCCGGTCGCCGTGGGCCAGATCACCGACGCCGAACTCGACGCCAACCCTGCGCTGGTGAAAAGCATGAGCGTGCAGCCGCCGCGCGGCAGCGGCACCGTGCGCACGATCAGGATTGGCACCGCGACCGCTGACGCCGACCGGACCGGCACCACCGACCTGATCGACTTCCAGCCCTGCGGCGGCACGCACGTGGCCAACACCTCGGAAATCGGCGCCGTCGTCGTCACCAGGATCGAGAAAAAGTCCGCCAACAGCCGCCGCGTGGTGCTGGGATTCGCGGACTGAGCGGCCGAGCAGGCGTCGTCCCCCCCGGACCGAAACCGGCCTTGCCCTTCACGTGGCCCGTGGCCACGCAAGGGCTTGATTCAGCGCCGGATCTCGCAGGACTTGACTCTTCCAGGATAGGGGTCCTGACCAAACTCATCAACGGAGCAGATCACCCCGCCGGCGCCATCGCGATAGGCGTAGCGACCGGCCGCACCAAATCGCAGCTGGGCGAAGCCGGAGAAATTGCAACGCTCTCCTTCCCTGGCGCACTGGGTCCAGCCGCCCGAATAGCCACCGTCGTCGTACCGTGCGTTCTGCACCTCGCAGTGCTTCGTGGTGCCACGTGCCGGGTCGCCAAAAGTGCTGGTGGTGCATGGTATTTCCCCGGTGACGTCCATGTATTTGAAGTTGCGGCCATCACCGAAACGCACGCGACCGTTGCCTTTGACGCGGCAGTTTCCACCCTCGGCTGCGCAATAGCGCCAGCCACTGTTCTGTGCACCGTAGTCCCCGCCACCCCAGTAACTCTGATTGCTGCCCTGATAGCTTTGGCCGTCCAGCGGCCGCACCTCGCAAAACTTGGTCGTGCCCCGGGCCGGGTCGCCGAAGTCCGCCACATCGCAGCGCACGCTGCCATAGGCCGTGCGGGTCACAAAATTGTTGCCCTGCCCGAAGCGCACCTCGGCCCTGCCGTTGAACCGGCAGACCTCGCCTTCGCCGGCGCAATAGCGCCAGCCCTGCGCCGAGCCGGGCCGGTAGGCCCCACCCGACGTACCGGCGCCGGAATGGTCGCTCACCCGGACCTGACAGCGCTTGGCCACGCCGGGTGCGGGGTCGCCGAAGGAATCGTTGGTGCATCGCACGGCGTAGGAAACCGTGCGGCTGTACCAGCGGTCATCGGCGCCGAAACGCACGGTGGCCCGGCCGTTGACATTGCAGGTCTGGCCTTCGGGCGCGCACTCGCGCCAGCCGTCGACAACGAATTCCGACAAATCCGGCGGAAGCGCCTGAGCCGACGCAGGGATCGTGAAGCCGCAGAACAGCCACAGGATGGCCGAGCCGAACAACGCACGCAACATGGAAAACTCCTTTTCGTCAGGTTCAAGAGACCGGGAACCGGGTCATGGGCATATCGTACCGACAAGACCATCAGCGAACCCGTCGAATGACGACGCAGGCGGTCGTTGCGGAACTTTCTTCGACGGGCCACCCATGGCTGCACCTCGCCCCGCCGCGGTTCCAAGACATCCGTGACAATCCCGGGCATGCCTGACCAACGCGCCACCGAAGGTTTGCTGACACGACCGTTTCCACGCGCTCCGGCTTCAAGCGCCGCAGGTGCCTCCAACGGCTGAGCCGGCGCCGCCCATGCAGCACCGCAACATCACCGGCGACTCGTTCTTCTGCTGGGACGGCGAGGTGCTGGTCGTCAACATCCTCGGCAAACCCGCCGCCAAGGTCGACGCCATCGGCGAGCCGCTGGGCAACCAGCTGCGTGTCAGCGTCAAGGCCAAGCCCGAAGACGGCAAGGCGACCGACTACATGGTGAAGTTTCTCGCGCCGCTGTTCGGCGTGCGGGCGTCCGACATCGAGGTGGTTTTCGGCCGGGAAAACGTGAACAAACAGTTGCGCATCCGTTCGCCCGCCGCGCTGCCCGCCGTGTTCGGCCCGCCACCTGCCCTGATCAAGCCCCCGCCCAAGTCCCGGCGCGGGCATTGAAACCGCGTCCGGCGCGCCGGGCGTGCAGCGGCGACAATCGTGGCAGCCCGCGTTGCCTGCACCACGGCGCGACCCGCCCGGGAACCAACGCGGTGCCGGCGCACTCCCACCGCTTTCGCTGCGACACTTGAACATGATCCGACACCGTTTGTTTCAAGCCCTGAGGTACGCTACTGTTCTGATAGCGGTTGGTGGCCCATTCACGCTGGGCTGGGCCCAAAAAGTCGTCAAGAACGAGGTGGTCACGCCCCAGGTGCGGGCCGAATTGCTGGCGTTTGCGCCCCAGGGCGTTCCGGTGGGCCTGCCCCCGGCGCAGGCGCAAAAACAGCCGGTCTGGGTCGGCCTGCAAATCGCGCACAAGCCCGAATGGCACACCTACTGGAAGAACGCCGGTGACTCCGGCCTGCCGACCTCGCTTGAATGGACGCTGCCACCCGGGGTCATGGCCGGCGACATCGCCTGGCCGCTGCCGAAGAAGATCCCGATCGGCAACCTGGCCAATTACGGCTACGAGGGCACGGTGCTGCTGCCGGTGCCGCTGACGATCACGCCCGAATTCAAGCCGCCGCTGGCCGGGCAAACGCTGGACGTGAAGCTCAAGGCCTCGTGGCTGGTGTGCCGCAAGGAATGCATCCCTGAAGAGGGCGAGTTCGCGATCCAGATCCCGCTCAAGGGATCGACCGCGCTCCACGCCGAAGCCTTCGAGGCCGCCTTCAAGGCTTTCCCGCAACCGGTGGCGGTGACCCAGGGCGTGTTGCCCGACAGCCAGGCGCGCATCGACGGCAACACCCTGCACTTCAGCATCCAGAACCTTCCAGTGGCCTTGCGGGGCAAGACGCTGGACATCTTCCCCGAAACGCCCGAAGTCATCGAAACCGCCGCCACGCCCCGGCAAGCCTGGGACGGAACGGTCTGGAAGGCCAGCGTGCCGCTGGCGGCGCAGCGGCTGAACAGCCCCTCGGTGATGCCGGTGGTGCTGGGCCACGGCGGCCAAGGCTGGCGCGCGGAGTTGCAGGTGGTGGGTGAATGGCCCAAGGTTCCGCCCGGCCCCGGCGCCGTCGGCTCGATGGGTGCGCCGGCCCCGGCGGCGGGGGCTGCGCCGGCCTCGCAGGCCTCGGGCAGCACGGCCTCGCTGGGCCTGGCGCTGCTCGGTGCCTTGCTGGGCGGACTGATCCTGAACCTCATGCCCTGCGTGTTCCCGGTGCTGGCGATCAAGGTGGTGGGTTTCACCCGCCACGCCAGCGACCGCCGCGCGCACCGGCTCAGCGGCCTGGCCTACACCGCCGGCGTCGTCGCCTCGTTCGTCGCGCTGGGGGCCTTGCTGCTGGCGCTGCGCGCCGCGGGCGAGGGCCTGGGCTGGGGTTTCCAGCTGCAAAGCCCCGGCATGGTGGCGGCGCTGGCCGCGTTGTTCACGCTGATCGGTCTGAACCTGGCGGGCGTGTTCGAGTTCGGCAACTTTCTGCCGTCCGGTGTGGCCAGCCTGCAGGCGCGCCACCCCGTGGCCGATTCGTTCCTGACCGGCGTGCTCGCCGTGGCCGTGGCCTCGCCCTGCACCGCGCCGTTCATGGGCGCTTCGCTCGGGCTGGCGGTCACCTTGCCCGCCGCGCAAGCGCTGGCGGTGTTCGCCGCCCTGGGTCTGGGCCTGGCGCTGCCTTATCTGGCGGCCAGTTTCGTGCCGGCGGTGGCGAGCGCGCTGCCGCGGCCGGGCCCGTGGATGCAGACCTTTCGCCGGCTGATGGCCTTCCCGATGTTCGCCACCGTGGTCTGGCTGGTCTGGGTGCTGGGCCAGCAGACCGGCATCGACGGGGCCGGAGCCCTGCTGGCGCTGCTGGTGGGTGGCGCGTTCGTGGTGTGGACGCTCACGCTCAACGGTTCCGCACGCCACTGGCTTGCTACGGTATCGATAGCTGCTCTTGGCCTTCTGACGATGGGAATCGGCCCAAATGTCCTGAAAATCACCGATCAGGAGCCCGCTGCGGCCACCACCGGGCGCTGGCAGCCCTGGTCGGCGGCCCAGGTGGACAGCCTGGTGGCCGCCGGAAAGCCGGTCTTCGTCGATTTCACCGCCGCCTGGTGCGTGACCTGCCAGTACAACAAGAAAACCACGCTGGCCGATGCCCGTGTGCTGGCCGACTTCGACGCCAGAAAGGTGCAGCTGCTGCGCGCCGACTGGACGCGCCGCGACCCGGCCATCACCGCCGCGCTGGCCGTGCTGGGCCGCAACGGTGTGCCGGTGTACGTGCTGTACCCGCCCGGCAGACCGCCGGTGGTGTTGTCCGAAATTCTCAGCGTCGACGAGGTTCGCGCGGCGCTGGCCGCCCTCTGATCCCGATCGACCCTCAAAGCTTGTTCACCAAAGGAGACCGCGCCATGCAACGACGTTCGTTCCTGCTCGCCACCGGCGTCACCGCGCTCTTGCCCGGCCACGGATGGGCCGCCGCGGTCGTCGGCCAGCCCGCACCCGCCTTCACGCTTAGCGACACCGCCGGCAAACCGGTGCGCCTGGCCGACTTCAAGGGCAAGACCGTGGTGCTGGAGTGGAACAACCCCGGCTGCCCGTTCGTGCGCAAGCACTACCAGGGCAACATGCAGGCGCTGCAGAAGGAAGCGGCGGCGCAAGGCGTGGTGTGGCTGGCGATCAACTCGACCGAAACCGCCAGCGGCGACTACCTCAGCCCTGCGCAACTTGCCCGCTGGATGGCCGACAAACAGGCTGCACCCACCGC
The DNA here is from genome assembly GCA_046348065.1 of Burkholderiaceae bacterium. Taxonomy (GTDB): domain Bacteria; phylum Pseudomonadota; class Gammaproteobacteria; order Burkholderiales; family Burkholderiaceae_C; genus Skiveiella. Next base: position 255,024 of record JAXMFA010000004.1, read on the forward strand.
CACGCTGATGGACGAGGACGGCGCGGTCGGCAAGGCTTATGGTGCGCGGGTCACGCCGCACATGTACATCGTCGATGCCCGGGGCACGCTGGTCTACGCCGGCGGCATCGACAGCATCGCCTCGTCACGCGTGGACGACATCCCCAAGGCCACCCCGTACATCCGCCAGGCGCTGGCCGAGATCAGGGCGGGCAAACCGCTGTCGGCCAGCACCACCCAAGCCTACGGCTGCAGCGTGAAGTACAAGGCCTGAGCGTCGGGGCAAGCTCGCAGGCCCCGCGCCATCGCGCGCTCCGGCGCCCGATCAGACCCGGGTGCGCGAGCCCAGCAGGCGTCCGAGCGCCTGTTGCTCGCTGGCGCTGAGGCGGACGCCGGAATTCTCCAGCGGAACGGTATCGCCAACGTGAGGCCCGTGCACTGCGGAAGGGGGATCGCGCCAGGGCAATGAGGCCCCTTTGCCTTGCGCAACACGCGGGGACGGTTCGGTACGTTTGCGGTCCGACAACGGCATGTTCGCCGACGGCTGCGCCACCCGCTGCCGCGCCCGCAGACCGCCCAGGATCGCCGCCTGCTCAAGCGCTTCGCGGGCCTGCTCGACAGACGGCAGATCGTTGCTGGCCCATTGAAGCACCGGGACACCCGCGTGATCGAGAACCCGCGACTTGCGCTGCACGAACTGCTGGTAGCGGGCGCCGCGATTCACCTGTTCATCGAGCTCGACCACCGCCACCAGCTCGCCCTCACCGTTGCAGACCACGAAGTCGACGCACCGATGCCCCACGCGGTCGTACCACGCGCGGTACGAGGTCCGCTCGGAGACTTTGATGAAACGGGCCAGCGCCACCTGGGACAGCAGCAGGTAGCCGCGCGGCAGGGCCTCGACCAGGATGCGGTAGGCCGCTCGCTCGCCGGCATTGAGCGGCCGCACGGTCGTGGGTTGACCCAGGACGGTGGGCGATGCCAAGGCCGCCTTCTTGCGCCGGAGCGCCCTGGCCAGCAGGAGCCAGACGAGCAAGCCCAAAGCCGGCGCCAGAACGATGAGGGACAACAAGTACATGTGGGTGCTCGCCTTTGCGGTCGTCAACCTGCAACTGCTGCAACAGGTAAACAATGTGTCACCGCGAACGCCAGCCGTAAACGAATTCCCCGTGTGAGGATGTGTCATCCGTTACCGAATACCTGGACCCATGGCGGGGGCACGCTCCGGGTCCATAGCCTGATTCCAGAGCCATGAGCCGCCCAAACCAGGCCCTCAACGCATGTGCGGACACGCGAACAGACCACACGTTCGGTAACAACTTGAACAGCGCTTGCACCTGACGCTACTCCATTCCCTCGCCCTGGGAAGTCCCCCATCCGCCCACCGGGCGGCGCCTGCGTACACTGCGCCCATGAGCGCAGCGACGCGCCGCCCCCAACCAGTACGCGCCGCGGTGCGCCACCCGGAGGTTCATTGATGTCCCGCACCCCTGACACCATCAGCACGCTGCGCGACGTGCTGCATCGCTGCCGCACGATCGCGGTGGTGGGGCTGTCGCCGCAATGGCACCGCCCGAGTTACTTCGCCGCCAAGTACATGCAATCGCACGGCTACCGCATCATCCCGGTGAATCCGCTGGTGGCGGCCGAGGGCGGCAGCATCCTGGGCGAACGCTGCTTTGCCAGCGTGGTCGAGGCCGCGCAGGCGGTGGCCGCGCAAGGCGGGCGCATCGACCTGGTGGACTGCTTTCGCAAGAGCGCCGACATCCCGCCGCTGGCCGAAGAGGCCATCGCGACCGGCGCACGCTGCCTGTGGTTGCAGCTTGGCGTGCGCAACGACGACGCAGCCGAGCGCGCCGAGGCGGCCGGCCTGCAGGTGATCCAGAACCGCTGCGTGAAGATCGAACACGCGCGCCTGTTCGGCGGCCTGGGCTGGGCCGGCGTGAACACCCGCGTGATCTCGGCCAAACGGCCACAGCAGCTGCCGTATTGAGGGAACGCCCATGACCCAAGCCCCCGAAACCGGCGACCGCGACTACGGATTCGCCACCCGTGCCATCCACGCTGGTGCCATCCCCGACCCGGTCACCGGCGCGCGCGCCACACCCATCCACCAGACCACCAGCTTCGTGTTCGACAACGCCGAGCACGCGGCCAGCCTGTTCAACCTGCAGACCTTCGGCAACGTCTACAGCCGCATCAGCAACCCGACGGTCGCGGTGTTCGAGGAGCGCGTGGCCAGCCTGGAAAACGCCCGCGCCGCGCTGGCCTGCGCCAGCGGCATGGCAGCGCAGATGACGGCGCTGCTGGCCATCCTGAAGGCGGGCGACCACATCGTCGCGGCCAGCACGCTGTACGGCGGGACCGTGGGGCAGCTGGGCGTGGGCTTCTCCCGGCTGGGCATCGAGACCACGTTCGTGGACCCGGCCGCCCCCGACAAATTCAGCCGCGCCATCCGGCCCAACACCCGCGCGCTGTATGGGGAGACCATCGGCAACCCGCTGGTCAACGTGCTCGACATTGCCGCCGTGGCCGAGGTGGCGCACGCGCACGGCCTGCCGCTGGTGATCGACAACACCGTGGCCAGCCCCTACCTGTGCAACCCCTGCGATTTCGGGGCCGACATCGTGGTGCACAGCGCCACCAAGTACCTGGGTGGTCACGGCACGACCATGGGTGGCGTGGTGGTGGAGGGCGGAAAGTTCCCCTGGGACAACGGCAAGTTCCCCGAGATGGTGGAGCCCAGCCGGGCCTACCACGGCGTGAAGTTCTACGAGACTTTCGGCGACTTCGGCTACACGATGAAGGCGCGCATGGAGGTCAACCGCACTTTCGGCGGCGTGCTCTCGCCCCTGAACGCCTGGCTGCTGCTGCAGGGAACCGAGACGCTGCACCTGCGCATGCGCGAGCACTGCCGCAACGCGCTGGCGGTGGCGAAGTTCCTGCAGCAGCACCCCAAGGTGCGCTGGGTCAACTACCCCGGCCTGCCGGATTCGCCGTATTTCGAACTGGCCAAAACGCAGTTCCGCGCGGTGGACGGCCAGCCGGGGGCCTCGGGCATCCTGACCTTCGGCATCGAAGGCGGCGCCGCGGCGGGCGAGCGTTTCATCGACGCCTGCGAATTCCTGAGCCACCTGGCCAACATCGGCGACGCCAAGACGCTGGTGATCCACCCGGCCTCGACCACGCACCGCCAGCTCAACGACGACGAACTGGCCCAGGCCGGCGTCAGCGCCGACATGGTGCGGCTGTCGGTCGGCATCGAGGACGTGGACGACATCCTCTGGGACATCAACCAGGCGCTGGAACGCGCCACGCGCTGACGCGAGCCGGCCGCGACGCCTGCGACAATCGGGCAATGACTTCGACGTTCGCCCCCCTGAAAAACGACACCTTCCTGCGGGCCTGTCTGCGCCAGGCCACCGACTACACCCCGCTGTGGTTGATGCGCCAGGCCGGCCGCTACCTCCCCGAATACTGCGCCACGCGTGCCCGGGCGGGCAGCTTCATGGGGCTGGCCACCAACGTGGACTACGCCACGGAAGTCACGCTGCAGCCGCTGGAGCGCTATCCACTGGATGCGGCCATCTTGTTCAGCGACATCCTCACCGTGCCCGACGCCATGGGCCTGGGCCTGTCGTTCGCGCAGGGCGAAGGCCCGCGCTTTGCCACGCCGGTGCGTGACGAGGCCGCCGTGGCCGCGCTGCGGGTGCCCGACATGGACCAGCTGCGCTATGTCACCGATGCCGTCACCTCGATCCGCAAGGCCCTGAATGGCCGCGTGCCGCTGATCGGGTTCTCGGGCAGCCCCTGGACCCTGGCTTGCTACATGGTCGAAGGCAAGGGAAGCGACGATTACCGCCTGGTCAAGACCATGCTGTACAGCCGCCCCGACCTGATGCACCGCATGCTGGCCGTGAACGCCGACGCCGTAGCCACCTACCTGAACGCCCAGATCGATGCCGGCGCGCAGGCGGTGATGATTTTTGACAGCTGGGGCGGCGTGCTCGCCGACGGTGCGTTCCAGGCCTTCAGCCTCGCCTACACCGCGCGGGTGCTGGCGCGGCTCAAGCGCCACGGCACGGATGGGCAGATCGTGCCGCGCATCGTCTTCACCAAAGGCGGCGGGCTGTGGCTCAAGGACATGAAGGCGCTGGACTGCGAGGTGCTGGGTCTGGACTGGACCATGAACCTGGGCACCGCGCGCCAGCTCGTCGGCGGCGATGTGGGCGGCCCGGGCAAGGCCCTGCAGGGCAACATCGACCCCAACGTGCTGTTTGCCCCGCCGGACGCGATCCGTGCCGAGGTGGTGCGCGTGCTCGACAGCTTCGGGCTGCCGCACACCGACCGGGACACGGTGGGACCGACGCATGTCTTCAACCTGGGCCACGGCATCAGCCAGCACACCCCGCCCGAGCACGTGTCGGCGCTGGTCGAGGCGGTGCACAGCCATTCGCGAAACCAGCGCGTCTGAGCCTGGCCATTTGCGACGCACCGGGCGGTCGAGCCATGAACTGCTGGGCTTCCCTACGGCGGGTTCTCAGCGCCGTCAAGCCTGTTTTCGTAGCAAGCCTCAAAAAAAACCGCCGCCCACCGCGCGGGTTATGCACAAAAGTCGTGGTGCGGTGCCGCAAATACGCCCGAACGCATCAGGCCTCGCTACAAAACCAATAGTGCACGCAAGTCATTGATTTTTATAGGATTTAATCTTTGCTTTTTTTGCGGGCATTCCAGCAAAAGCCTTGATTTTCAAGGCCTCCGGGCGGACTGGAGCCAGTTTTCAACAAAGTTATCCACAGAAGCGTTGGATTGCCTTGCAATCCTTTCCAAATCAACGACTTGAAGCTGTTTTGCACAGAAAACTTCAAGAAAACATGGCAAACGCCCATTTCGCATGAGCCACGGGATTTCGGTTGCGGTGCAGACACCGGCGCACAGCGCGGTGGCCGGCCCCCTGTCCTACCGAAGTGAGTTGCCACTCGCGCCGGGGACTTTGGTGCGGGCGCCGCTGGGCAAGCGCGAGGTGCTCGGCATCGTGTGGACATCGCCGTCCACGCCTGGCGACGGGCTGGCCGACGAGGCCATCCGCCCGATCGCCGGCGTGCTCGAAGGCCTGGCACCGCTGTCCCGCGCCTGGCTCGAGCTGGTAACGTTTGCCGCAGGCTACTACCAGCGCGCCCTGGGCGAACTGGCGCTGGCCGCGCTGCCGCCGCAGCTGCGTGAACTCAGCAGCGCCCAGCTCGCCCGGCGGCTCAAGGCCCGCGCCGCCGCCGGCCACGCGGTCAACGTAGCGCCGGAAAGCGTCGAGAATACTCCTGATTCCATAGCGCTTACTGGCCAGCAGAAGCTGGCCATGGCCGAATTTGATGCCAAATCCGGGCCTTTTCTGCTGTTCGGTGCCACCGGCAGCGGCAAAACCGAGGTCTACCTGCAGGCCGTGGCCGCGCTGCTGGCCCGCGACCCCCGCGCCCAGGCGCTGGTGATGGTGCCCGAGATCAACCTCACGCCGCAACTCGAAGCCCGGTTTCGCGCCCGCTTCGAGCACCGGTACGGCGCCGGCGCGGTCGTCGCCCTGCACAGCGGCATGACCAACCCGCAGCGCCTGAAAAGCTGGCTGGCCGCGCACAGTGGCATGGCGCGCATCGTGCTGGGCACGCGGATGGCGATCTTCGCGTCGATGCCGGGCCTGAAACTGATCGTCGTCGACGAGGAGCACGACCCCAGCTACAAGCAGCAGGAAGGCGCGCGGTATTCGGCCCGCGACCTGGCCGTGTACCGGGGCCGGCTCGAAGGCGCCAAGGTGCTGCTGGGCTCGGCCACACCCTCGCTGGAGAGCTGGTACCACAGCCGGCCACCCACCGCCGACGATCCGGGCGGGCGCTACACCCGGCTGGTGATGCCCCAGCGGGTGGGCAGCGCCCCGTTTCCACGGGTGCGGCGGGTGGACATGAACCACCAGCCCCTGAAGACCGTGTTCTCGCCGCCGCTGCTCGACGCGATCCGGGCACGGGTCGCGCGCGGCGAGCAGGCCATGGTGTTCCTGAACCGGCGGGGCTACGCCCCGGTGCTGCACTGTGCTGACTGCGGCTGGAAAAGCGAATGCCCGCATTGCAGCGCCTACCGGGTATTTCACAAGATCGACCGCACGCTGCGCTGCCATCACTGCGGCTTCACCGAACGGGTGCCGCGCGCCTGCCCGGCCTGCGGCAACGTCGACATCGCCGCGCTCGGGCGCGGCACCGAGCGGCTGGAGGAGCACCTGGCCGAACTGCTGCGCGACGTGACGCGGCCCGACGGCTCGCCGGTGCGCATCGCCCGCATCGACGCCGACACCACCAAGCTCAAGGGCGCGCTCGAATCCCAGCTGGCGCAGGTGCACGCTGGCGCGGTGGACGTGCTGGTTGGCACGCAGATGATCGCCAAAGGCCACGATTTCCGGCGCATCACGCTGGTGGCGGCGATCAACCCCGACGGCGCGCTGTTCTCCAGCGACTTCCGCGCGCCCGAGCGCCTGTTCGGCCTGCTGATGCAGGCTGCGGGCCGAGCCGGACGCGATGGCGCCGTCGCTGCGGACAGCGCCGCGGCCAGCGAGATGTGGATCCAGACCTTCCACCCCCGGCACCCACTGTTCGAGGCGCTCAAGGCACACGACTATCCGGCGTTCGCCGCGCGCGAACTCCAGGAGCGCGAAGCCGCCGCGATGCCGCCGTTCAGCTTCCAGGCGCTGGTGCGCGCCGAGGCGCGCACGCAGGAGGTGGCCCAGGCCTTTCTCAACGCGGCCAGCGCCGCCGCGCAGCAAACCCTGGCGCTGCAGCCGGGTCTGGACGCCGTGCTGCCGCACATCCAGCTCTACGGCGCGGTGCCGATGACGGTGCAGCGTGTGGCCAATGTCGAGCGTGCGCAGATTCTGGTGGAAAGCGGCTCGCGCGCCGCGCTGCAGCGATTTCTGGCCGCCTGGCAGGACACCCTGCGCCAGCTGCGCGCCGAACCGGCACACAAGGGCCTGATCCGCTGGGCGATCGACGTGGACCCGCTGACGATCTGATCCGACCGACGGTCCCGCTGAAGCGGCTCAGACCACCTTCACCTGCATCAATTCCTCGCCATTCGGATCGGTCACGTGCACGGCGCACGCGATGCAGGGATCAAAACTGTGGACGGTGCGCAGAATCTCGAGCGGCTGCTTGGGGTCGTGCAGGACATGGTTGTCCTGCAGGGCGGCCTCATAGGGACCGGGCTGGCCCTTTGCATCCCTCGGGCCGGCGTTCCAGGTGCTGGGCACCACGGCCTGGTAGTTGCTGATCTTGCCCTCATCAACCACGATCCAGTGCGAGAGCCCCCCACGCGGCGCCTCCATCAGGCCCACGCCGTGCATGTGTTTCGGCCAGGTGGCGGGATCCCAGTACTGGTCGTTGAAGGTGCGCACGTCGCCGGCCTTGATGTTGGCCATCAGCGCGTCGTACCAACCCTGCATGGCGTCGGCAATGATCTTCGATTCGAGTCCGCGCGCCGCCGTGCGTCCCAAGGTGGAAAACAGCGCGGTGACCGGCACATCCAGGGTTTTCAGGGTGGAGTCGACCAGCGCGCGGGTCTGCGGGTGCCCCTTTGCGTACATCAGAAGCACACGCGCCAGCGGGCCCACCTCCATGACCTTGCCTTTCCATCGCGGTGACTTGATCCACGAGTACTTCTTGTCCACGTCCAGGTGCTCGTACGGCGGCTTCGGACCGGTGAAATCGAGGGCCGTCTCACCCTTGAAGGGATGCAGGCCTTGTGCGTCGCCGGCGCCGTACCGGTACCAGGAGTGGCTCACAAACTCCTGGATCTCGTCGTCCTTGTCCAGATCGATGGGATGCACCGTGGAGAGGTCGCCGTTGAGAATGACACCGCGCGGGATGAGGAAGGAGTCCTTGTCCCAGATGGATTTTTCCGGCAGGTCGCCGAAGGCCATGAAGTTGCCGCCACTGTTGCCGATGCCGCCCCAGTCCTTGTAGAACGATGCGATGGCCAGCAAGTCGGGCACGTAAACCTGCTCGACGAACTCCTGCATCTGCCTGATCGCGTTCTGCACGATCTGCAGGCCGACCATGTTGACCGCAGTGGCATCCTGGCCGCCGCGGTATCGCGGGCCCTTGCCCTGGCCGGGGTGGTCGACGTGGACCGAGATCGCGCAAGGTACGCCGCCAACCACAAAATTCGGATGCGGGTTCTTGCCGCCAAAGATGGTGTGCAGCTTGACCACCTCCCGCTGCCACGCAAGCGCCTCCAGGTAATGGGCCACCGCCATGAGATTGGCCTCGGGTGGCAGTTTGTAGGCCGGGTGGCCCCAGTAGGCATTGGAAAAAATGCCCAGCTGCCCCTGCTCGACGAAGGTCCTGACCTTCTTCTGCACATCCGCAAAGTAGCCCGGCGACGACTTCGCATAACCGGAGATGCTTTGCGCCAGCGCCGACGTCGCCTTGGGGTCGGCCTTGAGGGATGAAACCACGTCCACCCAGTCAAAGGCATGGAGATGGTAGAAGTGCATGACGTGGTCATGCACGTACTGGGTGGCGATCATCAGGTTGCGGATCAGTTCCGCGTTGCGGGGAATGGCGTAGCCGGGGATCGCCCGATGCAGCGCATCCTCAACCGACCGCACCGAGGCGACGCCGTGCACCAGGGTGCAGACCCCACAAATGCGTTGGGCAAAGGCCCAGGCGTCCCGCGGGTCACGCCCGCGCAGAATGATTTCGATGCCTCGCACCATGGTCCCGGCGGAATAGGCCTGCGTGATCTTGCCGGCGGCATCGGTCTGCGCCTCGATGCGCAGATGGCCTTCAATGCGCGTGACGGGGTCGACAACAATGCGATTCGTGGTGGTCATGTTCAGGTTTCCTCAAAGCGCAGCAAGGTTTCCAGAATCCGGTATTGCTCCTGGGCTTCGGTGTTCTCGGTGCCCAGGCCTTCCGCAACCGTCTGGCAGGTCCGCGCCAGACGGGCCTGCATCGCTGCGTCCCAGGCGATGTTGTCGCCGGCTGTGGCGCTGCGCACGCAAGCCTGCGCGGCCTTGGCCACAAAATGGCCGGCCTGCGCGGTCCAGCCGGCGTCGCTCCCGCACTGGGCAAAGCTGTCGACCCGCGCGGCCTGGGCCGCATGAGCGGCCAGCAGCAACTCGGCCTCGGTGATGTCGGCCCGCCCGGCGGACTCCAGGGCAGACTTCACCCGCACATCGTGGCAAAGGTCCAGAACCCGCCGGCAAAACGCGACGGCGATCTGGCGTTGTCGCTTGACGGGCAGACTCGCCAGCGCCAGCTTGAATTCCTTGTCATGGTTGATCGACATGGCGGCTAGGCTCCTTTTTCAACCAGATGGTCGGCGACCATTTCTGTGAGACCGACCACGGGCAGGTCCATCTGGTAATGCTCCAGGCCTTCTTCCAGAACGATGCGGCAGTTGGCGCAGGCCGTGACCACACGGTCCGGCTTCACGGTCTCGAACTGGGATTTCTTGACCTTGAAAGCCTCCAGGCGCAATGCCTCGCCCTCCTCGATCGCGGAAGCACCGCCGCCACCACCGCAGCACCAGTTCATGTAGCCGGCGTCGGGCATCTCGACAAAGTTCTTCGCCACCATGTTCAGCAGATTGCGCTGTGGCTGGATGACGCCGCCTCGACGCGCCAGCTGGCAGGGGTCGTGGAAGGTCAGGCGGTCCTTCTCGAAGCCTTCCGTCTTGAGCAGGCCGAGTTCCTGGAACTCGCCCAGCACTTCGATGATGTGCTGAACCTTGAAGGTGAAAGGCCGACCCATCAGGTTGGCGCCTTCCCAACGCAGGGCGGTGTAGGCGTGCCCGCATTCCGGGCTGATGACCGTCTTGACCTTGAGTTTTTCCGCGCCCTCGACAATGCGGGAGACGATCACCCGGGCCAGGTCCGAATTGCCGATCTGAATCCCGGCGTTGGTGGCCTCGAACGCGGTCGAACACAGTGTCCAGGTCTTGCCGACATGCTGCATGATCTTGGCGATCGCCCCGAGGTACTCGGGGAAGTTCATGATCTCCATCGACGAGAGCATGACCATGTACTCGGCGCCTTCCACATCCATCGGGATCGGGATGCCAAAGTCTTTCTCCACGTGCTTCATCTGCGCCTTCACGGCGGGCAGCTTCACCCCCATCGGGCTGCCGATCGTGATCGTGCGGTTGGCCGCACCCTTGATGCCTTCCGGTGCGTTGCCCGAGGCGGACATGCCCTCACGGAACTTGCGCACCATGTAGACGATGTCGTTGCCGACCGGGCATACCGCCGAACACCGGCCGCACAGGGTGCAGGCGTTGTAGACCAGCTCCTGCCATTCACCGAGCTCGGCGTCGGTGACTGGCCTGGACAGACCCACCGTTTTCTTGAGCCGACCCAACAGCGTGTATTCCTGCTCGTACAGGCGTCGCATGGGCTCCAGCTTGTGAATCGGGGTGTACCGGGGATCCCCGGTTTCGGTGTAGAACAGGCAGGCCTCGGCGCACAGGCCGCAATGCACGCAGCTGTTGAAGTAGCTGGCGATGGGGGCATCGATGACTTCCTTGAGGACGCGCACGCCCTTTTCAAGCGAGGCGGTCATACGGCAACTCCTTTGTGAGCGTTGACGGTGCCGTTGAACCAGCGTGATCCGAACACCGTGAAGGCGTGAAACAACTTGGTAAACGGCAGAAACACCAGAAGCAACTCAACGCTGAGGATGTGCAAAGCGAGCATGGTGGTGTACGGCAGCAACAGGTGCCGGACCGCGAGCCAACCGGTCAGCAGCGGCAGGAAGGTCAAGGCCCAGGTAAACCAGTCCTCGAAGGTGGACAGAAAACGCTTCACCGGATTCAGGATGCGATCGGCCAGCAGCACCAGCATGGCGACCAGGGTCACGATGGTGATCAGGTCGATGAATTGCGATGGAAGGGCGGGCCAGGACACTCCGATCAGGCTTTGGATCAGCTTGATGTGCGGCCCAAACAGAAACACCACCATGGCCAGGCCGATGTGAAAGATGGCGCCTGCGATGTAGGTGACGGGCGCTTTCTTCAGCATGCCCTCTGCGGGCAGCGTGCGCCGGAAAATCGTCCGCCATCCGGACGCCCCGGGCAGTGCACGCGGCGCCGAGAGGTCTTTCTTGCGCCCCAGGCTGTAGATCTCGAACAAGCGCCACAGCACGCCGAGCACAAAAATACCGACCGCAAGGTTGAGGCCAGGTCCGCGGACCCAGCTCAGCATTTGCATCTCGTTCATGATCATTTCTCCAGATCGGCCAGTGTGGTGGTCTCATGCCCTGCCTTGGCAGCTTTCTTCTTGGCCCGGTTCAGAAAGCTCACGGCAGCGCCGGTCGCCACGCCCACGGCGGCGGCCGCGCCCACCTTTTGCAGCGGACCCGCAGGTACCGATAGCGCCCGGTAGAAACCGCCAGCGTCCCAGAAATCGGGCTCCGAGCAGCCCAGGCAACCATGCCCGGACTCCACCGGCCACGAGGTGCCCGCATTCCACTTGGTTGTGGCACAGGCGTTGTAGGTCACCGGTCCCTTGCAGCCCAGTTCGAACAGGCACCAGCCATTGCGCGCGCCTTGGTCATCAAAGGTCTTCGCAAACTTGCCCTGGTCGTAAAACGGGCGTCGATAACAGCGGTCGTGGATGGTTTCGCCATAGAAGGCCTTGGGTCGTCCCAAGCCGTCCAGTTCGGGCAGGCTGCCAAACGTGATGAAATGGGCCAGCACACCGGTCATCACCACCGGTATCGGCGGGCATCCAGGCACATGGACAATCGGCTTGTCCTTGACGATGTCCGACACCGACACGGCCCCCGTCGGATTCGGATTGGCACGGGGGAGCCCACCGAAGGCCGCGCAGGACCCCATGGCAACAATCGCCGCAGCGCCTCTGGATGCCTCTTTCAGCAGATCCAGGTTGGTCCTGCCAGCGATGCAGGAATACGCGCCGTCCTGCCCCATAGGGATGGAGCCATCGACGATCAGCAGGTACTTGCCCTGGTTCTCTTTCATCGCGGTGTGCAGGGCCTCCTCGGCCTGGAAACCCGCGGCGGCCATCAGCGTCTCCTGGTAGTCCAGTGAAACCATGTCGAAGATCATGCTTTCGATGGTGGGCGAATGCGATCGGGTGATCGATTCGGTGCAGCCGGTGCACTCCTGGAACGGCAGCCAGATGACCGACGGACGTCTGGTGGCGGCCGGTGTGGCGGCGAGCGCAGAAGCCATGGCGTGCCCCGCAGCCGGCGACAGCGCCATCATCGACGCCAGGGTGGCGCAGTATTTCGAAAACGTGCGCCGACTGACGCCTTGCCGCGCGAGGGTTTCGATCAAGGGACCTTGCATGATGATTCACCTTCCAATCCGTCACACGCTGACGAAACAAACCGTATCAACCGACATCCGAGATCAGCAGATCGAGCCGTTCCAGACCGGCTGCCACATCACCGATCGGCGCCTTCACCAGTTCGGGCACCAGCGCAACCTCAATGAACGCGGATGCCACCCCGCCTTGTTCGTTGTGGTGCGTGACCCACCAGACGCCCGGGCAACCGGTTTCGTCCAGCCTGGATTCGCCGCCGGCGTCCAGACGGATGCGGGTCTCGCCGTTGCCCAGCGACGCACGCAGCCAGTCCAGGTCGGCTGCGGTCAGCGGCATCGCCAGCAGGTCGATGGTGGAGGCCTCGCCGGCATCGACCAGCCTGCGCAGCTTCTGCGCAGTCTCGCGGAGCACGACGGGGGCATTGCCGGACAACCCGGCCAAAGGGTCCGGCACGGGAACCGGCACGATGGGAATGCTGTCAGGCCGCATGCTGCCAGCCTTGCACAAGATCGACGATCGCGCCCGCCACCGCGGGAATGGCGGCGGACACCACCGGCGTCGGGGATTCGCCCCAGTCCATGACCTGCGGCTGGATCGCCAGCATGGCGCGCCTGGCGGGCCAGTGACCTGCCAGCAAGGCGATGGCGCGCAGGTCCGTGAGGCCGACTTCGTGCACGGTGGACTTGCGGTTTCCGAGCAGGAAGGCATCCATGGCGTCACCTTCCATCAGGCGCCAATGCCCGGCGGGAGAATCGATGTTGGCAGCATCCACCACGATCAGGGCGTCCGCATCCTGAATGGGACCGGCCAGCGTGAACGACAGCGTGCCGCCGTCGAGAAGCTCCACGTCATCGGGCAGCACCACCGGACCTGTCCGCAGCGCAGACAGCACATGGATGCCCACCCCCTCATCCATCAGGAGCGTGTTGCCGATGCCGAGCACCAGGATTTTCATGGTGGCTCAGTTTAGATTTAAGCGTTTGCTGATGTATAGACCGAGATTTCGAGCTTGTTGATCCAGATCAAATCTTGCACAGGCGCGCCACGGTGAGCCTGCGACGACGTTATAAAGAGCCATCTCCCAAGGAGTTCGCTGCCATGTGTCTGGCCATACCGATGCAAATCACCGCGATCGACGGACTCTTCGCCCGTTGCGAAGCCCGTGGCGCCGTCCGTGACATATCGGTCTTCATGATCCGTGACGAACTGCCCCAAGTGGGCGACCACGTGATGGTCAGTGCCGGGCAAGCCGTCCGCAAGGTCAGCGAGGAAGACGCACGGCTGTCCTGGGAGCTTTTCGACCAGATCCTGGCGGAAACACCGGAGCCGCAGGCGCATGGTGATCTGTGAAGCGCCTGTTCAAAGAGTCCGCGCTTTCGACAATCACCCGGGAAGTGGGTCCGCCCGGCTGGTCGCCCATCGGTGGCGGTGTTTCACTCAAGTCGTGCACAGCGTACCGTAGAGCGTTGGTCCATGCATGAGATGTCACTCGCCGAGGGGGTTCTGCAACTGATCGAGGACGCGGCGCGCCAGCAGGCCTTTGCGACCGTGCGCACGGTCTGGCTGGAGATCGGCGAGCTGTCCGGTGTCGAGCCGGAAGCGATGGTTTTTTGCTTCGACGCCGTCACACGCGGCAGCATCGCGCAGGGCGCGCGCCTGGAAATCATCAGGCTGCCGGGCACCGGCTGGTGCATGGCCTGCGCCCGCACCGTGCCGATGACCGAGGTCTTTGGCGAATGCCCGGTGTGCGGCGGACATCAGGTGCAGGTCACCGGTGGAACTGAAATGCGGGTCAAAGAACTCGAAGTAACATGAAACCCGCAGCCCCGGGCTGCGACCGGTAGCGCAGGCATGCGCCGCCCCAGACGAACCAGGAGACCTGAATGTGCACCACTTGCGGCTGCGGCACCGATGAAGTGAAGATCGAAGGCGGCAACGCCGGGCAGGGACACAGCCATGAACACGTTCATGCCGACGGCACACGGCACAGCCACGAACACGTGCACGACCCTGCGCACGAACATTCGCACGAGGCGGACGAAGGGCACGGCCATTCACACGCCCCGGGCCTGAGCGCCACGCGCAGGGTGCAGATCGAGCAGGACATCCTGGCCAAGAACAACGCCTACGCGGATGCGAATCGCCAGCGTCTGGCCACGCACGGGATTTTTGCGCTGAACCTGGTCTCCGGCCCCGGATCGGGCAAGACAACGCTGCTCTGCCAGACCATCAGCATGTTGGCCGGGTTGCCGGTGGCTGTCATCGAGGGCGACCAGCAGACCAGCATGGACGCCGAACGCATTCGGGCCACCGGCGCGCCGGCTGTCCAGATCAACACCGGCAAGGGCTGTCATCTCGACGCCCACATGGTCGGCCATGCCATCAGCCGGCTGGCCCTGCCGGACGATTCCCTGCTGATGATCGAGAACGTGGGCAACCTGGTCTGCCCCGCTGCCTTCGACCTGGGCGAGGCGCACAAGGTCGTCATCCTGTCGGTGACGGAAGGCGAGGACAAACCCGTCAAGTACCCGGACATGTTCCGTGCCGCCAGCGTGATGCTGCTCAACAAGATCGACCTGCTGCCGCACGTGGACTTTGACGTGGACACCGCCATGGGCCATGCCCGGCGTGTCAATCCACAGATCCGGGTGATCCAGCTGTCGGCGACCCGCGGTGACGGCATGGACGAATGGCTGCAATTTCTGCGCGACGGCCTGAGCAGCGCAGTGGCCGCAAAACGGGCGACGGTGGACGGTCTCAGGCGGCGCATCGCAGAGCTCGAGGCGCAATTGGCGAGCAGGCCGGCACCGGGTTGAGCGGCCCCGATGTCCGGCAGCCCGGTCCCCGACGCGCTCGCACTGGCAGGCTCCCTGACCCTGGTCGTCGGTGCACCCTCACCGATCCAGGGAGGGCGGCCGGTGCTTTCGCCCGGATGGCTGGACCGTCTGGCCAGCCAGTGTTCCATCGACCAATGGCCCGAACAGCTGGGCCGCCTGTTCAGCCTTTGCGGACACGCCCAGACACTGGCCTCTCACCTGGCACTTCAGGGCTGCGGGGCGACTGAAACCAGCGGGCAGATGACGGCCCGCACCGGGGTGCTGTTGCGGGTCGTCACAGCGCGCGAACAACTGCAGCGCATGGTGCTGGACTGGCCCTGGGCCTGCCCGCAACCCGGGCTGGCACCCGACACAGCCTTGCTCCGAGCGGCACGGCCCGCCATCCCGCCCGCTCAAGCGTCCCTCGCCGAGTTGCAGCGCCAGCTGCAGGCGCTTTCCACGCTGCTGTCCGAGCGCCTGTTCGGCATGCCGGCGGCGGACTGGCTGCGTGCATGGCAGACGCAGCCAGGATCATGGCTGGACCGGTGGACCCAAGACCCGCCCGGTTCGGTGGCGCGCTGGCTGCACGCCATCCGGACCGACGCATGTGCCGTGCGCCTGGCCCCTCGGTTGTTGCCCACAGCGCAGACCGACCCGGCCGGATTTGCCGATCTCGGCCAGCGCCTGCTGAACGACCCGGCACAGGCCCGATGGCCCACCTGGCACGCCCTGGCAGCCGAGACGGGGCCTTGGACCCGGGACTGGCTGGATGGCGCCGCGCGAGGCGACGAGTCCCTGTGGTGGCGACTGGGGGCGCGGGTGGCGGACCTTGCCGCTATCCTGAGCCGCCCGGACAGCCTGGGGTTCGGCTCCCTGACGCTCGGCCCGGACACCGGTCTGGGATGGTGCGAGATGTCGCGCGGCTTGCTCGTGCATGTGGTACAGGTACAGCGCCCAAGCCCGGAAGCGGCGCCCACCATCACCCGCTACCGGCTGCAGGCACCCACGGAATGGAACTTCCACCCGGACGGCACGTTGGCCCATTGGCTGCGCCAGGTCCCACCGACCTCCGACAACCTGGGCCGGGCCCGGCTGGCAGCCACGGCGCTGGACCCCTGTGTGCAAATCGATGTGCGCGGCGCCGCAGCGCCGTCGCAGCCGACGTCAAGTCCGACCACCGGCAACGGCCCGTCGCCGGCACCATCCCCGCCCGTGCAAACGCTGCCCAGGGCGCTGCCGGCATGCGTGCTCGCCCTCGGCGCCCACCTGAAAAACAAAGCCTGCCTGGTGACCGGCGCACAGGTGTTCTGGTCGGATGCCCATGGCGATCTGGCCGACCCGCAGGCCTGCACCGCCCTGCAGGCCTCGCTGGAGCACCTGCTGGCGCTGGCCCGGGCGCTGGGGCACCCCATCGATGCCATCGCGCACGACCTGCACCCCGACTTCTTCAGCACAAGGCTGGCGCTGCACACAGCCGAACGGCTTGGCGTGCCGGCGATCGCGGTGCAACACCATCACGCCCACGTGGCGGTGTTGCTAGCCGAAGCCGGCCGGACCGAGCCGACAACCGGCCTGTCGCTGGACGGCTACGGCATGGGAAACGATGGCCAGGCCTGGGGCGGCGAGCTGCTGCGTGTGGGCACGACCGGGTGGCAGCGGCTCGGCCGACTGAGCCCGTTGGCCCTGCCCGGCGGCGACAAGGCCGCCCTCGAACCCTGGCGCATGGCGGCGGCCGCCCTGCACGCGCTGGGCCGGGGCGGCGACATCGTGCCCCGCTGGTCGGCAGCCGTGGGTGAACCGGTTGCTCAGACCCTTGCGTCGATGTTGGCCCGCGGCGTGCGCTGCCCACCGACGTCGAGCGCCGGCCGCTGGTTCGACGCCGCGGCGGCCGCACTGGGCCTGTGTCTTCGCCAGCGCCACGAGGCCGAAGCCGCGATTGCCCTGCAACAGTGCGCGCAGGCCTGGCTCGATCGCCAACTGCCCGGTGGCATCGCCGACCTGGACACCGTTGACCGGCACCGGCTGGGCCCAGACGGCGAATTGAACCTGCTCGGCCTGCTCGAGCCTCTGCTGGCGCCTGGTGACCCGGCCGCGGAACGGGACGATGACGCCATCGGGCGCGCCGCCGCGCGGTTTCACGTCGCACTGGCCTGTGCACTCGCCGACTGGGTGTGCCGCGCGATGCCCGAAAGCCCCGCGCCTTTCGCGGTGGCGCTCTCGGGCGGCTGTTTCCACAACGGCCTCCTGCGCGATCAGGTTCAGCGCAAACTGGCGCCACGCGGAGGCCTCACACTCACCACAACCGAGCCCGGCGATGCGACACTCGCGCTGGGTCAGGCGTGGGTGGCCGCCTGGGATGTGACCCATGGGCGTGCCGGCACAATGGCCGACTAGAACGTTCGATGATCCCCAATCCGAAGGAAAACCTGTCATGTGCCTGGCCGTCCCTGCACGCGTGATCGAATGTCTGGAGGGCGACCGCGCCCTGATCGACCTGGAAGGCGTGCGCATGGATATCTCCCTGGAGCTCCTCGACGACGTGCGCCCGGGCGACTACGTGATCGTGCATGTCGGCTACGCCATCGGCAAGCTCGACGAAGAGGAGGCACGGGCCACGCTGCAGGCCATGGCCACGATGGCGCAGGCCGACGGCCGCGAAGGCGCACCACCATGAAATACGTCGATGCGTTTCGCGACGCCGATCTGGCACGCGGCCTGGCGCGAGCCATCACCCGGGCCGTGCTGCCCGGGCACCGCTACAACCTGATGGAGTTCTGCGGCGGCCACACCCACGCCATCGCGCGCCACGGTCTGCGCGCCCTGCTGCCGCTCGAAATTGAACTGATCCACGGCCCCGGATGCCCGGTCTGCGTGCTGCCCATCGGCCGGATCAACCAGGCCATCGCGCTGGCGCGTGACCATGGCGTGGTGCTCTGTACCTATGCCGACCTGATGCGGGTGCCGGCCTCCAACGCCAGCTCGCTCATGAAGGCGCGCAGCCAGGGTGCGGACGTGCGAATGGTGTACTCGGCCATCGACGCGCTGGCGCTGGCGCGGCAGCACCCCGATCGCCAAGTCGTCTTCCTGGCCATCGGCTTTGAAACCACCACGCCGCCCACCGCGGCGGTGCTGCGCCAGGCTCGCGCCCTGGGCCTGCGCAACTTTTCGGTGCTGTGCAACCATGTACTGACCCCACCGGCGATGCGCGGCATCCTGGGGCCGCCGCCGGGCAACGGAGCGTCGGCGCATCTGCACGGTTTCATCGGCCCAGCCCACGTCTCGACCGTCATCGGCAGCAATCCCTACCGCTTCTGCGCCGACGAATACCACCGCCCCGTGGTGATCACCGGCTTCGAGCCACTGGATGTGATGCAGGCGGTGCTGATGCTGGTGCGCCAGCTCAACGAGGGCCGCGCCGAGATCGAGAACCAGTTTACGCGCTCCGTGACGCCGTTGGGCAATCAGAAGGCCCAGGCCTTGATGGCCGAGGTGTTCGAGCTGCGCGACAGCTTCGAGTGGCGTGGGCTGGGCAGCCTGCCGCATTCGGCGCTGCGACTGCGTTCGGACTACGCCGGTTTCGATGCAGAACAGCGCTTCGCCGCGCCGTACCGCGCCGTCGCCGATGCCAAAGCCTGCGAATGCGGCGCCATCCTGCGCGGCGAGAAACGGCCGCAGGACTGCAGGGTGTTCGGCACGGTCTGCACACCCGAGAACCCGATCGGCTCCTGCATGGTCTCGTCCGAGGGCGCCTGCGCCGCCCACTACACCTACGGCCGCTTCATGACCGACCTGCAAACTCTTCCCGAGAGACTCGGAGACATGTCATGAGCGCCATCAAGCCCGGCTACACGCGGCCGCTGGACCTGCGCCACGGCCGCGTCGACATGAGTCACGGCAGCGGTGGACGCGCCATGGTGCAACTGATCGACCAGATCTTCCTGAGCGCCTTCGACAACCCGGCGCTGGCCGCGCGCGACGACCACGCCGTGCTGGCCGCCCCGCCCGAGCTGGCCCTGGGTGGCCGCCTGGTGATGGCCACCGACAGCCACGTGGTCTCGCCGCTGTTCTTCCCCGGCGGCGACATCGGCTGCCTGTCGGTGCATGGCACCGTCAACGACGTGGCCATGGCCGGCGCGCGACCGCTGTGGCTCTCCGCCGGGTTCATCCTGGAAGAAGGCTTTGCGCTGGCCGAGCTGCACCGCATCGCCGGCTCCATGGCACAGGCCGCCGCCGAAGCCGGGGTGCCCATCGTCACTGGCGACACCAAGGTGGTGCAGGCGGGCAAGGGCGACGGCGTGTTCATCAACACCACCGGCGTGGGCGTGACGCGACCTGGCGTGCACATCAGCGG
Organism: Burkholderiaceae bacterium; assembly: GCA_046348065.1. Taxonomy (GTDB): domain Bacteria; phylum Pseudomonadota; class Gammaproteobacteria; order Burkholderiales; family Burkholderiaceae_C; genus Skiveiella. Next base: position 274,492 of record JAXMFA010000004.1, read on the forward strand.
TTCGCTGGCACAGCCCGGCGACGCGATCCTGGTGTCCGGCACGATGGGCGACCACGGCGTGGCGGTCATGTCGGTGCGCGAAGGGCTGCGCTTTGGCACCACGCTGCTGTCGGACACCCGGTCGCTGCACACCCTGGTGGCGGCCATGCTCGACGCGACGCCGGACATCCACGTGCTGCGCGATCCGACGCGCGGCGGACTCGGCGCCACGCTCAATGAAATCGCCAGCCAGTCGGGCGTGGGCATGCGGCTGATGGAAACCGCCATTCCGGTGCGCGGCGAGGTTCGGGCGGCCTGCGAGTTGCTGGGCCTGGACCCCCTGTACGTTGCCAACGAGGGCAAGCTGCTGGCGATCTGTCCGCCAGACCGAGCCGACGCCTTGTTGGCCGCGATGCGTGCCCATCCGCACGGACGTGACGCCGCGCGCATCGGCACGGTGGTGGACGACCCCAACCATTTCGTGCAGATGACCACCGCGCTGGGCGGGCAACGCATGGTCGACTGGCTCTCGGGCGAGCAGCTGCCGCGCATCTGCTGAGGCGGCCGCGCCCCGCACGGCGCGGCCGATCAGGCCCCGATACCCCAGAGGCTTCAGCGCCGGTCGAAACGGCCCAGGTTCATCACCTTGGTCCAGGCAGCGACAAAGTCACGCACGAACTTGCCGCCGTTGTCGTTCTGGGCATAGACCTCGGCCAGCGCACGCAGCTGCGAGTTGGAGCCGAAGGCCAGGTCCACCCGGGTGGCGGTCCACCGGAGGGCGCCGGTCTTGCGGTCGCTGCCTTGGTAGGCGTTGTCGCCGGTTGGCTTCCACACCGTGCCCATGTCCACCAGATGGGTGAAGAAGTCGGTCGTGAGCTGACCCGGACGCTGCGTGAACACCCCGTGCTGCGAGCCTCCGTGGTTGGCGCCCAGCACGCGCAAGCCACCGACGAGCACCGTCATCTCCGGGGCGGACAGGGTCAACAGCTGTGCCTTGTCGATCAGCATCGCTTCGGGCGAAACGCTGAACGCCTTCCGGCGCCAGTTGCGAAAACCGTCGGCCACCGGTTCGAGCACGGCGAACGATTCGACGTCGGTCTGCTCCTGCGTGGCGTCGGTGCGGCCGGGGGTGAAGGGCACATCCACCACGTGGCCGGCCGCCTGGGCAGCAGCTTCCACACCGGCGTTGCCCGCCAGCACGATCAGGTCGGCCATCGACACCTTTCTCCCGCCCGGGGCGCCGGCGTTGAAGCCGCGCTGGATGCCCTCCAGCACGGGGAGCACCTTGGCCAGTTGCGTCGGCTGGTTGACGTCCCAGTCCTTCTGCGGCGCCAGGCGGATGCGGGCACCGTTGGTGCCACCGCGCAGGTCGGAGCCGCGGAAGGTCGAGGCCGAAGCCCAGGCGGTGGCCACGAGCTCGCTCACGGAAAGGCCCGAGGCCAGCACGCGGGCCTTGAGCTCCTTGGCGTCGGCGGCGTCGATCAGCGGGTGGTTCACCGGCGGCACCGGGTCCTGCCAGATCAGGTCTTCGGCCGGCACTTCGGGGCCGAGGTAGCGGCTCTTGGGGCCCATGTCGCGGTGGGTCAGCTTGAACCAGGCGCGGGCGTAGGCATCGGCAAACTCGTCCGGGTTGGCGGCGAAGTGGCGCGAGATTTTTTCGTACGCCGGGTCGAAGCGCAGCGAGAGGTCGGCCGTGGTCATGTGCGGCGCGTGCTTCTTGCTCGGGTCGTGGGCGTCGGGGATCATGTCCTCGGGGTCCACGTTCTGGGCTTCCCACTGGATGGCGCCGGCCGCCGTGGTCATCTGCTTCCACTCGTACTTGAACAGCACCTTGAAGTAGCCCATGTCCCACTTCGTGGGGTTGGGTTTCCAGGCGCCTTCGAAGCCGCTGGTGGTGGTGTCGCCGCCCTTGCCGCTGCCGTGCTTGTTGATCCAGCCAAAACCCATCTCTTCCATGGGCGCGCCTTCGGGTTCGGCGCCGACCAGCTCCGCGGGGCCGGCGCCGTGCATCTTCCCGAAGGTGTGGCCGCCGGCCACCAGGGCCACGGTTTCGTAGTCGTTCATGGCCATGCGGGCGAAGGTCTCGCGCACGTCGCGACCCGAGGCCACCGGGTCGGGATTGCCGTCCGGGCCCTGCGGATTCACGTAGATCAGGCCCATCTGCACCGCGGCCAGCGGGTTTTCCAGCACGCGGTCACCGCTGTAGCGGCTGTCAGGCTTGTCGCTGGTGGCCAGCCATTGCTTCTCGGCGCCCCAGTAGATGTCCTCCTCCGGCGCCCAGATGTCGACACGGCCGCCGCCGAAGCCAAAGGTCTTGAAGCCCATGGTCTCCATGGCCACGTTGCCGCACAGGATGAACAGGTCGGCCCAGGAGATGGCGTTGCCGTACTTCTGCTTGATCGGCCACAACAGGCGGCGGCCCTTGTCGAGGTTGCCATTGTCGGGCCAGCTGTTGAGCGGGGCAAAGCGCTGGTTGCCGGTGTTCGCACCGCCACGTCCGTCGGCCGTACGGTAGGTGCCCGCGGCGTGCCACGCCAGACGGATGAACAGGCCGCCGTAGTGGCCGTAGTCGGCCGGCCACCAGTCCTGGCTCTGGGTCAGCAGGTCGGCCAGGTCCTTTTTCAGCGACTTGAAGTCCAGTTTCTTGAAGGCTTCGGCGTAGTCGAAGTCCGGGTCCATCGGGTTGGACACCGGTTGGTGCTGGTGCAGGATGGACAGGTTGAGCTGGTTGGGCCACCAGTCGGCGTACGACTGGGCGCCGTGCCTGGCGCGCGCACCGCCGGTGGCGTGAAAGGGGCACTTGGCTTCTGCAGAGGGATTGCTCATGTTGATCTCCTGGGACGTTGCGGGAACCGATCTGCAATTCCGCCGGGGCTCGCGCCGGGCTCCGGTGAATTTGCGGAACCTACACTTTAGACATCGCCAATCATGAAGTCGAATTGATTGCCTTTATCAATGCAATAGCCGCTGCCCGGCGGGTGTCGCAAGTGCAGTCAGGTCATCAGCGCCACAGCGCCCGAGAAGGTGAAGAACGCCGCCGCTGTCGACACCAGGATGATGCGCGCGATACGTCCGTTATCGGCACCGAAGCGCTCGGCGAGCAACGAGACGTTGCTCGCGCTGGGCAAGGCCGCGATCAGCACCATGACCGTGAGCGCAAACCGGTCCAGCGGCACCCCAAGCGAAACCGCCGTGGCGCCGACCAGCAGCACGAGCAGCGGGTGCAGCACCAGCTTGATCAGCGCCACCGGAAGGTAGTCGCCCATCGGGATTGGCGGATGGCCGTGCAAGGCGGTCAGAATCTGCGAACGAGCCAGCACCGCGCCGATGGTGAACAGCGCCACCGGCGAGGCGGCATCGGCCAGCAGGCCGATGGTCTTGAATACCGGCGCGGGCAGCTCCAGGCTGATGGCCGACGCCACCGCGCCAAGCAGGATGGCCCACGGCATCGGGTTGAACAGCATGCCCTTGAGCGCGTTGCGCGCCGCATGCGCGAAGCCGTGTTCGTCGGCACCGTCCAGCCTTGAGAGCGCGATACAGAGCGAGCTTGTGATCACCATGTCGACCACGATAGTCACAATGATCGGCCCGGCCGCGCGCGCGCCCAGCAGCGCCACCAGCAAGGGCACCCCCATGAAGCCGGTGTTCGGGAAAGCCGCCACCAGCGCGCCGAACGACGCATCGTTCCAGCCGATGCGCGCGTTCAGGCTGATGGCCACAGAAAAGCCCACGATCACCAGCGCGCAGAGCAGCCAGGTGAAGAACACGCTTGCATCGAGCAGCTGGGCGATCGGCGTGGTGGCGCCAAAGCGGTACAGCATGCACGGTAGTGCGAAGTACAAAACAAAGCCGTTCAGCCCCGGAATGGCCTCCAGCGCGAGCAGGCGTCGGCGAGCCGCCACGTACCCAGCAAGCACCAGGGCGAAAAAGGGGAAAGTGACGGTCAGGACATCGAACACGGACGCTATTGTCCCTGCATCCTCGCCCACCCGTCCGGCGGGCAGGGATGCCCGGTATGATTCGCCGCTTCGCCTGCACCTCCCCTCCCCCCAGACCATGTCCGCCGGCCTCAATCTCGCCCAGCAGGAAGCCGTCAACTACCTGCACGGACCCTGCCTGGTGCTGGCCGGCGCGGGATCAGGCAAGACGCGCGTGATCACCCACAAGATCGCACGCCTGATCCAGACTGGAGTGGAGCCGCGACGCGTGGCCGCGATCACCTTCACCAACAAGGCTGCCGCCGAGATGCGCGAACGCGCCAAGGGCCTGATCGGGCGCGATGCCAAGGACGTGGTGATCTGCACCTTTCACGCGCTGGGCGTGCGCCTGATGCGCCAGGACGGCGCGGCGCTGGGCCTGAAACCGCAGTTCAGCATCCTCGACAGCGACGACGTCACCGGCATCCTGAAGGACTGCGGCGGCACCACCGACACCGCCACCGCGCGCCAGTGGCAATGGACCATCAGCCTGTGGAAAAACCAAGGCCTGAACGCCGTGCAGGCCGAGGCCCAGGCCCGCGACGACCGCGAGCGCATCGCCGCCCGCATCATGGCGCGCTACGAAGAGCGCCTGAGCGCCTACCAGAGCGTCGATTTCGACGACCTGATCGGCCTGCCACTGAAACTGCTGGCCGACTTTCCGGAGGTGCGCGCCAAGTGGCAAGCGGCGCTGGGCCACGTGCTGGTCGACGAATACCAGGACACCAACGCCACGCAGTACGAGGTACTCAAGCACCTGGTGGGCGAACGCGGGCGCTTCACCGCCGTGGGCGACGACGACCAGTCGATCTACGGCTGGCGGGGCGCCACGCTGGACAACCTGAAGCGGCTGCCGCAGGACTTCCCGGCGCTCAAGGTCATCAAGCTGGAGCAGAACTACCGCTCCACCGGTGCCATCCTGCGCGCGGCCAACAACGTGATCGGCCCGAACCCCAAGCTGTTCCCCAAGACCTTGTTTTCCGAACTCGGCGAGGGCGAGCCGGTGCGCGTGGTGGACGCCGACCACGAGGAGCACGAGGCCGAGCGCGTGGTGGCCCGCATCCTGTCCATCCGCGCAGCAGGCGGCACGGCTGCCGCAGCGCCGGGCCGCCCCAAGCAAGGCACGGCCCCCACGGGGGGCAGCGCAACACACGAAGTGGCCAGCGTGGGGGCAGCAGTTCCTTGGCGGGACTTCTCGGTGCTCTACCGCGCCAACCACATGGCCAAACCGTTCGAAAAGGCGCTGCGGCGCGCCAACATTCCGTACAAGGTCTCGGGCGGACAGAGCTTCTTCGACCGCGCCGAAATCAAGGACCTGTGTGCCTGGTTCCGGCTGTGGATCAACAACGACGACGACCCGGCCTTTCTGCGGGCCATCACCAGCCCGAAGCGCGGCATCGGGCACCAGACGCTGCAGAACCTGGGCGAGTTTGCCGGCAAATACCGGCTCAGCCTTTTCAGCGCGCTGTTCTCGCACAGCCTGGGCGCCGCCCTGCCCCCGCGCGCCGTGGGCAGCCTGCACGAGTTCGGCCGCTACCTGAACGAACTTGAATACCGTGCGCGCCACACCCACGGTGCCGAGGCCGCGCGCGCTTTCCTCGCCGACTGGCTCAAGGACATCGGCTACGAGCAGCACCTCTACGACGGCGAGGACAACGAACAGGTGGCCGCCGCCCGCTGGACCAACGTGCAGGAGTTCTGCGACTGGATGGCCGCCCGCTGCGGCGGTCAGATCGACGACGCAGCAGGCGTCAGCATGACCACCGAGGTCAAGACCCTTCTTGAGGTGGCGCAGACCATTTCGCTGCTGTCCACGCTCGACGAACGCGAACAGGACCCCAACATGGTGACCCTGTCCACGCTGCACGCGGCCAAGGGGCTGGAATGGCCGCACGTGATGCTGGTGGGCGTCAACGAGGGCCTGTTGCCGTTTCGGCTCGACGCCAACGAGGGCGCCGACACCGCAGGCGACGGCACGGTCAATGGCGACAACGCCCAGCGTCTGCAGGAAGAACGCCGCCTGATGTACGTGGGCATCACCCGCGCGCAGCGCAGCCTCGCCGTGAGCTGGACCCGCAAACGCAAGAAAGGACGCGACATCGTGCCCTCGCAGCCCAGTCGCTTCATCGCCGAGATGGCACTGGATGCCGCCACCGTGCGGGAAGACCCGCGGGAAAAACTGCGCGCCCTGCGCGAGCAGTTCGCAAAGAAGGCCCAGGCCACCGCCGATGCCGGCGCCGCATCAGGAGCACGCCCATGAGACGCCCAGCCTCGATCATCAATACTATTTTTTTGATAGCTGCCTGTGGCCATCCTGCGCTGGGTCTGGCACAAAATCGCCCCGAAAACACCCCGCCCGCCTGCCCGATGCCGGCTGAAGTGGTGGGTGTGCACCTGTACGGCGCCTGGCAGGCCCGGTGGGACGGCGTGGCCGAGGCCGCCACGCTCACGCTGTGGCGCAGCGAGGATTACCCGGACGGCCTGCGCGGCATCATCCGGCGCGGCGCCGGTGCCGCGGCCACCGAGGTGCTGGTGTCGGCCGAGGTGGACCAGGCGACGTTTGCCATGGAAGAGTCCCGGGACGGCCGCGTTATCAGCGCCACCTGGAGCGGCGCCTTCACCGAGCAATCCTGCGGCAAGGAAATTCGCGGCCAGTGGACCGACTCCGCGACGCGCACCGAACGTGCCTTCGTGCTGCGCAAGCTTGGCGGCTGGCAATAGCGCGCCACCGCGCGGCTTCACGGGCCTCGAGGGCGCCGCTCAGCCCGCCTTGGACGGCTTCCAGGTGACCACCGCCGTCACCGCGTAGTTCCACACCACACCGACCAGCACGCCGGCGATGGCCGAGGTGATCCAGAAGCTGTCCTTGTGGAACAGGTAGTCGGCGATGCCCACGTTGGCCAGCGCGCCCACGCTGCAGGCCAACACGAACGACAGCCAGCCGCGCACAAAGCCCCAGCCGCGCAGCCGCATGTCGCGGTAGGTCAGCAGGTTGTTCATCACATAGTTGCTGGTCATGGCCACCAGGGTGGCGCCGCTCTGTGCCACCAGGAAGGAGGTGCCCAGGCCCTTGAACATCGTGGCCAGCACGGCCAGGTGCACCAGCACGCCGAATCCGCCCACCAGCGAGAACGCGATGAAGCGGATCGGCACCACGCCGCCGGTGACCTTGTCCAGCAGCATGATGAAGTATTCCCAGGCGACGTTGGTGTCGAGCTTGCTCTCGCCAGCCATACGGTTGCGAAACTCGTACGGCAGTTCGCGGTGCCGCAGCGGCACCGGCGAGGTGGCGAACAGGTCCAGCAGGATCTTGAAACCGACGCCGGACATGCCGGCCTTGATGCAGTTCACGGCCGCCTCGTGGCGGATCATGAAGAAACCGCTCATCGGGTCCTTCAGGTCGGCCTTGAGCACCACGCGGCTGAGCTGGGTGGCCCAGCGACTGAAAGCGGCGCGCGACGAATCCCAGTTGCCGATGCCCCCGCTTTCCACGTAGCGGCTGCCGACCACCACATCGAGATCGCTGCCCTGCAACAGCTCGAACATCTTGGGCAGCAGCCGCTCGTCGTGCTGCAGGTCGGCGTCGATCACCGCGACCAGGGGCGCCGATGACGCGAGCATGCCCTCGATGCAGGCGGTGGACAGTCCGCGGCGGCCGATGCGCTGGATGCAGCGCACCCGCCGGTCGGTCTGCGCCATCTCCCGCACCGCCTGCGCGGTGCCGTCGGGCGAGTTGTCGTCCACGTAGATCATTTCCCAGTCGATGCCGGTGAGCGCCGCGGCCACGCGGTTGCGCAGTTCGACGACGTTGCCGATCTCGTTGAAAGTCGGGACGATGACGGAGAGTTGGGGCATGGTTTACCTTGTTGTCGGGTCGGGCCCGCCCGAAGCGGCCCGGCCTGCATTCTGGCGCGGATGGCCTTTGTAATTCGTGGCGCGGTAGATGTCCACTCGCCGGGTGAGCTTGCCGAAGGCGCGCGCCTCCACCGTGTCGATGCGCTCGACCGACTCGAACCAGGGTTTGAGCCGTTCCAGATCCAGATCGCCGGCGTCCTGATCCGACACCACCAGGATGCCGGTGGCGCCGCGCAGGTCGCGATCGAGCGGGAAGTAGTCGAACTGCAGCGCCTTGTCACCGTAGACGTCGTGCGCGTAGGTGCGCGGCTGTCCGGGCAGGTAGAAGCGCATCAGCGAGGCGATCTTGTAGTTCGGGCCGAAGACGAAGGTCTGCCGGCCTTCGGCTCGCACCGTGGCTTCGGCCTTGGCCACCCGCGCGGCGGCCTCCGGCCAGCCGCTCCAGGCGTTCATGTCACCGGGGATCGGCAGGTTGGGAATCCAGAACACCAGGCCCGCCGCCAGCAAGAGCGCCGCCGACGAGGCCAGGCCGCGCAGCAGGCGTCGCAGGCCGTTTTCGTGCGCGAGCAGAAACTGCACGCCGAGGATGATCAGCGACCAGTAGGCCGGCGCCAGCCAGTTGATCTTGGCGATCGAACGAAAGCTGACGAGGCTGAACACCACGATCGGCACCGCACCGCTGAGCCACAGCAGCCGCGTGCGGTCGTCCACCGAGGCACCCAGCCCACCGCGCACGCCCCGCGCCAGCGCGGCCATGGCCAGCACGAACAGGTAGGGCGTCACCAACAGGAACTGCGTGGTCACCAGCATCAGGAAATAGCGTGGCTTGAAGCCGCCCATCTCGCCCACGCGGCGGCTGCTCTGGAAGGCCAGAGACACCCAGTCGTGCTGCGCGTTCCAGATCAGCACCGGCGCGAACACCGCCACCGCCACGCCCACGGCCAGGTAGGGCTGCGGCTTGACAAACCAGTGGCGCTGGCGCGGTGAGGTCGCAAGGTACAGCAGCACCACCAGCCCCAGCAACACGGCCGAATACTTGCCCAGCATGGCCAGCCCGATGAAGCCGCCGGTGGCGAACCACCAGCGTCCGTCACCGGTCTGGCTCAGCCGCCAGAGCGCCCAGATCGCACCCGTCCAGGCGAAGATCAGCGGGCTGTCGGGCGTCGGCGCCAGTCCGAAGGCCTCGTACACGAAGCTCAGGTTCAGTGCGGCCACGCTCCAGAAGGCGAGCCGCCGGTCGCCGTACATGTCCAGGATCAGGCGCACCCACAGCAGGTTCCAGCCCAGCGCCCAGAGCACGGCGGCGGACTTGATGCCGAACACCGTCTGACCGAACAGCGCGGTGGTCAGCACCATGCTGTAGGTGGCCAGCGGCGGGTGATCGAAATAGGACCAGTCCAGGTGTTGCGTCCAGCTCCAGTAATACGCCTCCTGCGGCAGCAGGGGCGCGGTGGCCGCCAGCAGCAGGCGCAGCACCGTGAAGCCGGCCACCAGCCAGGCGATCGAATGGGTGCGGTCGGGGAGTGACTGCCAGCGGCTGTCCGGAGATGCCATGAAAAAGCGAATCGAATCGGTGCGGGTCCGAACGGCACGCCCAAGCGGCGCACACAGGACCATTCGGGGGATGGTAATCGATCCACCGTGCGCCGACCTGACGGCCGATTGTGGCGTGGAGCGGCATGGATAATCGGCGCCGCAGCCCTGCAAGCCGCCGCCCCGGGCCTTGCACCGAACTGTCTCCGCCCCACTGTGACCGAATCCCCGAACGCCGCCCTCGTCAACGCTGCCACCGCTGCGCTGGCGGCCAGCACCGACCGCGTCGTGCCCGTCAACCACGCCGGGCGGCGCTACGTGGCCAAGCGGGTCGCACCCAGGCAACGCTCCCGGCTGCAGGCCTGGGCCGTGCGCGCTCTGGCCAAGGGCATCACCGGCCAGTCGCTGCCGATGGACACGCTGCGGCTGACCGATGCCGCCGCCAGCGTGGGCTTCGAGGCGCGGCGGCTGCGCGCGCTGGAACAGGCTGGCCAGCGGGTGCCGCACCTGGTGCACGAAGGCGCCGACTTCCTGCTGATGGAGCATTGTGGCGACACGCTGGACCGGCTGCTGCAGGACTGGCCTCTGGAGACCTGCCGCGCCGAACTGCGGCACGAGGCGGTTCAACTTGGCCGCTTCCACCGTGCGGGCCAGTGGCACGGCGGGGCGCAGATCAAGAACCTGACGCGACGTGACGGCAAGAGCTGGCGCATCGATTTCGAAGAGGACTTCGGCGAGCTCGTGCCGCTGCCGGTGGCCCAGGCGCTGGACCTGATCCTGTTTCTGAATTCGGTTTCGCTCGCGGGTGCGGTGGACGAGGCCGAATCGCGCCGCCTGTTGCCGCAGCTCTTGGCCGACTACCTGGCCGAACACCCCGAGCCACGCGTGCGCGAGACGCTCCTGCGCGCCCGTCCTTGGGTGGCGGGGCTGGCCTGGCTCAGCGCCCCGATGCGCCGGCGCACGGTGCGCGGACGCCAGCGCAAAGGCGCGTTGCGGCTGGCGCTGCTGGCCGAGGCGCTGGCGGGTTTGCAGACCTTCGACTGATACCAGGTTGCGTTCAACGATCTAGACTATTCAATGTAGTCACGCGCTTCAAGCAGTCGCCGATAAAGAAGTTGATCAATGGCGACAGGCCACCGTGGCGCGGTTGGCAGCACGGCTCAAGCAAGCGAGTGGCCAGTCGGCGTACCATCGATTCCAGTGCGTCCTGATCAGAGCCACATTGGGCAGTCCAGCGGCAGAAATTGCTCAATTGCCTGGCTTGCCGACAGCCACAGTGCATATGCTGCATTCGCGGTTTACTAAGGAGGGAAATGCCATCGTTGACCTTTGTGGTCAAGGCGGCAGATGCCACCAGCACCTTTGTGTGGAGCAGGACCTGCTTGCGCCATTCGTTGAGCGGGATTTGGCCGGCGCAATATTGACAGTCGCGAAAATCCAACAGGCCTGCCAAGATCAGGTAGGTAAGACGGTGGCGCGATCGACTATCTACCGGCTACTCGACCGTCACTGTTGGCGCAAGGTCGAACCGCGACCCAGACATCCGAAGGCCGACGGTGCGGCACAGTCCACCTGCAAAGAATTTCATTGCCAGGTACGCCGAGAGGTCGCGCGCTAAGCTGAGCAGGGTTGCACAGTGCGGTTGATGTTCCGGGACGAGGGACGATTCGGACTGCATGGGACGCCGCGGCGTTGCTGGGCACCACGTGGCATTCGCCCGGTGGTCGGAACGCGACTGGAGCGCAGGTACATCGATGCCTTCAGTGCAGTCAGCCCGCTTGACGGCGTGGTGGACAGCCTCGTGTTGCCCTGAATAAACGCCGAAACAATGTCATTGTTCCTGGCCGAAGTTGCCCAGCGCCAAGCCGAGCAATTCATCGTGATGGTCATGAACCAAGCCGGTTGGTACTTGGCTGGTGACTTGGTGGTGCCGGCCAAAATGCGGCTGATCCACCTACCGCCCTACAGCCCAGAGATCAAACCAACCGAGCCACTGCGGGAAGTGATGCGTGAATACTGCTTCACCCAGCAAGTCTTCGCCGACCTTGACGCCGTGAAATTGCACTCCCAAGGGGGCTCTTGGCGCGAATCCAACCCCGGTCGAACAAAATCAATTGCGGGATTTGACTGGATAACTTCCAGTTTCTTGAATGTAAATCAGCAGGAGCAGTCGCATGATCTTGATTCGGTCGGCAAAATAATTCTATGAGGCACTTCGTTCGATTCCAGGTGCGACTCACGCCCCACAGCACTTCTTGTATTTTTTGCCGCTGCCGCAGGAACACGGGTCGTTGCGGCCGGGGGTTGGCGCCACGTGCACGGTCTGTACGCGCGCTCCGATGTCACGCCAGATCTCGCGCAGGTCGTACACAGCCCACAACGCCTCGCCGTACGCGTTCAGCCGCGCGGCGCTGACGCTGGGCGGGCCGTCCTCGCTGAGGGCGGACAGCGTGGGTTCGTCCTCGTCGTCCTCGGTCAGCGCGACGATGGCGTCCAGCGCCTGGTCGTGGATCTTGGCCAGCTTGCGGTCCTTGGGCGGGTCCCATTCTTCGGGCCAGACTTCCACCGCGTACATGAAGCCCAGTGCCCAGACCTGGGCGAAGGCCGGCAGCTCGGTGTCGCCGAGCTCAGCGCGCTCGGCCTCGCCGAGGGTGGCCACGCCGCCGCGCACATCCATCACCTCGGGCGCGTAGGCCCGCTCGTCGTCGAGTTGCTCCACCGGGGTGTTCAGGGCGTCGGCCACCTCGTTCCAGCGGCGGGACCAGAGCGTCATGAAGCGTTCGAACTGCGCCGGGTCGGCGAAAGAACCATCGCCAGGCTCGGGCGCCTGCCCCTCGCCGGGCACACCCAGCAGTGCGGGCAGGAATTCGGCCGGCGGGATGCGGCGGCGGCAGCACACCAGCGCGGCCAGGAAGCCTTCGCAGAACTCCCATTGCGGGGTTTCGTCGTAGCGGCTGCGAAGGTCGTCGAGGATGTCGTCAAGGGCATCGAAATCTTCGGCGCGCATCGTTTGGGCGTCGGCCGGGGAAGCGTGAAGGGTGGGGGTGTTCATGGCGAAACCTGGTTCGGATCAAGAGGCGCCGCCGCTGCCGGCGCGCGCATGGAGCCAGTGTACGCCCGCGCACGGCCGGCACGGCCTTGATTCAGCCCGGCAGCGCGTCCAGCGAGCGCCCGGCCCGCACGCCCGCCGCCAGCAGGCGCTTGCGCAGCTTGAGCACGGCCCGGTCCTTGCTGAGCAGCGCACAGCGGTGGCGCACCGCCAGGTCGATGAAGATCTGGTCGTCCCGGTCGGTGCAGGTCAGCGGGGCCTTGGGCGCCGCGTCCACGATCCGCACCTGCCGGTCGAAGGCCGCCAGCACGTCGTCGGCGCCGAGTCGGTAGAAGGCCAGGCGCGGCACGATCTGCGGGTAGCCCAGCACCCGGGCCAGTTCCTCGCGCATGGCGCCGGTGGCGATCCATTGCAGGGTGCCGTCTTGCAGCCCCGCGCGCAAGGCCAGCGTCGCCGGGTCGCTGAACACCAGCGCATCGAGCGCGATGTTGGTGTCCAGCACCACACAGGCCCCCACGCTCGGTAACGGCGAGTCCTCGCTGGCCTTGCAGGCGGCGGAGTCGCCTGAGCCGACTCCTCTTTGGGCTGTCCATGCCTGCGCAGGCAGGCCCGGAGCCGCAGCCCTCAGCCCCGGGGGCGCCTTCGCGCCTTGGGACGGCCCGGCGGCGCTCATGCGCCCGCCGGGCCGCGATGCTGACCTTTGACCAGGTCAAAGCGGAACAGCCGGCATTCGATCGGACCGTTCCACATCGGTACACGGCGGCTTTCCTTCAGGCGCATCTTGCCGGGCAGCTTGATATCGGGCGTGAGCATCCAGGCGGTCCAGCCGGCGTAGTGCTTTTTCCAGTGCGCGGCCAGTTGCTGGAAGAAATCGGCGCCGTCGTCGCCCGCAGGCGCAGCACCGCCCGGCGTGGTGAGGGCGCCCGGCGCGCGCTCGCGCCGCTGCATGGCCAGCGCCCCGGGCTGGAAGGCCTCGCGACCGCCGCGCCGTTGCGTGCCGGCCACGCCGGCGGCCGCGATGCGTTCGCCATACGGCGGGTTCAGCAGCATCACGCCCGGTGTTTCGCAGGGCGGCAACCGTTGCAGGGCGTCGCCGCCACGGAACACCACCGCGTGGGCCACGCCGGCGCGCTCGGCGTTGCGCTGGGCGAAGTCGACCATGCGGTGCGCCACGTCGCTGCCGAAGACCGGCGCGCTGGGCGCGTGCTCGGCGGCCTTCGCCTGCTCCTTCATGGTCTGCCAGACGTGGGGCTGGAAGGGCAGCAGTTTTTCGAAGGCAAATCGCCGGCGCGAACCCGCGGCGATGCCGCAGGCGATCTGCGCTGCCTCGATCGCGATGGTGCCGCTGCCGCAGCAGGGGTCGTACAGCGGCATGCCGTCGGCGGCCTGGGCGTCCCAGCCGCTGGCGGCGATCATGGCGGCGGCCAGGGTTTCCTTCAGCGGGGCCTCGCCGGTGTCCTCGCGCCAGCCGCGCTTGAACAGCGGCTCTCCCGAGGTGTCGATGTACAGCGTGGCGGTGTCGGTGGTCAGGTGGGCATAGATGCGCACGTCGGGCCAGCGCGTGTCCACGTCAGGGCGCACGCCGGTCTTGTGGCGGAACCGGTCGGCGACCGCGTCCTTGATCTTGAGCGCGGCAAAGTTCAGCGAGGTCAGCGGGCTGTGCTGCGCGGTGATCTCGATCTTGAAGCTCTGCCGGGTGGTGAACCAGATTTCCCAGGCCACGGCGCTGGCCGCTTCGTACAGGTCGCGCTCGTTGCGGTAGGGCGTGTGCGAGAGCTGCACCAGCACGCGTTGGGCGAGGCGGCAGTGAAGGTTCAGCCCCAACACGTCGCGCCAGGCCGCGCGCGCCAGCACGCCGCCGCGGTGCATCAGCAGGTCCTGGCCCTGCAGGCCACTCAAGCGATGTACCTCCTCGGCCAGCAGCTCCTCGACACCGGCGGCACAGGGCAGAAACAGTTGCAGTTGGTTCACAAGGCTTTTCTCAGGTTGGCCGGCGCGATCTTCAGCGCGTCGCGGTACTTGGCCACGGTTCGGCGCGCGCATTCGATGCCCTGTTCCTTGAGCATGTCGGAGATCTGGTTGTCGCTGAGCGGCTTCTTCGGGCTCTCGGCGGCGACAAACTGCCTGATCAACGCCCGCACCGCGGTGCTGGACGCGTTGCCGCCGGTCTCGGTACCCAGGCCGGAGCCGAAAAAGTATTTCAGCTCGAAGGTGCCGAATGGCGTGGCCATGTACTTGGCGGTGGTCACGCGGCTGATGGTGGATTCGTGCAGGCCCAGCTCGTCGGCGATTTCGCGCAGCACCAGCGGGCGCATCGCCAGCTCGCCGTGCACGAAAAAGTTCTTCTGCCGCTCGACGATGGCGTTGGACACGCGCAGGATCGTGTCGAAGCGCTGCTGGATGTTCTTGATGAACCAGCGCGCCTCCTGCAGCCGCTGCTGCAGCGCCTGGCTGCCCTCACCCTTGTGCTGGCGCAGCGCACTGGCGTAGAGGTCGTGCACGCGCAGGCGCGGCATCACGTCGGCGTTCAGCCGCACCGAAAACCGGGGCGGCCCGGCGCCACCGATGCGGGTCACGATGACGTCGGGGATGACCAGGTTGCGTTCGACGTCGACAAAACGCCGTCCCGGCTTGGGCTCGAGCCGGGTAATGAGGCCGATGGCGGCGCGCACGTCAGCCTCGGTATCGCCGCACAGCTGGGTCAGGCGCTTGACGTCGCGCCGCGCAAGCAGGTCCATGGGCTGGGCGCAGATGCGCAGCGCGGTGGCGGCCAGTGCATCGTCGGGCGTCTGGGCCAGCCGGGCCTTCAGTTGCAGGCGCAGGCATTCGCCCAGGTCGCGGGCTCCGACGCCGGTGGGCTCCAGCGACTGAAGCAGATGCAGCGCCATGCTGAAGCGGTGCTCCAGTTCCTCGGCCTGCTCCAGATCGTCGCCGGCCAGGCCAGCCGCCAGGTCGGTCAGCGAATCGTCGAGGTAGCCGTCGTCGTTGAGCGATTCGATCAGAAAGCGCAGCGCGGCGCGGTCGACCTCGCTCAGGCGCAGCGCCAGCGCCTGGCGGTGCAGGAACGCGGTCAGCGACTCCTGGCTGCGCGCCAGTTCGGTTGCGTCGGCGCGCTCGTCATCGTCGCCGAGGTTGTTCTTGCGCGCCGGGGCGTCGCCGCCCCATTCGCTGTCGTCGGGTGCGATCTCGGTGCTGCCATCGCCCTCCCAGTTGTCCGGCAGCGCCGATTCGGCATCATTTTCGCCCGTTCCCAGCGTCGAATGGTCTTGATCTGCTACGGAATTAGAAGCACTTTCGGCCTCGATGTCGTCGCGTCGCACCGGCGTGTCGGCCTGCGGAAGGCCGAATTCCTCGCGCGGCGCCTCCTCGAGCGACCGCTCCAGGAACGGGTTGTCGTCGAGCATCTGCTCGACCTCCTGGCTGAGCTCCAGCGTGGACAACTGCAGCAGCCGGATCGACTGCTGAAGCTGGGGGGTGAGCGCCAGATGCTGCGAGACCCGCAGCGACAAGCCTTGTTTCATCACATCTTGAAATGCTCGCCCAGATACACGCGGCGCACTTCTGCGTTGTCGACGATCTCGGCGGGCGTTCCCTGGGCCAGCACCTTGCCTTCGCTGATGATGAAGGCGTGGTCGCAGATGCCCAGGGTTTCGCGCACGTTGTGGTCCGTGATCAGCACACCGATGCCGCGCGACTTGAGGAAGGCGACGATGCGCTGGATTTCGATCACCGCGATCGGGTCGATGCCTGCGAAGGGTTCATCGAGCAGGATGAAGCGCGGCTGTGTAGCCAGCGCGCGGGCAATCTCGACCCGGCGGCGCTCGCCGCCCGACAAGGCCGGCGCTGGCGAGTCGTACAGGTGCTCCACCCGCAGGTCCTGCAGCAGGCCGTTGAGGCGGCGGTCGATCTCGGCCTTGTCCAGCGGTTTGCCGTCGGCATCGTGCTGCAGCTCCAGCACTGCGCGCACGTTTTCCGAGACGGTGAGCTTGCGAAAGATCGAAGCTTCCTGCGGCAGGTAGGACAGGCCCAGACGCGAGCGGCGGTGGATCGGCATGGAGTCGATGCGCCGGCCGTCGATGGTGATCTCGCCCGCGTCGGCGCGCACCAGCCCGACGATCATGTAGAACGAGGTGGTCTTGCCGGCGCCGTTGGGGCCGAGCAGCCCGACCACCTCGCCGTTGAGCACGCTCAGCGACACATCCTTGACGACCTGACGCTTGCCGTAAGTCTTCTTCAGGTTTCGCACCTCCAGCCGGCTGGCGACGGCTTCGGCGCCCACGGCGGGCACAGCCCCGGGATCGCCGCTCACTGGCGTTCCCCGGCCAGGCTGCCGCTGGGCCGCAGCGCGGGGCCGGGCTGCGAGGCCGAGGCCTTTGGCGCCGACGCGGCCGCCGACGCTGGACGCGCCGCCGCGGACGCTGCATGGCGCGGTGCCAGGATCGCGCGCACCCGCCCGCCCGGACCGGGCTGCCCGTCCACGGTGAACACCTCGGTCGTGCCGTTGTAGACGATCAGGGTGCCGAAGACCTCGTCGGCCACGGTGGTCCCCTGGTAACGCCGCAACTCGGCCTTGCGCATGAGGCGCGCGGTGTCGGTGGTGCTGTCGTACTCGACCTGCTCGGCCTCGCCTTCGATGTACTCGTCGAGGCCTTCGCGCTTCTGCCGGAAAAAGGCCCGTTGCCCGGGCTCGGCGGTCAGGATGCCGAACTGGTTGCCGGCCGCGTCCTGGCGCACCTCGAGCCGGGCACCGCGCATGGCGATCGTTCCCTTGTTCGCCGTCACCCGACCGGTGAAGACCGTGATCTGTTTCTGGTCGTCGTGCCGCAAGGCATCGGCGTCGATGGTCAGCGGTTTGTCGCGGTCGGCGCGTTCGGCCAGCGCGGTGGTTCCGGCCAGCAGGCAGGCGGCGGCAAACAGGGCGGGATAGAGGTGTTTCATAGAGGCACGAATCTTGCTGTGATTGTACGCGCCAGTACACGCCAATTCGGCGCCCGGTGGGGTTTCGGCGAGCCCGCCAACCGCCCGCGCGGACGGGCCACCCAACAGCCTGGCTGGCGCTCAGCGGCTCTTGCGCGCCTCGGCGATCAGGTGGTCGGTCACTTGCAGGGCCCGCTCCATGCTGCCCGCGAGCGAGCCGTCGGTGTAATACAGGCCCGCGATGCCCAGCGCCGGAACGCCTTCGACCCGGTAGGCATCCTGCAGCTGCACCGCCTTGCGCAGCTTGCTGGCCACCGTGAACGAGCGGTAGGTCTCGGTGAACTTCGCCATGTCGAATCCCTGCTTGGCGGCCCAGGCCAGGATGGCCTCGTCGGTGTTGAGCGGCTGGCGCTCCCCATGCACCGCCTGGAACACCTTGCGCTGGTATTCATCGACCTTGTTCAGCGCCTCCAGCGTGTAGAAAAGGCGTTGTTGCGGCGCAAAATCGTCGCGGAAGGCCACCGGCACGCGACGGAAGCTCACGTCCTTGGGCAGGTTCTTCACCCAGGCCTCGAGCGCCGGCTCGAAGGCGTTGCAGTGCGGGCAGCTGTACCAGAAGAATTCGATCACCTCGATCTTTCCGGCCGGCGCGTCGACCGGGGCGCGCTTGCCCAGCACGAGGTAGTCCTTGCCTTCGCGCGGCTTGGCGGCTTGCGCCAGGGCAGCGCCGCTGCCCAGCAGGACGGGAGCCAGCGCGGCGGCGGCACGAAGGGTGAACTGACGACGTTTCATGGCAATACTCTCTTCTGTGTTGTGTCACTGCATGGAGCGCGGCGCCGGCGACAAGTTCCGTGCGGGCGCCCCGACCGGCGCCTCAGCGCTGAACGCGCACCAGCGTGGCCTCAAGGCCGCCGCCATCGATGCGCTCTTTGGTGCGGTCGGCGGCGTCCTTGGTGTCGAACGGCCCCACGCGCACCCTGAACACCGTGCGGCCCGACTGCTCGCGTTCGGTGATCTTGGCCTCGAGGCCGATCAGCCCGAGCTTGGCGCGCTGCGCTTCGGCATCCTCCGGGGTGCGGAAGGCGCCCGCCTGAACGAAGTAGACGAACGGGTCGGCCGTGGCCGCGGCCGGCGCTGCCGCCGGTGCCGGCGGGGGCGCTGAGCGGGACTTGGCCAGATCCCCGAGCGGATCGGTCGCGGAGGCCGCGCGCGCCTCCGGCCTGGCGGCCGGTGTCGGGGCGGGCGTCGCGTCGGCAGGACGCGCCAGTTTGCCGGAGGCGGCCGCTGCCGGTGTCGCCACGGGCGCCGAGGCCGGCCCCGCCGCCTCGCTGGCCGCCGAAGCCGGCCGCACCGGGTGCTTGCCGTACAACGGGGCGTTGGGGTCCCAGTTCTTGTTCTTCTGCGCCTCGGCCGCGTCCTGTTCGGGCTTGCGGGTCTGGTTCTTGTTCATGAACGGCACCGGCACCTTGGCGACATAGATCGCCACGGCCAGGGCACCCGCCAGCCCGAGCACGACGCCGATGATGATGCCCAGGAACGTGCCGCCGCGTTGTGCTTGTCTCATGATGGTTCTCACATCCGGTTGGGCGCCGAAACGCCCAGCACCGCCAGGCCATTGTGCAACACCTGCGCCGTCGCGGCGATCAGCGCCAGCCGGGCGGTCTTCACCCGCTCGTCGTCGACCAGGATGCGCTCGGCGTCGTAATAGCTGTGGTAGCTCGCGGCCAGCTCGCGCAGGTAGAAAGTGACGTCGTGCGGCGCGTTGTCCAACGCGGCGGCGGTCAGCATGTCGGGGTATTTGCCCAGCTGCAGCATCAGCGCCTGCGCGGCCGGGCTGTCCAGCGGCGCCAGATCGGCCTCGGTCAACGCTGACGCGTCGCCGCCCCAGGCCGCGAGCACGGAACAGATGCGCGCGTGGGCGTACTGCACGTAATAGACCGGGTTGTCGTTGTTCTGCTGCACCGCCAGGTCGACGTCGAAGGTGTACTCGGTGTCGGGCTTGCGGCTGAGCAGGAAGAAGCGCACCGCGTCCTTGCTGGTCCAGTCGATCAGGTCGCGCAACGTCACGTAGCTGCCCGCGCGTTTGCTGATCTTGACCTCCTCACCGCCGCGCACCACGCGCACCATGGTGTGCAGCACATAGTCGGGGTAGCCCTCGGGAATGCCAACGCCGGCCGCCTGCAGGCCGGCGCGAACCCGGGCGATGGTGCCGTGGTGGTCGGTGCCCTGGATGTTGACGACCTTGGTGAACCCGCGCTCCCACTTGGCGATGTGGTAGGCCACGTCGGGCACGAAGTAGGTGTAGCCGCCGTCGCCCTTGCGCATCACGCGGTCTTTGTCGTCGCCGTAATCGGTGGACTTCAGCCACAGCGCGCCGTCCTGCTCGTAGGTCTTGCCGTTGGCCACCAGCCGGTTTACCGTGGCCTCGACCCGGCCGCTGGTGTAGAGGCTGGATTCGAGGTAATAGTGGTCGAAATGCACCTCGAAGGCCTTCAGGTCCAGGTCCTGCTCGCGACGCAGGTAGGCCACGGCGAACTGGCGGATGCCATCGAGGTCTTCGACATCGCCGCTGGCCGTGAAGGCGCGATCGTCCGCGCTGACGGTCTTGCCGGCCAGGAAATCGGCCGCGATGTCGGCGATGTATTCGCCGTTGTAGGCCGCTTCGGGCCACTCGGGGTCGCCGGGCTTGAAGCCTTTGGCCCGCAACTGCGTGCTGTGGGCCAGCGTGGCAATCTGCACGCCGGCGTCGTTGTAATAGAACTCGCGCCACACCTGCCAGCCCTGCGTGGCATACAGGTTGCAGATCGCATCGCCCAGCGCCGCCTGGCGGCCGTGGCCGACGTGCAAGGGCCCCGTGGGATTGGCGGAAACGAACTCGACCAGCACGCGCTCGCCGCGCGGCGGCTGGTGGCCGAAGCGTTCACCCGCGCCGAGCACGGCGGCCACGATCTGCTGCTTGGCCGCCGGCTTGAGCCGGATGTTGATGAAACCGGGGCCGGCGATTTCGATGTCGGACACCCAGCGCTGGTACGCAGAGCGATCCAGCAAGGCGGCGCGCAGGGTGTCGGCCAGCTGGCGCGGATTGAGTTTGAGCGGTTTGGCCAGTTGCATCGCGGCCGTGCAGGCGAAATCACCATGGGCCGCCACCTTGGGCGATTCGAATGCCGCCCGGACTCCCGCGCCGGGGGACAGTTGGTCCAGCGCGTCGGCCAGCGCCGCGAGCAATTCCTGTTTGACTGAAAGCATCGCGGGATTTTACGGGCCGGGCCTCATGGCCAACGCCTCCACGTCAGGCGCCGAATCCGCGCGCCATCGCCACGCCCGCCAGCGGCACCAGCGCCAGCAGATGGGCCTGCCACATCACGAACCGGCGCGCCCGGCGCACCTCGTCGGGCGGTGGCAGCCCGCCGCCGACGTCCAGCGCCTTGCGCCACCGGATGAAGCGCCGCGTCGGCACCAGCGACAGCGCGGCAATCACCACCAGCAGCGCCAGCTTGGCGTGCAGCCAGGGGTTGCTCCAGTACCAGTCGCCGCCTTTCATGCCCCATTGGATGCGCGCCAGGCCGCTCAGCAGCACGGCCAGCGCCGACAGCCCATAGATCAGGTCGAGCCGGCCCAGTCGGCGCACCACGGCCTCGTTCATCCATTCGGCGCGGCACAGCGCCGCTTCGCTGGACAGAAAGACAACCAGCGACAAGATGGCCAGCAGGTGGGCGTAGGCCAGAACGGATTCCTGGGTCATGTGTTGGCGCCTTCGGCCTTGGCCGCCAGCGCACCCCGCCAGAACGACGCCTGCCCGTAATGGTGCTTCAGGTAGTCCATCCACAGCCGCAGTCGCAGTGGCAGGTGCTTGCGCTGGGGAAACACCACGTAGATGCCGTTGGGCGGCGCGCTGAACTCTTCCAGCACCGGCACCAGCAAGCCCGCCGCGATCTCGGCCTCCACCTCCCACGTGCTGCGCCAGGCGATGCCATAACCGGCCAGGCACCAGTCGTGCAACACCTGGCCGTCCGAGCAGTCCAGCGGCCCGCCGGGCTTGAAATGCACCACTTCACCAGCCCCGGCGTCCTCCTTGGGCACGCCTGCGTCCGGCAAGACGCCCTCCTGTGGTCGCCCTTGGGCGTTGCGGGGCAAGCGAAATGCCCATCCCCGCGTCTGCGAGGCGTCGCTCGACAGGGTCAGGCAATCGAAGCGCGCCAGCTCGGCCGGATGGCGGGGCGTGCCGTGTTGTTGCAGGTAGCGCGGCGTGGCCACGCACAGGCGCCGGTTGTCGGCCAGGCGCACGCTCACCAGCGACGAGTCGGGCATGTCGCCCACGCGTACCGCGCAGTCGAATCCTTCGCCGGCGAGGTCCACCACGCGGTCGCTCAGGTTCAGTGAAATCGTCACGTCGGGATGCAGTTCCCGGAACCGGGGCACCAGCGGCGCGACGTGCCGACGCCCGAAGCCGGCCGGCGCGGTGATGCGCAGGTGGCCGCTGGCCTTGACGCCGCCCTCGGAGACGCTGGCTTCCGCGTTGGCCACGTCGGCCAGCAGGCGCTGGCAGTCTTCCAGAAAGGCACTGCCCTCGTGGGTCAGGGTGATGCGCCGCGTGGTGCGCACCAGCAACTTGACGCCCAGGTGTTCTTCCAGCGCATCGAGCCGCCGACCCATGATCGCGGGCGCCACGCCCTCGGCCTTGGCGGCCGCGGTCAGGCTGCCCTTGGTGGCAACGGAGACAAAGGATTCGAACGCCTTGAGCTTGTCCATGTGCGCACATTATGCCGATGAAAGTAAATAATCAACGGTGATAGCCGGAGATTCCGCTGCTTCGACAAGCTTCCGGGTTCTCCCGCAGGACCAGCGCGACGAGCCATCAAAATGATCCGCCGGAACGCTGCCGGTCTGCCCACAAGGGCCGATGGCATCTTCGCGCACGCCCACTGCACGACCGCCTTACCTCGCTTGGCGTTGCGCGCCTTCCCGGGGCGGTCCGACGCTGCGCTCATGCCGTGTTTCGCCATCCCTTGGGCAGGCCGGCCTCGGGCGCCATGCCGTACAGCGGCTCGCCCGGCAGGCCGGCCGCGAGCGGCGCACGGGCCGCCATCAGGCGCTCGATGTCCACGCCGGTACGCACGCCCATGGCCTCGAACATGAACACCAGGTCTTCGGTGACGACATTGCCGGAGGCGCCGGGCGCGTACGGGCAGCCGCCCAGGCCGCCGAGCGAGCTGTCGAAGGTGCGCACGCCCACATCAAAGGCGGCCAGGCAGTTGGCCAGGCCAAGCCCGCGGGTGTTGTGCAGGTGCGCGGCGCCGGTGTGGTCGCCGATGACGGCACGCACCTTGTCGAACAGGCGCCGCACCTGCGCCGGGTTGGCCATGCCGGTGGTGTCGGACAGGCCGGATTCGTCGGCCCCGGCGGCGATGCATTCGCCGGCCAGCCAGACCACGTCGTCCTCGGGCACCTCGCCCTGCAAGGTGCAGCCGAAGGCGGTGGAAATGCCGGCCTCGACCTTGACGCCCGGCGCCATCGCATCGCGCAGGCGCACGATGGCGCGCACCTCGGCCACCATCTCTTCACGGGTCTTGCGCACGTTGGCCAGCGAGTGCGCGGCGCTCGCCGACACGGGAATGGTGAGCTTGTGCACGCCAGCAGCCAGCGCCGCCTCGGCGCCGCGCACATTGGGCACCAGCGCCATGACGGTGACACCGGGGTGCGTCAAGGCGTGGCGCACCACCTCGGCCGCATCGGCCATCTGTGGCAGCAGGCGGGCCGGCACAAACGAGGCCACCTCGATCTCCCGCAGGCCCGCGGCCACCAGCGCGTCGATCCAGCGCAGCTTGTCTGCCGTCGGCATGGTGGCCTTGACCGATTGAAGGCCGTCGCGCGGGCCGACTTCGCTGATCAGAACATCGGGGGTCATGGTGTGCAGGTCTTTCGCCATTCCGGGAGACAAAACATGATTCTTTCCCTTGTAGCCCGATTCCCCATCCGGACACGGGACGGCGGCGGGATCGGTCTTGAGGCCGTTTTTACCCGACTGCGGAGCGGACGGCCGTCGCTGGCGGCGACGAAGGAGCGCCTGATGGAAAGTCGGAGCTGAAATCGTTGACGGTATTGCCGTCGGCGTCAAGGCACGACAGAAAAATCTGCCCATGCCCCGCAAAGGCGCCACCGAATCGGTTTCCGACATCCGCGCGACACCGGGTGGGGCCGCGGTGGTCGACCGCCTGCCGACCGCCACCACGCGACAACGAATGCGCCGCCGCGTGTTGCAGTGCGGCAAAGCGGGGGCACAATGGCGCCATCGAACTGTTCCACCTTCACGAACGGAGGACTCCTGCGTGGCATCCGGAAAAATATTGGTCGCCCAGGGCGGCGGCCCCACCGCCGTCATCAACCAGTCGCTCGTTGGCGTGGCGCTGGAGGCGCGCCGCTTCAGCAGCATCGAGCGCATCTACGGCGCCCACCACGGCGTGCGCGGCATCATCAACGAAGACCTGGTGGACCTGACCCAGGAGACCCACCACAACCTGGAGCTGGTGGCCGGCACGCCCGCGTCGGCGCTGGGCTCCACCCGCGACAAGCCCGATCTGGCCTATTGCCAGGAGATCTTCAAGGTGCTGCAGGCGCACGAGATCGAACACTTCTTCTATATCGGCGGCAACGACTCGTCCGACACCGTGCGCATCGTGAGCCTGGAGGCGCAAAAGGCCGGCTACCCGCTGCGCTGCATCCACATCCCCAAGACCATCGACAACGACCTGGTCGGCAACGACCACACGCCGGGCTTTCCGTCGGCGGCGCGGTTTGTGGCCCAGGCTTTTGCCGGCGCCAACCTCGACAACGCGGCGCTGCCGGGCGTGTACGTCGGCGTGGTGATGGGCCGCCACGCGGGCTTCCTGACCGCCGCCTCGGCGCTCGGCAAGAAGTTTCCCGACGACGGCCCGCACCTGATTTACCTGCCCGAACGCACCTTCGACCTGGAGAAGTTCCTCGCCGACGTGAAAGCCATGTACGAGCGCCATGGACGCTGCGTGATCGCGGTGTCGGAGGGCATCCACGACGCCAGCGGCACCCCGATGGCCGCGCTGCTGGCCAAAGACCTGGAACATGACGCCCACGGCAACGTGCAGCTCTCGGGCAACGGCGCGCTGGCCGACCTGCTGTGCGAAGAAATCAAGTCAAAGCTCAAGATCAAACGGGTGCGCGGCGACACCTTCGGCTACCTGCAGCGTTCCTTCATCGGCTGCGTGTCCGACGTGGACCAGCGCGAGGCGCGCGAGGTGGGCGAGAAGGCGGTGCAGTTCGCGATGTGGGGCAAGCGCGACGGCTCGGTCGCGATCAAGCGCACCGGTTTCTACTCGGTGGACTACGAGCTGCTGCCGCTGGAGGCCGTGGCCGGCAAGACCCGCGTGATGGAGGACGAATTCATCGCGCCCTGCGGCACCGACGTGACCGACGCCTTCCGCCTGTACCTGCGGCCGCTGCTGGGCTCGGGCATGCCCGATGCTTTCCGGCTGCGCCACAACCCGGTGGCCAAGGTGCTGCACCAGGCGCCCTGACCCGCCGCGCCGGCCCGAATTTGAATCGAATCAGGAGAACACCATGTCCAACCCCATCCGCCGCATCGCCGTCTGCACCGGTGGCGGCGACGCGCCCGGCCTCAACGCGGTGATCCGCTCCGTGGTGGTGGCCGCCATCAACCGCGGCTGGGAGTGCTACGGCATCCGCGACGGTTTCAACGGCATCCTGTTTCCCGAACGCTACCCCGAGGGCGGGGTGTTCCGCCTCACCAAAGACCGGGTGCGCGGCATATCGCACCTGGGCGGCACCATCCTGGGCACCACCAACAGGGGCAACCCACTGCACTTCCCGGTGAAGATGCCCGATGGCAGCACCCGGGATGTGGACCGCTCGGACGAAATCCTGCAGTACTTCGCGATGAAGGAACTCGATGCGCTGGTGTCCATCGGCGGCGACGGCTCGCTCACCATCGCCAACGCGCTGCACCAGAAAGGCCTGCGCGTGGTGGGTGTGCCCAAGACCATCGACAACGACCTCGACAAGACCTTCACCACCTTCGGCTTCGACACCGCCGTGGCCTTCGCCACCGAATGCCTGGACCGCCTGCACAGCACCGCCGAGAGCCACCAGCGCGTGATGGTGGTGGAGGTGATGGGCCGCTACGCCGGCTGGATCGCGCTGCACACCGGCATCGCCGGCAACGCGCACGCGGTGCTGCTGCCGGAGATCCCGTTCGACATCGACAAGGTCGCGGCCAAGGTGGTGGCGCGCGACGTGGAGGGCCACCCCTACACCATCGTGGTGGTGGCCGAAGGCGCCGAGCCGGTGCACGGCCATCGCGAGGTGGCCGAAGCGGCCGAGATCGGCCACGCCGAGCGCCTGGGCGGCATCGGCGAGCGCGTGGGCCAGGCCATTCACGCCCGCACCGGCAAGGACACCCGCGTGGTGGTGCTGGGCCACCTGCTGCGCGGCGGCAGCCCCACCTCGTTCGACCGGCTGGCGGCGATGCGCTTCGGCACGGCGGCGGTGCGCGCGCTCGGCGAAGGGCAATCGGGCATCATGGTGGCGCTGGGCTTTCCGAACGTGAACTACGTGCCGCTCGAAGAGGTGGCCGGCCGCATGAAGGCGGTGCCACTGGACAGCGACACGGTGCAGACCGCGCGCGACCTGGGCATCGAGTTCGGCGACTGAGCCTGAGAGGAAATCGGTCATGCCCGTCTTGCCGCGCCGCCGACGCGGCACCGCGCAAACGCCCGGCCGGGCAAGCCTGGTGCGCCACGCGGGCGCGCTGGCGGCTGCCGCGCTGCTGGCCGGCTGCGCCGCCTTGGGCAACATCGACAACCAGCCCCTGACACCGGCCGCAGCGCGCCCCGGCTACACGCTGGACAACTTTGTGCGCACCCTGGATCCGCGCTCGGACGAGCTGTCGCTGGCGCTGGCCTTTTCCGGCGGCGGCACCCGCGCGGCCGCGCTGGCCTACGGGGTGATGCAAGAGCTGCGCGACACCCGCGTGATGCTCAACGGCCAGGAGCGCAGCCTGCTGGAGGCGGTCAACGTGATCAGCTCGGTCTCGGGCGGCAGCTTCACCTCGGCCTATTACGGCCTGTACGGCCAGCGCCTGTTCGACGATTTCGAGTCACGCTTCCTGCGCCGCAACATCGAAGGCGCACTGGTGCGCAGCCTGTTCAACCCGCTGCAATGGTTCAGCAGCCATGACCGCACCGAAACCGCGGTGGCGTATTACAAGCAGAACCTGTTCGGCGAGGCCACGTTTGCCGACCTGATCCGCAAGGACTCGCCGCTGATCCTGATCAACACCTCGGACCTGTCCTCGGGCGAGCGCTTCACGTTCACGCAGGAGTATTTCGATCTGCTGTGCTCCGACCTGGGCCGCTTCTCGCTGGCGCGGGCGGTCACGGCCTCCAGCGCGGTGCCGGTGGTTTTCGACCCGGTGGTGGTCGAGAACTTCAGCGGCTGCGCGCACCGCCCCCCGGCCTGGCTCACCGCCGCGCGCCAGGGCGCCGCCGACGACCCCAACCTGGCGATGGTCCTGCGCGGCAACACCAGCTACGAGGACAAGACGCGCCACCGCTATGCCCAGTTCGTGGACGGTGGCATCACCGACAACCTGGGCCTGCGCGCGATGCTCGACATGGTCGAGCTGGTGGGTGGCGCGCGCCGGTACCAGCAGGCCATGGGTGTCTCGGCGCCGCAGCGCATCGCGTTCATTTCGGTCAACGCCGCCGCCGACACGCCGCTGGGCATCGGCGCCAGTCCGCGCGCGCCGTCGATCGTCGACACGCTCAACGCCGTCACCAACATCCAGCTGCACCGCTACAACGTCGCCACGCTGGCGCAGATGCAACAGAGCGTGGAGAACTGGGCAAAACAGCTGTCGACCCCCGAGCGCGCGGTGGCGCCGTATTTCATTCGCCTGAGCTTCGAGAGCGTGCCCGACGGTCCGCTGCGGCGTTTCCTGAACGAAATCCCCACCAGTTTTGCGCTCAGCGACGAGCAGGTGGACCGCCTGATCGCCACCGGCCGCACGCTGCTGCGCGAGAACCCCGACTTCCAGCGCCTGGTGCGCAGCCTGGGCGGCGCCGTGCCCGCCCCGCCACCAGCCCGGTGAGCCGCTGCGGGGGCGTCTCGCCCCGGACGCCGGTCGACAGCGGTATGATTTTGATAGCTGTCCGTGGCCTTCTGGCGCTGGAATCGGGGCCTTTTGACCATCAATTCGGCCAACAAGACGCCCCCGGAGGGCTCACAGGCGTGATTTCAGGAAGCCCGTGGTGCCGTAACGGGTGACGCGCCCGTAGAACGCGCCGGCCAGGCGCTTGACCATGGCCGCGTAGTCGTCGAGCAGCTCGGGCACGATGCCGAAGTGATCGTAGTTCACCACCACGTCCACGCGGTGGCCGAAGGGCTCCAGCCGCTGGCGGATGGCGGCCTCGATGTCGGCGATGGCGCTGCCCGAATTCACCTGCAGCCCCGAGAAGTCGATGTGCAGGCGCCGGCGCGCCGCATCCAGCGCCAGGCGTTCGTCCAGCGGGCGCTCCAGCAGTTGTTCGCGCAGGCCCATGGTCTCCTCGTCGAACAGCCGCGGATCCATGGGCTTCAGGTCGGCGGCCACCAGCGGCTCGAACGACATGTGGTCGAGCACGTCGCGCTGCAGGTCAGCGCCCGGTGCCAGTTCGATCAGCTCCAGCGCGCTGGCGTCGTCGGGGCCTTGCGCGAGCCGGAACACCGCGCGTTCGGTCACGTACAGCACGCGCTGGCCGCGTTTGAGCGCCTCGGCACCGCTGAAGGTGCGGTGCTCCACGTCGCGCACGAACTTGCGCGCGCCGCCTTCGTGGGCGATGTGCAGCCGGCCGTCCTGCACCCGCACCTCCAGCGCGCCGGCGGTGAAGGTGCCGACGAACACCACGGTGCGCGCGTTCTGGCTGATGTTGATGAAGCCGCCGGCGCCAGCCAGGCGCGGCCCGAACTTGCTGACGTTGAGGTTGCCGTGCCGGTCGGCCTGCGCCAGCCCGAGGATGGCGATGTCGAGCCCGCCGCCGTCGTAGAAGTCGAACTGGTTGGGCTGGTCGATGATGGCCTGCGGGTTCACCGCGGCGCCGAAGTTCAGCCCACCGGCCGGAATGCCGCCCACCACGCCGGGCTCGGCGGTGAGCGTGACCAGGTCGATCACGCGCTCTTCGGCCGCGACGCTGGCCACGCCCTCGGGCATGCCGATGCCCAGGTTCACCACCTGGTGCGGCCGCAGCTCCAGCGCGGCGCGCCGGGCGATGATCTTGCGCTCCGACAGGCCCATGGGCAACACGCTGTCAATCGGCACACGGATCTCGGCCGAAAACGCCGGGTTGTAGGGCTCGGCAAAGGTCTGCTGGTGGTGCGCCGGGTCCTGCGCCACCACCACCGCATCGACCAGCACGCCGGGCACCTTGACCTGGCGCGGGTGCAGGGTGCCGCGCTCGGCGATGCGTTCCACCTGCGCGATCACCACGCCGCCCGAGTTGCGCGCGGCCATCGCGATGGCCAGCGCCTCCAAGGTGAGCGCCTCGCGCTCCATGGTGAGGTTGCCATCGGCGTCGGCCGTGGTGGCGCGGATGATGCCCACCTGGATCGGGAACGCCTTGTAGAACAGGTAGTCCTCGCCGTCGATCGGCAGGTGGCGCACCAGGTCTTCGGTGGTGCGGGTGTTGAGCTTGCCACCGCCGTGGCGCGGGTCCACAAAGGTGTCCAGCCCGACGCGCGTCAGCGTGCCGGGCTTGCCGGCGGCGATGTCGCGAAACAGGTGCGTGATCACGCCTTGCGGCAAGCACCAGGCCTCGATCTGGTTGTCCACCGCGAGTTTCTGCACCGTGGGCACCAGGCCCCAGTGCCCGCCGATCACCCGGCGCAGCAGGCCGGGGTGGCCCAGGTGGTTCAGGCCGCGGGTCTTGCCGTCGCCCTGGCCGGCCGCGTACACCAGCGCCAGATCGCGCGGCTGCCGCGTAGCCAAATAGCGCTCCTCCAGCGCCACCGCGATCGCCTCGGCAAACCCGATGCCCACAAAGCCACCGGTGGCCACGGTGTCGCCATCGTGGATCAGTTGCACCGCCTCGGCCGCGCTGACGACCTTGTTCTTGTGCGGGTTGTGGCCGGTGTGATGGGTCGGGATGTGCGCGGGCATGGTGGGTGTCGGGACGGCGTGGCGGTTTTTGACAGAGCCCCGAGGCTACACCGCGGGTGCGGGGCGGGGCAAGGCAGACCGATACGCCCCAACCGCGAAACCGGCCCAAGCGGCAATGCCGTGCCCGCCACCCCATGGATTCACCAACTTTTTGTCACGGATAAACGCCACTTGAATCAAGTAATGAGCGACGAAGTTTCGAATACAGTGCCAGCATGGACAAACCCCATGCGCCCCGTCACGACGGCACCGCCCCGCGCGCGGTGCTGTTCGACGCCTACGGCACGCTGTTCGACGTGCACAGCGTCGCGCTGCTGGCCGGGCAGTTGTTTCCGGGGCACGGGGCCGCGCTGAGTGTGCTCTGGCGCGACAAGCAGATCGAATACACCCGTCTGGTCACCACCTGCGACCACGGCGCGCACTACCGCCCGTTCTGGGAACTGACCCGCGCCGCGCTCGTCTACGCCATCAAATCGATAGCGGCCCGTGACCGGCTGACGCTGGGAAATGCCGAAATCGATGGCAAGGCGGACCAGTTGATGAACCAGTACCGCCACCTCAGCGCCTACCCCGAGAACCACGAGGTGCTGCGCGCGTTGAAAGCCCGTGGCGTCACCACCGGCATCCTGTCCAACGGCGACCCGGAGATGCTGGGCATTGCGGTGCGCAGCGCCGGGCTCGACGGCCTGCTCGACCACGTCATCAGCGTGGACGCGGTGCGCAAGTACAAGACGCATCCCGATGCCTATGCACTCGGGCCACAGGCCACCGGGCTCAGGGCCGGCCAGATCGCCTTCGTCAGCAGCAACAGCTGGGACGCGCTGGCCGCCACCTGGTACGGCTACCGCACGCTGTGGGTCAACCGCACCGGCGCGCCGTTCGAGGAGCTGGGCACCTTGCCCACGCGCACCGGCGACAGCCTGCGCGACGTGCTCGATTTCTTCGCGCCGGCGCCCGTGCCGGGCTGAGCGCGGCCTACCGATCCTTGACGTCTTCCTTTTTCACCATCCTGTCCATCAAGAGGCTTCCACCATGACCGAACGCACCTCCGTCCACCGCCTGCAAGTCGCCACCGAACTGCACCGGTTCATCGAAACCCAGGTTCTGCCCGGCACCGGCATCGACAGTGCCGCCTTCTGGAGCGGATTCGATGCCATCGTGGCCGACCTGGCGCCGAAGAACATCGCGCTGCTGGCCGAGCGCGACCGCCTGCAAAGCGAGATCGACGCCTGGCACAAGGCCAACCCCGGCCCGATTGCCGGCGCCCGCGGCATGAAGGCCTACCGCAAGTTCCTGCAGAAGATCGGCTACCTGGTGCCGGTGCCCGAGAAGGTCAAGGCCACCACGAAAAACGTCGACGCCGAGTTGGCCCTGCAGGCCGGCCCGCAGCTGGTGGTGCCGATCACCAACGCCCGCTACGCGCTGAACGCCGCCAACGCGCGCTGGGGCAGCCTGTACGACGCGCTGTACGGCACCGACGCCATCTCCGAAGCCGACGGCTGCGAGAAGGGCCCGGGCTACAACGAGAAGCGCGGCGCCAAGGTCATCGAATACGCGCGCCACGTGCTTGACCGCTGCGTCCCGCTCAAGAAGGGCTCGCACCTCGATTCCACCGCCTACGCCGTGGTGGACAACGAGCTGGCCGTGACGCTGAAGAACGGCCACACCGTGGGGCTGAAGAACCCGGCCCAGTTCGTCGGCTTCCAGGGCGAGATGGGCACGCCGTCGTCGGTGCTGCTGTCGCACCACGGCCTGCACATGGACATCATCATCAACAAGGCGCACCCGATCGGTGCCACCGACCCGGCCGGCGTCGCCGACCTGGTGCTGGAATCGGCGCTGTCCACCATCCTGGACCTCGAAGACTCGGTGGCCGTGGTCGATGCGGCCGACAAGGTGCTGGCCTACGGCAACTGGCTGGGCATCCTCAAAGGCACGCTGACCGAAGACGTGACCAAAGGCGGCAAGACCTTCAAGCGCGGCCTGAACCCCGACCGCCTGTACACCGGCCCGCGCGGCGAGGACGTGGCGCTGCACGGCCGCTCGCTGCTGTTCGTGCGCAACGTCGGCCACCTGATGACCAACCCGGCCATCCTCTGGACCGACGCCCAGGGCACGGTGCGCGAGATCCCCGAGGGCATCATGGACGCGGTGGTCACCACCACCATCGCGCTGCACGACCTGCAGGGTCACGGGGTCAACGGCATCCGCAACACCCGCCGCGGCAGCGTCTACATCGTCAAGCCCAAGATGCACGGCCCGGCCGAGGTGGCCTTTGCCTGCGAACTGTTCTCGCGGGTGGAAAAGATGCTGGGCCTGAGCGACAGCACCGTCAAACTCGGCATCATGGACGAAGAGCGCCGCACCAGTGTGAACCTGAAGGCCTGCATCGCCGCCGCCAAGAGCCGCGTGGCCTTCATCAACACCGGCTTCCTGGACCGCACCGGCGACGAAATGCACACCGCCATGCACGCCGGCCCCATGATGCGCAAGGGCGACATGAAGAGCAGCGCCTGGATCCAGGCCTACGAGAAGAGCAACGTGCTGGTGGGCCTGGAGTGCGGCCTGCGCGGCAAAGCCCAGATCGGCAAGGGCATGTGGGCCATGCCAGACCTGATGGCCGACATGCTGAAGATCAAGATCGGCCACCCCAAAGCCGGCGCCAACACCGCCTGGGTGCCCAGCCCCACCGCCGCGACGCTGCACGCGCTGCACTACCACCAGGTGGACGTGTTCAAGGTGCAGAAGGAGCTGGAAAAGACCGACGTGGACGCCGAGCGCGACGCCATCCTGAACGGCCTGCTGACCATCCCCGTGGTCAAGACGCCGGCCTGGACCGATGCCGAGAAGCGCCAGGAACTCGACAACAACGCCCAGGGCATCCTGGGCTACGTGGTGCGCTGGGTGGACCAGGGTGTGGGCTGCTCCAAGGTGCCCGACATCCACAACGTGGGCCTGATGGAAGACCGCGCCACGCTGCGCATCAGCAGCCAGCACATGGCCAACTGGATCCACCACGGTGTGGTGACCAAGGCCCAGGTGCGCGCCACGCTCAAGCGCATGGCCAAGGTGGTGGACCAGCAGAACGCGGGTGATCCGGCCTACAAGCCCATGACCGGCAATGAATCCGGCGCCGCCTACCAGGCCGCCAGCGACCTGGTCTTCAAGGGCCTGGCTCAGCCCAGCGGCTACACCGAGCCGCTGCTGCATGCGTGGCGACTGAAGGTGAAGGCGGCAGCTTAACCCTCAGCCGCCCCTGAGACCGTCGAAGGAAAGCTCAATTCGCTACGTTTTTAGTAGCTGCTTGCGCACATTCCACGGGGACGGCGGTCTAATTTAGTGTTAATTTGAAGCGGCATCTGCCGCATCCAGCCGATCCAGCACCGCCAGCGCCTTGCCCACATCTCCTGTGGCGGCCATGGCACGGAAGTGGTTCTCCGTGTCCCAAGCAGCCAGCGCGTGCGCGCTGAGCTGCTCCACCAACTTGTTCATGGACAGGCCCCGGCTTTGCGCCAGCGATTTGAGCCGCTGCGCCGTGTCATCGGGTAGCCGTATGGTCAAGGTACTCATTTCCACTCCTCCAGACATTGCGCGGGTGTCATCACCCGCAAGCTTCCCAGCTGCAATTCACCACCGCGCAGATCGCGCAAATTGTGCGTAACGATGGCCTGCGCGCCACCGGCCAGCGCAAGCTCGATCAAATGGTTGTCCCCCTCATCCGGCAAATTGGGCCGCCAACCGTAATACACCGTTACCCAACGCCCTTGCTTCGCCAGTGCAGCCAGCACACTGTGCCGCTCGTCTGTCGTGGTGGCATCGCCCCACACCGGGCGATTAAGCAAGTCCTGGTATTCCATCCACAGCGCATTGCCAAACAGGGGCTGCAAACTGCCACCCAGCACCCGGCGCAACACAGCACGCGATGCCCCGCCACCGGAGCGCAGGCCGGCAACGAACACATTGGTATCGATGACAACGGGAATCGTTGTGACAGCATATGTGCTGTCACCGATTTGCGCAAGTGCCCGTGCAGTATCCAGCACAGGGCTACTGGGGATTGCCCCCTCCGCGCACGCACCGGCATCGCTACTTCGGGGTGCTGGGACCGAACTCGCCGCCGCGGGCGGCAGTCACGGCCGTGGCGCAAGTCCCGGTACAGGCGGTTGCAGTGCGGACGCAGTCAAACGCACACGCAGATGCGACATGCGAAGGCGCACACGGCCCTGTGCAGCCAGCACATGCCGGTGCGAGCGAATCCGGGTCAGCGCCCACACCCGAACCACCGGCACCGCCCAAACGGCCAGCGCACTATATGTGGGCTGTGCTGATTGCGCGCATCTACGACGTGTTTCCGCTCTTGTGCCCGCTGTGTGGCGGGCAGATGGCCCAGGTGCGCGCCACGCTCAAGCGCATGGCCAAGGTGGTGGACCAGCAGAACGCCGGCGATCCGCTCTACCAGCCCATGACCGGCAACGAGACCGGCGCCGCCTTCCAGGCCGCCAGCGACCTGGTCTTCAAGGGCCTGGCTCAGCCCAGCGGCTACACCGAGCCGCTGCTGCATGCGTGGCGGTTGAAGGTGAAGGCGGGGGCCTGAGGCATTCGCTGGCGACCACCGCTCGGTCACAAATCCATAGCGGCTTGTGGCCGA
>JAXMFA010000005.1:0-297118 GCA_046348065.1 Burkholderiaceae bacterium
GCTGCCGATCTGCACGCCCGCGCTGATCGACATCGCGCGCTATTTCTTCATCAACGCGATGACCACGATCTCGGCGGTGGTGTTTCTGTATTCGCCCGAAACCAAGGTCGCCGCCATCGCCATCCTGAACCTCGACGAGGCCGGCGAGATGGGTGCCGCCGCCGCGATGGCGGTGTTGATCCTGGCCACCTCGAGCGTCGCGATGGGCCTGTTCACCGCACTGGGCTGGTGGGTAAACCGCCGCACCCAAGCCTGGCGCACCCGATGAAACGGCATCTCCCGAACCTGCAAACAAAAAAGGCATCACCATGGACCGAGACAAGATCCTGCTGACACCCGGCCCGCTGACCACCACGCTGCGAACCAAACTGGCCATGCTGCGCGACTGGGGCTCGTGGGACGCGGATTTCAACGCCGTGACCGCGCGCATCCGCCACAGCCTGCTGGACATCGTGCAAGGCCACGACACCCATGTCGTGGTGCCCTTGCAGGGCAGCGGCACCTTCAGCGTGGAGGCCGCCGTGGCCACCATCGTGCCCCGCGACGGTCATGTGCTGGTGCTGGACAACGGCGCCTACTGCAAGCGCGCCGCCAAACTCACGCAGATGATGGGCCGGCGCTGCTCGGTGCTGGCCTTCGGCGACGACGAGCCGGTGTCAGCCGCCGCGCTCGATGCGCGGTTGCGCGACGACGCGAGCATCAGCCACGTCGTGCTGATCCACTGCGAGACCGGTGCCGGGGTGCTGAACCCGCTGCAGGCGGTGGCCGACGTCTGCGCCACGCACGGCAAGGGCCTGATCGTCGACGCGATGAGCTCCTTCGCGGCCCTGCCCATCGACGCGCGCACGATGCGCTTCGACGCGCTCGTCGCGGCCAGCGGCAAGTGCCTCGAAGGGGTGCCGGGCATGGGCTTCGTGTTCATCCGCAAGGCCATCCTGGTCGGCTGCGCCGGCCAGAGCCAGAGCCTGGCGATGGACCTGCACGACCAGCACGTCTACATGGAAAAAACCGGGCAGTGGCGCTTCACACCGCCCACCCACGTGGTGGTGGCCTTGTCCGAAGCCATTCGCCAGTTCGAGGAAGAAGGTGGTCAGACGGCGCGCCTGGCGCGCTACACCGACAACTGCCGCACCCTGGTCGACGGCATGGCGCGGCTGGGCTTCAAGCCCTTCCTCGACCCGGCGGTGCAGGCGCCGATCATCGTGACCTTCCACGCGCCCGGCGACGCGCGCTACCAGTTCAAGGCCTTCTACGACGCCGCCAAGGCGCGCGGTTTCATCCTGTATCCCGGCAAGCTCACGCAGGTCGAGACCTTCCGCGTCGGCTGCATCGGCGCGATCGGGCGCAACGAGATGGAACAGGCGGTGCACGCGGTGGCGCTGGCGCTGCAGGATCTCGGCATCGCCTCCGGCGCGCCGGCCTGAACAAGGTCGCCTCCTGCCGGCCGTCCGACCACCCGGGCCGCGTGTCCGGTCATCGCCCTATTCATCCCGCCCCTCATGCATACGTCTCACCCGAATGCCCCCAGCCAGAGCGAAGGCGACATCAACTCGACGCCGCGCCGCGCCGCGTGGCAGCACGACAACCTCGACGCACCCACGCGTGCCCTGCTCGCGCGCGACAGCGACGCCTTCCTGCACCAGTCCGTCTCCACCCCTTGCCTGAACGGCATCGCCCAGGCCCAAGGCCTGTGGATCACCGACACCGCCGGCCGGCGCTACATGGACTTCCACGGCAACAACGTGCACCACGTGGGCTACGGCCATCCGCACGTGGTTACCGCCATCAAGGCCCAGCTCGACGCGCTGAGCTTCGCGCCGCGCCGCTACGCGTGCGAACGTTCGGTGGAGCTGGCCGAGGCGCTGGGCGCGCAGTTCCGCCGCCTGTCGGGCCACGCCGGCCGCGTGCTGTTCACCACCGGCGGCTCCGACGCCGTGGAGGTGGCCATCAAGCTCGCGCGGGCGGCCACCGGCCGCTTCAAGACGCTGAGTTTCTGGGACGCATTCCACGGTGCGGGCTTCGGCGCCAGCAGCGTGGGCGGCGAGTCGCTGTTCCGCGGCGGGCGCGTGGGGCCCTTGTTGCCGGGCACCGAGCACGTCGCGCCCTTTGGCTGCTACCGCTGCGCCTACGGCCATCCGGTCAATTCGGCCGGGCAGCCCGACCTCGAACGCTGCCGGCTGGCCTGCGCGGGCATGGTGCGCTACGTGCTGGAGCGCGAGGGCGACGTGGCCGCCGTCGTGGCCGAGCCGGCACGCGCGGTGCCCTACGTGCCACCGCCCGGCTACTGGCAGGCGGTGCAGGACGCCTGCCGCGCCCACGGCACGCTGCTGATCTTCGACGAAATCCCCACCGGCCTGGGCAAGACCGGGCGCTTTTTCGCGGCCGAGCACGACGGCGCCCGGCCCGACATCGTGGTG
Source organism: Burkholderiaceae bacterium (assembly GCA_046348065.1). GTDB lineage: Bacteria > Pseudomonadota > Gammaproteobacteria > Burkholderiales > Burkholderiaceae_C > Skiveiella. The sequence continues at coordinate 2,418 of JAXMFA010000005.1, forward strand.
CTGGGCAAGGCGCTGGGCGGCGGCATCCTGCCGATTGCCGCCTGCGTGGCGCGCGACGACCTCAATGTCGCCGGGCCCTGGGCCTACGGGCACTACACCCATGAAAAAAACCCGGTCACCGCCGCCGCCGCGCTGGCCACGCTCGAGGTCATCGAGCGCGACGGGCTGGTGGAACAGGCCGCGCGCGTCGGCGCACACGCACTGGAGCGCCTGCACGCGCTCAAAGACCGCCACCCGCTGATCGGCGACGTGCGCGGGCGCGGGCTGCTGCTCGGTCTGGAACTGGTGAGCGATCGTGTGCGCAAGACCCCGGCCGGCGACGCGGCCGAAGCGGTGCTCTACCGCGCGCTGTCGCGCGGCCTGTCGTTCAAGACCACCATGGGCAACACCCTGACGTTGACGCCGCCGCTGATCACGACGCGTGAGCAGATGGACCAGGCCATCGACATCCTGGACGCCTGTCTGGCCGACGTGGCCGGCTGATCACGGCGCCGCCCGGTTGGCCGCGCCGGCGGCCGATGCGCCGGCCTGGGCCGCGGCGGCCTTCTGCTGCTTCTGCTGGGCCTTGAGCTGCTTTCGTTCCGCATCGCGGGCCTTGCGCTCGGCACTGGCCTTGGCGCGCTCGTCCTTGATCTGCTTTTTCTCAGCCTTGCGCTGCTTCTTTTCCTGGTTCAGCACCGCCCGGTCGGCCTTGAGCTTTTTCTGGTCGGCGTCGAGTTGCGCCTGATCGGCCTTGATCACGGCCGGATCGGCACGCATCGCCTTGTCGCGGGTCAGCTTTTCCTTGCTGGCCGCGACGGCCGCACGGTCGGCGGAAACGGCCGCGGCGGCGCCGGATGCCGCGGCGGCCGGGGCCTGCGCCCAAGCACTGGCGCCCAGCCAAGCGGCGAGCAAGACGGACAGGGTCAGGGTCTGAGCGGACATGGCCTACCTTCATCAACGGGTGGAAACCGACGTGCGTGGTACGGCGACCAACGCGTGCGCATTATCGATGGCCGGCTGCGGAGAGCTCGGCTACCATGCGCTGCCAGTCCCCGCATCCACCCCCTCCACCGTGTGCATTCAACGCCAACGCCCGACCCTGTTCACCCTGAACGGTCACAGCACACAGATGTCGAACCGGTGACCGAAGCAACGATGCTGCCGCCCTTGCGCGCGGGCTGCCCCGTTGGCGCCTGCATCTGCAGGCGCGCTGCGCTGCTGCAAGACCCCGACGCCGACTGGCGGGTGCTGCGCCTGAGCGCTTTGGACGAGAAAAACCTGGTGCAGCGCCTGCAGTCGCTGCGCGACCTCGCCGACCTGCGCCACATGGAGCGGCGGATGGAACAGCAGCTCGGCATCCGCCTGGCCATCGTCACGAGCCCGCGCGGCGTGCGCACGCTGCGTGGCATCGTGATCCGGGTGCAGGACCAACCGGGCCTGTGCCGCAAGACACGCCAGGCCATCGCCGCCGCCATCCGGCGCAGCCTGACGGACCGACCGCAGATCGCGTGGGAGATTGCCAATGCGGGCGGCCTGTTCGAGCTCCCCTGAGCCGTCGCGCCGGCTGGCGCGGCTCAGTGTGTGATCACCACCAGCACGCTGCAGGGCGCGTCTTCGATCAGCGAGCGTGACACCGATCCGCGCCACCAGCGCGCCGCCCAGCCGTTCAGGTGCTGGTGGCCCACCACGATCAGGTTGGCATGGATGCGGCGCGCGCAGGCGTTGATCTCGCTGACCGCGTCGCCGGTGACCACCTCGCCACGCACGGACAGGCCCGCGTCGGCCAGCTTGCGCACGCCGGTGTCCAGAATCTCCTGGAACCGTGCCTTCTCTTCGCGCTCCTGCTCGGGGTCGTAGACGCCGCCTTCAGGCCCGATGACCGACAGGGGCAGCGGCATCACGGCGATCAGCGTCAGCTCGGCCTGGCTCCACTGCGCGATTTCATGGCAGTCCAGCAATGCGTTCTGGCCTGATTCGGAGCCGTCGTAGGCCAGCAGAATCTTCTTGTACATGGCAATCCTTTCGCGAAGTCGGCGCGACCGTGCGCACGCATGGCCGGCATCTTAGGCGCAAGGGCGGCCGGCACCAAGCAAATCCCCCGAACGCCGCGGGTTCAGGTGTGCAGGAGCTTGTCGAGTTCCAGGTCCTTCTCGGTCCACAGGCCGTGCAGCCACGCGTGCAATGCGTCGCGAAAGGCCGGGTCGCCCTCGTAGTCGCCGTCGCAGAACGCGATCGGGATCGGCAGCTGGCGCACCCGCATCACCACCCTGGTCGCGCGGCCACACATGAACTGCCACAGCGTGGGCACGCCATCGGGGTAGGCCAGGGTCACGTCGAGCAGGGCGTTGAACTGACGGCCCATCGCGTGCAACGCCAGGGCCAGCGCACCGGTGCGCGGTTTGAGCAGGTTCCGGTACGGCGAGCCCTGGGCCGCGTGTTTGGCGGGCGTGAAGCGCGTGCCTTCGGCAAAGTTCATCACGCTGGTGGGCACCAGGGCAAACTTTTCGCAGGCGCGCCGGGTGGTCTCGCGGTCCTGCTCGCGCAGGGCGGGGTTGCGTTTGAGCTCGGCGGCGGTGTGCCGCTTCATGAACGGAAAGTCCAGCGCCCACCAGGCCAGCCCCATGATGGGCACGTACAGCAGCTGCTGCTTGATGAAGAACTTGAGCAGGGGGATGCGGCGGTTCAGCACATGCTGCAACCCGAAGATGTCCACCGCGCCGCGGTGGTTGCTGTTGACCAGGTACCAGTCGTGGTACGCCAGATCGTCGACGCCCTGCACGTCCCAGACGGTGCGCTGGGTCAGCCGCATCCAGCCACTGTTGCCGGCGATCCAGGTGGTCGCGATGGCATTGAGCCCGGGGTCAATGTGCCGACGCACCCACTGGAACGGCAGCACCAGCCGCACCAGCGCCAGCGCCATCAGCGGCCCGATCCAGAACAGCGTGTTGAGCAGCAGCAGCAGCGCGGCGATGACGCCGCGCGCCAGCGGTGGCAGGAATCCAAGCATGGTCGCACCCGAGCGGAACGGTATGCGCCGATTGTGCCCAAGACGCCGGCGTGCCCCAAGCCGGCGCCACGGTGCAGGCCCTGGCCGAGCGCGCGCGGCGGGCGCCGGTGCACATCAAGCTCAGCGGCGCCTACGGCCTGGGCGACTTGGACGCCGGGGCGCTGGCGCGCCTGTGGCTGGCCGAGCTGGGGCCGCGAGCCCTGCTCTGGGGCAGCGACTGGCCGTGCACCAACCATGAGGCGCACGCCGATTACCCGGCGCTTTGGCACGCGCTGGACGACTGGCTGCGCGATGCGGCGGCCGCACAGGCGGCGCGGGTGGACAAGCCGCAGCGGCTGTACCGGGGCGAGCCGGCGGGCCTGGATCGATCCTGAAATGAGCCAAATTCTCAGCCCGCTGGACGCTCGCCATCACGCCGGAAGCGCGCCCTTGCGCCGCGCCGCACGGGCCTGACGCCAGCGATCAGGGCAGCGTCGCGTCCTGCCAGCGGCGCACGGCGATGCCTTCGCGTTGGTGGTTGTCGGGCGCGGCGCAGACCAGGCGGGGCGTGTCCACCGCGTCGCCGGCGGCCGCAGCCACCGCGCACCATTTGCGAAGGCCGGCGAACAGTTCGCCGCGCACCGTGGCCGTGGACTTGATTTCCACCGGCAGCAGCGCCTCGGGCGTCTCCAGCAGCAGGTCAACTTCCAGCCCCACGTTGTCGCGCCAGAAGTACAGGTTGGACGGCCATCCGGCGTTGAAGCGCGCCTTCAGAAACTCGCTCACGACCAGCGTCTCGAACAAGGCACCGCGCAAGGGGTGCGGTGCCAGTTGCGCCGGCTCGGTGATGCCCAGCAGTGACGCCGCCAGGCCGGTGTCGATGAAATACAGCTTGGGCGTCTTGACCACGCGCTTGCCCAGGTTGCGATGGTGCGGCGGCAGCAGGAAAACCACGTAGCTGGCCTGCAGCACCGACAGCCAGGCGCGGGCCGTGCTCTGGGCGATGCCGGTCTCCACGGCCAGGCTGGCCAGGTTGAGCAGCTGTCCGGTGCGCCCGGCACACAGTTTGAGAAAGCGCTGGAAGGCGGACAGGTCGTGCACCTGGGTGATCTGGCGCACGTCTCGCTCCAGGTAGGACATGACGTAGTCGGCGTACCACCGTGCCGGGGCCACCGGCCGCGCGTACAGGCTCGGGTAGCCGCCACGCAGCAGCGTGGCGTCCAGCGCCTGTTCGTCGGTCGACAAACGCCCGGCGGCGCCGAGTTCGGCCAGTGACAAGGGCAACAACTGGATGAGCGCGGAGCGCCCGGCCAGGCTTTGGCCGATGTGGGCCATCAAGGACAGATTCTGCGAACCGGTGAGCACGTAGCGGCCCATCTGCTGACGGGCGTCCACCTCGGTCTGGATCCAGGACAACAGGGCGGGCACGTGCTGCACCTCGTCGATGATGGCCCCGGCGGGAAAGCGTGCCAGAAAGCCGCGCGGATCGTTGTGGGCGAACTCCCGGTCGTCCGGCGTTTCCAGCGACACGTAGGGCTTGTCGGCGAAGGCGAGCTGGGCCAGCGTGGTCTTGCCCGACTGGCGCGGCCCGGTCAGGGTGACGACCGGATAGCCGGTGCGAACCTCGTCCAGCAGGGACCGGGCGGCGCGGGGGACAAGAGCGTGGGACGAGGCGGACGACATGAAGTCTTACAATTCGGCGAAATTTTCGTGGAATTGTAAGACTTCATAGGGCCCAAGCGCTACCGGAGGCTCTTTTGCCCGTCGCGCCGCCGGCCGGCCCGCCCTTACCCCGGCTTGCGGTTCACCAGCACGATGCCGGCGGCCACCAGGGCCAGCGCGGCCAGCAGGCTGGGCGTGACCGGCTCCTTCAGCCACAGTGCGCCGAAGATCAGCGCGAAGATGGGCGTGAGGAACACGAACACCGAGATCTTCGTCGCCGGGTAGCGCCCCAGCATCCACATCCAGGCCAGGTAGCTCGCGAAGGCGCCCACCACCGTCTGCACCGCCAGCGAGCCGATGGCGAAGCCGCTGAAGCTGAAATCCCAGGCCTCGCCCAGCGCCAGCGACAGGACCGGCAGCGTGATCGTGCTGACCGCCACCTGGTAGTACAGCATCTTCTCGGCCGACACCCGGGCCAGCGCCGTGGCGCGGATGGTCACGGTGGTCAGCCCCCACAGGGCGCCGGCGGCCAGGCCCAGCAGGTCACCCGGCCAGGTGCGGCCCGCGCCGCCATCCAGAAAGCCTTCGCGCAGCGCGAACACCACCGCCGCGAACGCGCAGGCCAAGCCCACCCATTGCATCGGCCGCAGCCGCTCGGTCTTGACCAGCAGCGGCAGCAGCGCCGCGACCCAGAATGGCGAGGTGTAGAGAAACACCGTGAGGCGCGAGGCCGAGGTGTGCTGCAGCCCGAGGTAGATGCAGGCGAACTCGGCCGAAAACAGCGCGCCGGCCAGCAGCCCGCCCGGCAGCGAGCCGTCGCGCCCGAACAGCGCCACGCCGCGCCACAGGCACCACAGCCACAACAACAGCGTGGCCCCGGCAAAACGCACCGCCGCCTGAAACACCGGCGGCACCTCGGCCAGCGTGGCCTTGACCAGCACCTGCTGAAAGCCCCAGAACAGGCAACAGGCCAGCAGCAGCGAAACGGCGGTGGCGTCGAGGTGGTCTTTGCGAGCGGTCATGGGGCACATGGTACGGGCGAGCGGCGCGGCGCGCCGGTCCGCGGGGTGACAGCTGGGCCCAAGGCGCTCGGCACCCGGGGGACTTCACTCCTGAATCAGGAGCGAAGCGTGGCCGGTGGACGCAGGGAAGAGGCTAATTTGATCATCAAAACGGGGGTTGCGAGCCTCAGCCCCCGGCCGCGAGCCGCTGCAGCATGCGCTTGAGCGTGTCGACTTCGCTGGCGGACCAGTGGGCCAGGTGGGTGGCCTCGCGGGTACGGGCTTCGGCGATCAGTGCGCCGGCCACGCGGCGGCCCTCGCGGGTGGGCGCAACCAGCGTGCGGCGCTGGTCCTGCGGGTCGGCGCACAGGCGCACCAGGCCGTCGTCGGCCATGCGTTGCACCAGTTTGGTCACGGTGGGTTGTTTGGCCAGCACGTCGCGGGCGAGCTGGCCGACGGGGATGGCGCCGCCCTCGCCCACGTCGTGCAGCAGCGCCAGCACCCGCCACGCAATGTGGGTCAGGCCCTGGGCGGCCACGGCGGCTTCGAAATCGCGGTAGACGGCGTGGCTGGCCTGGCCCAGCAGGTAACCCAGGTAGCTGCCGACGAATCGCGCGTCCGCCGGTTGCGGCGCGGTGGGGTCGGCCTGCAGCGGGTGCTCGGTGTAGAAGCGCCCGCCATGGAACAGCAGCGGCGAGGCGCCGGCCCGGTGCTGGCAGCGCTCCACCTCGCCGACGAAGATGACGTGGTCGCCCTCTTCGTAGCGGCTGCGGTTGAAGCATTCGAACGTGGCCGCCGCGCCGGTGAGCAGCGGCGCGCCCCCGGCGCCGTCGGTGAAGGCCACGGCGCTCCAGCGGTCGGCGCCGCGGGTGGCGAAGCGCTCGGCCAGCGCGCGCTGGTCGGCCGCGAGGATGTTGATCGCGTAGTGCGAGCCGGCGCTGAACACCGGCAGCGAGCCCGCCGTGCGCGCCAGGCTCCACAGCACCAGCGGCGGCTCCATCGAGACCGAGTTGAAGGAATTGGCCGTGAGCCCCACCAGCTCGCCGGCGGCGGTCCGCGCGGTGACGATGGTGACCCCGGTGGCAAACATGCCCAGGCTCGCGCGGAATTCGCGCGCCGAGAAGTCGGGCGGGACGGCCTTGCGGGGTGGGGTCATCACGGGTTGGAATTTATATGAATTTTCATGAATAATGCAGCCAAACCGGCTTCCCCGCAATGCCCGCGAGGGCGGCGCGGTTATCTGAAAGGCGATGCATGTTGCAGGAAATCATCGAACCCGGCTGGCTGGACGCCTTCGAACAGGTGCTGCGCCGCTGCGCGCTGCAAAAAGGCGACACGGTCGCCATTCTGGCCGAGACGCAGAGCCGCCCGGTGCTGCCGCAGCTGGCGCGGCTGGCCGCGCAGCGCCTCGGCGCGCAGGTGTTCATGCTCACGCTGCCCAGCGTGGTGGGCCGGGCCGGGCCACCGGCAAGGTCGACGGGCGCGTCGGATGCGATCCAGCAGATCAAGCCGGTGATCCACGCGCTGGCCGCGAGCACGCTGGTGGTGGACTGCACGGTGGAGGGCCTGATGCATGCGCCCGAGCTGCCGGCGATCCTGAAAGGTGGCACACGCGTCATCTACATCAGCAACGAACACCCCGAGGCGCTGGTGCGGCTGATGCCCGACGACGCCACCGAAGCGCGGGTGAAGGACCACATCAAGCGGTTGCGCGGCGCGAAGGCGATGACCGTCACCTCACCGGCCGGCACCGACCTACGCATCGGTCTCGAAGGCGCGGTGGCCGGTGGCAACTGGGGCTTCACCACGCGCCCCGGCACGCTGACGCACTGGCCGGGCGGCATCGCGCTGGCCTTCCCCGCGGCGGGCAGCGTGAACGGCACGCTGGTGCTGGCGCCCGGTGACGTGAACCTGACCTTCAAACGTTATGTCGAGTCGGCCATCACGCTGACGATCGAAAACGACTATGTCACCGCGATCGAAGGCGACGGGCTCGACGCGCAGCTGATGCGCAGCTACATCGAAGCCTGGGGTGACGGCGGCAGCGACGGGCCGCCCCTAGCGCCGCCAGCCCCCTCGGGGGGCAGCGACGCACGCGCAGCGGCGAGCGTGGGGGCCCGTGGTCGGGACGCCTATGCCGTTTCGCATGTGGGCTACGGCCTGTGCGACGGCGCGCGCTGGGACAGCATGGCGCTGTACGACAAACGCGACTTCAACGGCACCGAGCTGCGCGCCTTCGCCGGCAACTTCCTCTACAGCACCGGCGCCAACGAAGTGGCCGGCCGCTACACGCTGGGCCATTTCGACCTGCCGATGCGCCACTGCAGCGTGATGCTCGACGGCGCCACGGTGGTCGACAACGGACGGGTGGTGGATTGATGAGCGCCGTATGGCCGCCCGAACGCGCGAAGGCCCCCCTGGGGCTGAGGGCTGCGGCTCCGGGCCTGCCTGCGCAGGCCGGGACAGCACGAAGAGGCGTCGACTCCGGCGACGCCGCGGCCTGCAAGGCCAGCGACGTACACACCGTGACGAGCGTGGGGGCAACATGACCGCGGTTCCGCACTTCATGTCACTCGGTGACGGGCCCACCGTGCTGATGCTGCACGGCGTGGGCGGCGGGCACCTGGCCTTCGCGCCGCAGGTGGAGAGTTTTGCCTCGGCCGGCTACCGCGCGGTGTCGTGGGACATGCCCGGCTACGGCAGCAGCGCGCCCATCGAGCCCTACACCTTCAAGGGGCTGGCCGAAAGCGCGATTGCGCTGATCGAGGCGCTGGCCGGGCGAGATCGCGAAGGCACGCCGCCGGTGATCCTGATCGGCCACAGCATGGGCGGCATGGTGGCGCAGGAGGTGGTGGCGCGCCGGCCTGGGCTGGTGAAGCGGCTCATCCTGTGCGGCACCTCGCCCTCCTTCGGAAAGCCCGACGGCGACTGGCAGCGCGCGTTTGTCGCCAGCCGAACCGCGCCGCTGGACGCCGGGCAGAGCATGGCCGAGCTGGCCGCCACCCTGGTGCCGCAGATGACCGGCCCCGGCGCCCTGCCCGAAGGCCTGAAGCTGGCCGAGCACTGCATGGGCCTGGTGCCGGCCGCCACCTACCGCCGCGCGGTGGAGTGCCTGGCGGGCTTCGATCGCCGCGCCAACCTGCCCGCCATCCGCGTGCCCACGCTGCTGGTGGCCGGCGAATTCGACCGCAACGCGTCCCCCGAGGTGATGCGCAAGATGGCCGACAAGATCACCGGCGCCGAGTTCACGCAGTTGGCGGGCATGGGCCACCTGATGAACCTGGAGGCACCCGAAGCCTTCGATGCCGCCGTGCTCGATTTTCTGGCCCGGCACCACCACCACGTCCCGTCGCGCGACCACTGACGCGGCTTTTTCCCACGACCCGGAGACACCCATGAGCGCACTCGACTTCACCCCCGCCGTCGGCGATACCCCGATGACCGACAAACAGGCCCGCCTGGTCCGTCTGGCGCACGAACTGGGCCGAGACCGTTTTGCCGCGCGCGCCGACCAGTGGGACCGCGAAGCGAGCTTCCCTTTCGCCAACTACGACGACCTGCGCGAGGCCGGCCTGCTGCGCCTGTGCGTGCCCGAGGCCGACGGCGGCCTGGGCGCCGACTACGCCACCTACATGTTCGTGGCCGCCGAACTGGGGCGCTTTTGCGGCACCACGGCGCTGACCTACAACATGCACATCTGCTCCACCATGTGGACGGGCGTGCTGGCCGACGGCATTCCGATGAGTGACGGCGAGCGCGCCGAGCACCTGCGCCGCCGGCAGATCCACTTCAACCGGGTGGTGAAGGACGGCGCGGTCTACGCGCAACCGTTCAGCGAGGGCAGCGCTGCCGCCGCGGGCCGCGCGCCTTTCGGCACCACGGCCAGGAAGGTCGATGGCGGCTGGCTGATCAACGGCCGCAAGATCTTCGCGTCGCTCTCGGGGGCGGCCAACTACTACGGCGTGCTGTGCACCGAGGACAAGGGCGACGACAAGCCCGACGCGCGCGACACGCTCTACATGGCCGTGCCCGCCGACGCGCCCGGCGTGGCGGTCAGCGGCGACTGGGACGTGCTGGGCATGCGCGGCACGGTGAGCCGCACGCTCACGTTCAAGGACGTGTTCGTCAGCGACGACGAGCAGCTCATGCCGCGCGGCGTGTACTTCAAGGGCGCGCAGACCTGGCCCGCGATGTTCTTCACCATCGCCGCCACTTACATGGGCCTGGCCGCCGGAGCGTATGACTTCACCGTGAAATACCTGCGCGGCGAGATCGACGAGGCGACGGGCAAGGCCGCGCTGCCCGGCGCGCGCACCGTGCGCCGCCGCCAGTTCCCCACCAAGCAGATGGCCGTGGCGCAGATGCGCATCCAGCTGGAGAGCATGCGCTCACTGTTCCTGCGCGCGGTGCAGGAGGCCAAGCCCAACCCGAGCAAGGACGAAAAGCTGCGCCTGTATGCGGCGCACTACAGCGTGATGGAAGGCGCCAACGACATCGCGCGGCTGGCCATCCGCACCTGCGGCGGCACCAGCATGATGAGACACCTGCCGCTGGAGCGCCTGTACCGCGACAGCCGCTGTGGCGCCCTGATGCTGCCCTGGACCGCCGAACTCATCGTCGACCGCATGGGCCGCGAAACCCTTTACGAGACCGGCGAGCGCGACGAATGACGTGGTGCCAATGCAAATTTGATAGCTGCCCGTGGCCTGCCAACGCTGGGTTCAGCCACAAAAACCACAGGAACCGCAGCGCGGACCGGCCTTTCGAGGGTCAATCCGCCCCGCCCTGCCGCAACCGTTCGCTGCGCCAATAAACATCGTCGCCTGGCAAACCGTCGTCGCGGTGGCGGTTCAGAACCCGGGCCAGCACGAACATCAGGTCGCTCAGGCGGTTGAGGTACTGGCGCGGCGTGTCGTTGAGCGCCTCCTCGGCGCCGAGGGCGACCACCGCGCGCTCGGCGCGCCGCGCGACCGTTCGGCACACGTGGGCCAGCGACGCGCCCCGGGTGCCGGCGGGCAGAATGAATTCCTGCAGGCGCGGCAGCTGCTCGTTGTGTCCGGCCAGGGCTTCGTCCAGCGCCAGCACGGCCTCGGGCTTGAGCAGCTCGAAGCCGGGAATGCTGAGTTCGCCGCCGAGGTTGAACAGCTGGTGCTGAATTTCGACCAGCAGGGCACGCACGTCGTCGGGCATGGGCTCGCACAGCAGCACGCCCAGGTTGGAGTTCAGCTCGTCCACATCGCCCATCGCGTGCACGCGCAGGCTGTTCTTGCTGACACGCCGGTTGTCGCCCAGCCCGGTGGTGCCGTCGTCTCCGGTGCGGGTGGCGATCTGCGTGAGTCGGTTGCCCATGGTGTTTCTCCTTCACTTGGCCGATTGTCGCCCGGCGGGCGTACCCGCTCCAGCCCAACGCCCTTGCCTGACCACGGCGAACCACAACCGATGCGGGTCGTCGGTCGAGCTGGTTTACACTTTGATACAGCCCGGCGGATTCCAGGGCGTTTTGATCCCGACAGGTTTGCCATGACGAAGCATGCTTTTTCTGCCCGCTTCTTTCGCGCGCTGCCCTACCTTTACATGGGTGCTGGCGTGCTGCTCATGGTCGCGCTGCGCAGCCAGCTCGCGGTGCTCGGCGGGCTGATCCTCGTGGCGGTGGGCGGCATCGAACTGTTGCGCCGGGCTCGCTTCGGACGCGAAAAGGCCGCCACCGAATCCCGCATGGACACGCGCATGCGCGCCGACCGCGAAGGCCATTCCACGCAGGCGCTGATGCAGATTTCGTGGCGCGAATCCTTCGAGTGCGGGCATCCGCTGATCGACGAGCAGCACCGCAGCCTGTTCAAGATCGGCGACGGGCTCGTCAACGCGGTGCTCAAGAACAAGTCGCGCAACCACATCGAGTTCCTGCTCGACGAGTTGACCAAGCACATCGAAGCCCATTTCATGACCGAAGAAGCCGCGATGGCGCGCACGCGGTTTCCGCTGTCGGATGAGCATCGCGAACACCATCGCGAACTGCTCGAGCGAGCCCGCGCATTGCGCGCGGACTACCGCGAGGGGAAACTGGACGTGAGCGAACTGGTCGGCTTCGTGGTCTACGACGTGATCACCGAACACATCGTCCGCGAAGACCTGAAATTCGCGCTGCGCGACACACAGCCGGCGGCCATCTGAGGCAAGCGCGGCTTCCCGACACCGCCAGCGCGGCGGCGGCGTCCGCCGTAAACTCCCTGATCGCACGGAGACCGCACGGCATGAACGCACCCACCACCCTTCCCCACCTGTTGCCCGAGGTGCATCAGCGCGCCGTCCCGGCGGCGTTGATCGACGCGCTGCAAGCCCGCTTCGGCGAGCGCTGCTCCACCGCGATGGCGGTGCGCGAGCAGCACGGCCGCGACGAATCGGCCTTCACCACCGTGCCGCCGCCCGCGGCCGTGGTGTTCGCAGAGAGCACCCAGGACGTGGCCGACGCGGTGAAGCTGGCCAGTGCGCACGAGGTGCCCGTGATCCCGTTCGGCGTGGGCTCCTCGCTCGAAGGCCATCTGCTCGCGGTGCAGGGCGGCATCAGCATCGACGTGGGCCGCATGAACCGGGTGCTGTCGATCAACCCCGAAGACCTGACGGTGACGGTGCAGCCGGGCGTGACGCGCAAGCAGCTCAACGACGAGATCAGGTCCACGGGGCTGTTTTTTCCGATCGACCCGGGCGCGGACGCCAGCATCGGCGGCATGAGCGCCACCCGCGCCAGCGGCACCAACGCCGTGCGCTACGGCACCATGCGCGAGAACGTGCTGGCGCTCGAAGTGGTCACCGCCAGCGGTGAAGTCATTCGCACCGGCACCCGCGCCAAGAAGTCCGCCGCCGGCTACGACTTGACGCGCCTGTTCGTCGGCAGCGAGGGCACGCTGGGCGTGATCACCGAGGTGACGGTTCGCATTTACCCGCTGCCGGAGGCGATTTCCGCAGCGATCTGCTCGTTCCCGACCATCGCGGATGCGGTGCAGACCACGATCGAAACCATCCAGCTCGGCGTGCCAATCGCGCGGGTGGAGCTGATCGACGCCAACACCGTGAAGATGGTCAATGCCTACGCCAAGCTGGGCCTGCGCGAGGAGCACCTGCTGCTGATGGAATTCCACGGCTCGCCCGCCAGCGTGCAGGAGCAGGCCGAGACGGTGCAGGCCATCGCGAGCGACAACAAAGGCCAGGCCTTCGAGTGGGCCACCACGCCCGAGGAACGCACCCGGCTCTGGACTGCGCGCCACAACGCGTACTTTGCGGCCATCCAGAGCAAACCCGGCTGCCGCGCGATCAGCACCGACACCTGCGTGCCGATCAGCCGCCTGGCCGACTGCCTGCTCGACTCGGTGGCGGAGGCCGATGCGTCAGGTCTGCCCTACTTCCTGGTCGGCCATGTGGGCGACGGCAACTTCCACTTCGGCTACCTGATCGACCCCGACAAGCCCGAGGAACGCGAAACCGCCGAGGCGCTGAATCACAAGCTCGTCAGCCGCGCCTTGGAACTGGAAGGCACCTGCACCGGCGAGCACGGCGTGGGCCTGCACAAGATGGACTTCCTGCTGACCGAAGCCGGCGTGGGCGCGGTGGATCTGATGCGCACCCTCAAGCGCGCGCTGGACCCGAAGAACATCATGAATCCGGGCAAGATCTTCGCACTCTGAGCCGGCTCAATCATCGCGCCGGCCCCGAGCGCTCCCGCCATACCAGAAGGGCCCGCGTTGCGGGCCCTTCTGGCGATCGGTCGAGCACAGGCTGCTCACTGCCGCCGCATCATGATCGACTTGACCCAGCCCGCCCCCCTGGAGCCGGCCACCTTCATGAAGCCGTTCTGTTCCTCGCCTTCGAAGATCACTTCGTCGAACTTGCCCAGACTGAAGACCTCGACGCCTTCGGCGGGCGAACGGTAGACCTTGACACCGGCAATCTTGGGCAGGTACACGTCACCCGCGTTGCCCGTGCTGACGCCAGCCTTGACGCTGGCTGCCGCGTTGGCCTGGCTGGCTGGACCGGCCTTTGCCTGGATCAGCGAGGGGTTGTTGCGAATGGTGCGCACGATGTTGTTCCAGTTGTCCAGAAACGAGGCGGCGATGATCTTGCCCTCGGCGGTGCTGGTGTAGCCACCGAGCCCGCCGCCGCCGTAACGCCCGAACACCGCCGCGCCGAGGTTGATGTCGGTCTGCGTCGCGCTGCCTTGCGCGGCGGCCACCTGGATGCCGCTGCGCGTGTCGGCGATGGTCATCGCGGTCTGGGCTTCCTTGAATTTCACGCCGCCGGCCAAAGCGCCGACCGCTGCCGCCTTGCCACCCAGACTGCCCAGCAGCCCCCCGACACCACCCCCGACGCCCCCGGCGTTCGGGTCGGAGAACACCACGTTGGGCGTCAGGATGAAATCGGCCGCCACCATCTGACCCTGCCCGATGTTCTGGCCACCCTGCAACTGGCCGGTCGCGGCGAAGGCGCGCTCCTGCCCCATGTTCTGCAAGGCCGCGCCCCGCTCGACGATCTGGAAACAGTTCGACTGCTGGATGATCAGGCGGATCATCGGACCGGGCGTCTGCAAGCCATAGCGCGAGAGCGATTGCAACACCGCGTACTGGGGTTCGACCACGGCCAGCGTGCCTTTGGGTGCATCGCATTTTTCAACCTGCGATGCGTCACCCGCCGGGCCGCCGGCACCGCCGAGGGTCTGGGCCGATACCACCGGCAGGCACAGCAGCGCCGCAACCAGCGTTGCACCGCTGCGTGTCCGGGAAGGGGTCTTCATGATGTGTTTTCCTCCATGTTGCCGAGTCGCACAGGCACTCGGTGGTTTCGGTGATCGCTGCCCGGACCGCGTGTCGGGCGATCCGGGGCCGCCCCATCTGCGGCTCCCGCAACGCGGCTCAGCGCCCGAACAAGCCCTTGAGCACGTTGGCCGGATTGCCGATCGGGCTGAGCACGTCGCCGATCGAAGGCGACGCCGGTGCCGCCTGCCCTGCCGGCGCGGCGGCCGAGGCATCCTGCCCCTGAGCGGGCGCAGCCCCGGCCGGCGCGCCGCTGCCCGCGCGGCTGCCGCGGCCGGGACGGCCGCCGGCGCGTTCTTCGCCCAGCATCGCCATGGTGCTGGACTTCACGCGCACCCGCACCGACCAGTCGGGCTCCCACACGGCCTTGGGGTCGGCCGGGCGCGGCGGATGGACAAAGTTGCTTTCGCTGCCGTAGGCGATCATGCGCAGCATGCCGCCGCCGTCGCCTCGCCGGCCGCCGCCCCCTTCCTTGGCGGCGAAGATGCCGCGCGGAATGGCGCACTGCATGGTCTCGGGCGTCAGCAAAACCTTGTCCTTGATCCACCGGTCGATGGTCGCGTTGGGCAGGTAGTCGAACAAGCCCATGCCGCTGTCGGGGATCTCGGAACTGGACCACATCACCATGTCGTTCTCGCCGACCGAGCCCATCGCATGCAGGAAATAGGCGCGCGCCTGGCTCACGGTGCGCCAGCTCAGCGCGATGCTGTCCTTGGGGCTGCCGCTGCTCTGCAGCTCGATCGCCGGCATCACATCCTGCGGCGGCCCCA
Source organism: Burkholderiaceae bacterium (assembly GCA_046348065.1). Taxonomy (GTDB): domain Bacteria; phylum Pseudomonadota; class Gammaproteobacteria; order Burkholderiales; family Burkholderiaceae_C; genus Skiveiella. The sequence continues at coordinate 17,620 of JAXMFA010000005.1, forward strand.
GCGTGAACTTGAACGCCGGCGGCACGCCATCGCCCTGGATCTGGTGATCGCCGACCAGCGAGCTCTCGCGGCTCAGGCTGACGCGGTTGCGCTCGTTGGGAAACAGCACGTAGCCGGGGCCGACGCGCGCCCCCCGGTCGGGCGCGTAACGCCCGGCGAAGGCGGCGCCAAAGTCCGCCGGGTTGCCGCGCGCAAGGTCGATGATGCGGGGCTGCCCGGGGCGAACCTCGGCCCCGCAGCCCCAGTAGATCAGGATGCGGCCCTTGGGGGTTTCACGTTTGTACTCCTCCGGCACCTCGGTCGGTTCGGATTCCTTGACGGGCTGCGCCGGGGGCGGTGGCAGCAGCGGCAGCTTGTCGCCCATGCGCGCACCCGGCGGGATGAGCTGCGCCGCTTCGACGCCGAGCTTGAGACGGTTGTAAAGGGCGATGTCGAGCACGCGCGGCGGCATGAAGCTCATGCCGCGCGCCTGGCCGTAGGTGGTGTTGTTGCCGCCGCCCATCATGCCGCCGAGCATCGCGCCCATGCCGCTGTCCATGTCGGGCATGCCAGCCATGCCGCCGGTGGAGATGTCCATCCAGAGCTGGGCTTTGGGTGGTTTGACGTTCTGGGCCTGGGCCGGCAGCGTGCCAAGACCGAGCGCCAACATCGCGGCGCCCAAGGGAAGCAGGTTTGACTTCATTGATTGCTCCAACCGCAATGGCCGCAGGGTCACACCCTCCCCCCCGCCGCGCACGAGCGTCAGGCCGCGCGCAGCCGCTCGATCAGGCCATTGAGTTCGTCGAGCGATCCAAAGTTTATGACGAGTTCGCCCATTTCCTCCACCCGGCCATGGCGTTTGATGCGTTTTTTTACACGCACCTCGACGGCGGCGGTCAGCAGGTCGGACAGTTCTTCCTCGACACGGCGCAGGTCGCGCGACTTCTCTTTCTTGGGCTTTTGCGGCAGCAGGTTGAACTCGGCGCCGATCTTCTTCACCAGTCTTTCGGCCTCGCGCACCGACAGCTTCTTCGCGCTGATCTGGTTGCCGGCGGTGATCTGGGCGGCCTTGTCCAGCGACAACAAGGCGCGCGCATGGCCCATGTCGATGTCGCCGGCCATCAGCATGGTCTGCACCGGCTCGGCCAGGTTCAGCAGGCGCAGCAGGTTGCTGGCCGCGCTGCGCGAGCGCCCCACCGCCTGCGCGGCCTGCTCGTGCGTAAGGCCGAACTCGCGGATCAGCCGCTGCAGCCCTTGGGCCTCCTCCAGCGGGTTGAGGTCTTCGCGCTGCATGTTTTCGATCAGCGCCATGGCGGCGGCGGCCTGGTCGCTCACGTCGCGCACCAGCACCGGCACACTGTCCAGCCCGGCCAGCCGCGCGGCCCGGAAACGGCGCTCGCCGGCGATGATTTCGTAGACAGGCTGGTCAAGGTCTTGCGCACGTCCCTGCGCATCCTTCTTGCGGCGCAGCCGGGACTCGTCGTCGCTCAGGCGACGAACGAGGATCGGCTGCATGATGCCCTGGGCCTTGATCGATTCGGCCAGTTCGTACAGCGCGCCCTCGTCCATGCGGGTGCGTGGCTGGTACAGGCCGGGCACCAGGTCGTCCAGGTTCAAGGTGCTCGGCGGCGCGCCGTCGTTTTCAGGCCCGGCGTCGCCGAGCACAGGCCCCTGCAGAGCCGGCCCCAGCAAGGCGTCGAGCCCGAGTTTCAGGCCTTTGGGCTTCTTGGTGACCATGGATTCAGTCCTTCATCAGAGATTGCAGCCAGGCGTGACCCTCGGGCCAGTCGTCCAAGCCGGAGTCGGCGTTGATGTGGCCCAGCGGGCCGACGTTCTTCAGTTCGCCATTCCACTGCCCGGCCAGGGTGGTAGCGTGCTCGAAGACGCCATACGGGTCGTCGGTGCTGGCCGCGACGATGGTGCGAAACGGTAGCGGCCGGCGCATCACGGGCGCCCATCCGGGGATTTGCTGGCGCAGGTCGTCGCGCTCCACGTCCGGCGGCGCCACCAGCAACGCAGCCCGGACCCGCGTGGTGTGGCGCGAATGCGCCGCCCACCAGGCGGTGAGGATGCAGCCCAGGCTGTGCGCCACCAGCACCACCGGCGCGCGCGCGGCGAGCACCGCCTCTTCGAGTTGCACGGTCCAGTCGCCGCGCAACGGACGAACCCAATCGTGCTGTTGCACCCGCGTGTAGCCGTGGGCAGTCTCCCAACGGCTTTGCCAGTGGGCGGCTTCACTGTTGAGCCAGCCCGGCAGGATGAGGACGGCGGCGTGGTCCATGCGGGAAAATGTTTCAATCGCTATAAAATAAATAGCTACTTATGGCCGTTGGACGCTGGGATCGGCCGGTTTTGATTCAGTTTTCGGGGCTTGGGCGGCTTGCGGAGCTCCCAGCCGGGCCACCATCTCGCGGGCAAACTCCAGGAACGCCTGGCTGCCCTTGGCGGACGGGTCGAACACCACGCCCGGCAGTCCGTAGCTGGGCGCTTCGGCCAGGCGCACATTGCGCGGGATGATGGTGTTGAACACCTTGTCGCCGAAGTGCGACTTGAGTTGCTCGCTGACCTGCTGTTGCAGCGTGATGCGCGGATCGAACATCACGCGCAGCAGGCCGATGATCTCCAGCTCGCGGTTCAGGTTGGCATGCACGCGCCGGATGGTGTTGACCAGATCGCTGAGGCCTTCGAGCGCGAAGTATTCGCACTGCATCGGCACCACGACCCCGTGGGCCGCGCACAGGCCATTGAGGGTGAGCAGCGACAGGCTGGGCGGGCAGTCGATCAGCACGAAGTCGTACCCGTCCGCCACCTCGGTCAGGGCGGTCTTCAGGCGTTTTTCGCGCCGCTCCAGCCCGACCAGCTCGACCTCGGCCCCGGCAAGTTCGCGGTTGGCGCCCAGCACGTGGTAGCCGCATTTCTCCGCCATCACGGCGGCTTCGCGGATGGTCGCCGTTTCCAGCAGCACGTCGTACACGCTCAGTGTCAGCTTGCGCTTGTCCACCCCCGAACCCATGGTCGCATTGCCCTGCGGGTCCAGGTCGATCATCAGCACGCGCTGGCCCACCTTGGCCAGCCCGGCTGCGAGGTTGACGGTGGTGGTGGTCTTGCCGACCCCGCCCTTCTGGTTGGCAACGCAAAAAATCCGGGCCATGGGTGCTTTCGGGTGGGAGAAAAAAGGGGGCTTACCGCGACAGCGCCAGTCGCACGCCAAAGCCGATCAGGAACACGCCGGCGATCTTCTCCAGCACCCGCCCGATCATCGGGTTGGTGCGCAGGCGCTCGGCCAGGAAATGCGTCAGCAACACCACGGTCAGCCCGTACAGGAAAGCCAGCGCCGCGATGGTGGCGGCCATGACACCGAACGTCAGCAGCCCCTGATGGCTCGACGGGTCGATGAACAGCGGGAAAAACGCCATGTAGAACACGATGGCCTTGGGGTTCAGCAGCGTGATCGTGAAGGCTTGCTGGAAAAAGTGCCGGGGCCGGATGTTCAGCACCGGCGCGCTGCCGGGCTTGGCCAGAACCATTCTGGCCCCGAGCCAGGCCAGGTACGCAGCGCCCGCCCATTGCACTGCCGAAAAGGCCGCCGGATACGCGGCCAGCAAGGCGGCCACGCCCGCCACCGCCATCCACATCAGGACCTGGTCACCCGCGATCACGCCAAAGGTTGCACCCATCCCCCCCGACACGCCGCCCTTGCTGGTGGAAGTGATGAGCGCAAGGTTGCCGGGGCCGGGTATCAGCAGGAACACAATCATCGCGGCGACAAACGCGCCATAGTCCGAAATGCCGAACATCGGAAGTCCTCGGGTGATGGTGGGTGAACGAGTTTACGCCAGCGCCGACGCCACGGCGGCGGAATCACGCAACCAGACGATGCAGCGTTCGGCGTCGAGCCCCGGCACCTGCAATGGTTCCACGTGAAACACCGCCACGCCACCCGGCAGAGCGTCGATCTCCTCGGTCGGGCGTTTGCCCTTCATGGCCAGCCAGACGCCACCCGGCGCCAGCGCAGCGCGCGACCAGGAGACGAAGTCGCCGAGCGCGGCAAACGCGCGGGAACTGATCACGTCAAACGGCCCTTCGAGACTTTCCACCCGTGCGTGCAGGCCGCGCAGATTGGGCAGTCTCAAGGTGACCGCCACCTGCTGGATGAAGGCGGCTTTCTTGGCCACCGTGTCGACGCAGGTTACGGTCACTTCCGGGCAACAGATCGCAAGCACCACGCCGGGCAGCCCTGCGCCGGAGCCGACATCGAGCAGGCGCACGGGCGCGTCACCACCTGGTTGGCGCCGGGCCAGCTGTCCGCGCAGCGGCGCAACCACGGCCAGGCTGTCGAGCAGGTGGTGGGTCAGCATGGCGCCGGGTTCGCGCACCGCCGTGAGGTTGTAGACCTTGTTCCATTTGCGGATCAGATCCAGGTAGCCCATCAGGAGGTCGATCTCGCGGTCGGACAAAGCCAGGCCCATCGCCTCGGCGGAGCGGATCAGCACGGGGCGAAGGTCGGTGGCGGTTTCGGTCATGGTCGGACGAGACGGCTAAATCCGTGGATTGTCGCCTGCCATTGTGGGTGTTTCACGTGAAACTGGTGTCACGCCTCACCCGCCGCTGTCCCAGCAGTTGGCTTTCTGGTCCGCAGCGTGAACCCAGTAGCGAGTGTGCGCGGTCAGGCCCGGGCCGCGCTGCCCCTGGAGCGCCCAGGCACCGGACCCGCCCACCGACAACCCGGCCATCTGCCAGCCCGGGCCCAGTTCTTTTTCGCACCGCGCCGAGCCCATGGCTTCGGACTCGACCACCGCGCCCATCACGGGTTGGGTCCCACCCAGCGCGCCGCCGACCCAGACACCCCGCGCAGGGTCGAAGCCGGCCGGCGCCGGCGCGGCACTCGGGCGCACGCACAGGACCGGCAAGACCGTGCGGCAACTGGTGTCGCCTTGCATCGGATTGCAGGCGCCCTGGCGCGCCTGGTCCTGCGGCGCGGGCTCACCCTGGCAGCCCAGGCGCACGAGTTCGGGAGCCACCGGCGGCAGATCGGCCATCAACGCGAAGCTCAGGCCATGCCCGATGGGACTCGGCCCATCGGATCGGCCTGGCGATGCAGCGGACGCGGGCGCGGCCGTCGGGCCTCGGCTCATTTCCAGCTCCTTGCGATGCACCTCCGCCTCGCGGTTCTCTCGCTCCTTCTTCAGGTACACCGGGATCACCAGCATGGCCACCAGAATGCCCACCACCAGAAGCGCCCGGGCCATCATGAAGGCTCCGCGTTGTCTGTTCCGCGTCATCCGGTTTTCCCTCCTCGATCCGATTGCGCGGCATGCCTTGCGAAGTCGGGCACCGCACCCGGGCCTCCGCCGTTGTCAGGACGACCGGTCTGCCGGTTGCGCCGTGACATCCCGCACCCGGATTCCACTCTTTTTCAGGTGAATCAGCAACAGCGAAATGCTGGCCGGCGTGATGCCGGAAATCCGGCTGGCCATGCCCAGGGTTTCAGGCCGATGGCGGGCCAGCTTCTGGCGGGCCTCGATCGACAAGGCCGTCACCTGCATGTAGTCCAGATCAGGCGGCAGCTTCAGGCCTTCGTAGTAGGCGGCGCGCTGAACCTCGTCTTTCTGGCGGTCGATGTAACCGGCGTACTTGGCCGCAATGTCGACCTGCTCGATCACCGGTGCACTGAGCTCACCGAGCACACCGGGCGTGACATGCGTAGAGGCATGGGCACCATCTTGCAGAGACATCAGCGCTGCATAACTGACATCCGGTCTGCGCAACAGCTCGAACAGGTTGTATTCGTGCTCGATTGCCTTGCCCAGCACCCGCTCGGACTCTTCCTTGGGAAGGTTGCGCGGGTTCACCCAGGTCGACTTCAGGCGTTCGGTTTCACGTGAAACCGCGTCACGCTTGCGGCTGAAAGCATCCCAACGCGCGTCATCCACCAAGCCCAGCCGGCGCCCGGTTTCGGTCAGGCGCATGTCGGCATTGTCCTCGCGCAGCTGCAGCCGGAACTCGGCCCGGCTGGTGAACATTCGGTACGGCTCGGTCACGCCCTTGGTGATCAGGTCGTCCACCAGCACACCCAGGTAGGCTTCGTCACGCGCGGGCAGCCACGGGTCTTCGCCCCTGCACAACAGCGCGGCGTTGATACCGGCGAACAGGCCTTGCGCCGCGGCCTCTTCATAGCCCGTGGTGCCGTTGATTTGGCCCGCAAAGAACAGGCCGCCGATCTGGCGGGTTTCGAAACTGCTCTTGAGCGAACGCGGATCGAAGTAGTCGTACTCGATGGCATAGCCGGGGCGCAGGATGTGCGCGTTCTCCAGCCCTTTCATGCTGCGCACCAGCGCGTACTGGATGTCGAACGGCAGGCTGGTCGAAATGCCGTTGGGGTAGAACTCGTTCGTCGTCAGGCCCTCGGGTTCCAGGAAGATCTGATGGTTGTCCTTGTCGGCGAAGCGGTTGATCTTGTCCTCCACGCTGGGGCAGTAGCGCGGCCCCACCCCTTCGATCTTGCCGGTGAACATCGGGCTGCGGTCAAAGCCGCTGCGGATGATTTCGTGCGTGCGGGCGTTGGTGTGGGTGATCCAGCACGGAACCTGCTGCGGGTGCATCGCCGTGTTGCCCAGAAAGCTGAACACCGGCACCGCGCCCTCGTTCACACCGCCAGGCATGCCGTCGCCGGGCTGCTCGGTGCACTGACTGAAATCGATGCTGCGGCCGTCGATGCGCGGTGGCGTGCCGGTCTTGAGCCGTCCCTGCGGCAGCTTCAGTTCCTTGAGGCGGGCCGACAGGCTCACCGCCGGCGGGTCACCCGCACGGCCGGCCGCATAGTTGTTCAGGCCGACGTGGATCTTGCCATCCAGGAACGTGCCGGCGGTCAGCACCACGGTGTGGCTGCGAAACCGGATGCCCACCTGCGTGACGGCGCCCACCACCCGGTCGCCCTCCACCATCAGGTCGTCCACCGCCTGCTGGAACAGCCACAGGCTCGGCTGGTTCTCCAGCCGGCGGCGGATCGCGGCCTTGTACAGGATGCGGTCGGCCTGGGCCCGGGTGGCGCGCACCGCCGGGCCCTTGGAACTGTTGAGGATGCGGAACTGGATGCCGCCCTCGTCGGTGGCAAGGGCCATGGCGCCACCGAGCGCATCGACCTCCTTGACCAGATGGCCCTTGCCGATGCCCCCGATCGACGGGTTGCAGCTCATCTGCCCCAGGGTTTCGATGCTGTGCGACAGCAGCAGGGTCTTGCAGCCCATGCGTGCCGCCGCGAGCGCGGCCTCCGTGCCGGCATGGCCGCCGCCGACGACGATGACATCAAATTCCTGTGGGTACAACATGCTTGAGACTCCAGCGCCGGTCCGGACGGTCGTTGACGATGCAGCCGTCGTCCGCCAAGGCAGCCGAACGTCGCCTCCTGTGCGCAAAGCCGCAATTGTCCCACCCACTGCCGCCGAGCGCATCCGGCGGTCCCCGCAATGCCACGATCCGGGCATATATACCCCCACGGGCATCCGTCCGGACAACCCGATCCTGCCAACTTGACAGGCGTCGCATGCAAAGGCTGTGGCAAGCCGGTCGCTCCAGAGAAAAAGGTTTGATCCGGATCAAACGCTCAGCAAACGATCCGCCAGGGACCTGGCCCCGAATTCGAGAATATCCATATGTCGAAAGGAAGCTAAGGCATGCGTGTATCGCAGGTACTAAATGGCGCGGGGTTCGCCACACTGTTCTGGGTTTCTGCCGCTTGGGCGCAGACCGGCTTTGTCGCGGGCCTGCAACCCGATCGCCGACCCCCCGGCGCGCCGGTCATCACCGAAGCGAATTTCACGTCCGAGCAGATGGCCCGGTTCCTGCGCGGCATCGAAGGGCAACCGCCGGGCAACGTGACCACCATCGTCGCCACGGGCCAGTGGTACGTGCCGATGCGCCACCCGGGCATGCCAGCTCCCTACGACCTGCGCGGGTGGCATGCCACGCCGACCCCCGCGACATCCGCCGCCTCGTCCACGCGATGAGCAGGGCCGCACGTTTTCTGGCGTCACCGACCACCGGCTGGCGGCGCCGCACCGAGTCGAGTTTGCAGCCGATCGGGCTGCCGGCACGAACTGCCGACGGGCAGGGGGCTTTGTCCCCATCACTTTTCAACCACGTCACTTGATCAAGGAGAACCCTATGAAATCCATTCGCACCGCTTTCGGTCTGACCGTTGTCGCTGCCGCCCTCGCCACCTCGGCCTACGCCCAACAGGCTGGCATGTCCGGCATGAGCGGCATGTCCGGTGACCAGAAGGGCATGTCCGGCATGTCGGGCCAGAAGGGCATGTCTGGCGACCAGAAAGGCATGAGCGGCATGAGCGGCATGTCCGGTGACCAGAAGGGCATGTCCGGCATGTCCGGTCAGAAAGGCATGGCCGGCGACCAGAAGGGCATGTCCGGCATGAGCGGCATGTCGGGCGACCAAAAGGGCATGGCCGGCATGTCAGGTGATCAGAAGGGCATGAGCGGCATGTCCGGCCAGAAGGGCATGAGCGGCATGGAAGGCAAGAAGTAATCTGCCTCTTGGGGCTGGATCCAACGGCCAGCCCCCTCCCGCACCGCCCCGGGCCGGGCCATCCGCCCGACCCGGGGCTTCTTTTTTCGTTTGACCACAACATCCGTGTGGAGTACCAACCATGCAAACCCCCAGGCCTTGGTGGGCCCATGCAGTCACCACAATCGCCGCCCTGCTGACCAGCGCCCTGCTGGGGGCCTGCGATGCCCAGAAGCCGGAACCGCCCAAGCCGAGCGTTGAACCCGTCGCGAAAGTGGCAGAACCCGCTCCCAAGCCCGAGCCAAACTACCAGGCCGCGCGCTACGACCCACTTCACTTCAAGCCAGCCATCGAAGCGGCCACCGACGCCCAATGCCTGGCCTGCCACCAGGAAGTGCTCAAGCCTTCCGTGAGAAAACATTCCCCCGCCGGCCTCGCCGCCGCCGACGCCAAGGCGTGGTACCAGCAGTTGTCGACCTACTCGGGTGAGCAGGACACCATGCACCGGCGCCACCTGGAAACCCCGCTGGCCAAGGAACTCATGGCCCTGCGCTGCAACACCTGTCACCAGGGCCACGATCCGCGCGACGAGGCGCCCGGCACCTCGGCCAGCAACCAGAACCAGACCCAGCCGCTGCGCAAATCGGTCAGCGCCGAAGCGGTCTGCCTGAAATGCCACGGCAAGATGAACTGGCAGGTCATGGGCCTGCCACAACCCTGGGAACAGTCCAGGGCCACGTTCCAGAACAACTGCACCCTGTGCCACGCCGCGATTCGCACCAACCGCCACCAAGTCAACTACCTCAACGCCAAGGCCATCGAGGAAGCCGGCGCCAAAAACAGCGACACCTGTTATGGTTGCCACGGCGGCCGCGCCTGGTACCGCCTGAACTATCCGTATCCGCGCAACGCCTGGCAAGGCATGTCGGCCACCGTGCCCGACTGGGCCAAGAACCGTCCCACCACCTCCGAAGCCCGCTTTCTTCCAGCGGCGGCAGCCCAAGGAACCAAGCCATGACCCACGAAACCCTGAAGCCGTCTTCCGCCGAAGCCGGCGCACGCTTCCCCGGTGTCAACGACACCGCCCATCCGGCGGGTCGGGGCTACCAGCGGCGCGACTTCCTGAAGATCGTCGGCGCCACCGCCGGCGCGGCCGGCCTGGTGAGCGCGGGTGTCTCGCTGGCGCCGAAAGAAGCCACTGCCTTCGCCTACGCGCCCTATTACACCGACGACCAGCTCACCACCGTCGTCACGTCCTGCGCCCACAACTGCGGCTCGCGCCATGTGCTCGTGGCCCACAAGAAGGGCGACGTGATCGTGCGCCTGTCCACCGACAACGGCGAATACCAGGCGGGTGGCGCCTACGGCAAGGACACCGAAGAACAGCCCCAGCTGCGCGCCTGCCTGCGCGGGCGCTCCTACCGCGCGCGCCTGTATTCGCCCGAGCGGCTGCTGTACCCGATGGTCAGGGTGGGCAAACGCGGCGAAGGCAAATTCAAGCGCGTGTCCTGGGACGAGGCGCTGGACACCGTCGCGAAGAAGATGGTGGAACTCAAGAAGCAATACGGCCCGACCGCGCTGCTCGACCAGAGCTACGCCGGCGCCTCCTACGGCGTGCTGCACAAGTCCGACCAGATCGAGGGCCTGCTCGGGCGTTTTCTGGGCATGTTCGGCTGCCGCACCAATTCGTGGTCGGTACCCAGCTACCAGGCCACCACCTTCTCCAGCCGCATGACCTTCGGCACCATCCAGGATGGCAACGAGGACGACACCTTCGCGCACAGCAAGCTGATCATCATGTGGGGCTGGAACCCCGCGTACACCTTCCACGGCGGCAACACCTTCTACTACATGCGCATGGCCAAGCAGCGCGGCTGCAAGTTCGTGCTGGTCGACCCGCAGTACACCGATTCGGCCGCCAGCTACGACGCCTGGTGGATCCCGATCAAGCCCAACACCGACGCGGCGATGATGGCCGCGATGGCGCACCACATCTTCACCAACAACCTGCAGGACCAGAAGTTCATCGACAAGTTCTGTCTCGGCATGGACAAGGGCACCCTGCCCAAGGAATACGCCGACAAGGAGAACTTCAAGGACTACATCCTCGGCACCTACGACAAGACGCCCAAGACCCCGGAGTGGGCCGAGCCGATCTGCGGTGTGAAGGCCGCGGACATCCGCAAACTCGCCGACCTGTACGCCAAGACCAAACCGGCGGCGCTGAAGGCCTCCTGGGCGCCGGGTCGCGCCTCCTACGGCGAACAATACAACCGCATGGCCGCCGCCTTGCAGGCCATGACCGGCAACATCGGCGTGCTCGGCGGTTGCGCCGAGGGCGTGGGCAAGGCCTGGCACGCCGAAAGCGTGGCCTACCCCTACGATGAGAATGCCAACCTCTGGTGGGGCTCGATCAAGTCCGACCGCTGGGCCCACTGCGTGCTCAACTACCCGAACGTCAAACGCGAGGAGATCGGCCTGTGGCCGCGCAATGACGCGCTCGATGGCACCATCCCCAACATCAAGGGCATCTTCTGGCAGGGTTCGGACTGGTTCAACCAGCTCACGAACATCAACAAGGAAATCAAGGCCATCGAGAAGCTGGAGCTCGTGGTCTGCCTGGACTCCACCATCACGCCCTCGGGCATCTGGGCCGACGTGCTGCTGCCCGTGGCCACGCACTTCGAACGGCACGATGTCGCCCTGCCCTGGTACAAGGGGCACTACTACATCCACCGGCCCAAGGTCATCGAGCCGCTGGGCGAGTCCAAGACCGACTTCCAGATCTTCACCGAGCTGTGCTACCGGCTGGAAGCGCTCGACCCGTCGCTCAAGGACCTGGGCAAGCGCTACAACCCGCGCGCCGACCGCAGCTACTTCACCAACCCCGACCCGGTAGACGAGGCCTACCTCACCCACTGGTGGAACAACAGCGTCAAGAAACACCAGAACGTGACGATGTCGTGGGAGGAGTTCAAGAAACACGGCACCTACAAGTTCATCCTGAAGGAACCCCATGTCGCCTTCCGCGAACAAGTGACCAAGGGCGTTCCGTTCGAAACCGCCTCGGGCAAGATCGAAATCCTGTCCACCTACCTGGCCGGCATCAAGGACTGGACGAAGACCCAGTTCGGCTACGAAATTCCCTACCTGCCCAAGTGGATCGAACCCTTCGAATCGCTCAACCACCCGATCGCGAAGAAATACCCCTACCACCTGATCAGCCCGCACCCGCGCTGGCGCACACACTCGATCTTCAACAACATCGCCTGGCTGCGCGAAACCTACGAGCAGGAGGTCACGATCAACGCCTCCGACGCCGCCAGGCTCGGCGTCAAGACCGGTGACACGGTCGAAGTCTGGAACGACCGCGGCAAATGCGTGGTCCCGGTCTACGTCACCGAGCGTCTCATGCCCGGCGTGGCGGTGCTGTTCGAAGGCGCGTGGATGGACCTCGACAAGAACGGCGTCGACCGCGCCGGCAACCCCGACTTCCTGACGCTGGACGAACCCAGCCCCGCGGGCGCCTTCGCCTACAACAACGCGATGGTGCAGATCAAGAAGACCAACCTGGTCCACCGTCCGGTGTGGGACGAACTCGCCATCGCCCGCTCGTCCGTGTTCCGTCGCGACATGTAAGAACAGGAACGTCGCCATGACCGAGAAACTCGTCATCCGCAAACTCGGCAACGCCGAGAAAGCCCGCGTCCCGGAGGCCCAGAAGCTGCGCGACGCCACCACCTACAACCCGGTGGTGCCGGCCAAGCAGTTCGGCTTCATCCACAACAACATGGACTGCATCGGTTGCCGCGCCTGCGAAATCGCCTGCAAGGACAAGAACGGCCTCGCCCCCGGCCCGCGCTTCCGCCGCGTCATGTACATCGAGGGCGGCTCCTTTCCGGACGTGTTCGCCTACAAGGTGAACATGTCGTGCAACCACTGCGCCGAGCCCGCCTGCCTGCCCGCGTGCCCGACCGGCGCGATCTGGAAACGCAAGGACAACGGCGTCGTCGACATCGACTCCACCCTGTGCATCGGCTGCCGCCGCTGCGAGGCCACCTGCCCCTTCGGCGCGCCGCAGTACGATCCGTCCGACAACCTGGTCAAGAAATGCAACATGTGCATCGACGAACTCGAAGCCGGACGTAAGCCCTACTGCGTGTCGGCCTGCATGATGCGCGTGCTCGACATCGGCCCGATCGACGAGTTGCGCAAGGGCACCTATCCCACCAAGGCCATGGTCAAGGGTGACAAGCCGGTGCGGCAGGTCAAGCACATGGCCAATCCCGAGCTGACGAACCCCTCGATCGTCTTCATCGCCCATCCCAAGGGCAAGGTCGAATCATGAGCGTCGAGCCGCCGCAGGTCGCGGACCCGGGCGGCGACACCCGGCCTGCGGCGCCGGGTTGGCACCGTCTGGCCGCCGAAGACCTGAACGCCCTGGCCTGGCTGCACCACAAGGAGCACGCCACCGATGTGCTCCTGTCCCTGCGAGAAAACGGATTCCCGGCCACGCTCTCGCTGGTCCTTCCCGAGCACCCGTCCAGCCGCGCCATGGATGCCGCTTTGCTGGCCCTGGCCGGACGCGGGGACGGCAGCGTTCCCGCCAGTTCACCCGACGACCTGGCCGCCGACTATGCCGCGATCTACCTGACCTACGCCCTGCGCGCCTCGCCATGCGAGTCGGTCTGGCTCGACGAAGACCACCTGGTCATGCAGGGGCCGACTTTCGCAGTGCGCGAGTTCTACAAGCGCCATGGCATCCAGGTTCCCGACTGGCGGGTCATGAGCGATGACCACCTGACCCACGAACTGCAGTTCGTGGCCCTGCTGCTGGAGCGCGGCGAAGAGCGCGAGGCAGCCCGTTTTCTGAAGCAGCACCTGATGAGCTGGCTGCCCAACTTCGCGCAGCGCGTCGGCCAGCGCGCCGAAACGCCCTTTTACGCGGCGCTGGCGGCCCTCACGCTGGCGGCGTGTGAGCAGTGCCAGCGCTGGCTGCCCACGGTGGCCGTCATGCCCCGGGTGACTGTTGAAACCGGCTCCGACGTTCCGCCCGGTTGCGGCGCCTGAGCACCTCGCCAGGCCACGCCGGCGCGCGATCGACAACGGCCGGCCGCGCCCTTACCATCAGCCGGCCATGAACCGGTCCACCCCCACGCTCACCATCCATGCGGAGCGTTGCGCGCACCAACGGGTGGCCAGCGCCACCTGTCGGGCCTGCATCACCGCATGCGCGCGGCAGGCCTGGCAGCTGCTGGATGAGGGTCTTTCCTTTGATGCCGAACGGTGTGATGGCTGCGGCCTGTGCGTCGCCGCCTGTCCGCTCGAAGCCCTGGCGATCCCGGCGCCGACGCCCATCGTCTCCACCGATGGAGACCGTCTGGCGTGGCTGGCCTGCGAGCGAGCCGGCATTGCACCGCCCGACGGGGCACCCAACCCGGCCGGTTTCACGCCCTGCCTGCACACCCTCACGCCCGACTGGGTGCTCAGATGGCAGCAACGCCACCGGATCACCCAGCTGCGCCTGACCAGCGGCAACTGCGCCACCTGCGACCGCCGCACCGATATAACCCTGCAAGAGCGCTGGCAACCCGTGGCCGAGCGCCTGACCCGCGCCGGCCAGCCGGTGCCCGCCCTGGTTCCGACCGACGCCCGGCAATGGCTTGCCCGCGCGAACCGCTCCGACCAGCCCGATCCCCGGCGCCGGCGTTTCCTGGGGCGACTGCTGCAAGGCCCCGGCACGCCAACGCGCGATCCGACCAGGGCAAGCACGATGACGCCGCTCACCAGTGGAAGGCGCCACCTGGTGCGCACGCTGGCCACCGTGATGGGAGACCGGACCATCGCGCCCTTGTGGCAGCCGCGCCTGGATCCCAACCGCTGTACCTGGTGCATGGCCTGCGTGAAGCTCTGCCCCGAGCAGGCGCTGAACCTGCGTGCCGACCCCGACGGAACCGTCGACCAGCTGACCCTGCACCCTGCCCGGTGCACCGGCTGCGCGTTGTGCGTGGACGCCTGCGACTGCCAGGCCTTGTCGCTGGCCGGTCCCGACCAACCTCATTCACAGCCCCAGCCGGTTTTCGAACTCCAGCGCGAGACCTGCCCGGTCTGCCGCGTGACCTACCACCGCCAACGGCCCGCGCACGGGGCCGCCAGCAGCGAACACGCGCCCTGTCCCACCTGCCGCCGTGGTCGCCCCGTACGGCCCGACCGCGTGGTGCAAACCTCGGCGCCATCCGCAGGCAACGCGACATGAGCCCGGCATCCGGCCACCCCACGCAAGCCCGTGCCGCCATGCGACGCTGGGAGGCTGCCCGTTGAGCACCGCCCCCAACCTGCGCCGCTGGCTCGCTGAATCGGTCACGCGCCGGCTGCTCGCCGGCCTGCTGATCGCACTGGCCACCTCGGGCATCGTGCTCACCGCGCTGGCGCTGTCGATGGGGCAGCGCAGCCTGCGCAGCGAACAGGAGGTCGCGGCCAAGCGCCTGGCCACGGTGTTCGAGGCCAGCCTGCACAACGCCATGTTGCGCCGCGACCTGGCCGGCCTCGGGCACATCCTCGAAGCGCTGGGCCAGGCGCCCGGCGTGACGCAGGCACGGCTGCTCGATGTGCGCGGCCAGGTGCGTTTCGCCTCCAAGCCCGCGCTTCTGGACGAGCACCCGAGCGGCGCCCTGGACGGTCTGTGCCTGCAAGCGGGGTGCAAACCCGGCGGCCCCCGCTTCGACTGGACCGACACCCCAGAAGGCGCCGCGCTGCGCGTGGCCTACCCGATCGCCAACCAGGCGCGCTGCATCCAGTGCCACCGCAGCCCCGCCGAGCGGCCGGTCAACGGCGTGCTGCTGGTCGACCTGGAGCCCCTGCCCGCCGGCACCGGGTGGCACACCCACACCGGCCTGCTGGCGCTGGGGCTGGCGGCGCTGGCCTTGTTCGGCGGCATGACGGCCTGGACCCTGCGTCGCCAGATCAACCAGCCCCTGCAACAACTCACCGCCGTGGCCGACCGCATCGCCGCCGGCGACACCGGCGCCCGCGCCGCAATGCCGGGCCGCGACGAGTTCGCCCGCCTCGGCCACCACTTCGACGAGATGGCCGAACGCATCGACGCCACCGTCGGCTCGCTGCGCGCCCAGCAGAGCTTTCTGCAACAACTGGTCGACGCCATCCCCGACCCGGTGCTGGTGGTCGGCCCGGACTACCGCATCCGCATCGCCAACGCGGCCTACGGCCAGCTCACCGGCCAGGCGCACGCCGACATCGTGCAGGCCTGTTGCCACCGCGTCGGCCGGGGCCTGGACGAGCCCTGCCCGTCCACCCTGGTCACCTGCCCCGTGGCGGAATTGCGGCGCTCGCGGCACACCTTGCGCACCGTCATGAGCCTGCGCCACCGCGACGGCAGCGACATCCCGGTCGAAATCGAAGCCGCGCCCCTGTCGGCCGACGGTGAATGGCTCACGGTCGAGGTGCTGCGACCCCTGGAGCGCTCGATCCGCTTCTCGCAGGAACAGCGCCTGGCCACCATCGGCCTGCTGGCCAACGGCGTGGCCCACGAAATCCACAACCCGCTCGCCTCCATCCGTCTCGCCTTGCAGGCCAGCCTGCGAGGCCTGAAGGCCAAGAACATCAGCCACGAAGAGCTCGTCGAATACCTTGAACTCGTGGACGACCAGATCGACCGCGCCGTCCTGGCCACCGACCGCCTCATGCAGATGAGCCACCCACCGGGCGAAAACCCGGAGCCGGTGTCGCTCGCTGCGGCCATCGACGATGTGCTGGCCCTGCTCGGCGAGGAATGCCGCCAGCGCGGCGTGGCCGCGACGGTCGATGTCCGCCCGGCCGGCTGCCTGGTGCTGGGCGACCGGGCCGAACTGCGCCAGGTGTTCGTCAACCTGGTCCACAACGCCTTGCACGCGATGCCCCAGGGCGGGCGCATCCACATCGCCGCCGAAGCGCTGGACGGGCAGCACGTTCGCATCACCGTGGGCGACACCGGCACCGGCATCGCCGCCGAAGACCTGCCGCGCATCTTTCTGCCCTTCTTCAGCCGGCGCGCCGACGGCCAGCACGGCATGGGACTGGGCCTGTCGATCTGCAAGAGCCTGGTCGAACATTTCGGCGGGCAGATCGGCGTCAGCAGCCACCCCGGCCAGGGCACCGTGTTCACGCTGGTCCTGCGCAGGGCAGAATCCCCGTCGGACGCGCCCTCCACGCCGCCACCGCCATGACCCCGGAACCCAGATCCACCCAGAGCACCGTGCTGGTGGTCGAAGACGACCCCGTACTCAACCGCCTGCTGACCCGCCAACTCGCCAAAGCCGGGCACGCCGTGGGCAGCGCCGACACCTGGGCGGGCGCGCGCCAGCGCCTGCCCGCCTTGCAGCCCGACCTGGTGCTGCTCGACCTGAAACTGCCGGATTCGGCCGATTTCGTGCCCCTGCGCGAACTCGCCGCCCGTCTGCCGGTGGTGATGCTCACGGCCTATGGCAACGTCACGCAGGCGGTGGAGGCGATGCGTCTGGGCGCGGCCGACTACCTGGTCAAGCCGGTGGATCTGGAAGAACTGGAGCGCGTGGTGCAGCGCGCGCTCGACCACCGCCGCGACCACGGCCCCGGCGCCGGCCCGGCGGCGCCAGCCGACAGCCTGGTGCTCACCGGCGAACCCACGCTGGAAGCCATCGAGCGCGAATACCTCGGTCGCCTGCTGGCCAAATACGGTGGCAACCGCCGCCAGGTGGCCGAAGCCCTGGGCGTGTCCGAGCGCACCGCCTACCGCATGCTCGAACGCCACGGCTACCGCAATCCAGGCGAACGCTGACCGCCCGGAGCGGGTGTCCTGGCGGGCAAGGGCGCGTCATGCGACAAACGCATAACCCCCCAAGCATCCAGCCTTGGACAAGGCTTGGACGCCGGTCTAAGCTAACGGCTCATTCCAAACCACCGAGGAGACCCGCCATGGCTCAGGCCAACACCCCCGCAGCTGCCCAAGCCCTTCCGTCCTACCTGCAAGCCGACCAGCTCGGCCCGTGGGGCAATTACCTCAAGCAGGTGGACCGCGTCACGCCCTACCTCGGCCATCTGGCGCGCTGGGTGGAGACGCTCAAGCGCCCCAAGCGCATCCTGATCGTGGACGTACCGATCCACATGGACGATGGCAGCGTGGCCCATTTCGAGGGCTACCGCGTGCAGCACAACACCTCGCGCGGGCCCGGCAAGGGTGGGGTGCGCTTCCACCAGGACGTCACGCTGTCGGAGGTGATGGCGCTGTCGGCCTGGATGTCCGTCAAGAACGCGGCCGTCAACGTGCCTTACGGCGGCGCCAAGGGCGGCATCCGCGTGGACCCGCGCAAGCTGTCCATCGGTGAGCTCGAACGCGTCACGCGCCGCTACACCAGCGAGATCGGCATCATCATCGGCCCGAACAAGGACATCCCGGCGCCCGACGTGAACACCAACGAGCAGACCATGGCCTGGATGATGGACACCTACTCGATGAACGAGGGCGCCACCGCCACCGGCGTCGTGACCGGCAAGCCGGTCGCGCTGGGCGGCTCGCTGGGCCGGCGCGAAGCCACCGGGCGCGGTGTGTTCACCGTGGGCGTGGAGGCCTGCCGGCTCACCGGCCTGGAACTGCGCGGCGCACGCATCGCGGTGCAGGGTTTCGGCAACGTGGGTGGCATTGCCGCCAAACTCTTTGCCGAGGCCGGCGCCCGCATCGTCGCGGTGCAGGACCATGGCGGCACCGTGTATCGCGAGGCCGGACTTGACGTGCCCGCGCTGCTGGAGCATGTGCGCATCACCGGCAGCGTGGCGGGCTTTGCCGCAGCCGAAAAGCTGGCCGACGAGGCCTTCTGGCGCGTGCCCTGCGACATCCTGATCCCTGCGGCGCTCGAAAGCCAGATCACCGCTGCCAACGCCGGCGACATCACCGCCCGCATGGTGATCGAAGGCGCCAACGGCCCCACCACGCCCGAGGCCGACGACATCCTGCACGACCGCAACGTGCTGGTGGTGCCCGATGTGATCGCCAACGCCGGCGGCGTGACCGTGAGCTATTTCGAGTGGGTGCAGGACTTCTCCAGCTTCTTCTGGACCGAGGACGAGATCAACGCGCGCCTGGTCCGCATCATGAAAGAGGCGTTTGCCGCCGTCTGGCAGGTGGCCCAGGACAACCAGGTCAGCCTGCGCACGGCCACCTTCATCGTGGCCTGCAAGCGCATATTGCAGGCGCGTGAGCTGCGCGGGCTGTATCCGTAACCCTGGCAGCGCGACGGGCTGGAACATGCGAGGCACAATCCCCGCATGGACACTTCGAACCCGCTTCTCGTCTTTGCCGGCAGCACCCGGGCCGGCTCGTGGAACCGAAAGCTCGCCCGGGAGGCCGCGGACCTGGCGCGCGCCGCGGGTGCCACGGTCACGCACATCGAGCTGGCGGACTTCGAGCTCCCGATCTACAACGCCGACCTCGAAGCCCGCGGCACGCCCGAAGCAGCCATCCGGCTCAAGGAACTGTTTCACGCGCACCCGGGCTGGATCATCTGTTCGCCCGAGTACAACGGCAGCTACACGGCCTTGCTGAAAAACACGCTCGACTGGGTCTCCAGCCCGGTGAAAGGCCATCCCGAATGGTCCAGCGGCACCCGTCCGTTCGAGGGCAAGGTGGTCGGCCTGCTCAGCGCCTCGCCCGGCGCCTTGGGCGGTCTGCGTTCGCTGAGCCACCTCGCGCCGCTGCTGGCCAATCTGGCGTGCTGGGTGGCGCCCCAGCAGTTCGCGCTGTCGCGCGCGGCCGACGCCTTCGATGCCGGGGGCCACCTTGCCGACGCGGGCAACCGCGAGCGGGTGCGCGCCGTGGTGGAGCAGGTGCTGTGGGCCAGCCGGCGCCTGGCCCATGGCTGAACCGGCGCCTGCGGCATCGCCACGGGGCCCCTGCAGGCCATCCGGGGGCCAAAATTGGGATAAAAACCTGCCAATCCCAGCGCCAACCGGCCACAAGGCGCTATCTTTTTTGATGCACTCCCGATGCCCCCCAGGCGCACCGCTGCCAGCCCGGCGCGCATGAACTGCCGCCCCGGCTGCGGCGCCTGCTGCATCGCGCCCTCCATCAGCTCGCCGATTCCCGGCATGCCGCAGGGCAAACCGGCGGGCGTGCGCTGCGCCCAACTCGACGAGGCCAAGTGCTGCCGCATCTTCGGTCGGTCCGAACGCCCAGCGGTCTGCGGCCAGCTCCAGCCCTCGGCCGACATGTGCGGCACACGCGACGACGGCGGCCATCACGCCATGCTGTACCTTGCGCGACTGGAAAGCCTGACCGCCCCGCAGTAAGCTTGCCCGCCACAACCACGACCCCGGAGACCCCATGCACATCCCGTCCCTCAAAGACATCGTGAGCCCCGAAGAGTGGGCGTTGCGCTGCGACCTCGCGGCTTGCTACCGCCTCGTGGCGCTGTACGGCTGGAGCGACCTCGTCTTCACCCACATCAGCGCCAAGCTGCCCGAGGCGGTCTCCGGCGACGACCACCATTTCCTGATCAACCCCTACGGGCTGATGTTCGACGAGATCACCGCGTCCAGCCTGGTCAAGGTGGACATGGCCTGCAACAAGCTGCACGATACCCCCTTCCCGGTCAACCCGGCCGGTTTCGTCATCCACAGCGCGGTGCACGAGGCCCGGCCCGAGGCCGGCTGCGTGCTGCACACCCACACGCGCGCCGGCGTGGCGGTCAGCGCGCAGAAACACGGCATCCTGCCGATCAGCCAGCAAAGCACCTTCGTCCTGGGCTCGCTGGCCTTCCACGATTACGAAGGCGTGGCCTTCCGCGACGAGGAAAAACCGCGCCTGCAGGCCGACCTGGGACAGGCCAATTTCCTGGTGCTGCGCAACCATGGTCTGCTGACCGTGGGCCGCACGATTGCCGATGCCTTCCTGAGCATGTTCACGTTCGAGAACACCTGCCGCATCCAGGTCGACGCGCTGGCCGGCCAGAGCGGCATGGAAGGCCTCACCGCGGTGAACCCGGCCATCGTGCAGGGCGTCGCCGAGGCGATGCGGGTACAGACCGGCGGCCTGGGCGGCGCCTTCGTCTGGCCCGCGCTGTTGCGCAAGCTCGATCGCACCGACCCGGGCTACAAGACCTGACTTCCGGCGCAGAATGAGGTCATTCCGACCTCCGCAGAAAGCGAATCCCATGTTCAAGCACATCCTCCTCGCCACCGATGGCTCCGCCAGCGCCGAACACGCTTCCAAGAAAGCCCTGGAGCTCGCGCGCGTCCACGGCGCCCATGTCACCGCCGCCTACGTCGCCGACCCCTATCCCTACATCGGCATCGGCGAAGTCAATCCGATGGCCTTCCAGTCCTACGTGAACGCGGCCCAGGACGCCTCGGCCCAGGTGTTCATCGCCCTGGCCGACCAGGCCGCCGCCGCCGGGGTGCAGCTGCAGGTGCGCCTGGTCGAAAACATGCAGGCCGCGCGTGGCATCGTGGAACTCAGCGACGAACTGGCCGTGGACCTGATCGTGATCGGCTCGCACGGCCGCAGCGGTGTGCAGAAACTGGTGCTCGGCAGCGTGGCCGGCAAGGTGGTGACGCTGTCGGCGCGGCCGGTGTTGGTGGTGCGCTGAGCGCAGCGGGCCTTCTCTCCCCCAGCCCACCACCACAAGGCTGCGCCGCCAAGGCGGTCGGCCCGCGCTCCTAGTTCTTCCGGACGATGGGGCTACCTCCATCGGCGGATTTCGCATCGGTGCACCCGGTTCTACATTCGACGAATCGAACCCGAGGAAGCCGCCATGCCCGCTGTACCGACCCCGATCCATTCCCGCCGCGCCCTGCTCTACGGGGCCGCCGCCCTGCTGTGGCCGCTGCCCCGGCTCGCCTGGGCACAGGGCAAGGGCCAGCTGCCGCTGAGCGTGGCCATCAACCGCTCCGGCAAGATGCGGGCGCTGTCGCAACGCGCCTCAAAGGCCTACGTCCAGGCCACCCTGAACGTGCTGCCCGACAAGGCGCGTGAAATCAGCCTGTCCAGCCAGCGCATCATGGCCGGCAACATCGGTGATCTGGCCGGCGGCAACCCGCCACCCGACGTGCGCAAGCTGCTGCAGGTACTCGAAAAAGACACAGCCGACCTCACCACGCTGTTAGCCGGCACACCCCGGCGCGAATCCAACATGGACGTGGCCGCCGCCGCCGACGTGATGCTGGGCTCGGCTGACCGCCTGACCAAGGCCTACGAAGGCCTGTCCCAGCAGAGCAGCGCGAAGATCGTCAACGTGGCGGGGCGTCAGCGCATGCTGTCGCAACGCGCCGCGCGCGGCTACTTCCTGATCGCCGCCGGCCATGACACGCCGCCCGTGCGCAAACAGCTCGAAGACGCCCGCGCCGAGTTCAAGCAGGCGCTGGCCAGCCTGCAAGCCGCGCCGATCTCCACGCCGGCGATCCGCAACGAGCTGGAGCTGGCCGCGGCGCAGTGGCTGTTCTACGAAGGGGCGCTCACAAAAACGCCCAGCCCCGAAACCCTGCAAACCGTCGCCACCACCAGCGAACGGGTGTTCGAGGTGATGGACAACCTGACCTCGATGTACGAGGCCGCCTTGCGCGACCTGCTCGGCTGATCCCCTTCACCCCGGGGCGCATCAGTGGGCCAGCGGGCGCTGGCACGCCGCCAACGCCGCGCCCAGCCACAGGGCACCGGCCGAGAACAGGAACCCCCGCTCCAACCCGCCCGGGCCGTCGGCGATCCAGCCGGTCAGCGTCGGCCCCACGATCTGCCCGGCCGCAAACACGATGGTGAAGGCGCTGATGCCGGCAGGCCACTGCGCCTGCGGCAGGTTGTGTCGCACCAGCGCCGTGGTCGAGGCCACGACCGACAGAAACACCGCGCCGAACAGCAGCCCCGAGCCCAGCACCACCGGCCACGCGGTGGTGAGGGCCGGCGCCAGCGTGGCCAGGCCCAGCAAGGCGTTCAGGATCGCCAGCGCCTCGCCGCCCCGATACCGGTCCAGCAGACCGGCCCAGATGCGCGAGGAGGCCACCACCGCCAATCCCAGCAGCGCGTAGAACACCGTCACCGCCTCGGCGCCCACCCCTTGGCCGCGCAACAGCGCAATCACGAACGTCATGTAGCCGATGTAGCCCACGCCGAACAGGCCGTAGCCGGCCAGTGCAAAGCCCAGCGGGCGCCATCTGAGCCCTGTATTCCGGGTCAGATCGTTCGTATCCCGGCGCGGAAAGGCCACCGGACGCTCTTCTTTCTGTAGTCTCCGAGCCGGCCACCCCAGCACCGCGCTGGCCGCCAGGCACACACCCGCCAGCGCCCACCAGGCCCAGGCCCACCCGTGCGGGGTCGCCCTGGCCGCCTGCAGCACCGGCGGCACCAGCAGGGCCGACACCAGGATGCCCCAGCCTGTACCGCCGTAGTACAACCCGATCAGCAGCCCCGCGCGCCCGGGCTGCACCGCCGCCAGTTGCGCGGCCAGCAGTCCGCCGGAGACAAACACCAGCGCGCTGGCCCATCCGGCCAGAAAGCGCTGTGCAAGCAAAGGCGTGGCGTCCACAAAGAACCCGCTCAGGCCCATGAACACGCTGGCCGCCAGCGCTCCCCACAACAGCAGGGCGGCCGCCCCGAACCGGCGCAGCAGCCGCGGCATGAGCAGCGCGCCCACCAGGTAGCCCAGCGCGTTGACCGTGTTCATCGTCCCGGCCAGCGCGTAGTTCCAGCCCAGGTCGGCCCGCATTTCGGGCAGCAGCAGGCCGTAGGCAAACCGGGTGATGCCCAGCGACACGGCCGCGCCCGCCGACAAGGCCAGTGCCAGTCCCGCAAGCGACAGCGGCGAGGCTTGAGAATGGGGGCTCGGCTCCAACATAGCTTCGGCATTGTGGGCCCGTACGTCCCTGGCCGGCGTCGCCCGCGTTTCATCCGCACTCTTCACGAAAGATCCTGCCTCATGACCACCCTGTTCGACCCCGTCCGCGCCGGCGCGCTGAGCCTGGCCAACCGCGTTGTGATGGCGCCCCTCACGCGCAACCGCGCGCCGGGCGCCATCCCCACCCCGCTGATGGCCACCTACTATGTCCAGCGCGCCAGCGCCGGCCTGTTGATCACCGAAGCCACCGCCATCAGCCACCAGGCCCAGGGCTATGCCGACGTGCCAGGCTTGTGGAGCGACGAGCAGGTGGCGGCCTGGAAAACCGTGACCGACGCGGTGCACGCAGCCGGCGGGCGCATCGCGGTGCAGCTGTGGCACGTGGGCCGGGTCTCGCATGTGGACCTGCAACCCGGCGGTCAGGCGCCAGTGGCGCCCTCGGCCATCACCGCGAAGACCAAGACCGTGCTGATCCGCGACGGTGTGCCCACCTTCGCCGACACGTCGGCGCCGCGCGCGCTGGAGCTGTCCGAGATTCCCGGCCTTGTCGAGGACTACCGGCGCGCCGCGCTCAACGCCGTTCGCGCCGGCTTCGACGGCGTCGAAATCCACGCCGCCAACGGCTACCTGATCGACCAGTTCCTCAAGACCGGCGCCAACCAGCGCTCCGATGCCTACGGCGGCAGCATCGCCAACCGCGCCCGCCTGCTGCTGGAAGTCACGCGCGCCGTGGCCGGCGCCATCGGTGGCGGACGCACGGGCATCCGCCTGTCACCGGTCACCCCGGCCAACGACATCGTCGACGCCAACCCCCAGCCCCTGTTCGAGTACGTGGTGCGCGAACTGGCGCCGCTGGATCTGGCCTACCTCCACGTCATCGAAGGCTCCACCGGCGGGCCGCGCGAAATGGCCGAGCGGCCCTTCGACTACGACGCGCTGCGCAAGGCCTGGCGCGACGCCGGCGGCACCGGCGCCTGGATGGTCAACAACGGTTACGACGGCGCGCTGGCCGAACAGGCGCTCGCATCGGGGGCCGACCTGGTGTCCTTCGGCAAGGCCTTCATCGCCAACCCGGATCTGGTGGCGCGTCTGCGCACTGGCGGCCCGTTCAACACCCCCGACCGCGCCACCTTCTACGGCGGCGCAGAAAAGGGCTACACCGACTACCCGGCGCTGGGGGCCTGAGGCCTCAGCTGCCCAGACCGATCGGCGCGGGCGCGCGCATCACGATGCGCGTGAACAGCCGGTCGTAGGCCGGATCGGGCGGGTATTTGCCCGTCAGCGGATCGCAGTTGGTCTCGAACGCCGCGTCGAGTTCCTTCCAGTCGTCCTCGGTCAGCACCTTCTCGGCCTCGGGCAGGATGACCTCTTCCTCCAGCCGCATGTGCTCCAGGTAGGCGTCGACATACTGCTTGAATGCGTCGGTGAACGCCTGGTGGCGCGACTCGCCCAGCAGTTCCCACGACAGCAGCAGGTGCTGCACGTCGCGCACCGAACGTTCGCTGTGCATGTGGTCGCGCTCCAGCCGGTCCACCGTGCCCATGACCTGCGGCACCGCCTTGGCCACCCGCGGAAACAGCAGGTTCGACTCTTTCGGATGGTGCAGGCGCTCGGGAAACTCGTCGATGTAGAACAACATCGCGCGCATGACATCGAAGAAATTCTCCGGGTTGTCCGCCGGGCCGCGCTCCACCATCATGCGCATCGACTGCAACATGGCCGCTAAGGACGCATGCTCGTCCCGGATGATCTGAAGGCTGGTGTGTTTCATGGCGGTCTCCTCAAAGTCTGGTGCCGAGTGTAGGGACAATGCCAGCACCCGGCATTTTGCGCCATGATTCAAG
The DNA here is from genome assembly GCA_046348065.1 of Burkholderiaceae bacterium. Lineage (GTDB taxonomy): Bacteria > Pseudomonadota > Gammaproteobacteria > Burkholderiales > Burkholderiaceae_C > Skiveiella. Next base: position 42,815 of record JAXMFA010000005.1, read on the forward strand.
TCAAGTATTTCAGTGCTCAGGCACGTCGGCCGGGCTGGCAGCCGCGGGTTTCCAGCGCTTGAGCAACAGGGCGTTGCCCATGACGCTGACCGAACTGAGCGCCATCGCCGCGCCAGCCACCACCGGGTTCAGGTAGCCCAGCGCCGCCAGCGGAATGCCGGCCACGTTGTACGCGAAGGCCCAGAACAGGTTCTGCCGGATCTTGGCCACGGTTCGGTCCGAAATGTCCAGCGCGGCCGCCACCAGGCCAAGCTCGCCGCGCATCAGCGTGATGCCAGCCGCGTGCATGGCCACGTCGGTGCCGTTGCCCATCGCCAGACCCACATCGGCCGCCGCCAGCGCCGGCGCGTCGTTGACGCCGTCGCCGACCATGCCGACGACATGTGTGCCCCCACGCTCGCCTGTCCTGAGTTTCGCCACCAGCGCCGCCTTGTCGCCGGGCAGCACCTCCGCCATGACCTCTCCGTCCTCGGGCCGCAGGCCGAGACGGCGCGCCATGACCTCGGCGGCGCCCCGGTTGTCGCCGCTGATCATCACTGGCCGGATGCCGCGTGCACGCAACTCCGCCAGCGCGGCCTGTGCGCCGGGCTTGGGTTCGTCGCCGAAGGCCATCAGCATCCGCGGCACGAGGTGGCCGCCGTCGATGCGTTCGCCCATCGCCGACACCGTCGCCCCCTGTCGCTCCAATTCGGCGGCGCGGGCAGCCAGCGGCCCCAGCGCCATGCCGAGTTCGCCCATCCAGCGCAGGCTGCCGATCAGGTATTGGCGCCCATCCACCTCGCCTTCCGTGCCTCGCCCCGGCACGGCGCGCACGGCTTGCGGCGGGTCAACCCGAAGTCCTTTGTCGTTCGCGTTTGCCACCACGGCGCGCGCCAGTGGGTGTTCACTGCCGCTCTGAAGACTCGCTGCGGTCTTCAGGAACTCGCCGGCGTCCAGCCCTTCGGCAGCCACCAGGTCGATCAACACCGGCCGGCCCCGCGTCAGCGTGCCGGTCTTGTCGAAAGCCACCACGTCCACCCGGTGCGCCAGCTCCAATGCCTGCGCGTCCTTGATCAGGATGCCGTGTTTCGCCGCCACCCCGGTGCCGGCCATGATGGCCGTCGGCGTCGCCAACCCGAGCGCGCAGGGACAGGCGATCACCAGCACCGCCACGGCGCGGATCAATGCGGTTTCGAATGGCGCCCCGTTCCAGATCCACCCCGCGAGCGTGAGCGCAGCGATCCCGAGCACCGCCGGCACAAACACCGCGGCCACCCGGTCCACAAGGCGCTGGATCGGCGCCTTGGCCGCCTGCGCGTCCTCCACCAGGCGGATGATGCGCGACAGCACGGTTTCGCCGCCCACCGCCGTTACCTGCAGCACGATTCTTCCGTCGCCATTGATCGAGCCACCGGTGAGCCGATCGCCGGGATCGCGCGGCACCGGCAGCGGCTCGCCGGTCAACATCGACTCGTCCACCTGGGTGCTGCCTTCCAGCAGCGTGCCGTCCACCGGCACGCGCTCGCCAGGCAGCACCACCAGACGGTCGCCCACCAGCACTTCGGCCACGGGAACGTCGACCGTCAGGCCCCCACGCTCCCCCACGTTGTGTGGGTCGCTGCCCCCCGAGGGGGCCGCGCTTTGCTCGGGGCGGCCCGTCGCTGCAGCGGGCCAGCGGCCACGGATCAGGTGCGCAAGCTCCGGTCGCAGCGCGTGCAGCGCGCGGATGGCGGCGGTGGTCTGCCGCTTGGCACGGGTTTCCAGCCATTTGCCCAGCATGACCAGGGTGATCACGAGCGCCGAGCCCTCGAAATACAGGTGCGGCTCGGTGCCGGGCGCCGCGGTCAGCCACAGCCACATGGACAGCGCCCAACCGGCGCTGGTGCCAATGGCCACCAACAGGTCCATGTTGCCGCTCAGCGCCCGCAGGGCGTGCCAGCCCGCCTTGTAGAAACGCGCGCCCAGAACAAACTGCACCGGCGTGGCCAGCACGAACTGGAGCCACGCCGGCAGCATCGCGTGCTGGCCGAACAGCCCCGCGAGCATCGGCAGCACCAGCGGCACCGACAGCAGCAGGCCCGCTGCCACCGGCCCGAAGCCCGCCCAGGGCGACGCGTCCGGCTCGTGCGCCAGCGCGTCGGCTGCGCGCGGCTCGTAGCCGGCATCGCGCACCGCGCGGCGCAGCCGCGCGTCCATCGTCTGATCCGCCGCGAAGGTGATGCGTGCCGATTCGGTGGCCAGGTTGACCGCGGCGTCCTGCACGCCCGGCACCTTCCGAAGGGCGCGCTCCACCCGTGCCGAGCACGACGCGCAGGTCATGCCGCCGATGCCGATGTCCAGAGTGGCCAGGGTCGAGTCAGGATTGTTCATGCCCGCAAGCCTAATCCTTCCCATGATGGCAAGGTCAAGCGCCCCGAAGTCGATGAATGCCATCCCCGTCCGTGACGTTGCGCGCCGGGCAGGGCGCCGGTTTTCTCTCACTTGTCTGCCCGGAGGCAATCCGGGCACCGGTTGGCGGTCCTTGCCGGGAGCGACGGTCTGGCCAAGGCTTGACCTTGCCATGATGGCAAGGTTCACACTACGATTCCCTTGTATGTTTTCTCAGGAGGATTACCCATGAACCAGACTTTCACCGTCACCGGCATGACCTGCGGCCATTGCGAAATGGCCGTCAAGCGCGCGCTTCAGCAACGCGACCCCGCCGCCGCCGTCGCAATCGATCGCGCTGCCAACCGCGTCCAGGTCGATTCCAACCTGCCACGCGAGGAGCTGGCCAAGGCCATCGCCGAAGAGGGCTATGCCGTCGCGGACTGACGCCCGCACGCCCGGCGCCCATGCGCGGGCAGCCGATGGCACCCTCTTTCCGGTGAACATCGGCCGGGCCGCCGCGCTGTCAGGCATTTCGGCCAAGATGCTGCGCCACTACGAATCGCTCGACCTGCTGGGCACGGTCACGCGCACCGACAGCGGCTACCGCCAGTATTCGCAAGGCGATGTGCACACGCTGCGCTTCATCAAGCGTGCCCGCGACCTCGGCTTCTCGATGGCCGAGATTGCCGAGCTGGTCGACCTGTGGCGCAACCGCCAGCGCGCCAGCGCCAGCGTCAAGCGCATCGCCCAACGCCATGTGGACGATCTCGCCACCCGCATCGAGGCGATGCAGGCGATGCAACGGTCCTTGCAGGCCCTGCTGGCCCATTGCCAGGGCGACAACCGACCGGACTGCCCGATCCTTGACGACCTGGCCGGCACACCGGCGCCTTCCTGCCATTGAGCCCCGGCGCTAGACTCGCGGCATGCGCGCGGCTGGCTCCTCCCTCTTCGACCTGTATCCGGCCCTGGCCGAATGCCAGCCGGCACCGGACAGCGCCGACAGCGGCCTCGCCCCGGTGCGCGTACCGGCCGGCACCGAGCTGTTCAGCGAAAACGCGCCCTGCCAGGGCTTTCCGCTGGTTCTCGAAGGCGAAGTCAAGGTGTCGCGACACTCGGGTGACGGACGTTCGCTGGAACTGTACCGCGTGGTACCCGGCGAGCTGTGTCTGGTCTCCAGCGCCTGCCTGTTCCGCAGCCAGCCGCTATCGGCCAGCGGCGTCACCACGCGGGACAGCAGCCTGCTGCTGATCCCACCGCCGCTGTTCAACCGGTGGCTGGAAACCCCGGCCTTCCGGGACGAGGTGCTCGGCCTGTTCGCCGAACGCATGGCCGACCTGACCGGGCTGATCGACGCGGTGGCTTTTCGCCGGCTGGATCAGCGCCTGGCGGCCGCGCTGCTGGGCCGCGGCCAGGACCTCGCGATCACGCACCAGCAGCTTGCCGACGAACTGGGCACGGTGCGTGAAATCGTCACGCGGCTGCTGCGCCGATTCGAGCGCGAGGGCTGGGTGCGCCTGGGGCGCGAGCGCATCCACATCGCCGACAGTCCGGCCTTGCGCGCCCTCGCCGCCACGCTTCAGGGCTGAGACCGTGCAGCCGCTCTGCCCCGCTGCGTGACTTGTGTCACAGACCGGGAGGCCCCGGTCGGGATTCAATCGGGTCTCCATCAACCGAAGGAGCTTTTTCCATGACCCAAAACGTCGGCGGCATCGACCGCATTCTTCGCATCGTCGTCGGCCTCGTGCTGGTCGGCCTGGCCGCCACCGGCACTGTGGGCTGGTGGGGCTGGCTGGGCCTGGTGTTGCTGGGAACCGGCGCCCTCGGCTGGTGCCCACCCTACGCCATCCTGGGCTTCAACACCTGCGCGACCAAGAACAAGGCCTGAGTCACGCACCGGCAGACGCGGCGGCACGGCAGCCCTGCCGGCCGGCCGCGTCTGATCCTCCCGGACGTATGGGGGCCATCCCCTACTGCGGCAACGCCACCCCGCTATAATGCGCGGTTGCGTTCACACTTCGCCTTCAACAAGAAGTTGCCATTTATTCTCGCCTGCCCGGCAGGCGCAGCACAGTCCAAAGCCCGGATTGCCCAGTGTGAACCGCGCACCCAGCGGGTGCCGGATAAGCGGGGTTCGCCCCCCGGTCCGCGCGGCCACTTCCGCCAGCGCACCACTCCGGCTCCCCAGGTGTTCGTATTCACAGCTTGCAGGAGTGATGGCCATGGCCAAGGAAGAACTGATTGAAATGAGCGGTCTGGTGAACGAGGTGTTGCCCGACTCGCGTTTTCGCGTCACGCTGGACAACGGTCACCAGCTGATCGCCTACACCGCGGGCAAGATGCGAAAGAACCACATCCGCATTCTCGCGGGTGACAAGGTGTCGCTGGAGCTCTCGCCCTACGACCTCACCAAGGGCCGCATCATTTTCCGCCACATTGCGGGCCGCGCGCCCTTTGTCCCCAGCACACCCCGGCGCAACTGATCCCGCCGCCTGTGGCGCAGCCGGTGCGCCACAGGCCAGCAACCAAACTTTACATGCCCTTGCCACAGGGCAATGTTCGCGATACATGACCGGCGCACACTGGCTTCCAACCTGAAAGGACTCTTGCCGATCAGGTCTCTTCTCCAAGAAAGGAAGCCCAAATGAAACACGCTCACAAAAACCTGCTGATCGCCAGCCTGATGGTTCTGTTCGGTGCCAGTGCCCAGGCCCAAGGCATGGGTGGTCCCGGTCCTGGCATGGGACCTGGCATGGGCGCCGGCATGGGCCGCATGGCCCAGGGCGATCCGGCCAAGTTCGAGGCCCAACGCGCGGCCCGGCATGCCCAGGTCATGGCGAACCTCAAGACCAGACTGCAGCTCACTTCCGCCCAGGAAAGCGCCTGGACCACCTTTGCCGCTGCCATGCAGCCCTCGCCACGCATGGCAAGCGACCGGGCCCAGTTCCGCGCCGAAATGGACAAGCTCACCACGCCGGAACGCATCGAGAAGATGCAAGCCTTCAAGGCCCAGCGCGATGCAGAAATGACCCGGCGCGCAGACGCCACCAAGACGTTCTACGCCACCCTGTCACCCGAGCAGAAAAAGACGTTCGACACCGACACGGCCGCCATGATCCACCGCGGTATGCGGGGGGATCGCGGCGGTCGCGGACCGGGCCCCGGCATGGGCATGGGCGGCATGGGTGGCATGGGAATGGGTCCCGGCATGGGATACGGCCCGGGCGCGCCTCGCAACTGACCGACAGGATATATCCGCGCCTTGGGCGCAGGCCGCCAGAGCTTGATGCAGATCAAGTTCTGGCGCGGGTGGCACCGCTAAGCTCGCCGGTGCCGTGCCCGACCCCGCCAACCCCCCCACCGCATCGCTGAGCCTGCCCGTCGTTCGCGAGGTCGCGTTCGATCGTCCCCTGCAATGGCTCGCGCTGGCTTGGCGTGACATGGCCCGTTGCGGCTGGCTGAGCTTTGCGCATGGCGCGGCGATGGCGGTGTTCGGTGCCGTGCTTTATTACCTGGCGCGTGACCGCTTCTGGCTGTTGGCCGGCGCGTTCTCCGGCTTTCTGGTGATTGCCCCGGTGCTGGCCACCAGCCTGTACGCGATGAGCCGCGCGCTCGAAAAAGGTGAACCGGTGAACGTTCGCCTGCTCGTGGTCACCTGGACCCGCTGGCAGCAGTCGCGCCGCGATCTGCCCGCGAGCTACTGGAGCCTGGTGCGCTTCGGCCTGTTGCTGGCCGCGGCGGGCACCGGCTGGGTGCTCACCTCGGCGGCGTTGATCACACTGCTGGCGCCCCAACCGATTCATGGACCGATGGATTTCATCCGGTTCGTGGTGCTCGACCCCCGTTCCTACCTGTTTGAACTCTGGCTCGCCATGGGCGGCATCATGGCCGCGCCGATGTTTGCCTCCAGCGTGGTGTCCATGCCCTTGCTGCTGGACCGCCGGGCCACCATCCTCCAGGCCGTCCTGACCAGCTGGCAGACCGTGCTGATCAATCCCATGCCCATGGCCTTGTGGGCCGCGCTGATCATGGGCTTCACGCTGCTGGGTCTGGGTTCGCTCCTGATCGGCCTGATTTTCGTCATCCCCATGCTCGGCCACGCCAGCTGGCATGCCTACCGGGATCTGGTCGATCCCTCGAGCCTGGTGGAACGGTTGCCGCCGAAAGAGGCCCCCTGATGTTCGGTTTCACGGAAGAACAGATCGCCGCGTTCGGCCTGACGTTCGGCGTGGGCGCATTCATGCTCTACATGCTGTTCATCATCGGCCACCTGGCCTGGGAATCCAAGGCCGGCAAGTTCGGCACCTTTGTGATCTTCCTGGGACTCGCCTTCGGCATGGTGGGCTTCGTCGCCAAGTTCATCATCCAGTGGTATATGGAGAAATAATGCGCTATCCCGGCGGGGACTATTGACCCGCCTCAAGCAACCGCCGTCATCCCTCCGCTACCCTGCCCGCCATGGATTACGACCTCATCATCTCCGGCGCCGGTCCGGCTGGACTGTGTCTTGCGCGCGCGCTGTCGGGCCACGGCCTTCGTCTGGCCGTGGTGGAACAACAGCCGCTGGCCGCCCTGGAAAACCCGGCCTTCGACGGGCGCGAGATCGCGCTGACGCAGCATTCGGCCCAGCTGATGCGTTCTCTCGGCCTGTGGGCGCGCATCGATCCGCAGGCCTTGTCGCCCTTGCGCGACGCGCGGGTGATGAACGGCCCGTCGCCGTTTGCGATGGTGATCGACCACGCGCTGGGCCGGCGCAGCGAGCTCGGATGGCTGGTATCGAACCACCTGATCCGGCGCGCCGCCTTTGAATGCGTCGAGCAGTCACGCGGGGAAAACGGTGACATCACGCTGCTGGCCGGCGAGGCCGTGACCGGCGTTCGAACCGATGCCGAGGCTGCCCATGTCACGCTGGCCAGCGGCACCCTGCTCAAGGCGCGGTTGCTGGTCGCCGCCGACAGCCGGTTTTCCACCACCCGCCGTGCCATGGGCATCGCCGCCGACCTGCACGACTTCGGGCGCAGCATGCTGGTGTGCTGCATGACCCACGACGAGCCTCACCACCACGCCGCGTGGGAATGGTTCGGCTACGGCCAGACCCTCGCCTTGCTGCCGATGAACGACGACCCGGCCACCGGCGAACACCGCTCGTCGGTGGTGCTGACCCTGCCCAGCCGGGACATCGATCCGCTGCTCACGCTGGAGCCCGCCGCCTTCAACACCCGGATGGCGGAACGGTTTGACCAGCGGCTGGGCCGCATGGCGCTGGCCAGTACCCGCCACGCCTACCCGCTGGTGGCGGTGTATCCGCGCCGCCTGGTGGCGCAGCGTTTCGCCTGCGTGGGCGACGCCGCCGTCGGCATGCACCCGGTCACCGCGCACGGCTTCAACTTCGGCCTGCTGAGCATCGACAACCTCGCGGGCACGGTGCGTGCCGCCCATGCCACGGGCGGCGACGTGGCTGCCGCCGCCGGCCTGGCACGCTACGAGCAGACCCAGCGCCGCGCCACGCTGCCCTTGTACCTCGCCACCCAGCTCGTGATCCAGCTCTACACCCGTGACAGCCCGCCGGCACGCGCCTTGCGCAACCTGGCATTGCACGTGGGTGAGCGCTTCACCCCGTTCAAACGAATGATCGCGGCCTCGCTGACAGGCGGGGCCTGAGCGACGGCACGGCACTCGCCGCTCGCCGGGCTGTGGCCCGTCCCGCAACAGCATCGGCAGGCTCGTTTCGCGCTGGGGATGACGCGCAATGGGACAATGCGGGCTTCAACCGAGCCCGATGGACCGACCGATGACCGATGAAAAAGACATGACCGCCGAACAGCGCGCGGCGCTGGAAATCACCTTGCCCACCGCGATGGAGCTTTGCCGCCTCGGGCTGGCGACGATGATCGACATCCGGCAATCCTTCGAGATCGAGATGAAAGGAGCGATTCCCGACACCGTCCACATCCCGATGTTCGAGGTCAAGCTCATGCTGGGCCATACCCTCACCGAAGACGAGCAGGACATCCTCGATGCCGGTCAGCCCAAGGACATGGATGCGCAGAGCTTCTTCCGGATGATCAACCAGTTGCACCACGGACGTGACCACCTGCTGCTGTGCATCTGCAACAGTGGACGCCGCAGCCTGACCGCGGCCTCGCTGTTGCGATCGCTGGGCTATCCCAAGGCCTTGTCGGTGGCCGGTGGTTTCCAGGCCTGGAAGAAGCTGGCCGCAGGCGGGCAGCCCCCCGCTTCATCACACTGATTCACCGCTTCGGCCGAACTCGCCGCGCCCGAACGCCGCCTCCGCCGGACTACGGTTGCGCCAGGAAACGTCGAACCTCAGCCACCGTGCGCGCCGGGTCTTCCTCCTGCGGAACGTGGCCCAGGTCGTCGAACACCACGAGTGTCGAGCCGCCAATGTCCTTGGCAAAACGATGGCCGTTCTCCAGCGGCAACAGCCGGTCACGACCGCCCCAGAGAATCAAGGTGGGTTGTCTGATGCTGCGAATCGCCGCCGGATCGCCGGTGTAGCCCTGCTCGATGCGCCGCGCCAGGGCCCGGCGGTTGCCCTCGCGCAGGGTCATGTCCACGTACAGGTCCACCAGTTCCGGTGTCACCTTCTCGGGCTGGCCGTACACATAGCGCGCGGTGCGCTCCACCACACCGCGTGGCAAGGTGTAGGCCATCAGATCCCGCGCCACCGGCATGCCAGCCAACTGGAAACCCAGCGGCGCATTGCGCGGGTCCACGCCATAGCCGCTGGCATCCACCAGGATCAGACCGGCAACACGGTCCGGCAGCGCCACCGCCGTGGCCCAGGCGATCTGGCCACCGAGCGAATTTCCGCCCAGCACGAAGCGCTGGATGCCAAGCTGGTCCACCACGGCCGTCACGAACTTCACGTAGGTCGCGATCGAATAATCGTTCTGCGCGTTGGGGCCGGTCAGGGCGAATCCGGGCAGGTCGAAGCGCACCACACGCCGGTCGGCGCGCAGGTCCCGGGCCCAGCCTTCCCAGGTGTGCAGGCTGGCCGACGTGCCGTGCAGCAAGACCACGGGGAGCGATGCCAAGGGAGCGCCCGGCGCACCGCTGTCCCGCGGCCCCTCGTCGCGCAGATGCACCCGTTGACCGGTCACCTCTATGAACGTCGAGGGTGGCTGCGCCCAGCGTGCGGTGAGCTCGCTGACCGGTTTGTCGGGCGCCCAGGTGGCCACCACGCCGGCCGCGCCAAAGAATACCAAGGCGCCCAGTAGCAACCAGGCGGACTTCTGAAGCAGTTTCATGGACCCGGACTCTACCGGGCGCCTACGGGAGCGTCAAAGCACAAGCCTGTGGACAGTTCTGGAACAAGCCCCTGCTTGTCCACAGGATGCGGTGATTGGCAAAGGTTGTTCCATCTGGACGAACATCCGCAGCCACCCTCCACCCACAGGGGCTTACAGCGTGCAAGTCATTGAATTGAAAGATGAATCCCTGTTTGTCCACAGAAATCGCGCGGTTCTACTACTACGACTATTCAGAAACAATACCGTTGAAAGAACAACCAGGATCCAGCCGCCACCCTGAAAATAAACACCGGGAAGCCCCGCGAACCGCAGGAAGCGCCCAGAATTGCTTCAAATCAAGACAAGCGCCGATTTCCGGATCAACAATCTCAGGGTTTACCATGACTACAACATGAGGAGACTGCTTTGTTGTCCGCTTTCATTACCCACGCCGACTGCGCCCGCCACGAAATGGGACCCCACCATCCCGAATGCCCCGAGCGCCTGGGCGCCATCAACGACCACCTGCTGGTCAAGGGCCTGCTGGACTACATGCACACGTACGACGCGCCGCTGGCCACCGAGGAACAACTTGGCCGCGCGCATTCCTCGCTGTACGTGCGCGAACTGTTTGCCAGCGCGCCGAGCGAGGGTTATTACCACGTCGATCCCGACACCAACATGAATCCCTGGACGCTAAAGGCCGCATTGCGCGCAGCCGGCGCGGCGGTCAAGGCCACCGATCTGGTGATTTCCGGCGAGGTGCCCACGGCGTTCTGCAGCGTGCGACCGCCTGGCCACCACGCCGAACACGCGGCGTGCATGGGGTTCTGCTTCTTCAACAACGTGGCCGTCGGCATGCGCCATGCACTTGACGTGCACGGACTGCAGCGCGTGGCCTTGATCGACTTCGACGTCCACCACGGCAACGGCAGCGAAGACATCTTCAAGGGCGACGAACGGGTGCTGATGTGCTCGATTTTCGAAAAGGGCCTGTACCCCTTCAACGGCGAGGAGGCCAAAGGGTTGAACATGGTCAACGTGGGCTTGCCCAGCCGATCCGGCAGCGACAAGTTCCGAGAAGCCGTCACCGACTACTGGATGCCCGCGCTGGAAGCCTTCCGCCCCGAGCTGATCTACATTTCAGCCGGATTCGACGCCCACCGTGAAGACGACATGGGCAATCTTGGTCTGGTCGAGGCCGATTACGAGTGGGTCACCCGGCAGCTCATGCAGGTGGCCAAACGCCACAGCAAAGGTCGCATCGTTTCCTGTCTGGAGGGCGGCTATGTGCTCAGCCCACTGGCCCGCAGCGTCGCTGCCCACGTCAAGGTCCTGATCGGCGCCGACTGATTTCAACACTCACGGGCCACCGCGGGCAGGACACGCGGGCGGTCCCAACAACACCTTATGGACAAACACTACCTCAATCCGCTGTTTTCACCCGACACCATCGCCGTCTTTGCCGGCCAGTGGGACGACCCCGCCACCCAGACACCCCAGGCGCAGACCCTGCTCACGTTCCTGCGGGCTCAGCGGTTCAGCGGAAACCTCATCTTTCTCGACATCCAGACCAAAGGCACCCTCGCCGATCTGGCGCAGACCCGGGCCGATCTGGCCATCATCGCATTGCCGCATGAGGATGTGGCTGCGGCGCTCGACCTTGCCGGGCGCATCAAATGCCGGGCCGCGGTGGTCATTTCGACCGGCATCAACGCCACGCTGGCGGCCGAGCTCAACCAGCTCGCGCGCCACCATGGCATGTACCTGCTGGGGCCCAACTGCCTGGGCTTCCAGCGACCGCGCACCGGGCTCAATGCCAGCGTGGCCGGGCCGATGGCAACGCCGGGGCCGCTGGCGCTGGTGTCCCAGTCGGGCGCGCTGACCTCGTCCATCCTCGACTGGGCCAGCCAGAACGCGGTCGGATTCTCGACGGTGGTCTCGCTCGGCCCGAACACCTCGGTCGATATCGCGCAGGTGCTGGATTTCCTGGCCTCCGACCAGCAGACCCACAGCATCGTGGTCTACCTCGAAGGCATCTCCAACTCGCGCCGCTTCATGAGCGCGCTGCGGGCGGCTGCCAATGCCAAACCGGTGGTGGTGCTCAAGGCGGGTCGCAAGACCGCCGGCAACAAGGCCGCGCGAACCCACTCCGGCGCCATTGTGGGCAGCGACGACGTGTTCGATGCAGCCTTGCGGCGCGCGGGTGCGGTGCGGGTGCGCTCGTTCGTGGCGCTGTTCTCGGCCGCCAAGTGCCTGGCGTCCCGCTACCGCGCAGTCGGTCGTCGCCTGGCGATCATCACCAACGGGGGCGGTCCGGGCGTGCTGGCAGCCGACTGGATCAGCGAGATCAACCTGCAGCTCGGCCAGCTCAGTGCGGCCAGCGCCGAGGCGCTCAAGGCCGTCCTGCCTGCGCAGGCATCGCTGTGCGACCTGATCGACCTGTCCGAGGACGCCTCGCCCGAACATTACCGGCTGGCGCTTGACGCCGCCAGCAAGGAAAAGGAGATCGACGGGATCCTCGTCATCCACTCGCCGAAGACCGGCTGCGATGCCGCGGCAGTGGCCGCTGCGCTGGCGGATTTCAAGGCCCGCATCAGCAAGCCCTTGTTGACCTGCTGGATGGGCGATGCCTCGGTCGGCGAAGCGCGCACGGTGCTCAACACCGCCATGATCCCGACCTTCCGCACCCCTGAGGCGGCGGTGGGCGCCTTCGGCAACATCGCCTCCTTCTACCAGAACCAGCAGCTGCTGCAGCAGACGCCGCCGCCGCTGTCCACCCTGGCCAAACCCGACATCGAGGGCGCCCGGCTGCTGATCGAAAGCGTGTTGGCCGAGCGCCGCAACGTGCTGACCGAGATGGAGTCGAAGGCGCTGCTGTCGGCCTTCCACATTCCCGTGACCAAGACCATCCTGGCGCGCAACGCGAACGAAGCCATGATGATCGCCACGCAGCTGGGTTTCCCGGTGGCGCTGAAGATCGACTCGCCCGACATCACCCACAAATCCGATGTCAACGGTGTGGCGCTCAACGTCATGAACGCGGTCGGTGTGCGCGACACCTACAACGACATGATGCAGGCGGTGAAGCGCAACCAGCCGAATGCGCGCATCAACGGTGTGACCATCCAGAACATGGCGCGCCACAAGCGTGGCCGCGAGATCTACATCGGCCTGGTCACCGACGATCCGTTCGGCCCGGTGATCGCCTTCGGCGCCGGCGGCACCATGATCGAACTCTTGAACGACCGGGCCATGGAGCTGCCCCCGTTGAACCAGTTCCTGGCGCGCAGCCTGATCGACCGCGCGCGCGTGAGCGAGACGCTGGGCGAGTGGCGCGGCGCCACGGCCGTGGACATGGACGCGCTGGAGCACGTGCTGCTGCGTGTGTCCGAAATGGTCTGCGAGCTGCCGCAACTGCGCGAAATGGACATCAACCCCATCATCGTCGACGAGTCGGGCGCTGTGGCCGTGGATGCGCGTGTGGTCATCGACAACATCCAGCCGGCCCATGGCGGGCGCAGCAACCAGTACAACCACCTGGCCATCCTGCCTTACCCGGCCCGGCACGAACAGGTCTGGCCGATGCGCGGCGGCGAACAGTACACCATCCGGCCCATCCATCCGGACGATGCCGACATGCTGCAGACGCTGGTGCGAAGCCTGTCCGCGGAGAGCCGCTACTTCCGCTTCGTCTCGTCGCTGCACGAGCTGCCACCGGCGATGTTGTCGCGCTTCACGCTGATCGACTACGACCGCGAGATGGCGCTGGTGGCGGTCTATACCGAGCGCAAGGCCGGCGAGGATGGCGAGATGGTCGAAACCTCGCGCATCGTGGGCGTCTCGCGTTACATCACCAACCCTGACAGCTCCAGCTGCGAGTTCTCGCTGGTGGTGGCCGATGACTTCGGCGGCCGCGGCCTGGGTTCGCGGCTGATGCTCAGCATCATGGACGTCGCGCGTGAAAAGGGCTTGACCGAGATCGTCGGCCTGGTGCTGACCAACAACCCCGGCATGCTCAAGCTGATGAAGAGCCTGGGCTTCAGCATCAAGGCCTACGCGGACGATCCGGACTTCCGTCTGGTCACCCACCCGCTGTGACGGACAAGCTGTGGACAGCCGGTGCAGGAAACGCGGCTGAACGGGGATAAGCGACGGAAAAACGGCGTTGGTCCATCAAGGTTCGGACACCTTGCCCACACCGTTTTCATCGTTGCAAGCCATTGATCGGCAAAGGAAATTCGGGTTTATCCACACTGCTTGAGTTCCGACATCTGCGGGATCCGGTTGTCCCCAACCGGATGGTCGCGCGCCCGCCGCAGCCCGGGCCGGTCCGACGGGACCCGGCTGGTAAGATGAGGCCTCCTTTCCGTTGCCGTTTCCTCCCTCCCCATGTCCGTTGCCCTCGCAGGAAGCGCGCCTGCCACGTTCGAAATCAAGAGCGCGAACCTTCCCCTGCTGGCGTTGCGCCTGAAGTCCGCGGATCTGGCTGCCCTGGCGTCCGAACTGACGCAGCAGTACGGCGATCTGCCGGATTTCTTCGACAACGAACCGCTGGTGATCGACCTGTCGGCGCTGGCGCCCGATTCGGAAGCGGTGGATTTCGCGGGGCTCGTCACGCTGCTGCGCCGCCACCGCCTGGCGCCGCTGGCCTTCAAAGGGGGATCAGAAGCGCAGGCTGCCCAGGCTTTGGCCGCCGGCTTGGTGGCGGCCCCCGATGCGGTGGCGGCCCGGGTCAACCCGGCGCCGGCCCGGCCAGAAACTGAAACTGATCCGGCCCCCGTCGCGCCGGAGCCGCCGCAACCGCCTGTCGCACAGCCGGCCCTGGTGATCGACAAACCCTTGCGCTCGGGCCAGCAGGTCTACGCGCGCGGGCGCGACCTGGTGGTGATGGCCATGGTGAATGCCGGCGCCGAGGTCATCGCCGACGGCCATATCCATGTCTACGCGCCCTTGCGGGGCAAGGCGATCGCGGGCGCCCGTGGCAACGCGGAGGCCCGCATCTTCGCGCTCAGCTTGGAACCCGAGCTGATCTCCATCGCCGGCATCTACCGCACCACCGAAAATGCCCTGCCGCCCGAGGTGTGGGGCCGCGCCACCCAGGTGCGCCTGGTGGCCGGTCCCGAGGGCGAGCGCCTGGTGATGGAGCCACTCTCATCCTGATTCCCTGGCGCGCCGCTTGCATGCGGTGGCGCCGATCCAACTCACAAGGAAACCTGTTCTCATGACCCAGATCATCGTGGTGACTTCCGGCAAGGGTGGCGTGGGCAAGACCACCACCAGCGCCAGCTTCGCGTCCGGCCTCGCGCTGCGCGGCCGCAAGACCGCCGTCATCGACTTCGACGTCGGCCTGCGAAACCTCGACCTCATCATGGGCTGCGAGCGCCGCGTGGTGTACGACCTCATCAACGTGATCCACGGCGAGGCCAACCTGAACCAGGCCTTGATCAAGGACAAGCAGTGCGACAACCTGTTCGTGCTGGCCGCATCCCAGACGCGCGACAAGGACGCGCTGACAAAGGAAGGTGTCGAGAAGGTGCTGAACGACCTCGCAGCCATGGGCTTCGAGTACATCGTCTGCGACTCGCCTGCCGGCATCGAGACCGGCGCGCTGATGGCGATGCACTTCGCCGACGAAGCGCTGGTGGTCACCAACCCCGAGGTCTCCAGCGTGCGCGACTCCGACCGTATCCTGGGCATTCTGGGCAGCAAAACCCGGCGCGCCATCGAGGGCAAGGAGCCGATCAGGGAACACCTGCTGATCACCCGCTACAACCCCAACCGCGTGGCCGACGGCCAGATGCTGAGCCTGGACGACATCCAGGACATCCTGCGCATCAAGCTCATCGGCGTGATCCCCGAGAGCGAAACGGTGCTCCAGGCCTCCAACCAGGGAACACCGGCCATCCACCTCAAGGGCACGGATGTCGCGGAGGCCTACGGCGATGTGATCGACCGCTTTCTGGGCGCGGACAAGCCCCTTCGTTTCATCGACGCTGAAAAACCCGGCCTGTTCAAGCGCCTGTTCGGGAGGAAGTGAGCATGTCCTTCCTGTCCTTTCTGCTGGGCGAGAAGAAGAAGACCGCCAGCGTCGCCAAGGAGCGGCTGCAGATCATCCTGGCGCACGAACGGGCCGGGCGCGGTGGCCAGCCCGATTACCTGCCGGCCCTGCAGCGCGACCTGGTCGCGGTGATTTCGAAGTACATCAAGATCAACCCCGCCGACATCAAGGTCCACCTCGAGCGCCAGGACAACCTGGAAGTGCTGGAGGTCAAGATCGAACTGCCCGACGCCCGCTGAGCGGCGCCCGGACACACCCGCCAGTGTTTCTGGCGAGCCGCCGGGCACTATCAATACCATAGCTGTCCGTGGCCATTCGGCGATGGGAAGAGGCCAAAATCACCTGAAAAGCGGCCTTCCTGGCGGCCGCAAGGGCCCTCAGGCGGCCTCAAACCGCCCCGCCGAGGGTCCGCACCAGATCCAGGCAGCGCGCACCGGCGCGTGCACCCAGCGCCAGCGCCAGCGGGTTCGCATGGCTGATGATGCCATCGGCCAGCGTGCTGTTGGCCTCGCCGATGCGGGCGCTGGCGTGGCTCACGGTGCAGGCCGCCAGTCCATGGTCCTGCAGAAACGGCAGGGCTGCCAGGCCGGCTTGGTCCTTGCCGACACCGGCGTCGTTGAACACACTGAGCAACGGGCGTGCCGCCAGCGCGTACCGCGCCGAACTGATGCCGCCGTGCGAGCCACTCACGGCCAGGCAGCCGGCGTCTTGCGGGCCGAGTTCGGTGATCGAGTCGACGACGCGCAAAGAGCGCATGTCTGAGGCGGCCCTGCCCTTGAAGTCGGCCTTACTCTTACTTCTTGCGTGCGGCGATCGACTTCTCGGCCTGGGCCACCAGCTCGACACCAACGGCTTTTTTCCACTTCTCATAGACCGGTCGGGTAGCCTTGACGAAGGCGTCACGCTCGGCAGGCGACAACTGGGTCACGGTCACGCCGAGCGCGGCGATTTCCTTCAACAGCGGCTGGCCCGGTTCGTCCAGGCCCTTGCGGGCGATGGCGATCTGCTGCTTGCCGGCTTCGATGGCGGCTTCACGCACGATCTTCTGGTCGGCCGGCGTCCAGGAATTCCAGATGTCCTTGTTGACCACGAAAACCAGTGGATCGGCCACATAGCCCCACATCGTCACGTTTTTCTGGCCGACGTTCTGCAGCTTGGCTGCGGTGAAGATCGACATCGGGTTCTCCTGTCCGTCGACGGCGCCACTGGCGAAGGCGGGCTGTGCGTCGGCCCAGGTCATCTGGGTCGGGTTGGCGCCCAGCGCTGTGAAGGTGTCCAGGAACAGCGGCGAGCCGACGACGCGGATCTTCAGGCCCTTGAGGTCGTCCGGTGTGCGGACCGGACGTTTGGAGTTGGTCAGTTCGCGGTAGCCGTTTTCGCCCCAGGCCAGCGGCACGACGCCGGCCTTGTCAAGAATGGTGAACATCTGCTTGCCCACCGGGCCCTGGGTCAGTGAATCGATCGCGGCATAGTCTGGCATCAGGAAAGGCAGCGAGAACAGGTTCAATTCCTTGACCTGCGGCGACCAGTTGATGGTGGAGCCGATTGCCATGTCGATCACGCCCTGGCGCAACGCGCTGAACTCGCGGGTCTGGTCGCCCTGAATCAGCGACACGCCCGGATACAGCTTGATGTTGATGCGGCCCTGCGTGCGCTCCTTCACCAGATCGGCCCAGATCTGGCCACCCTTGCCCCAGGGGAACGCGGTGCCCACGACAAGCGACATCCGGTATTCCGGCTTGTAGGCGCTCTGGGCCGAAGCGCCGGTGGCAAGCGTCAGCGCCGCGGCGGCAGCCAGGGTGAGTTTGAGGAAGGATCGAAGTTTCATGATGAGTCTCCTGTTGAAAAAAATAGGATTGAACCCGGTTGTGGAACCGGCGGTCAGTAGCCCAGCTGGCCTGGCAGCCACATCGCGAGCTGTGGCCAGATGATGACGCAAACGATGACGAGCAACATCGCGGCGACCAGCCAGAGCACCCAGCGCACCGTTTCATCCATGCCGACCTTCGCGATGCGGCAGGACACCATCAGGTTCACCGCCATCGGCGGCGTGAACTGGCCGAGTGCTACCAGCAAGGTCAGCAACACCCCGAACCAGACCGGGTCCCAGTGGTAGTGCTGGACCAGCGGCCACAGCAGCGGCACAAAGATCAGGAAGATGGAAATGCCGTCCAGCACCATGCCGGCTGCGACCAGCAGCACCACGATCAGCGTGAGCACGCCTTGTTCACCCAGGCCCGCATTCACGATGGATCTGGTGACCGGATCGATCACGCCCAATGTGGAGAGCGAATACGCAAAAATGCCCGCCAGCGCCACCACGACCAGGATGACTGCCGACAGCTCGCCCGATTCGCGCAGGATCTCGAACAAGTCACGGAGCCTGATGGTGCGGTGGATCACCATGCCCACGAACAAGCCGTAGAACACCGCCACCACGGCGGCCTCGGTTGGCGTGAACCAACCCGCGCGCATGCCGCCCAGGATCAGCACCGGCGCCGCCAAACCCCAGATCGATTCACGCAGGCTGCGCCAGAACGGGGGTCGGGGCAGATTGGCCTCCAGCTGCCCCATGCCGTGGCGACGCGCCAGCCACAGGGTCGGCAACATCAGTGCCAGACCCACCATCACGCCGGGCACCATGCCGGCCGCGAACAGGGCCGGCACCGAGGCGCCCGGCACCAGCACCGAGTACACGATGAAGGCGATCGACGGCGGTATCAGGATGTCGGTGGCGGCCGCCGCGCCGACGACGGCGGCCGAGAATGCGGGCGGATAGCCGGCCCTGGCCATCGCGGCGATCATCACGCCACCCACGGCCGCGGCGGTGGCCGGCCCCGAGCCCGAGATGCCGCCCATGAACATCGCCACGGCGATGGCCACCAGCGGCAACATGCCGGGGCCGCGCCCGACGATGGCGATCGCAAAATTCACAATCCGCGCGGCTACGCCCGAGCGGTCGAAGATCGACCCCACCAGCACGAACATCGGAATCGCCAGCAGTGGGTACTTGCCTAGACCCGCATAGAAGTTCTGCGGCACGGCCAGCAGACCGAACCACTGCGCATCGGCGTTGGCCAGCGCGATGCAGGCCGCTCCGATCAGGCCCATTGCCGCGCCAAGGGGCACGCCGGCCAGCATCATGACCACGAAGCCGGCGAACAGCAGGGTCGCGATCATTCGGCCACCGCCGGGGACACCAAAGGCGTCCGCCAGCGCCGCAACAGGAAGCCCACTGCGCGCAGCGCGATCGCCAGCGAAATGACCGGTAGCCAGACCGAGTACCACCATTGGGGCACGCCGATGCCGGGGGATGTTTCG
Organism: Burkholderiaceae bacterium; assembly: GCA_046348065.1. Lineage (GTDB taxonomy): Bacteria > Pseudomonadota > Gammaproteobacteria > Burkholderiales > Burkholderiaceae_C > Skiveiella. Next base: position 61,799 of record JAXMFA010000005.1, read on the forward strand.
CCGAAGCGGATGTCATCCCACACCACCCGCATGCTCAGGCCGGACATCAGGAAGAACAGCAGCGCCACCAGCGCCGCGCCGACCAGCGCGAGGCGACGCTGACGCTGTGGCGAGCCGGCTTCGGAGAAGAACTCGATCCGGATGTGCCGGTCGCGCGCAACGGCGGCCGAGCCCGCCACCATGGCCAGAAGGATCATCAGGAACACCGAAATTTCTTCGGTCCAGGCGAACGAGCTGTCGGTGAAGTAGCGAACCAGCACGTTGGCGAAGGTGATGCAGGCCAGCAGGGCCATGATGATGACAGTGGCCCAGTCCTCGATCTTCAGGGTCACGAGGGTTGCGGTGTCAGGCGCGACGGGCTCCGGAATTTCGGCTGGGTCGTGGGAGGGTTCGTGGATGTGCATTGCTTTTGGGTCGAAGTCAGGGGGGGGATGGACGGAAAAAAGATGCGTCAGCGGTCAGCGAAGCAGGGTGCGTCCGACCTCGGCGATGGCCTCCACGCCGATGCGCGACTGGGCTTCCAGCACCGGGGCGTAGCCAACCGGAATGCGCGGCGCACCGAGCCGGCGCACACGGCAGCCGGTGGCCTCGGCCGCGGTGGCGGCAATCTCGGCGCCAAAGCCGGCGGCCTGCACCGCTTCATGCACCACCAGCAGCCGGCCGGTCCGTGCGCAAGACGCGAGCACCTGCTCGCGGTCCCAGGGCCAGATGGAGCGCAAGTCGATCAGCTCCGCATCGATGCCCTCGGCAGCCAGCGTCTCGCAGGCCTGCTCGCACAGCAGCGCCTGGCGGCTCCAGCTCACCATGGTGAGCGCTGAACCGCGCCGGCGCACGGCGGCCTGGCCCAGCGGCACGGCCAGTGCCTCGTCCACCGGGCCCTGGCTTCCCCACAGGGTCTTGTGCTCGATGTAGACCACGGGGTCGCCGGATTGCAGCGCCGCACGCAGCAGCGAATAGTTGTCCTGTGGCGTGGACGGGCACACCACCACCAGGCCCGGCAGGTGCGCGAACCAGGCTTCCAGCGACTGCGAATGCTGGGCGGCGGACGCATCCCAGATGCCGCCCGGCATGCGCGCCACCAGTGGCACCCGGCCCTGGCCGCCGAACATGAAGCGGTTCTTGGCGGCCTGGTTGACGATTTCATCCATGCCGCACAGCGCGAAATCCACCACACGCATTTCGACGATCGGCCGCAGGCCCGCCAGCGCCATGCCCACCCCGGCACCCATGATGGCGGCTTCGCTGATCGGCGTGTCGATCACGCGGCTGGCGCCGAAGCGCTGCTGCAGCCCGGCGTACTGGCCGAAGATGCCGCCGCGGCCTACGTCTTCACCGAGCACCACCACGGTGGGGTCGGCGGCCATTTCGCATTCGACGGCGCGCACCGCCGCCTGTGCGTAGCTGAGGGTGGCCGGCGCCTGGGCCACGTTCGGGGGGATGGAGGCGTTCAGAACCATGCACCGGCTCCCGTGGTCTGGATGTCGGTGAAGGCGGCGCTGGCCTCGGGCCAAGGCGCGGCGAAGGCGGCGTCCAGCGCGGCTTGCACCGCCGCGGTCGCCTCGTTTTCAAGCGTGTCCAGCACCACCAGGTCGTGGCCCAGCGACTGCCAGCGCTGGCGCAGCCGCGCGATCGGATCGGTCTGCAGCGCGGCCGCCAGCTCGCGGGGGTCACGGTAGGCGGCCGGATCGACCGAGACGTGGCCTTTCACCCGGTAGGTCAGCGCGTGCAGCAAGCGTGGCCCCAGCCCGGCGCGCACCTGCGCCACCAGCGCCGCCGCAGCCTGATGCACCTCGACCACATCATTGCCGTCCACCTGCGTCGCGGCGATGTCCAGTCCGATGGCGCGCGCCGAGGCGCCGGGGCCAGCCGTCATCGGGCCACTGGCGGTGGTGGCACTCCAGCGGTTGTCCTCGCAGACAAACAGCACCGGCAGGCCGTACACGCGGGCCCAGTTCAGAGCCTCCAGGAACGGCCCCCGGTTGATGGCGCCGTCGCCGAAAAAACAAACGGTGATTGTGTCGTCCACAGGCTGGCCGGCAACGCGCGCCATGTCTTGTTGCAGCTTCTGCGCATGGGCGGCACCGACGGCGATCGGCAGGCCGGCCGCCACCACGCCGTTGGCGCCGAGCATGCCGACGGAAAAGTCCGCGATGTGCATCGACCCACCCTTGCCGCCGTTGAAGCCGGTGGCCTTGCCGAACAGCTCGGCCATCATGCGGCCCAGGTCGGCGCCCTTGGCCAGCGTGTGACCGTGGCCGCGGTGGGTGGAGGTCAGGTAATCGGCGGGCCTCAGGTGGGCACAGACGCCAGTGGCCACTGCCTCCTGACCGGTGGACAGGTGCAGTGGCCCGCGCACGCGGGCGGTACCGGCGGCGCTCTGGCCGTAGGCGCTGACGCCGCCCTGGCTGGCGATTTCGGCGGCGTTTTCGAACGCACGGATGCGCACCATGGTGCGGTACAGGCCGGCCAGTTCGGCGGCACTTGCAGGTGAAGTCAAAGGAAACCCTCTTGCCCCGCTATCGGGTCGTGCGATTGGGCGAATATCGTAGCACCGGGCTTGCGGCCGACTTCGGGTTTTCTTGCGTTCAGCGCTTGCCAACTGTCGCCTGCGGAACCACACTCTTTGTGAACGATTGGATGTGGCATCGGGCTTCATCTGATCGTCAGGCCCATTCCAATCAAGGAGACCACGATGAGCTTCCGCACCGAAAAAGACTTCCTCGGCGAAAAACAGCTGCCCGACAGCGCCTACTACGGCGTGCAGACCCAGCGCGGCAAGGAGAACTTCCACATCACCGGCATCCCGATGTCCACCGAGCCTTATTTCGTCAAGGCATTCGGTTACGTCAAGAAGGCGGCCGCCCTGGCCAACCGGGACCTCGGCGTGCTCGACGCCGCCGTGGCCAACGCCATCGCCGCCGCCTGCGACCGCCTGATCGCCGGCGAGATGGCCGACCAGTTCGTCACCGACTTCATCCAGGGCGGTGCCGGTACCTCGACCAACATGAACGCCAACGAGGTCATTGCCAACCTCGCGCTCGAGCAGCTCGGCCACAAGAAGGGCGAGTACCAGTACGTCAACCCGAACGACCACGTGAACTTCGGCCAGTCCACCAACGATGTCTATCCGACCGCGTTCCGGCTGGCGCTGATCCTGCGCCTGGGCAGCTACATGGACGCGCTGCGCCGCCTGCAGGAGGCGTTCTTTGCCAAGGCCCGCGAGTTCGACCGCGTGCTCAAGATGGGCCGCACCCACCTGCAGGACGCGGTGCCGATGTCGCTGGGACAGGAATTCCACGGCTGGGGCACCACGATCGGTGAGGAGGTGCAGCGCATCGTCGAGGTGCGCCAGTTCCTGCACGAGATCAACCTGGGCGCCACCGCCATCGGCACCACCGTGACCGCCGCGCCGGGCTACCCCGCGCTGGCCACCAAATACCTGTCCGAGCTGACCGGCTCCACCTTCATCCTGGCGGGTGACCTGATCGAGGCCACCTCCGACACCGGCGCCTACGTGCTGCTGTCGGGCGTGCTCAAGCGCACCTCGGCCAAGCTCACCAAGATCTGCAACGACATCCGCCTGCTGGCCTCGGGGCCGCGCTGCGGGCTCAACGAGATCAACCTGCCGCAGATGCAACCCGGCAGCTCGATCATGCCCGGCAAGGTCAACCCGGTGATCCCCGAAGTGGTCAACCAGACCGGCTTCCTGGTCATTGGCCTGGACCTCACGGTCACGCTGGCGGCTTCGGCCGGGCAGCTGCAGCTCAACGTGATGGAGCCGGTGATCACCTTCGCGCTGTTCACCTCGATCGCGACGATGGAGAACGCCGTCAACAGCCTGACCGTGAACTGCATCCAGGGCATCACCGCCAACGTCGAGCGCTCGCGCGACATGGTGCTCAACTCGCTGGGCATCGTCACCGTTCTGAAGCCCTCGCTGGGCTACAAGCAGTGCGCCGAGATCGCGCGCGAGGGCTACCAGACCGGCAAGTCGCTGCATCAGATCGTGGTGGTCGAGCGCAAGCTGATGACGCAGCAGCACTGGGACGAGGTGTTTTCGTTCGAGAACCTGATCGCCCCGAAGTTCGAGCAATGACCCAACCCCGGGCGGCAAACCGCCCGGCTCGCGGAGAACCATCATGACATTCACCATCGCTTTGCAATTTCTCGTGGTGCTGGCCGCGATCTGGATGGGCGCGCGCTCGTCCGGCGTCGGCCTGGGCCTGTGGGGCGCGGTCGGCCTGCTGGTGCTGGTGGCCGGCTTTGGCATCAACCCGACTTCACCGCCGATCGACGTGATGCTCATCATCCTGGCGGTCATCATGGCCGCTTCGGTGATGGAGGCCGCCGGCGGCATCGATTTCCTGGTCCGCATCGCCGAACGCATCATCCGCGCCAACCCGAAATACGTGACCATCGTCGCGCCGCTGACCACCTGGACCTTCACCTTCGTGGCCGGCACCGGCCACATCGTCTACCCGCTGCTGCCGGTGATCTACGAGACCGCGCACCGCAGCGGCATCCGTCCCGAGCGGCCGATGGCGGTGGCCACCATCGCCTCGCAGCAGGCCATCACGGCCAGCCCGGTGGCCGCGGCCACCGCCGCGATGATCGGGCTGTTCGCCGACAAGGGGATTGCCCACTGGGGCCTCGCGCAGGTGCTCATGATCTGTGTGCCGGCCACGCTGACCGGCGTGGTGGCCGCGGCCATCGTGTCGATGTTCGTCGGCAAGGACCTCAAAGACGACCCCGAGTACCAGGCGCGGCTGGCCGCCGGCCAGATCCCGGCGCCTCAGGCTGACACCGAGCGCGCGCCGCTCCAACCCGGCGCGAAGCTTTCCGCCTTCATCTTTCTGACTGGCGTCGCGCTCGTGGTGCTGTTCGGCTTCTTCCCGAGCCTGCGCCAGCTGCCCGGCGCAAAGAGCCCGCTCGCGATGCCGCTGGTGATCGAAATCCTCATGATGTCAGTGGCCGCCATCATGCTGCTGCTGACCAAGGTGCCCGTCGATGAAGTGCCCAAGACCGCCACGCTGCGCGCCGGCGTGGTGGCGGTGATCGGCATTTTCGGCCTGGCCTGGCTGGGCGACAGCTTCATCGCCGCCAACAAGGATGTGATCGTGCCCGCCATCGGCGACTGGGCCAAGGTGGCACCCTGGACCTTTGCCTTTGGTCTGTTCCTGGCCTCGGTGCTGCTCTACAGCCAGGCCGCCACAACGCGCGCGCTGATGCCGCTGGGCATCGCGCTGGGCATTCCGCCGCAGTTCCTGATCGCGATGTTCCCGTCGGTCAACGGCTACTTCTTCATTCCCACCTACGGTTCGCTGATCGCGGCCATCAACTTCGACCTTTCGGGCACCACGAAGATCGGCAAATACGTGCTGAACCACTCGTTCATGATCCCGGGCCTGGTGGCCACCTCGGTGGCGGTGTTCACCGGGTTGTTGATCGCGCAGGCGATCTTCTGATCAGGGTTCGCGGGCCGGCTGGTGCTTCTGCCACGGCCAGCGCCCGCTGACCTCCAGCTCCAGCGCAAAACTCAGCAGCGTGCGGATGGCCACGATCACGGCCAGCACGCCCAGGTTCCGCAAGGTGGGCTCGATGGCCACGGTGCCGATGATGTCGGCGATCACCAGAAACTCCAGCCCCAGCAGGATGGCGCGGCCCAGGTCGGCGCGCAGGGCGTGGTAGGCCTCCTGCGGCGCGGTGTGGCGCACCAGCCGCCGCGCGAACGCGATGGAGGCGATCAAGGCGCCGGCGAGCATCACCACCACGCCGATGAACTCCACCACCCGCGCGGCGGCAATCACAAATTGTTCGTAGTCCATGGTGTGTCGATCCGTCAGTGATCGGGTCATTATGGCGGCCCCGTCGTCACCGGCGTGGTCAGTAAACCGGCAGCAGCCTGAACAAGCCGCCCATGGGCTTCGCGTTCTACAAGAACATCAATGACGCCGACATGGCCGGGCTGATCGCCTACCTGCGCTCACTGAAGCCCGAGGCCTGGGCTGCGAAATCCTGAGGCACTGATCCCGGTCAAACCGACAGCCGGGCAGGGCTTCACTTTTTCGTCGCACAGGCGCATGATGGAAACGTGTCCGTCATGGGCGCATTGTCCAGCTCGCTTCAGGGTCCTCCGATGCGTATGTCCTTCCGTCCCAGTGCAGCGAGCCAGCGCCTGAAGCTCCTCGCGGTGTCGGTGCTGTTGGGCGTGGCCGCTTGCACGCCCCCACCGCCAACGCCTGCCCCGCCGGCCGGCGCCGCGGGGCCGCAGGACCGCCATTTCACGGGGTCGTGGTCGGCCACGGGCAGCCGCCAAGCGCTTGACATGGGCCCCGGTCGCCGGGCCGAGATCTTCCGCCTGAGCGGATCACTGATGCTGGTCGGAGACAACCGGCCAGGGCTGGCTTTCCGCTCGGACCTCATCGGCCTTCGCGACAGTCACAGCGGTATGCAAGCCCGCAGCGTGTGGACCGACGAACGTGGGGACCAGTTCCAGCGAACTGCGCGGCGGTGCCGGCGGCCCCGGGCAGCCCGTCGAGGGCCGCTTTGTCGGCGGCACCGGTCGCTATGCCGGTGTCAGCGGCCAATACACCTTCAATTGGCGAACCCTGGTCGAATCAGAGGACGGCAGCGTGGGTGGCCGCGTGGTCGACTTTCGGGGGTGGGCGCGCTTGGGCACGCCAACCGATACGCCGCCGCCGGCGGCCACAGGAGCACAGCCATGAATGCCACCGCATCCCGATGGCTGCCCGCCTTGAAGGGCGTTGCGCCGTTTGCGCTGGGCATCGGCATCTGGCTGGTGCCCATTCCCGAGGGCCTGACCCGCGAGGCTTGGCACCTGTTTGCAATTTTCGCCGCCGCCATCTTCGCGGTCATCGTCAACGCCTATCCGCTGCTGACGTCGGCGCTGCTGGCGGGCTCCATCGCGGTGCTGAGCAACACGCTCGATCCGGCCAAGGCCTTTGCCGGCTTTGCCAACCCCAGCGTGCTGTTGGTCGTGGTGGCTTTCCTGGTGGCGCAGGCGGTGGTCAAGTGCGGCCTGGGCCGGCGCATCAGCCTGAAGGTGGTGTCCTGGTTCGGCAAATCCACGCTGGGTCTGGCCTACAGCATCTTCATCACCGACGCCCTCATCGCGCCCGGCTTTCCGAGCAACACGGCGCGCGGTGGCGTGCTCTACCCGATCATCCTGGCGCTGTCGCAGAGCAGCGGCTCGGTGCCCGAGGATGAAAACAAACGACGCCTGGGGGGCTACCTGATGTTCTGTGGCATGGCCAGTCTGGCCGTTTCGTCGGCACTGTGGCTCACGGCCACCTCGGCCAACCCGATCGGCGTGTCGCTCGCGGCCGAGCAAGGCCTGAAGATCGACTTCGGCACATGGCTGCTGGTGGCCTCGGTGCCGGCGCTGATCACCATTGCGCTGCTGCCGCGCCTGCTCTTCCGGGTGTTCCCGCCCGGCGTCACCGACACGCCTGAGGCACCGGCGGCGGCGCGCCAGCAGTTGCGCGACATGGGCCCGCTGTCGCGCGACGAATGGGTCACGGCCGTGACCTTTGCGTTCATGGTGGGCGCGTGGATCTTCGCCGGCGTGCTCAAGCTGAACCTGACCGCCGTGGCCATCGCGGGCCTGGGCACGCTGCTGGCCCTGCGCGTGCTCACGCTCGAAGACATCTACCTGCAGGGCAGCACGCTGGCCACCTTCCTGTGGCTGGCGGTGTTGTTCGCCCTGAGCGGGCAGCTCAACGAACTCGGTTTCATGGGTTATGTCGGCCAGCGGCTGGCATCGATGCTGGGGGGCATCTCATGGCCGGTGGCCTATGTGGCGCTGGTCGGCCTGTACGTGCTGATGCACTACATGTTCGTCAGCCAGTCGGCCCAGGTGCTGGCGCTGCTGGGCGTATTCCTCGACGTCGGCATCCAGGCTGGCGTACCGCTGCCGCTGATGGGCTTCGCGCTGCTGTTTGCGAGCAGCTACTTTTCCACGCTCACGCCGCAAGGCGGCAGCCAGAACGTCATCTTCGCCGCCAGTGGCTACCTGACCCAACGCGAGCTCTACCGGCTGGGCCTGATCACCACGGTGTTCTGCACGGCGGTGTTCCTGGTCATCGGCACGCCGTGGATCCTGTGGGTGGGGTGAGGGGAAGCCGGGGATGCGTGGGCGCGGTGCCACAATCCCCGGCATGAAATCCTTCCAGGGCAAGGGCATCGTCATCACCGGCGCCGCCTCGGGCATCGGCGAGGCACTGGCCATCGCGCTGGCGGCGCAGGGCGCGCGGCTGTTGTTGGCCGATGTGCATGCAGAGCGGCTCGACGCCGTGGCTGCCGCGCTGCGCGAGCGCGGCGCCGACTGCCTGGCGCAGGCCTGCGACGTGGCTGACGAGGCGGCGGTGCAGGCCTTGGCCGACGCCGCGCAAACGGCCTGGGGCGGCGCCCATGCGGTGGTCAACAACGCGGGCGTCGGCCTGGTGGCGCCGGTGCACAGCCTCGCGCTGGACGATGCTCACTGGCTCATGGACATCAACTTCTGGGGCGTGGTGCACGGCTGCCGGGCCTTCATGCCGCAGCTGCAGGCGCGTGCGGGCCGCCAGGAAGACGCGGTGATCGTCAACATCTCCAGCATCTTCGCGATGGTGTCCATGCCCACGCAGTCGATCTACAACGCCAGCAAGGCGGCGGTGCGCGGCTTCTCCGACGCGCTGCGCGAGGAGCTGCGCGACAGCGGCGTGCGGGTGCTGTGCGTGCACCCGGGCGGCATCCAGACCCGCATCGCCCTGGACGCCCGGCTCGGCGACATCTCCCCGGTGGCTGATTCGCCACAGGCGCTGCACGCGCAGTTCGAGCAGGCCGCGCGCACGACCGCGCCGCAGGCTGCGCAGGCCATCGTGCGCGCGCTGCACGGCGGGCGCACGCGCCTGCTGATCGGCGCCGATGCAAAATTCGGCGACGCGATCCACCGCCTCTGGCCCACGCGCGCCGCGCCCTGGCTGTCGGCGCTGGCCCACCGCCTGCGGCACCGTTCAACCCCTTGACGACGTCCATGACAACCCACGCCTCCACCGCCGAACGACCCCGCTGGTATGGCGTGCTCGCGCTGTACGGGCTCGCCATCGCGCTTGGCGCCGGTTCGGCCTGGCTGGTGGTGCGCAGCCAGCTCGACCGTGGCGGGGTGTCCGTCGGCGCCTGGCGCACCAGCACGCTGGCCGGCAGCACCCACGCTGACCTCTATACCCGCGCGGTCGTGGCGGTGGGCGCGCTGCTGGCGCTGAACCGCGAAGAGACGGTGTACTACGTTGCCACCACCGACAGCGACGGCCGGCCGCTGCGCTCGCGCTGCCGCTACCGGATCAGCGGCCCCGCCCCCGACGCACGCTGGTGGAGCGTGACCGCGTACGCCGAAGACCGGTTCCTGTTCGATGCGCCCGGACGGCACTACAGCGTCAACGGCCACAATGTGCCGAAGGATGCGCAAGGCCGTTTTTCGTTCGAGACCGGGCCGACACCGCCGCCGAACGGCGCGGCACCCGCGCCTTCATCGCCGGCCGGCGCCACGCCCTGGCTGCCCACGCCCGGCGACCGCGGCCTGAGCTTCACGCTGCGCCTGTACAACCCCGCGCCCGAGCTGGTGGCCAACCCGGCCTCGCTGGCCGCGCCGCGCATCGAGCGCCTGGGAGCCTGCGAATGAGCGCCGCGCCGGGCCGCCCCAAGCAAGCTCGCACCGCAATGCGAAGCATGGAGGTGACCCCATGAACCCGTTGCGTTATCTGAAGATACGCCACCCCTGGTACGTGCGCGTCGAGGTGCTGGCGGCCATCGGGCTGCTCACCCACCTGGCCGTGATCTGGGCCATCCCCTACGCCATCATGGCGGCGCTGTCGGCCGCTGCGCCGGCCGAGGGGCGCGGGCCGGGCGTGGCCTATTTCCCGCCCATGACCGACCACACGCAGCGCCGGGTGGTCATGCCCAGCCCCGACCTGCTCTATGCCACCTGCTCGTTCGACGTGCGCCAGCAGGCCCTGCGCATCCAGGCCGACCCCCGGCTGCCGGGCTACTGGTCGATCGCGTTGTACGCCGCCAATTCCGACAACTTCTTCGTGCTCAATGACCGCAAGGCCGCCGGCGTGCCGGTGGACCTGGTGCTCATCGGCCCCGACACGCCGGAGCCGGCCGACGTGCCGGCCGGCGCGCGCCTGGTTCGGGCGCCGGGCGGGCGCGGCCTGCTGCTGATGCGGGTGCTGGTGAGCGACGATGCCGCCGAGCGCGAGGCCGCGGAGGTCGGGCGGCGCACGCTGCGCTGCACGCCGCTGGGCTGAGCCGGACCTGCCGGCCACCGCCCTAACAGAATCAGCCGGCGCCGGGCCGCCCCAAGCCGGCTGCGGCCCCCTCGGGGGGCAGCGAAACACACGCAGTGGTGAGCGTGGGGGCCGTCAATCCTTGGTGTGCGGGTTGGCGTGGCTGCGCCGCAGTTGTACCGCGGCCGCCAGCCCCTGCAGCACCGGCACCGTCTGCGCCAGGCTGATGCAGGCGTCCGTGACGGACACGCCGTGTTTGAGCGGCTGGCCCGGCACGATGTCCTGGCGGCCTTCTTCGAGGTGGCTTTCGATCATCACGCCGGTGATGCGGCGGTCGCCGGCGGCAATCTGCGCGGCCACCTCGGCCGCCACGGCGATCTGGCGCTGGTGCTGCTTGCTGCTGTTGGCGTGCGAGACATCGATCATCACCTGCTCGCGCAGGCCGGCGGCCTTCAGCATCGCACAGGCGGCGTCCACGTCAGCGCGCGAGTAGTTGGGCGCCTTGCCGCCGCGCAGGATGACGTGGCAGTCGTCGTTGCCGCGGGTCTCGAAGATCGCCGCCTGGCCCATTTTGGTCATGCCCATGAAGGCGTGGGGGGCCCGGGCGGCCTGGATCGCGTCGCAGGCGACCTTCACGCCGCCGTCGGTGCCGTTCTTGAAGCCCACCGGGCAACTCAAACCGCTGGCCAGCTGGCGGTGGCTCTGGCTCTCGGTGGTGCGCGCGCCGATGGCGCCCCAGCTCACCAGGTCGCTGATGAACTGCGGCGAGAGCAGGTCCAGGAACTCGGTGCCCACCGGCAGGCCGATCGCCAGCACGTCCAGCAGCAGCGTGCGCGCCAGTTCCAGGCCTTCGTTGATGGCAAAGCTGCCGTCCAGGTGCGGGTCGTTGATGTAGCCCTTCCAGCCCACGGTGGTTCGGGGCTTCTCGAAGTACACGCGCATCACGATCAGCAGGTCGTCCTGCAGCGCATCGGCCTGTGCCTTGAGGGCGCGCGCGTAGGTCATGGCCTGGTCGTGGTCGTGGATGGAACACGGGCCCACCACCACGATGAGCCGGTCGTCGGCGCCGTGCAGCACGCGCGAGAGTGCGGCGCGGCTGCGCTCCACCAGCGCCTGCGCCTCGGGTGGGGTGGGCAGCCATTCGTTGAGCAAGGCCGGGGTGATCAGCGGGCGCACCGCGCCGATGCGGGTGTCGTCAATGCGGGTGGTGTCGTGGGTGCTCAGCGGCACCGCCACGGGGTGTACATGGGTGGTCATGGCCCGGATTATCGGCAATTTTGGCCATACCCCAGCGTCGGATGGCCACGAGCAGCTATCAAATCAGGAGTGTCTTGAGGCTTCTCCGATGTTTGCGAACGCGCATTCGCCCCGGGTTTTGTTGGCGTTTCTTGACCTGATCGGGGTCTTTCTTGACCGGATCAAGGAATAATTTCCTTCGTATCTTCCCGGATGGATCGATCATGAAAACAGTCGTCGGCATCAGCCTGGGGTCTGCCGCCCAGGACTTCTCGTTCACCACCGAATTCCTCGGTGAAAAACTGCACGTCAAACGCGTCGGCACCGATGGCAGCGTGGCCCGCGCCGTGGCCCTGATCCGTCATTGGGACGCCGAGGCCGACGCCATCGGCCTGGGCGTGCTCAAGGACCGTTACCGCGCCGGCACCCACCGCTTCGTCGAAAAGGACAGCGCCAAGCTCAAGGCCGTGGCTAAGCAGGCGTTGACCACCGTGGGCGGAACGCTCGGTGACATCCTGCAGGAATGGTCGGTGCGCCACGCGCAGATCGAACTCGGCAGCTACTTCAACAACGCGCGGGTGGTGTTTCTGTCGGGCATGACCAACTACAAGCTTGCGATGTCCATGGCGGAATACACCGAGAACCTGCTGTTCGCCGATCCGCTGCTGCAGCTCGGCGTGCCCAAGTTCCTGACCTCCATCGAGGCGCTGCAGCTCTACAGCACGGGCGCACACTACGTGAAGGACTGGTCGCTGCCGGTCGACCTGGCCACCGGCCCGATCAAGGAATGGACGCGCTTCGTGCTGCGCAAGGCGGTGCAGAAGGCCACGGTGCTCGTGGCCGCGCCGCACGAGCTCGACCAGTTCGGCCTGGAGGAACTCGCGGGCAAGACCATCATCTCAACCACCGTCAACGACGAGCGCATCGCCCAGCTCCGGGACAAAGGCGTGCACATGGTGATCGACGCCGCGCCGCTGATGCAAGGGCACGTGCTCAGCCCGAGCCTGCTCGACGCGATGATCGTCGCCGCCACCGGCAAGTTCCCGCAGGAGCTGCTCGAGGACGACTACCTCGAAATCATCACCGCGATGGGCCTGGAGCCGCGCATCGTCTACCCCAACGGCTTCAAGCGCGTGAACCGCTTCGCCTTCGTGATCCACCCGCTGTCGCAGGAGTATTTCAAGAAGGTCAAGCCGATCGAACTGCTGTCACATGTCTCGCCGCCGATGTTCATGAACTCGCTCGAGAAGATCATGGCCTACGCGCCACCCTTCGTGTACTCGAAGGTCACGGGCATCCAGTCCCCAACCGGCGTGGAGACCGAGGGCTGGCTGATCTCCGTGGGCGGCACGCCGCGCGAGATCATGTCGCACAGCCCCGAGTTCACCTACCGTCGCCTGCTTGACGCTGCCGCCATGGCACGGCGCCTGGGTGCGCAGATCATGGGGCTGGGCGCCTTCACCAAGGTGGTGGGCGATGCCGGCCTCACCGTGGCCAAGCGCGCGCCGCTGCCCATCACCACCGGCAACAGCTACAGCGCCTCCGGCGCACTGTGGGCCGCGCACGACGCGCTGTTGCGCATGCGCCTGATCCCCGCCCCCAAGGGCAAGGAGCGCGGCCGCTTCAAGGCCATGATCGTCGGCGCCACCGGCGCCATCGGCTCGGTCTGCGCACGCCTCATGGCCAAGGCGGCCGAAGAGGTCTACATGGTCTCGCCCGAGACGGCCAAGCTGCTCGCGCTCAAGGAGTCCATCCTCAAGGAAACGCCCGACGCCAGGCTCTTCCTGTCGGCCCAGGCCGACAAGGACATCGCCGAGATGGACATGATCGTCACCGCCACCTCCGGCGCCGGCAAGAAGGTGCTCGACATCATGAAGGTCAAGCCCGGCTGCGTGATCACCGACGTGGCGCGCCCGCTGGACCTGCCACCTGAAGAAGTGGCCAAGCGCCCCGATGTGCTGGTCATCGAGTCCGGCGAAATCCAGCTGCCGGGCGAGGTGCACATGAAGAACATCGGCCTGCCCAAGGGCGTGGCCTACGCGTGCCTGGCCGAGACCATCGTGCTCGCGCTCGAAGGCCGGTTCGAGAACTTCACCGTCGGCCGCGGCATCGAGTGGGAAAAGGTGCGCGAGATCTACAAGCTCGGCCTCAAGCACGGCATGAAGCTGGCCGCCATCTCCGGTGTCAACGGCCCGTTCAGCGATGAAGACATCGAGCGCGTGCGCAGCCTCGCGCTCGAAGCGCGGGCCAAAGCCGCCGGCAAGGCGCGCAAACCCGCGTTGCGCGCGGTCGCCACCACGCCCGGGAAAGCGCCGCAGAAAGCCGCTGCGTCGGCCAAGGACGCGCCGCGGCGCGCGCGCGTGAAGGCCGTCGCCAAGGCGGCCTGACACCGCCGGGGGCGGCCCTCGTGGCGGGCCGCGACGCTTGATCCGATAATCGCGGGATTGTCGGATCGCCGTCCTCACCCCTTTTTCGGAAGCTCGCCATGTATTCAGTCGCCATCAGCAGCACCGGGCTGTTCGTCCCGCCGCACGTCATCACCAACGAAGAACTGGTGGTGGCGTTCAACGCCTACGCCGAGCAGGAAAACGCCGCCCACGCCGCCGAGATCGCCGCCGGCACGCGCCAGCCGGTGCCGCTGTCCAGCGTCGAGTTCATCGAAAAGGCCTCGGGCATCAAGCGCCGCTACGTGATGGAAAAAGACGGCGTGCTCGATCCGAAGCGCATGCGCCCGCGCTTCAAGGCCCGCCCGGACACCGCGATCTCCATGATGGCCGAGATCGCGGTGGCCGCTGCCCGACAGGCGCTGGAGCGCGCCGGCAAGACCGCCGCCGATGTCGATGGCGTGATCTGCGCCGCGGCCAACATGCAGCGTGCCTACCCGGCGATGGCGGTCGAAATCCAGACTGCGCTGGGCATCCAGGGCTTCGGCTTCGACATGAACGTGGCCTGCTCCTCGGCCACCTTCGGCATCGAGATGGCGGTCAACGCCGTCAAAAGTGGCGCGGCCCGCGCGGTGCTGGTGGTGGACCCCGAGATCACCTCGGCCCACCTGGCCTGGAAAGACCGCGACTGCCACTTCATCTTCGGTGACGTCTGCACCGCCATCCTCGTGGAGCGGTTGGAGAACGCGCCGCCCGGCGCCTTCGAGGTGCTGGGCACCCGGCTGCTCACCACCTTTTCGAACGCCATCCGCAACAACGCCGGCTTCATGTCGCGCGCCGAAGACCGCGACCCCGACGAGCGCGACCAGCTCTTCTACCAGGAAGGCCGGCGCGTGTTCAAGGAAGTCTGCCCGCTGGCCGCGCAGCACATGACCAGCCACCTGGCCGACCTGGGCTTCACGCCCACGCAGGTGCGCCGCTTCTGGCTGCACCAGGCCAACCTGTCGATGAACCAGCTCATCGCGCGAAAATTGCTGGGGCGCGACGCCACGCCCGAAGAGGCGCCGGTGATCCTGGACGAATTCGCCAACACCGCGTCGGCCGGCTCCATCATCGCCTTCCACCGCCACAACGCCGACTTCCAGGCCGGCGACCTCGGCGTGATCTGCTCCTTCGGTGCGGGTTACTCCATCGGCAGCGTGGTGGTGCGTCGCACCTGATCCCCCGGCGGGCCCGCGGCGCGAGCGCGCGCCGGGCCCGTTTCACGTCTTACGCGGGCGCGCCTTCGAGGTACTGGCCCAGCCGTTTCTCCAGCGCCGCGGGCGGCCAGGTCTGCAAGGCCCGCAGCAGCGGGTGCGTGGGCGCGGGCACCCCATAGCGCTCGCGCAGATCGGCCCGGATGCGCGCCAGCAGCGCGGCGGCCATCTCGGCATCGGCCAGCGCCCGGTGCGCCTGCCCGGTGCGCGGCAGGCGGTGAAAGTCCGCCAGGGCGCCCAGGCGGTGGCTCGGTGCCTGCGGGTACAGCCTTCGCGACAGCAGCACCGTGCAGGCAAAAGGCTGCGGCGCATCCAGCCCCGCGCGCGCCAGCTCGGCTTCCCAGAACTTGCGGTCGAACGACGCGTTGTGCGCCACCATGGGCGCATCGCCCACAAAGCGGCTGGCCTCGGCCATCACCTGCGCGGCCGGCGGCGCGGCCGCCACCATCGCGTTGGTGATGCCAGTCAGCTGGGTGATGAAACCGGGCACGCGCACGCCGGCATTCATCAGGCTCTGGAAGCGGTCCACCACGCGATCGCCCTCCAGCATCACGATGGCCACCTCGGTGGCGCGGTCCCCCATCGCGGGCGAGATGCCGGTGGTCTCGAAGTCGATGACGGCGATGCGGTTCACCGCTCAACTCCGTGCAAGGTGCGGTGTCCCGGCCGCCCCGCCGGGCCGCCCCGGAGCGTCGGAGCCCTCATCCCTACCCGCCAAACGGCCGCACCCCGATCAGCCACACGTGCAGCCACATCGAAAACACCAGCCACAGCACCGTGCCCACCACCGCTGTGATGCCCGTGGCGAAGGCGTCGCCGCGCGGGTACACGGTGCCGGCCGCGCGGTCGCGCGCGCGCGCGGCGCGAAAGCTCAGCACCGACCAGAGCAGGAACGCGCCGAACAGCACCACGTCGGCCAGGTTGCCGTTGGACAGCAGGTGCGCGGCGGCCCAGACCTTCACGCCCAGCACCATCGGGTGGTGCAGCCAGGCCTTGATGCCGTTGCGCGGCACGTAGACGGCGGTGAGCAGGATGAACGAGACCAGCATCAGCAGCGCCGCCACGTGGCGCGTGGCCACCGGCGGCACCCACAGCACCACCGGCTGCTGGCGCGCCAGGCCGTAGCCCCAGACCAGCAGCACCAGGCCGATCAGCGAGACCAGCGAATACAGGCCCTTCCACGCGTTTTCGCCGCGCTGCGCGATCACCCGCGCACGCCAGCCCTCGGCCACGATGCGCGCCGAATGCGCGCCCAGAAACAGCACCAGACCCAGTATCAGCACGCCCATGTCGAGACCCCCGATGAATGTGAATCCGGATTATGGTTTGAAGCCAAGACCGATGCGCACGTAGTAGGTATCGATGGCCCGGCGGTTGCCGCCGGGTCCGGTATTGCCCAGCACCAGCGGGCGGATTTCGCTCTCCAGCGTGCCAAAGTGGGGGGCCAGGCGTTCGTCGGCCAGGTCGGCGCGCTCCCGCGCCACCAGGATCATCGGGCGCCCGGCCAGACTCTGTGGCGGGTCCCAGAAACCGTACATCAGCGCGTTGCCGCTGAACGCGGCCAGCGAGGTGGCCTTCAGCGCCGGCTGCCCCGGCGGCACGAACGGCGGCGCGCCGTAGAAGCCGATCTGGCTCGCAGTGTTGTACTTGTCCAGCCCCACGACCACGGGCGTCTGGCCGGTCTCGCGCTGCACGCGGGCCTGCAGGGCCTGCAGCTCGGCGCCGGCCTGTTGCCAGCCCATGAATCGCGCAAACGCGCCGGTGTAGGGCAGCCCCGGCACACCGAGCACCAGGTGGTAACCGGCCACCGAATAGACCACCAGCAGGAGCCCGATGATGGGGCCCACCGTCCTGCGCAGCGCGTTGCCCAGCCAAGGCCGCGCAAGCATGCGCGCGTGCACGATCGCCCAGCCCAGCATCGGCAGCGTGGCCAGCCAGATCGGGCCGGTCCAGTTCAGGCGCGGCTCATGGCGCAGCGCGCTCCAGGCAAACACCGCCAGCGGCACCGCCACGAAACAGGCCACGAACCAGCGGTTGCGCGGCTCGGCATGCGCGGGCTCGGAATCGGCCGCGGAGGCCGCTGACCAGCGGCGCGTCCACAGCAGCGGCAGCGCCAGCAGCGGCAGCGGCGTGGCCACCAGCAGCACGTTGAGCAGCAGCACATGCAGCTGAAAGCGCGCCGGCTCCACAAAGCGCTCGCCGCCCTGGAAGCGGAACGAGGCCCAGTCGTGCGTGTGGTTCCACCAGACCACCGGCGCAAACAGCAGCGCCGCCAGCAGCACCGCTGCATAGGGCTGCGGCCGGCGGAACCAGGCGCGCGCGCGCGCATCCGCCAGGCAGAACAGCAGCGCCGCCGGCCCCAGCAGCGCGATGGTGTATTTGGACAACATGCCCACGCCCAGCGCCACGCCCACGCCCACCCATGCGCGGGCGTCCAGGCTCACCAGCGCGCGGTGCAGAAAGTACAGCGCCGCCGCCCAGCTTGCTGCCAGCGGCGCATCGGGCGTGATCAGCAAACCACCCAGAAAAAACGCGTAGGGCAGAGCCAGCGCCAGGGCCGCTGCCACCCCGGCCGCGGCCGGGTCTACCAGCCGGCGCGCCAGCGCCCAGACAAAGCCCGCCGTCACCGCGCCGCAGA
The DNA here is from genome assembly GCA_046348065.1 of Burkholderiaceae bacterium. Taxonomy (GTDB): domain Bacteria; phylum Pseudomonadota; class Gammaproteobacteria; order Burkholderiales; family Burkholderiaceae_C; genus Skiveiella. The sequence goes on from JAXMFA010000005.1 coordinate 79,599, forward strand.
GGAGCGCGGGCAGGCGCACCACGGCCTCGCCATGGCCGGCCAATGCCTCGGCCGCGGCGATGAGCCAGGCCACCATCGGCGGATGGTCCAGGTAGCCCGGCGCGGGGCGCGCGGCGTAGTTCCAGTAGTAGGCCTCCTCGGGCAGCAGCGGAAACACCTTCAGGTACGCCAGATGCAGCAACACCATGGCCAGCGCCAGGGCGCCCGCCGCCGCCGGGGCGCGCCGCGCCGCAGGCAGGGCCGCAATGTGCGCCAGGCCCCGGCGCTCGCCGACGATCAGCACCGCCCACGCCGCCGCCAGCCCCAGCAGGGCCGCGGCCGGCGCGGGCAGGCCCCAGGCCAGCGCGCTGGCCAGCACGCCGCCGCGCAGGCCCAGCGCCAGCACCGCCAGCACGCCGCGCCAGCCGATGCGGGCGGTCCATGGCAGCACCCCAGCCGGCCCGCCCCGGCCCGCCCACGCGGCCAGCAGCAGCCAGAGCATCAAGCCCGCCAGCCAGCCGGCGATGTGGGCACCACCTTGCGTCCAGCCCGTGGCCAGCAACACCAGCGTGAGTGCGCCATCCGCGGCCACGCCCAGCCCGATGGCCGTGACGGCGCCACGCGACAGGGGCGCGAGCGGGGCGGGCGAGGGCGGGCTGGGCAGGGTCACGGGGTTCAGGGCCTGGACGGGTGGCGTTGGGGCAGGCCTGATTGTCGTTGGCCGCTGCGCTTGCTTCACGGCCCCGATGGGCAAGGGAAGGGTGTCCATGCGAGGCACTTCAATATCCATAGCGATCGATGGCCATTTGACGCCGGCATCCGGCCTGTTTCGTTCAAGAATCACTACTGTCCGGTAAATTTCGACTGAAAGTGACGCAAACGTAGGCTGGATGCGGGTTTGCGGGGTTTTTTCGATTCGGACGATTTCAAACGCGATGGGTTTGCGTCGCGTACCGTGACCTCCTTTTGTCGAGGTTCACGTCATGCATGCAGGCCGCACGGTATTCGCACAACTGCTCGCAGTGGTGCCCTTCAAGCACTTTGAGCACCTCGTCAACAAACACCGCTCCAACCACTGGACACGCGAGTTCACCGCCTGGAGCCATTTCGTCTGCATGGCCTACGCCCAGATCACCCGCCGCGAAGGCTTGCGCGATCTGATCGCTTGCCTGAACTCGCACAGCAGCAAGCTCCTCCTGCATTAGGCCTGCGCCAGCGGGTCTCACGCTCAACCCTGGCCGATGCCAACGAACGCCGCGATGCGGTCTTGTTCGAGGCACTGGGCCAGCGCCTGACGGAGATGGCCCTGGCGTTGTACCAGGACCATGACATCGGACTTGGCCTACAGGAGCGCCAGCACGCCGTGGGCTGCACCATCGATCTGTGTCTGAGCTTGTTTGCCTGGGCCGACTTCGATCCTGAAAGCGGGATCCGGCCACACCGTGATCGATCTGCGCGGCTCCGTCCGGTCATGCTGAGCACCGACAGCAAAGACCGGTGACCGGTAAAACTGGACGGTCTGGATCTGGCAAAGGCTCCGTGGTAGTGCTGGACCGTGGGTATGTGGACTTTGCGCTTGTACAATGGTGCAGCGCCGGTATGATTTTGTGAATTGCGCGCCAAAGGAGACGGCTCAGCTTTCGTTGCATCCGGGCGCACCGAGCGATATCAAGGCGGGGTGTATTCAGACCAGACAATCTTGCTTTGCGGGTAGACGCTCAAGAAGGGCTACCCAGCGCCGTTGCGCAGGTGCGCTATGACGCCATCAGCTGTCTGGAGTTGGTGTTCCTGACCAATCGTTTGGTTGTCGGCCTGACGATCGCGATCTACAAGCGGCGTTGGCAAAGTCGACTGTTCTTCAGAAATTGTCCATAATGAACGCAGATATGTCAACAGGCATTTCTTTGGCAATTCCTTGAATGCCGTGAAGTCGCAGATCTGGATCGCGGTGTGCACTTACCTCATGGCCCTGATCGCCCACAAGCCGTTTCAATCAGAGATTTCTCTGCGCAACTTCCTGCATCTGGTGGAGGTGAACATGTTCGAGCGGATCCCTCTGGCGCAAATGGTGACCAACGCGCTCAGGGGTGACGCGTTCTCCCATATCCATGCCCAGACCGAGCTGTTTTGAAATCGGGGAAATTTACCGGACAGTAGTGTTCAAGAATAGCCGACGTCAGCGGGATTTCGGCTGAACCTGCAGTGCGAAATGACTAACATCCGCAAGACCTTGGCTATTCCAACCCATCGCATCGACATGAAACCCATCACCCTGCTGGCCGCCAGCTTCTGCCTGCTGACGCTCACCTCCGCCCACGCCATCGACGCCAAATACCGCGAGAAACTGGAGCGCTCCGGCTGCACCCAGGTTTCCGAGATGCAGGGGTGCGACATCAACAAGACCCGCGCAGAAAACGCCAAGGCGGGGTTCACCAACGACGCAGCCCCGGCAGCGGCGTCCAAAGCGGCGCCCGCCGTCAAGCCCTCGTTCGATTGCGCCAAGGCCAAACCCGGCAGCATCGAAGCCCTCATCTGCGCCGATACGGCTCTGGCCGCGCTGGACCGCCAGCTGGCCGATGTCTATGCCGCCGCGCGCAAAAAGGCTGCCAACGAAAAGCCGCCTGTGCTCCAGGCCGAGCAGCGCGGCTGGGTCAAGGGCCGTGACGAGTGCTGGAAGGCCCAGCAAAGTGGGCAGGCCACCTGCATCCGCGACGCCTACCAGCAGCGCATCGTTGAACTGCAGGCCCGTTACCGCCTGGTGGCCGCTGAAGGCCCGGTGTTCCTGGCCTGTGACGGCGACCCGCGAAACGAAGTCGTGATCACCCGCTTTCGCACCCAGCCGCCCTCGTTGATCGCCGAACGCGGCGACCAGAGCTCGCTGATGGTGCGCCAGAGCGGCGAGGGCGAGCGTTACCAGGGCCGCAACGAAACCCTGGTGCAGCAAGGCGCCGAATCGCTGGTCACCTGGGGTTACCAGGCGCCGGTGATGCGCTGCCGCGCCGCTGCGCGCTGAGGGCGGCCCCGCCCGCCACCCGGCCGCCCGCTCAGGGCGCGTTGAGCTTGGGAAAGTTCGCCATCACCGTGGCGAACATCGCGCGGCTGTCGCGGATCACCTTCAGCCGCCAGTCGGGCGACGACGGGGAGAACATCTCGCGATAGTCGTGCTTGATGCGGGCCTCGTCCGCGGCGCTGGCATAGCCGTGCTGGAAGCCCTGGTTCTCCAGCAGCGTCACGTGCAACGACTTGATGGCGCCCAGGGTCGTCTGGCTGTCCATGGTGCCGTATTCGAACACCGCCGGCAGGTGCACGCCGCCGGCGGCCTCTTTCATCGCGCCCACCCAGCCCACCACGTCGCCGGTCACGGTGTAGAAGTCGCTGCCCGTGGTCCAGTCGATGCGCTGGCCGGCAAACGCCTGCTCCAGCAGGGCGCGCCGGCCGGCGTCCTTGGGCGGGTCGAACAACAGGTGCAAGGTGCCGCGCGCGCCATAGCCGGTGTGCAGGTCCACCGTCATCGCCAGCGGGTAGGCGGCCAGGATGGGCCGTAGCACCGGCGCCAGCGCCTGCAACGCCGGCTCCAGGGCGCGGCCGCCGAAATAGATGCCCTTGGGCATCTGGTACTGACCCTGCAGCACCGCCTGGCGCAGCGTGGGCATGCCGTGCTCGGCGATCAGCCCCACCGCCCGCGCCGGGAAGAACACATTGGCCAGGGCGCCCGTGTCCGCCGGCCCCTCCGGGTTGATCATCGGGCTGACCGTGGGGTAGCCCGCGTTCACCGAGCGGTACAAGGCATCGCCGGTGGAGGCGTTGCGGTTCAGGTCCACGTTGTTCTCGGTGAAGCGCCGCCCGTTCGCAAAACCCCAGGGGTTGACCGCGTGCACCAGCAGCACACCGGTCTCGGCCAGCGCCTCGGGGGTGAGGAACTCCTTCATGAACATGCGCTGCACCGCGCTGCCGGTGGGCCCTTCCACGCCGTGCACGCCCGAGGTCACCAGCAGCAGGCGCCTGGGCGCCACCTGTGCAGGGATGTACAGGCCGTCGATGATGGGCTCCGCCACAGACTTTGCGGCGGGCACGCGCAGCGCAAAACGCTCCACGCCGCGAAACTGCGCTGTCAGTGCATCGCCCTGCGCCAGGAACGCCTTGCGCGCGCCCGGGTAGTCGTCAATGAAGAAGGCCAGCGCCGCCGGGTCCGGCGGCTGCGGCGCGTCCTTGGGCGCGTAACGCGCGAACAGCCAGGCGCCCAGCCCCACGCCAGCGGTGGCCAGGCCCATCACCACCACCATCGTCCAGGTCAGTCTGCGCATCCAGGTCGACATCCGGGTTCCTTCGCTGTTGATTCCATCGGGTGTCGAGCGTAGCGCAAGACCCCAGCCCGCTCCATGGGCGGGCGCAGCGATGGGTGGGCGCAGCGTTCAGCCGCGCCCCCGGGCCCCGTAGGCGCACCAGAGCGGCCGCGGGCTCCTGGTCTGCGGGTGCAGGCGGCAGGTGTCGGGCCGCTGCTCGTACACCGTGCAGCGCCGCGTGGCCGCGTCCAGAAAATGGCAATCGCCCCCGGCACGCCGCGCGATGGTGAAGATCGCGTGCTTGTGGTTGAAGTGCTCGATCAGCCGCGCCTTCATCAGCCGCTTGGCGATGCGCCCGGGCTCCTCGTGCTCGGCCTCGAAGGCGTCCACCAGGCCCAGGCGCACCAGATCGGGCAGGCGCACCTCCAGCGGCATGGTGCAGCAGTTGGCCTGGCAGCTGTCGCACAGCCCGGCGCGCCAGCGCGTCCAGGTGCCGGGGTTGTCGACGTCGACGATGCGGATGGAGGATCGCATGGGGTGGGGCTGGAAGCAGTGGCGCGGCATTGTTCCACACCGCCCCTCGCCGTACCGGCACGCGCACCGCATCGCCCACAATCGAAGCCTCAAACCCGCCTTACCGCAACCCCCACCCCATGCAAGGCATCCGCCGCCGCGTCGTGTACGTCACCCTGTACGAACTGATCGCCATCGCCGCCACCAGCGTGGGCCTGGCGGCGTTTTCCGACAGCGGCTTGCAGCGCGCTGGGGTGGCCGCAGTGGTGTCGTCGGCGGTGGCGGTGGTGTGGAACGTGGTGTTCAACACGCTGTTCGAGCGCTGGGAGGCGCGCCAGACGGTGCGCGGGCGCAGCCTGGCCCGGCGCGCGGCGCACGCCGTCGGCTTCGAGGGCGGGCTGGTGGTGATGCTGGTGCCGTTCTTCGCGTGGTGGCTGGAGGTCTCGCTCTGGCAGGCCTTTGTGCTCGACCTGGGCCTGCTGCTGTTCTTTCTGGTCTACACCTTCGTTTTCAACTGGGTGTTCGACCGCGTCTTCGGCCTGCCGGCGTCGGCGTTGCCGGTGGGGGAGGAGGGCTGATTGCCGACACGGCTCCCGCCGGCGGCAGGGGGTGCTTTTCCACCTTGCTGTTTGGATGTCATGAAAGAAGCTTTGAAAATGCCGGCGTCAAATTAAAGAATTGTTTAATATACGGCCTCACATTCAAGTTACTTTTAATGTAGGCCACCCATCATGCGCACCACCGGCAGTTTCGTCACCTCTACGACCTTGGGCGAAGCGGTGCGTGCGTTTGTGCCGCACCCCTTGCCGCCGGCCGACCCGCCATTGGACCCGGCCTGCTATGTGGCGGCCCATCATGCCGCCGAACTGGCGCTGGCCCGGCTGACCGGGGTGGCCGGCCTCGTGCCGTCCCAGGACTGGCTGCTGTACAGCGCTCTGCGCAAGGAAGCGCTGCTGACCTCGCAAATCGAGGGGACGCAAGCGACCTTGGTGGATCTGTTCGACGACGAGGCCGGGCAGGTGATTCGCAACGCTGACGACGTCGAAGAGGTCACCAACTACCTGCGCGCCTTTCGCCTGGTGCAAGACCACCTGCGCCGGCCCGACGGCCTGCCCTTGAGCGTGCGCCTGCTGCGCGAGGCACACCGTGTGCTTCTGGACGGCGCGCGCGGCGGGGGCCGCCAGCCGGGCGAGCTGCGGCAGTCGCAGAACTGGATCGGTGGCACACGCCCCGGCAACGCCATCTCTGTGCCCCCGCCGCCCGAGCAGGTGCCGGCCCTGCTGAGCGCGCTGGAGCAATTCATCCATCAACCGGCGGCCGACCTGCCGCCCCTGGTGCGCATTGCGCTGGTCCATGTGCAATTCGAAACCATCCATCCCTTCCTGGACGGCAACGGCCGGATCGGCCGCCTGCTGATCGCGGCCCTCTTCGAACAGTGGGGTGTTCTGACCGAGCCGCTGATGTACGTGAGCGGCTTTCTGAAGCAGCACCAGGCCGAGTACTACCGCCGCCTGTCGGCCGTGCGCACCGACGGCGACTGGGAAGCCTGGGTCGGCTTTTTTCTGGAAGGCGTGGCACGATCCGCCGAAGCGGCTGAACGCAGCATCATCGCGCTGGCCAGCCTCATCAACGCCGACCGCCGCCGCCTGTTGCAGACCCCGAAGGCCACACCCGCCAGCTTGCGCCTGTTCGAACTCCTGCCCACCATGCCGCGGTTTTCGATCGAGCAGGCCCGCCAGCGCCTCAACACCACGTTTCCCACCGCCACCGCCGCGGTGACCCTGCTGCAAAGCCTGGGCATCGTCTCCGAACAAACGGGGCAAAAAAAGCACCGCCTGTTCAGCTACCAGGCCTACGTGGACCTTCTCAGCGGGTAAGCCTGCCCCGCCGACCGGGCCGCTGCCTGCGTTGCCGGTGGGGGACCACTTGAAATAATAATACCGAAAATCTTACATCTGATGTAAGATTTACAGGAATGATTCCCCGCCATATCGAAACCGCACTGCGCCAGCGCATGAGCACGACCGCGCCGGCTGTGGTGCTGCTGGGTCCGCGGCAGGTGGGCAAGACCACCTTGGCGCGCAAGATCGCCGCGGACTGGCCCACCGGAGCGCTCTACCTGGACACGGAACGCCCGGCCGACCGCCGCCGCCTGGATGAAGCCGACGCCTACCTTCGCGCCCAGACGCCCAAGCTCGTGGTCATCGACGAAATCCACCGGGTGCCTGAACTGTTCGCGACGCTGCGGGGCATCATCGACGAAAGGCGGCAGCAGGGGCAACGCTTCGGTCACTTCCTGCTGCTCGGATCGGCCGCGCTGGACCTCATGCGCCAAGCCTCCGAAACGCTGGCCGGCAGGGTGGCCTACCTGGACATGGGCCCGGTGGACATGACCGAGGCGGGCCGTGCCGGCCTGCCCGAGCGCCAACTCTGGTTGCGCGGCGGATTTCCCGACAGCTCGCTGGCGGCCGACGACGCCCAGAGCTTCGACTGGCGGCAGGACTTCATCCGTTCCTACCTGGAGCGCGACGTGCCCATGTTCGCGCCCCGCCTGCCCGCGCAGACGCTGGGGCGGCTGTGGACCATGCTGGCCCATCAGCAAGGCGGGCAGCTCAACCAGGCCCGCCTGGCCGCCAGCCTGGGCGTGAGCGAACCCACCGTCGGCCGCTACATCGACCTGCTCTGCGACCTGCACCTGACGCGCCGCCTGACACCCTGGGCCGCCAACGTCGGCAAACGCCTGGTGGGCACACCCAAGGTCTATGTGCGCGATAGCGGCCTGGTCCACGCGCTGCTGGGTCTGGGCACCGAGCACGACCTGCTGGGCCACCCCGTGGCCGGTGCCAGCTACGAAGGCTTTGCGCTGGAAACGCTGATCCAATGCGCCGGCAACCGATACCGCGCGCACTTCTACCGCACCCACGACGGCGCCGAGATCGACCTGGTGCTGGAGCGCGGTGGGCGGGCCGAAATGGCCATCGAAGTCAAACGATCCAGCGCGCCGTCCACCGAGCGCGGCTTCACCGAGGCCTGCGAAGCGCTTGGCCTGACGCAACGATGGGTGGTCTACCCCGGTCAGGAGCGATTTCCCCTGCGCCATGGCGCGCAGGCCATCGGGCTTGCCGATTTGGCCAGCCAGCTTGCGGCGGGCGGCTGACCGGCCCGCGCCCACGCCCAACCACCCGCCAACCCTCACCGCCACCAAGGTCACCGGCGCGCCGGCATCATCGGGCCATGCCCGAGACGACCTTCCACATCCCCAGCCTGACCGACCAGAACGCCGCCGATGCCGTGATGTTTGTGCTGCACGACCTGCCCTGCATCCACCAGGCCGACGTCAACCTGCCCGCTCACACCGCCTGGGTGAGCCACAGCACCATGATCGCCCCCGAAGACATCGCCGCCGCGCTGGCCGAGGCCGGGCATGAGGCCGAGGTGCGCGGGTAGCGGCGCCCCGGCGCTGGCCGGTGGCCCGCAAAGGGCAAGAAAAGTACTTCAGATTTCATAGCGGCTCGTGGCCGTTTGGCGCTGGGAAGAGCCCATTTTGATGCTCAAAACGGCCCTCAAAATGCCCAAAATGCCCGTGTGACGGGCCGGGCGGGCGTTTTCAGGCGGCGTGGCGGCGCAGGCGGGTCATGCGCCAGGCCAGCGATTCGAGCTTGGGGGTGAAGCGGCGTTCAGTGGGGCCGATCAGGCCTTTGCCGTTCAGCTGGATCAGCGGCGCGAAGTCAGGGATGCGATCGTCCAGCACCTCGCTGACGTGCCACTTCAGGTCTTCGCCCAGTGCGATCAGGTTCTTGTCAAAAGCCCAGTGGATGTTGGGGGCCAGCGCCAGCCCGTTGCGCGGGTCGTCATCGCCGGTTTCGCTGAAGGGGCGGATGTGCGCGGCCTCCACCAGTGACTCGCCCGTGGGCAGCAGGATGCGCAAGCCGGTGGCGGCGCAGCGCCAGTCATAGGCCTCGGTCACCACGCGGCGAAACGCGGGGTCGCGCACCCACGCGGGCGGCGGCTCGCTGGCTTTGGGCGGCTCGGTGCCATGGCGCAGGGCGTATTCGTAGCGGCTGCTGGCGGCGCTTTGCGCAGCAATCGTGGCCAGCTCCTGCAAGCCGCGACCGAACCAGTGGCTCGCCAGGGCTTGACCTAGCGCCTCCAACGCTTCGGGTTGCTGCAACAGGGCGAACAGGGCTGGGTCCAGCTCGGCCCAGGCGATGTTGTCGGTGATCTCGCGCAGGCTGCGCGCCGTGCTCATCGCCGCCAGCACGCTCTCGCGTCCCGGCAGCGGCACCAGATGCCAGAAGCTGGCGCCGCCGCCGCGCAGCTTGCCCGCGAGGTGGAAGAACGGAAAGTACGGATTGGCGTGGTCGCCGGGCTGCTTCACCGCGTCGAAAAAGCGGTGGTAACGCTCTAACAAGGCCGGCCCGAAAACGATGCGGTTGACCGGTAAACCCCCGGCGCGCGCCAGATCCAACACCGCCAGCAGCAAACAAATCTTGTGCGGGCTGGCTCGCCCGTCCCGCTGGTTGACGGCCAGGCGGGTGAAGGCTTGCTGGTAGGTGGCGAGCGCCGTCATCAGCTTTGAGTGAATGGCCTACTTGAACAAGGTTTGGTGCTCGCGGCAGTACTGCAAGCCGCCAAATCGCCGCTCATTGTTCCAGCAGAACCTGCCTTCGGGGAAGCTAATCTTGCTGCCGCAATGGGCGCAGACCAAGGTTCTTGGCGCTGCGCGGGGTGCATGGGTCGGTGGCACGATATGGGGCGGCGGGCTCGCTGTAGGTGTTGCCATCGCCGGCTCTGGGGCCCCCGGCAGAACCTTGGGCACCATGAACTCAGGCAGGCTCAACAAATCGGCGGGACGGTGTTGACGCAGAAGCTTTTCACACCACTCCCGGACAGTGTCGGTACTGCGCAAATTCGCCAAACCCTTGAACGCATCGAGGACGCCAATGTCTTGGTCGCCGAACTTCTTGTGCCAGTCCGGAAACTGATCCGCTTTGATCACCATGCTGGTGTCCAGCGTTTTGGGCGGCGGTCGGGTGATGGTCGCTTTGGGATCGACCAAGACGACGTGATGAAACTGAAACTGGCTCCCAACGCGCGGCTTTATGTCCAGCCGAGCCAGCAGTTTCGCGAGCACGCGCTCATGGCGGCGGCTTTGTTCCAACGGTGACGGAATCCCGATTTCGCGCCGGCCGTAATTCACGCTGAACTCGCCGTTGTCGGTGATGCGCAAATTTCCGCTGAAATTCTTGGTTTCGAAAAGAAATACGTCAGCCAATCGGTTCATCAGCAAATGATCGATCTGAGCGGCCTCTCCTTCCAACACAAACCGGAAGTCGTGAATCAATATCGAGTTCTTGCCATCGGCGAGGTAGTTGTCCAGGTAATGGGCAGCGTCCCGTTCGCCCTGGATGCCTTTGCGCAACCGATCCAATTCCTGTTGAAGCCAATCCTTCTGCCGTGCGTCCAACGCGTGCGACTGCTGTAGGTCTTCCAGCAGTTTCAGTCTCTTTGATTTGTCGTCAGCTTTCTTGAGAAGCATGGCGCTGATTCCTCCGCTTGTTTCTGTTTGTTCGACGGGATCATAGCCAGCGGTCGGCCTTTCAGGCACTGCGCGGATCAGCGCGCCGGCGCTTGATCCTGGCATGCGAACCAAGGGCCGTCACCCCAGGCAATGCCCTGGGTTACAGCGACGGGTTGCTGGCGTACGCTGCCCACTATGAAATCAACTACTTCAGAGTTGCCCGGCTGGGGCCAGATGCCAAAGCGGCCGGGCCTGTATTTGTCACTGACGCACGGGCGTGACTTTCCCCAACAAACGATGCGCGGCCAAGGTTTCGCAGGTCCAAAAATCGGCCCGGTTCTGTATGTGCGGACGCGATATGGCCAAGAGGTCGTTGTCCGCTTTGCCAATAAGCGCGACGCCATCAAATTTTTCCCGGGTGCCACTGTTCCCATTCAAACCATGCAGGTGATCGAAGGGACGCTGGTGTATGCCGACAAGTGCTATGGCGACTGGGACGTTTGCTACATCGCCAAAGAATTTTGTCTTCCGGCTTGAGTGCCCTCCGGGCGGCGGCCATACTGGCATGGCAACTTTGGAGACCCCATGCCCAATCCGAACAACTGGACGCGCCAGCAAACGCTCGCTGCACTCCACGTCTATTTCCAATTGCCGTTCGGCCAGCTTCACCAACGGAATCCGCTGATCAAGCAGTTGGCTCAGTGGATTGGTCGCACCCCTGGATCGGTTGCGCTCAAGCTGGTCAATTTCGCCAGCTTGGACCCTCAGATTCGCGCATCCGGACGGGTCGGCATGGGCAATGCGTCCAGTTTGGACCGGAAAATCTGGACGGAGCTCAACGCGCAGTGGGATGCCATCGCGACGGAAGCAGCGGCTGCATACGAGCACTTCGGCAGTGAGCACGGCGTTCAGCCCGGCGCCGACGTGATCGACGAGGTGCCGGAAATCGTCGAAGGCAAGACGACCACCGCGGTCGTGAAAGTTCGCGTGAATCAAGCACGCTTTCGCCGGGCAGTATTGGCGAGCTACAACGGGCGCTGCTGCATCAGCGGACTGGCCGTACCGCGCTTGTTGATCGCCAGCCACATCGTTCCGTGGAGCGAGGATCATCAGAACCGGCTGAACCCACGAAATGGTCTGTGCCTTTCTGCACTGCATGACAGGGCCTATGACCAAGGCCTGATTACAGTGCTTCCGGATTTCACGATTCGGGTATCCACAGACCTGCGTTCAACAGAAGCCGATGACTTCGCCCGGCGAGCGATTGCGGTATTTGATGGTCGCTCGATTCAATTGCCCGAGCGATTCAAGCCCGACGAGGCCTTTTTGACCTCACACGCCCAACGCTTTGGATTCTTGTAAAGCGCGAGCCTCACCAATACCGCGCCTTCCCCGGCATCACCCACCGCACCCCGCCCCGCGGGTCTTCCGCATCGCCCGCGTAGCGCGGGATCAGGTGGATGTGCAGGTGCGGTACGGTCTGGCCGGCCGCGGGGCCGTCGTTGATGCCGATGTTGTAGCCCTGGGGCTGGTGGCTGCGCTCCAGGCCGGCGCGGGCTTCGTCCAGCAGGGCCAGCAGGCCGGTGCGCTCCTCGGGCGTGAGCTCAAAAAAACTGCCCACGTGCCGGCGCGGGATGATCAGCGTGTGCCCGGGCGTCACGGGGTAGGCGTCGCGCACGATCAGGCCCAGCGCGTTGCTGCCGGCGATGCGCTCGGGGCCCAGGTGGCAGAAGGGGCAGGGTGGGTTGGGCATGGGGTGCGGGCTCAGGCTTGCTGCGCCACCTGCAACGCGGCGGCCAGCGGGTTCATCACTTCGATGCCGTCGCGCATGGGGTAGGCCTCGTTCACCGGCGCGACGAGCAGTTTGCGGGTGGCGCCCACGTCGGCGGCGGCCTGGTGGAACCCTCTGGACACCGTGGGCGCCGACGACCGTTTGACCTCCACCACCCAGGTCTGCCCGTTGCGCAGCGGCAGCACCAGGTCGGCTTCGGCGCCGTGGCTGGTACGGTAGAAGCTGGCCTGGGCCTGTGGGGCGGCGGCCATCAGCTGTTCGATCACGAAGCCTTCCCAGCTTCCGCCGGCCACGGGGTGGCCCAGCACGTCGTCCAGGGCCTGCAGGCCCAGCAGGGCGTGCACCAGGCCGCTGTCGCGCACGTACACCTTGGGCGAGCGCACGAGGCGTTTGCCCACGTTGCCGCTCCAGGGCGGCAGGCGGCGCACCAGCATCAGGTCGCACAGCAGGTCGATGTAACGGGCCACGGTCTGGCCGCTCACGGCCAGCGATGCCGCGAGCTTGGACGCGTCCAGCAAACCGCCCTGGTGGTGGGCCAGCATGGTCCACAGGCGGCGCAGCGTGGTGGCGGGGATGCGCGGCCCCAGCGCCGGGATGTCTTTGTCCAGATAGGTGGCGATGAACTGTTCGCGCCAGCGCAGGCTGGCCGCGTCGTTGTTGGCCAGCCACGACAGTGGAAAGCCGCCGCGCAGCCACAGGCTGTTCATGGCCGCGCTGGGTGTGTCGGGCGGGAACAATTCGCGCAGCTGAAACGGGGGCAACTCCAGCTGGGCCACGCGGCCCGCCAGGCTTTCGCTGGTCTGGCGCAGCAGCACGCCTGAGGCCGAGCCGAGCAACAGGAACTGGCCCGCCCCTTCGCCATCGCGGCGGCGCTGGTCAATGACGGAGCGCAGCACGGCAAACAGGTCGGGCTGGCGTTGCACTTCGTCCAGGATGACCAACTGGTGGCGATGGGCCTGCAGGAAGGCCTCGGGGTCGTCCAGCTGGCGCTGGGCCGAGGGCAATTCGAGGTCAAGATAAAAAGCGTCTGGATGCTGTTCCTTGGCAGCGAACGCCAGCGTGGTCTTGCCCACCTGGCGCGGCCCCAGCAGCACCACGGCCGGAAACTGGCTCAACAGGTCGGTGAGCTGGGCGTGCGCAAGGCGGTTGAACATCCGTGCATTTTATCCATGTAACGGAGAAAATACACGGTTATTTGGTGCCGAAGGGACCTGCCAAGCGCCCCGTCTGGGTGTCCGGCCGCTCGCGCGCTTACGATCCGCCCATGAACACCCCGCCCACCCTCACCCGCCACCTGCGCATCACCGGCCGGGTGCAGGGCGTGGGCTACCGCTGGAGCCTGGCGCGACAGGCGCGTGCGCTCGGCGTGATGGGCTGGGTGCGCAACCGGCTGGACGGCAGCGTGGAGGCGCTGGCCCACGGCCCCGCGCCGGCGGTGCAGGCGCTGATCGACTGGGCGCACCGCGGACCCGAGCTGGCGCGGGTGGAGGGCGTGCACGCCACGCCCGTGCAGGCCGATGCCCCGCTGGCCGGGTTTGAGCAGCGCGAGACGGTGTAGCGGGTTGCCATGGGGCCAAAAACGCCTGTTTTCGGTGCCTGAATAGCCTCTTCCCAGCGCCAGCTGGCCACGGGGCGCTATGAGAAAAGGAGTATGCCGGTTGGCCGGCGGGCTCAAGCCAGCAGCGCGGTCAGCGGCACCGCCTCCACCTGCGGGGCCAGGTTGTAGCGGTGCGGGCCGGGGTAGACCACGTAGAGCGCATCCAGCCGCAGGTCGTCCATGGCAATGCGCATGCTGGGCGTGAGCTTGGGGGCATCGCTGCGCTTGAACTCCACGCCGATGCGGCGCTCGTCCTTGAACAAGAGCAAGTCCAGCTCCGCGCCCTGATGGGTGGCCCAAAAGTAGGCCTGATCGGGCTGGGCGATGCGCAACACCTGCTCCAGCGCGAAGCCTTCCCAGCTGGCGCCGCTCAAAGGGTGGGTCAACAACTGCGGCAGGCTGCGGATTCCCAGCAACGCGTGCAGCAGCCCGGTGTCGCGGAAGTAGATCTTGGGTGCTTTCACCTGCCGCTTGGACAGGTTCTCATGCCAGGGCTGCAACTGCCGAACCATGTAGGTCTGGGTGAGGTAGTCCAGGTAGCGGCGCACCGTGGGCTCGGAGATGCCCAGCGAGCGCGCCGGCTCGGCGGCATTCCAGGTCTGGCCGTGGTAGTGCGCCAGCATCTGCCAGAACCGTGTCATCAGCGGGGCCGGGGCATTCATGCCGAGCAGAGGCAGGTCGCTGCTGACGTGTCGCTGGATGGCGGCATGGCGCCACTGGGTGCTGACGGTGTCGTCCGGCGCAAGGAAGGCGGCCGGGAACCCGCCGCGCAGCCACAGTTGCTGAATGGCCGGCTCGTCCGTGCCCGTCTCCCCGATGTCGAAGCCGCTCACTTCCAGGGTGGCGGCGCGACCCAGCAGCGATTCGGTCTTGTGCATGACGCGCGGTGCGGCGCTGCCCAGCAGCAGGTACTGACCGTTCTGATGCATGCGTTCAGGCCGGTCCATCAGCACCCGCAGCGTCTCGGGCAGCGCGGGCAGGTGTTGAACTTCGTCGATGACGACCAGGCCGTCCAGACCCGCCAGCGTGTTCATGGGATCGGCCAGACGCTGGCGCGAAACCGGGTCTTCAAGGTCGAAATACCGGGGACTGCCGAAGTCGATGAACTGCCGCGCCAGCGTGGTCTTGCCCACCTGGCGCGGTCCCACAAGCTCGACCGCGCGGAAGGAGTTCAGCAGTGAAGAGAGCTGGGTGGACAGCCGGGGACGCTGGATATGCATGCGACGATGTTAGCAGACACCATGAATATCGAAAACCATGTGTTCGAATTTCATGGAAGATGGCACCCAGCTATTTCTATTTCCCCTGCTGCGCTTGTGCAATGCCTTGCTGCCACATATCTCGCATCCGGGCGAGCAGGTCGGCGTTCTGCCAGCTCAGGCGCTCCTTCGCGGGCATTAGCCGGGCCGAGGGGCTCCTTCAAGTGCCGTGGGGTCATGGATTTCTGGCCCATTGAGGCCAATTCCAGCGCAGGATGGCCACGGGAAGCTATCAAAAATGGAGTATGCGGCGAGCTCCCAGGTGCCGGCTTGAAGGCGCAACTGCGGTGGCAGAATGCCGCCCATCGACCCGGGTGGCGCGCGCCAGGCATCGGCCGGGGTCGCATGCCATCGGCCATCATCAAGGAGCATCCCGATGAATGACACCCTGCTTCTGGTCTTGCTGCTGGCCGTTGGCGGGCTGCTGGCGGGGGCTTGGCTGCAACGGCAGGCGCCCGCCCGCCGCCGCCGCGCGGGTCTGGGCGTGCTGGCCCTGGCGCTGCTGCCCGTGGTTGCGTTGGTGTTGGCCGGTGCGCTGGGCAGCAAGACGCTGGGCTGGCTGGCCGGTTTGGGCTTGATGGCGCTGCTGGCTGTGGGGCTTCCATTGGGCGTCGGGGCGTTGGCGGGTTTCGTGTTGGCCACGCTGGTGCGCGGCCGGGCCGAAGGTGCCGCGAAGCCCTTGCCTTTAGTGCACGCCACGGACCTGGCCACCGAGCCGACGCCCGGTCACCCGCCGTTGCCGGTGCGGGCCGCCCAGACAACGGCCGTTTCGGTGCCGCCGGCCACGCCGGGCGCGACGCAATGTCCGCACCTTCAACCACTGGAGCAGGTCTTGCGCAGCGCAGGGCTGAAGGTGCGCCGGCTCGCTGGCGCCGACTTCGAGGTTCAGGCGGTGCTGGAGCCCGATGCCCTGGCCCCGTTGCCGGACGGGGTGCGGGCCGAGGAGCCGGTTCGTCCCGACGAACGGGGCGCGCCGGAACAGCTGGCGCGCCTGTACTGCACGCGGTGCGCGGCGTCGCTGTGGTTCATCCATCCGCAGCGCGCGCTGGCCACCACCCCGCGTTTTCGACCACAATGAGCCACTCGTTCAACAGGGAGGTCCGGCCATGGAATTTCTTGCCAAGTCCGCCTATTACGCCGCCACGGGTGTTTCGGGGCTGGTGATCAGCTTCTTTTTTCTGGCGGCCTTGTTCGGGCCGCAGCCTGGGGGGCGCGGTGGGCGCGAGATCGCGGTGATCCTGGTGGCCGGCGCGGTGGGATACGGTTTGCTCTACCTGGCGGTCCGATTCGGGCACCAGCAACAGCATTGGCTGGCGGGCTTGGCCATGGCGGTGGGGGCGCCGGTCGCGGCGGGCGCGCTGATGTTTTTCGGGATGCTCGCGTTCGGCAAGGTCCACTGGCAGTGACGCGGTGAAGCAGCTGTTCTACGCATTGTTCGGCACCGCCGCGGGGCTGGGTGGTTATTTTTTTGTCAGCAGCTTTTTCGGTCGGCCGAGCCTGGGCAGTGCCAGCCCCTGGGTGGCTCGGGGGGTGCTGCTGATTTCGGCGTTGGCCGGTGCGGGTGTGCTGTACTGGGCCTACCGCCTGGGCGAGGTGGAGGGCCGCTGGGGCGCCGGCATGGGCGCGGTGATCGTGGCGGTGCTGGCGTTTCAGGCGGTCATGGTGGCCGGGCGCGTGGCGCTGGGCTGATGGCGTGGTGTCACCGATCAGGCGCCGAGTGACCCTGGCCTGCCTCGGCTTCCAGTCCGCCCGCCACCTCGTTGGCGTGCTGGGCTGTTGCCTGGCCTGCCACGGCGCCGCGCAGACGCCCGCACAGCCGAGGCCCATGGACCGCGCCACGCACCATCGCCTGGTGCTGGGCGGCGTGCCGGTGCACCTGGCGCTGGAGGATTGCGTCGTCTACCGCGTGGAGGCGGACGGCCGGCGCGAACCGGTGCTCGCGACCGATCCCTATCCGTGGCCGACGGTCTGCAAGATCCAGAAACTGTCGGTCGATGCGCAAGGGGTCACCGTGGAGCTGGGTCGCACGGCCTTTGGCGCGGGCGGCTGCTGCGCCACCGAGGGCCTGTGGCGCAGTCGCGATGGCAAGCGCTGGGAGCGAAGGCGCGCCGGCAAGTGGGTGGCACACACACGATGAGGGCAAGGGCATGAAACGAAGGCGCTGGATGGCCATGTTGCGGGCGATTGGACTGGCGTCGGTGTTTGGCGCCGGCGCGGCGCAGGCTGGCGGCGAGACGATGGCGCGGGCAGGCGCGGTGCTGGGCGCGATGAAGGAGTCGGTGCAGGCCTGGCGCGACGCCCAGTACAAGCGGCCGCCGTTGGGCGCGCAGGCGCGCGTCGCATCCGCGCAGAAGCTGGCGCAGGCGCTGGCGGCTCAGCGCGCCGATCTGGCCCGGCTGGCGCCGCAGGTCGAGGCTGGCAGCCGGTTCGCCACCGACCTGGGGCGTTTTCTGGAGCGCTGGCCCGACGAGACCGCGATCCGCCAGAATCTGTTGGATGAGAGCTGGGGCGAGCGTCTGGCGACCGATCTCACGGGGTTGTCGTTGCAGGCGCCGGACCAGAGCCCGGGTTGGAAGACCCCGTTTCCGCTGTTCCGGCCATGAAGGCGCGCCCCGACCTGCCACCGCAATTCCCACCAACACGCCCTGTCGGACCATGCCCATGACGAATACCCCCTGGTTGAGCCGCATCGTGCGCCGTTGCGCCACGGGGAATGTGCGGATCGCAGCCGCCGGCCTGGGCGTTTTCGTGATGACCCAGGTGGCCGTGCCGGGCACATGGGCCGCCACCTTGACGTTGGCCGGGAGCCAACCGCTGGTGGCCGGCGTTGCCATGGCGCCGCCGCCGTGGCCTGCGGGCACGCAGTGGACGCTGGACGCGCGCAGCCTTCGCGGCCCCGCGCCGCTGGCGTGCCCCAATGCCCGGCAGCAGATCCTGCTGGTGCCGGCGCAAGGACTGTTCCAGGGCGCGTGGTCGGCCGAGGGCGCGGACGCGGCCACCAAACGGGCGGCGGACGTCGGGCTGAAGGGCGCCGAGACCGTTACCCTGCGGCTGGACTGCGCCAATGCGAGCTTCGATCTGCACCGCGTGGCGCCGCGGCGCTGGCTGACGGCGCTTGACGGCCGTGTGCTGCTGTTGCGTCAGGGGCCCGATGCCGAAGACCCGCTGGCGCCCGTGCGGGAGTTGCTGTTGCAGCACCTGCCCGAGCTGGGCAGCCCGTTTGACGCGGCGCGGGTGGAGCGGTTGCGACCCTGGCTTGCGCCATCGCTGAGCGAGGCGTTCCGGCGCTGGTTCGGGCGGCCGGCCCGACCCGACGAGGCGCCCCAGCTCAATGGCGACCCGTTCACCGACACCCAGGAGCCGCCGCTGACGCTGACGCTCGGCGAACGGCGGCGGGATGGCGCGCTGGCCACGCAGGTGGTGTTGGTGGACGTCGGTGGCGGGCGCCAGCATCGCCTGACTTACCGGCTGCAGCGCGCGGATGACGGCGCCTGGCGCATCAGCGACATCGACTACGGCGAAGGCGTCTCGTTGCGGCAGCTGATCCGCAAAGACCTGCAGCCCTGAAAGGCCACCGTGCGCACACCGACCACGCCCCACACCGAGCCCAGCGACTTCGAGCGTTGGCACGATGGCACCGAAGCCGCGCCGTCCCGTCTGGCCGGACTCCATGGCGAGGAGCGGACCCGCGCCATCGTCGCAGCGCTCGATCAGGCTCAATGGTTTGAAGGGCTGGGCGAGGCGCTGGACCTGGCGGCCGAGCACCCGTCGCCGGCCGTGGTCGACGCGCTGTGGCGCAACCTGAAAACGCGCGGCGGCGACGTGGCCGTGCATTGCGCGGCGCTGCTCACCTTTCTGCATGGTTTGGCCGCCGAGCCGTTCGACCTGGCACAGCGGCCGTTTTTTCTGCGGTTCAACACCGACGACGTCCGCGAACGCGCGACGGCGATCGACGAACTGCGCGTGCGCATCGAACAGGGGGTGCGATGAGGCCCGGCCCCTTCGCCGCAGGCTTGAGCCCTGCGTGGCGCCTGTTCCTTGTGCTGCTGGCGGGACTCGGCCCTGTGGCCTGGGGCCAGGTGGCGCCGGAGGCCACCGTGCGCCATGGCGACATCGAGGTCGTCATCCGGGTCAAGGCCGATACGGCGTACGGGGATGGCGCCTTGCGCTGGCGCGGGCAGCCGCTGGAGATCGACAGCGTGAGCGGCATGGCGCTGGACCGGCCGATGCGTACCGCGCGGGTGAACAACCTGTTTGTGGTGGGCGGTGGCTCGCCACCGGATTTGCTGGTCAACGTCGGCGACCCCAACAACGCCAGCGCCTACCACCTGCTGCGCCAGGACGGCGGCGCGGTCAGCGCGCCGTTGCTGTGCAAGACCTTCGGGGGCGACAACGCCGTGCGCATTGTGGATGGCGCCGGCACCGGGCAGCGTTTTTCGGGCCCGCAGTTCCGTGAACTGCCGGGTGCAACCCGGCTGATGCTGGGCGATCGGTGCCTGTACGACACCGCTTTGCGCCAGGCCTTTGAGGTTCCGCGCCAGCCGGAAGACGCCTATTTCCTGTACGACGCCAAAGGGGTGCTGTTTTCACCCAGTGGCCGGCAGATGGCCCGGTTTGCCAAGGATCGGGAGACACAGCAGCCGGTGGTGCTGGTGGCCAACCTGGCGACCGGTGCCTGGTCGCGCCTGCCGGTGGATACCGATCGCATGCGATTTGCCGACTACGCGGCAATCGACAATGCGTGGCTGGCCCGGCACTTTGAATGGCGGTCGCAAGCCGTTGGCGGCGAGCGGCTGGTCGAACGCCAGGGCATTCAGCCACTGCCGCGGCGCGGCACGTTTCTGGTCAACGCAGCCCAGTACAACGTGCCGGGCGTGACCACGGCGCAGTTCGAGCGGCTGGGCGAGTTTCTGGGGCGTCGATTCGGCGGCCAGTTGGTGTCCGATCAGGAGTCGCCCGGCAGCGGCCGGCTGCTGACCTACCGGGTCGAGCAGGAAGAGGTGGTGGTGAGCGCCACCGGTTTTTTCATCGCAAGGACCGCCAAGCCCTACCAGCCCGGCCAGCCGGGGGATCCCAGGCGCCAGCAGGACCTGATCCGCCGCATGGGTGAGGCCTTCGATGCCGAGCTGGCCGAAGGGCGGCACGAAGCGATGTTTGCCAAGGTGCCGGCGAGTCGGCCCTGAGCTGCCAGGCCGGTGGTTTTCTTGGTCTGAACCCCTGTTTTTCGGGCCTGAACAAGCCAACTCCGGCATCGGATGGCCACAAGCAGCTATCAATAAGTGAGTGTCACGCAGGTTCGGTCGGGCGTTCCGTTTCTTGTCAGAATGGCGCTGAGCCCCGACCCGGCGCCAGCCGGCTGCCGGCCTGAACCCCAAGGAACCCCTGATGAAACTGGTTGACAGCTTTGCCGACGTCTCGCGCTTCGTGCGCCTGCGCCGCGACATCCACGCGCACCCCGAGCTGGGGTTTGAAGAACACCGCACGTCCGAGATCGTGGCCGGCCTGCTGCGCGAGTGGGGCATTGAGGTGCACACCGGCGTGGCCGGTACCGGCGTGGTGGGTGTGCTGCGGTGCGGCGACGGAGCACGGACCATCGGCCTGCGCGCCGATCTGGATGCGCTGCCGCTGCAGGAGGAGAACCGTTTTCCCCACCGATCCACCCACGACGGCCGCATGCACGCCTGCGGGCACGACGGCCACACCACCATGCTGCTGGCCGCGGCCTGGCACCTGGCGCAGAGCCGCGATATCAACGGCACGGTGAACTTCATCTTCCAGCCCGCCGAGGAGATGGGCAAGGCCGGCGCGTTGAAGATGATCCAGGACGGGCTGTTCGAGCGCTTCCCGTGCGAGGCGGTGTTTGCGCTGCACAACTTCGCGCTGGGCGACAAAGGCAAGCCAGGCGACTTTGCGCTCAACGAGGGTGCGCTGATGGCGTCGAGCAACACCTGGCGCGTGACCATGGTGGGGCGAGGCACGCACGCCTCGCTGCCCCACACGGGGCTCGACCCGGTGGGCGCGGTGATCGACCTGGCCCAGCAGCTGCAGGCGCTGGTGCCGCGCGTGATCGACTCCAACGAGCGCGCGCTGCTGGCGGTGACGCAGATCCAGGGCTCGGACGCGCCCAACGTGATCCCCGACCAGGCCTGGGTGGGCGGCACGGTGCGCACCTTCTCCGAGCGCGCCACCGACGCCATCGAGGCTGGGCTGCGCCGCCTGGCCGAAGGCATCGCGGCGGCGCACGGCTGCAAGGCCGAGGTGTTCTTCCGCCGCGCTTCGCCGCCGGTGGTCAACCACGCGGCCGAGGCCCGCTTTGCCGCCGCCGTGATGCGCGAGGTGGTGGGCGATGCGGCGGTGGACGATGCGTTTCCCGCGGTGATGGGCGCGGAGGACTTCGCCCACATGCTGCGCGTGCGTCCTGGCTGCTACGCCTTCATCGGCAATGGCGACGGCGCGCACCGCCTGCCCGACCACGGGCCGGGGCCGTGCATCATCCACAACACCTCGTTCGACTTCAACGACGCCATCATCCCCGTTGGCGCGAGCTATTTCGTCCGCCTTGTCCAGCGCTGGCTGGCCCAACCCTGAAGGAGTTTTGTTCATGCACCAGAAAAACTGGACCCGCCGCGCCGCCGTGGCCGCCACCCTGGGCCTGCTGGCCGCCGCCTCCGCCACGGCGCAGCAGCGCGTCATCCGCATCATCGTGCCCTTCGGCCCCGGTGCGGTGCAGGACACCATCGCGCGCACCTTCAACAACGAGCTGGGCCAGGCGCTGGGCGCGTCCGTCATCGTGGAGAACCGCGCCGGCGCGGGCGGCACCATCGGCACCGCGCTGGTGGCCAAGGCCCCGCCCGATGGCAACACGCTGGTGCTGGCGGCGGCCAGCCACACGCTGGCCGGCCACCTGTACGCCAAGCTGCCCTACGACCCGATCAAGGACTTCGTGGGCGTGTCCTACCTCGGCAATTCGGGCTACGCCATCGCCGCGCCGGGCAACCTGGGCGTGAACAACCTGGCCGAGTATGTGAAGCTGATCAAGTCCAAACCGGGGCAGCTCAACTACGCCTCGGCCGGCAGCGGCAGCGCCACGCACCTGGGCATGGCCTATTTCTTGGCCAAGGCCGGCGGCGACATGCAGCACATCCCGATGAAATCTACCGGCGACGCGGTCAACGAGGTGCTGGCCGGCCGCGTGCAGGGCGTGACCAGCTCGCTGATCGGCATCATGGCCTTCAAGGCCGACCCGCGCATCAAGATCCTGGCCTACACTGGCGCGCAGCGATCCAAGTTCATGCCCGAGCTGCCCACCGTGGCCGAGGCGGGCGTGCCAGGCTACAAGTTCGATTCGTGGATCGGCCTGCTGGCGCCCGCCGGCACGCCCAAGGCCGAGGTGGACCGCATCAACGCCGCCGTCATCAAGGTGATGGCCGACCCGGCGGTGCAGGAGCGCTTTGTGCGCCTGGGGGTGGAGGCGGCCACCTCGTCGTCCGACGACTTCCAGAAGCTGCTGCGCGCCGACTGGGAGCAGGCCGGCGCCATCGTCAAGGCGTCGGGCGCGCGCATCGAGTGACGCCCAAGCGGGGCAGCGGCGCCGCCGAGAGGGCCGCTCAGTCGGCGGTCCAGCCTTCGCTGGCCGTCCACAAAGCCTGGGCCAGCGCCAAATCCTGGGCCACCGGCGTGGGCCGGGCCACGGCGCTCTTCACGTAATACAGGCCGGTCTGCTGGGCCACTTCTTCTGCGGTGGCGCAGTACAGCGTGGTCCTGGCGCCTTCCTCCGAGTCGATCATGAAGAGTTTGACCAGCCCGTCCAGCGGGCGCGGCAGCACGCGCCAGATGCCGGTGGCCACCACGCCGGGGTGCAGCGCGTAGGTGGTGACGCCGGTGCCCGCCAGGCGGCGCCCCAGCTCGGCCGCGAACAGGATGTTGGCCAGCTTGGCCACGCTGTAGTCCATCAGCCCGCCGGCGCTGCGGGTGGGCTGGCGCACGGCGGCGAAGTCGATGCCCCGGGCATGGCGGTGCGCCCGGCTGGCCACCACCACCACGCGCGACGGTGCGGCGGCCTTGAGGCGATCGAGCAGCAACTGTGTCAGCAGGAAGTGGCCGACATGGCAGACGCCGAAGGCCAGCTCGAAGCCGGAGGCCGTGAACCCTTTTTGCCCGGCCAGCCCGGCGTTGTTGACCAGCAGGTGCAGTGGCAGATCGCGGGCGATGAAGGCCTGCGCGCAGCGGCGCACGCTGGTCAGGTCGCCCAGATCCAGCGCGATGAATTCCGCCCGCGCCGTGCCGCCGCTGCGCGCGCCGATCTCGCGCAGAGCCTCGGCCGCCTTGTCCGCGTCGCGGCAGGCCAGAAACACGTGGTAGCCGCGCAGCGCCAGCTCCACCGCGGTGACGCGGCCGATGCCCGAGTTGGCCCCGGTAACCAGGGCCACGCGGGCGTTGGGGGTGACGGGGGTGGTACCAGGTGTCGAAGCAGCCATCGATCAGACGTCGATGTTCCCCGCCCGCAGCGCGTTGGTCTCGATGAAGTCGCGCCGCGGTTCGACCTCGTCGCCCATGAGCATGGTGAACACGCGGTCGGCTTCGATGGCGTCGTCGATCTGCACGCGCAGCAGGCGGCGCACGGCCGGGTCCATGGTGGTTTCCCAGAGCTGCTCGGGGTTCATTTCGCCCAGGCCCTTGTAGCGCTGGCGCGCGGTGGTGCGTTCGGCCTCGGAAATGAGCCACGCCATGGCCTGGCGGAAGTCGGTGACTTTTTCTTCCTTGCGGCGTTCGCCCTCGCCGCGCAGAACCTTGGCGCCTTCGCCGAGCAGGCCGCGGAAGGTGTCGGCCGCCTCGGCCAGCGCGGCGTAGTCGGCGCCGTGCACGAAGTCCTGCGTGATGACGCTGCTCTTGATGTTGCCGTGGTGACGGCGGCTGATGCGCAGGATGGGCTTGTCGGTACGGGCGTCGAACTCGCCCGCCACCTCGGCGGGCACGCCGGTGGTGGCAAGGTCACGCAGGCGCGCCTGCAGGGCCACGGCGCTGGCTTCGGCCTGCTCCACGCTGTCGAGGTTGATGGCAATGCCGTCGGCGATGGTACGCAGCGCCTCGGCGTCCATGAAGGCCGACAGGCGCGCGATGACGCCTTCGGCCACCTGGTGTTTGCGCGCCAGTTCGGCCAGGGTGGCGTCGGTGAGCGTCTGGGGCGCGTCGCCGCCGGTGAAGACGCTGGCGTCCTTGAGCGCCACGCGCAGCAGGAAGCTGTCGAGCGCGGGGCCGTCTTTCAGGTACAGCTCTTCCTTGCCGTTCTTGACCTTGTACAGCGGCGGCTGCGCGATGTAGATGTGGCCGCGTTCCACCAGCTCGGGCATCTGGCGGTAGAAGAAGGTCAGCAGCAGGGTGCGGATGTGGGCGCCGTCCACGTCGGCGTCGGTCATGATGATGATGCGGTGGTAGCGCAGCTTGTCGACGTTGAAGTCGTCGGCGCCACTCTTGCCGCTTTCGACCGCGGCCTTGCCGATGCCGGTGCCCAGCGCCGTGATCAGCGTGACGATCTCATTGCTGGTGAGCAGTTTCTCGTAGCGGGCTTTTTCAACGTTGAGGATCTTGCCGCGCAGCGGCAGGATGGCCTGGAACTTGCGGTCTCGGCCCTGCTTGGCGCTGCCGCCGGCCGAGTCGCCCTCGACGATGTAGATCTCGCACAGCGCAGGGTCTTTCTCCTGGCAGTCGGCCAGTTTGCCGGGCAGGCCCATGCCGTCGAGCACGCCCTTGCGGCGCGTCATTTCGCGGGCCTTGCGGGCGGCTTCGCGGGCGCGCGCGGCCTCGACGATCTTGCCGCACAGGATCTTGGCGTCGTTGGGGCGCTCTTCGAGGAAATCGGTGAGCGACTTGGCAACGATGTCTTCCACCGGCGCGCGCACCTCGGAGCTGACCAGCTTGTCCTTGGTCTGGCTGCTGAACTTGGGCTCGGGCACCTTCACGCTCAGCACGCAGCACAGGCCCTCGCGCATGTCGTCGCCGCTGACGTCGACCTTGGCTTTCTTGGCCAGCTCGTTCTGCTCGATGTACTTGCCGATCACGCGCGTCATCGCGGCGCGCAGGCCGGTCAGGTGCGTGCCGCCGTCGCGCTGCGGGATGTTGTTGGTGAAGCAGAGCACCTGCTCGTTGTAACCCTCGTTCCACTGCATGGCCACCTCGACGCCGATTTCGGTGCCGGGGATGCCGCCGTAGGTCTCGGCCGGCCGCGCGCCCATGGCGTGGAAGGCATTGGGGTGCAGCACCTTCTTGTTGGCGTTGATGAAATCGACGAAGCCCTTGACGCCGCCGGCGCCGGAGAAGTCGTCTTCCTTGCCGGTGCGCTCGTCCTTGAGGCGGATGCGCACGCCGTTGTTCAGGAAGGAGAGCTCGCGCAGGCGCTTGGCGAGGATCTCGTAGTGGAAGTCGTTGTTCTGCTGGAAGATGTCGGTGTCGGGGAGGAAATGCACCTCGGTGCCGCGCTTGTCGGTGGCGCCGGTGACCTTCATGGGGCTGGTGTCAAAGCCGTCCACGGTGTCGCTGATGCGGTTCTGAACGAAGCCGCGCGCAAATTCGAGCTGGTGCACCTTGCCGTCGCGGCGCACCGTCAGGCGCAGCCACTTGGACAACGCGTTCACGCAGGAAACACCCACGCCGTGCAGTCCGCCCGAGACCTTGTAGCTGTTCTGGTTGAACTTGCCGCCGGCGTGCAGCTCGGTGAGCGCGATCTCGGCCGCCGAGCGCTTGGGCTCGTGCTTGTCGTCCATCTTCACCCCGGTGGGGATGCCGCGGCCGTTGTCGGTGACGGATATCGAGTTGTCGGAGTGGATGGTGACGACGATGTCGTCGCAGTGGCCAGCCAGGGCTTCGTCGATGGAGTTGTCGACCACTTCGAACACCAGGTGGTGCAGGCCGGTGCCGTCGGAGGTGTCGCCGATGTACATGCCGGGGCGCTTGCGCACCGCCTCCAGCCCTTCCAGGATCTGGATGGCGCCTTCGCCGTAGCCCTCGGACGCGCCGGCCTGGTTGGCATCGATGGCAGGCTGGGCGCTGAACCCTTCGGTGGCGGGTTGGGTGGGTTCTTGGGGCTGGATCGGGTCGGACATGGGGGCTCTTTGTTCTCTCATTAACGATCAAAACCCGCCTGTTCCAGCGGGTTTTGATCATTGTCTGCTATCAAATCAGGACGATCAGATTCGCATCGGCATCACGACGTACTTGAACGTGGCGTTGTCCGGAATGGTGATCAGCGCCGAGCTGTTGGCGTCGGCCAGGTCGATCTTGACCATGTCCTGGCTCATGTTGCTCAGCGCGTCGATCAGGTAGGTGACGTTGAAGCCGATCTCGATGCTGTCGCCACCGTAGTCGATGTCGAGCTCGTCCACGGCTTCTTCCTGCTCGGCGTTGTTGCTCGCCACACGCAGCGTGCCGGGGTCGATGTTCAGGCGCACACCCTTGAACTTGTCGCTGGTCAGGATGGCGGTGCGTTGCAGGCTGGCCAGCAGGGGCACGCGGCCCAGCGTGACGCTGTTGCGGTGATTCTTGGGGATGACGCGGTTGTAGTCGGGGAACTTGCCTTCGACCAGCTTGGTGACGAACTCCATGTCGCCGAAAGTGAACTTGGCCTGGTTGTTGGCAAATTGCATCGCGATCTGGGGCTGGTTGTCGCCACCGGCGTCACTGAGCAGG
This sequence comes from Burkholderiaceae bacterium, assembly GCA_046348065.1. Taxonomy (GTDB): domain Bacteria; phylum Pseudomonadota; class Gammaproteobacteria; order Burkholderiales; family Burkholderiaceae_C; genus Skiveiella. The sequence goes on from JAXMFA010000005.1 coordinate 106,225, forward strand.
CGTTGCAGCTCGATCACGGTCTTGCGCGGCAGGATGACCTCCTGCTTCGGCACTTCGACGTCGAGCGTGGCGCTGGCGAAGGCCAGGCGGTGCCCGTCGGTGGCCACCAGGCTGAGCGTCTTGCCCTCGGCCACGAACAGGATGCCGTTGAGGTAGTAGCGGATGTCGTGCACCGCCATCGCGAACGAGACCTGGCCCAGCAGGTCTTTGAGCGTCTTCTGCGGCACGCTGAAGGCCGGCCCGAAGTTGGCGGCCTCCTGCACCAGCGGGAAGTCCTCCGCGGGCAGGGTCTGCAGCGTGAACTTGCTCTTGCCGCCCTTGAGGATCAGTTTGGCTTGCGAGGACTCCAGGCTGACGGTCTGCTCGGCCGGCATCGTGCGCAGGATGTCGATCAGCTTGCGTGCGCCCACGGTGGTGGTGAAGCTGCCGTCGTCGCCGCCAAGGTCGGCGGTGGTGCGGATCTGGATTTCGAGGTCGCTGGTGGTCAGCTGCACGCTGGTGCCGGTCTTGCGGATCAGCACGTTGGCCAGCACCGGCAAGGTGTGCCGCCGCTCGACGATGCCGCAGACCGACTGCAGCGCCGACAGCACGTTGTCTTGGGATGCTTTCAGGACGATCATGTCTACCTCTGGTCTGTTCTTTTCAGATGTCTATGCGCCACGCCGAAATAAGTACGCGTGCGCACGCGCGCGAACCGGCATTGTCGCTTGTTTCGCGCGGGCTCCATTTCGCGGTCAACCCTTGAGCGTTTGTTCCAGCACGTGCAGCTGCTGGTTCAGCTCGGTCAGCTGCTGGCGTTCGCCGGCGATCTTGCGCACCGCGTGCAGCACGGTGGTGTGGTCGCGCCCGCCGAACAGCTCGCCGATCTCGGGCAGGCTTTTCTGCGTGAGCTCCTTGGCCAGGTACATCGCGATCTGCCTGGGCCGTGCGATGCTGGCCGGGCGCTTCTTGCTGTACATGTCGGCGACCTTGATCTTGTAGTAGTCGGCCACCGTCTTCTGGATGTTTTCGACGCTGATCTGCCGGTTCTGGATGGACAGCAGGTCGCGCAGCGCTTCGCGGGCAAGCTGGATCGAGATGTCCTTCTGGTTGAAGCGGCTGTAGGCCAGGATCTTGCGGAGTGCGCCTTCGAGCTCGCGCACGTTGGAACGCACGTTCTTGGCCACAAAAAAAGCCACTTCCTCGGGCATTTCGGTGCCTTCGGCGCGCGACTTGTTGATCAGGATGGCCACGCGCATTTCGAGTTCGGGTGGCTCGATGGCCACCGTCAGGCCCGAGTCGAAGCGCGAAACCAGGCGCTCGTGGATGTCGGCCAGCCCCTTGGGGTAGGTGTCGGACGTCATCACGATGTGGCTCTTCTTGGCCAGAAGCGCCTCGAAGGCGTTGAAGAACTCTTCCTGCGTGCGGTCCTTGTTGGCGAAGAACTGCACGTCGTCGATCAACAGCAGGTCGAGCGAGTGGTAGCGCTCCTTGAATTCGTCGAAGGTCTTGCGCTGGTAGGCCTTGACCACATCGGAGACGAACTGCTCGGCGTGGATGTAGAGAACTTTGGCGTCCGGCCGGTCGGCCAGCAGCCTGTTGCCCACCGCGTGCATCAGGTGGGTCTTGCCCAGACCCACACCGCCGTAGATGAACAGCGGGTTGTAGAGGTGGCCGGGCGAACCCGCCACGTGCATGGCCGCCGCGCGGGCCATGCGGTTGGCCGTGCCCTCGACCAGGGTGTCGAAGGTCAGGGCGGTGTTGAGCCGGTTGCGCAGGCCGTTGGCGACCGGTTCTTCGGGTGCGCCATCCGGCGCCTGGGCGGTGTCGAACGCCGCGATGGCTGGCGATACTGGCGTTTTGACGGGGCTTGCACTGGGGGTGAGCACTAACTCAAGCGCAATGGGCTGGCCGTAGATCTTCTCCAGCAGGGCCGCGATCCGGTTCGCGAACTGGGCCCGCACCCAGTCCAGCTTGAAGCGGTTGGCGAGGAACAAGGTCGCGCGCGAAAAATCGTCCTCGACCTGAACGGTCAGCGGTTTGATCCAGATATTGAACTGCTGCTCAGGCAGCTCTTGAGCCAGTTGATCCAGGCAGGTTTGCCAGAGGCTCTGGCCCGGTCCCTGCGCCATCTGCGCATCGGTTCCGGTGGGGCGTCCCTCGGTCATTATCGTTGTCGTTTTCTGTGGATAGTTGTTGTCGGGCGAGCGGCGGATTGTACGTTGTCAAGGACTTATCCACATGCAGGAAAATCCGGATGGACCCAGCTGGTCGGGCCCGTGCGAAGGGTCTTTGGCTTGCCGATGGTCGGAAATTTTGCGATAATCACCGGTTTCCCTGAAAAGTGTTCAGGGCAAAGCTGATACTGAACATCGCAAGGATCCGATCATGAAACGCACTTACCAACCCTCCAAGACGCGTCGTGCCCGCACCCACGGCTTTCTGGTTCGCATGAAGACCCGCGGCGGCCGCGCGGTCATCAACGCGCGCCGTGCCAAGGGCCGCAAGCGCCTGGCCGTCTGATTGCGCCTGCGCGAGCTCGGTCTGTCCGGCCCTCGCAACTGACGTGTTTGGTTGGACGTCCGACGTGCAGCGGTTGAAGACGCGACCGCAATTCCAGGCGGCGCTGGCCTGTGGCATCGTGGCCCGCACCACCCATTTCGCCCTGCACCGAACCGCACTGCTACCCGCGGCGCCTGCGGAGGCCGGGGTGTCCGGGGAGTCGCAGTCTCGCCACCCCAAGCTGCTGTTTGGCGTTCAGGATGTCTGGATCGGCGCCATGGTGCCCAAGCGCTGGGCGCGTCGCGCCGTGACCCGCAATGCCATCAGGCGCCAGATTTACCAGGTGGGTTCAACTTTTGGCGCGCAGCTGCCGCCTGCGGCCCATGTGGTTCGACTGCGGGCCACGTTTGACCGCAGTCAGTTCATCAGCGCCACCTCCGATGTCCTCAAACGCGCCGTGCGCGGCGAACTCGAACAGCTGTTCGCCCGCGTGACCATCGCCCCCGTGTCCGGACGGCCCGCATGATCGTTCGGCGCGCGCTCATGGGACTTGTGCGGGCGTATCAGCTGCTGTTCAGCCCGATGCTGGGTGCGTCGTGCCGTTTCGAGCCGAGCTGCTCCAGCTACGCGTTGCAGGCGCTGGAGCGGCATGGCGCGGCGGCGGGCAGTTACCTGGCCGTGCGCCGCATCGCGCGCTGCCAGCCCTGGTGCGATGGCGGGCACGACCCGGTCCCTGCGGAAAGGCCCCGGCTGTTTTCCCGGCTGCTTCCCACTCATTCGACAAAGAAGTCTTCATGAACGATATCCGGCGCACCATTCTGTGGGTGATCTTTGGCTTCTCCATGGTCATGCTGTGGGACCAATGGCAGGTCTACAACGGCAACAAGGCTACCTTCTTCCCGTCTCCGGCCAAGACCGCGGGCAGTACAGCCGCGCCGGCGTCGGCGGTGACCGGGCTTCCCACGGCCATCACCACGACGACTGCGGCTGCCGGGACGGCAACGATGGCCCAGACGGTTGGCACAAGCGCAGGGGCTCCCGCCGCGGCCGTCGCCCCGCGCGAACGCATCGAAGTCACCACGGATGTGCTCAAGCTCACGTTCGATACCCAGGGCGGCACGATCATCCGGTCGGAGTTTCTCAAGCATGCCGACCTGAATGACACCCAGAAGGCCACGGTGCTGCTCGACGAGAGCCGCGATCGCGTCTACGTCGCCCAGACCGGCCTGATCGGCGGTGCATTCCCCAACCACAAGACGCCGATGAGTTTCAGCGGCGAGCGCGTGCTCAAGGACGGCGCGAACGAACTGGTGTTGAAGTTCCAGTCGCCCGACCTGGGCGGTGTCCGGCTGATCGAGACCTACACCCTTTCGCGTGGCTCCTACGCCGTGCGCGTGAAACACGAAGTGGTCAACACCGGGACGGCACCGGTCTCGCCGCAGCTGTACCTGCAACTGGTGCGTGACGGCAACAAGCCGCCTGGCGAATCGTCGTTCTATTCCACCTTCACTGGCCCTGCGGTCTATACCGACGCCAAGAAGTACCAGAAGGTCGAGTTCAGTGACATTGAAAAAGGCAAGGCCGAGATCGAAAAGACCTCGTCCACCGGCTACGTGGCGATGGTGCAGCATTACTTTGCGTCGGCCTGGATGCTCGCGGACGGTCTGGTCCGGGAGTATTTCGCGCGCAAGGTCGACAACAACCTCTTCGCGGTGGGCATGATCACGCCGCTCAAGGACATCGCGCCCGGCGCCACCCAGTCCGTGGAGTCGCGCTTCTTCGTGGGCCCCCAGGAAGAGAAGGTGCTGGAGTCGCTGGCGCCTGGCCTGGAACTGGTCAAGGACTATGGCTGGCTGACCATCCTCGCCAAGCCGTTGTACTGGCTGCTGGACCAGCTGCACAAGGTTCTGGGCAACTGGGGCTGGTCGATCGTGGCGCTGGTGTTCCTGCTCAAGGTGGCGTTCTACTGGCTCAACGCCAAGGCCTACGCCAGCATGGCCAAGATGAAGGCGATCAACCCGCGCATCATGGAGATGCGCGAACGCCTGAAGGACAACCCGCAGCAGATGCAGCAGGAGATGATGCGCATCTACCGCGAGGAAAAGGTCAATCCGATGGGCGGGTGTTTCCCGATCATGGTCCAGATCCCGGTGTTCATCGCGCTGTACTGGGTGCTGCTGTCCAGCGTGGAGATGCGCAACGCGCCCTGGATTCTGTGGATCAAGGACCTCTCCGCGCCGGATCCGTTCTTCATCCTGCCCATCGTGATGACGCTGACCACGCTGCTGCAGACCGCGCTGAATCCGGCGCCGCCGGATCCGATGCAGGCGAAGATGATGTGGTTCATGCCGCTGATCTTCAGCGTGATGTTCTTCTTCTTCCCGGCCGGTTTGGTGCTGTACTGGCTGACGAACAACATCCTGTCGATCGCCCAGCAATGGATCATCAACACGCGGATGGGCGTGCCGCCGCAGTTCAACCTGCCCAAATTCAAATAACCCCCCGAGGCGCTGCGCGCCTCCCCCCTTGGGAAGGGGGGGGCGACACCGGTGGTCTGGCAAAGCCAGTTTCACGGTGTCTCTGGTTTGGCGGCCCCTCCTTCCAATGCCCTCGAAGAACCAAGACCCCATCGTCGCCATCGCCACCGCACCGGGGCGCGGCGCCGTTGGCATCGTCCGGGTATCGGGCACGGGGCTCGACGCGCTGACCGAAGCGCTCTGCGGCCGCGCCTTGCGCCCGCGCGAGGCCACTTACCTGCCGTTTCGCGATGCCGACGGCTCAGCCATCGACCATGGACTGGCGCTGTCTTTCCCCGCGCCGCATTCCTTCACCGGCGAGGACGTATTGGAGTTGCAGGCCCATGGCGGCCCTGTGGTGCTGCAACTGCTGCTGGCGCGTTGCCTGGCGGCGGCGGCTGAAACCGATCCGGCCACAGGCCAGCCCCGTCTGGCCGGCCTGCGCGTGGCGAGGCCCGGCGAGTTCACCGAGCGGGCCTTTCACAACGACAAGATCGACCTCGCACAGGCCGAAGCCATCGCGGACCTGATCGACGCCAGCACCGAGGCGGCGGCGCGCAGCGCCAGCCGGTCTTTGTCGGGCGAGTTCTCGGCCGAGATCCACGGCCTGCGTGAGGCGCTGATTCACCTGCGCATGCTGGTGGAAGCCACGCTCGACTTTCCGGACGAGGAGATTGACTTCCTGCAGCGTGACGACGCGCAGGGCCAGCTGGAGCGCCTGCGCCTGCAGCTTGACGCGGTGATGCAACGCGCGCGCCAAGGCGCCCTGTTGCGCGAAGGCATCAAGGTGGTGATCGCCGGGCAGCCCAACGCGGGCAAGAGCTCGTTGCTGAACGCACTGGCGGGCGCCGAGCTGGCCATCGTCACGCCGGTGGCTGGCACCACGCGCGACGTGGTGGCGCAGACCATTCAGATCGAAGGCGTGCCGCTGCACGTGATGGACACCGCCGGCTTGCGTCACAGCGAGGATCTGGTCGAACAGATCGGCATCGAGCGCGCCTGGGGCCACATCGAAACCGCCGACGCGGTGCTGTTCCTGCACGACCTGACCCGCCTGGATGCTCCTGAATACAGAGCAGAAGAAGACCGGATCAAGCTGGGATTGGGCCAAAAACTCCCAAGAAACATCCCGGTGATCGATGTCTGGAACAAGGTGGATGCCGCCACCGCCCCGGCGCGGCTTTCGGGCGTGCGGCTGTCGGCCAAAAGCGGTCAGGGGCTGGACGAACTGCGCCGCCAGCTGCTGCAGGTGGCCGGCTGGCAGGCGGCGCCCGAGGGTGTTTTCATCGCGCGCGAGCGCCACGTGCAGGCCTTGCGCGAGGTGCAGGCCCATCTGGAGGTCGCCGCGTCCCATCTGGGCGCGGCCGGCGCGCCGCTGGATCTGCTGGCCGAGGAACTCCGCCTGGCCCAGCAGGCGCTGAATCGGATCACCGGCGAGTTCACATCCGACGACCTGCTGGGGGTGATTTTTTCCAGCTTCTGCATCGGCAAGTGAGCACGCAGGGCCCGACGCCCGCGCGATGCATCAGCGCAGAAAGTCCGCAGCGGCCGCCACCGCCTGCGCGTCGGCCTGCACTGCGCCTGGCGGACCGCCCTTGCCCCACAGCACCGGGCCCTTGACGCCACCCCAGGCCATGGGAAAGAAGGCCGCGCACAGACGCACCGAATCCATCATCGGCTGTGCCTTGGCCCGGTCTCCGCTGGTGGTGATCAGGCGCAGGGTTTTGGTCGTCATCGTGTCCTTGAACGGCACGCCGGGGATGCGCAGCCAGGCGCTCCAGTGGTCCAGGTAAAGCTTTGCCGTCGCGGGCAGGCTGTACCAGTACACCGGCGCCACCAGCACGATGTCGGTGGCTGCCAGCGTGGCGTCGAGTAGCACTTTCATGTCGCCGTCGGGCATCGGGTACTGGCCGGCGGTGTGGCGCAGGTCGGTGAAGGGCACCAGGTTCATGCGGGCCAGATGCAGCCACCGCTGCGGTGTATCGGCTGGCAGGGCGGCGGCGGCCTGGCGCGCCAGCCATTCGGTGTTGCCGACATGGCCCGCCTCCCGGGTCGAGGCCACCAGAAAGAGAAATTGACGGTTGTCGCTCATGTCGGGCATGGTAGCGCAGGGGTTCGCGGGCGATGAATTTACACTGTGCGCCAACCCTCCTGCCCGACCCCGCCATGAGCACCTATGACCCCGACGCCTTGGAATGCCTGGCCGCGATCGTCGAAGAGGGCGGCTTCGAGCGCGCCGCGCAGCGGCTGTCCATCACCCAATCGGCCGTCTCGCAGCGTTTGCGGTCGCTGGAGGCGCAGGTGGGCACGGTGCTGATCGTGCGAAGCCGTCCGCTCAAGCCCACGGCGGCGGGCTTGTTGCTGCTCAAGCACACCAAGCAGCTGCGGTTGCTTCGCGCCGACCTGGAGCGTGACCTGCGCGAACTGGCGCCCGGTTCCACCGGCGGCGGGCGCGAAGAGGAGCGCATTTCGATCGCCATCAACGCCGATTGCATCGCCACCTGGGCGCTCGGTGCGCTGGGCGATCTGGTGCGTCAGGGGCTGCCGCTGGAAATCATCGCCGACGACCAGGACTTCACGCAGGAGTGGCTGCGCTCCGGGCAGGTGCTCGGCTGCGTGACCACATTGAAGCAGCCCTTGCGCGGCTGTCGTCTCGTGCCGTTGGGAGCGATGGACTACGTGGCCGTGGCCTCGCCGGACTTTGCGCGGGCGCATGCGCCAAACGGTCTTTCACCGCACAATTTCAGCCGCATTCCGTTCATGGCCTTCAACCGGAAGGACGACATGCAGGCGGAATTCGTCGGCAAGGCATTCGGTTTGAAGCGGGTGTCGCTGAGCCAGATGTTCGTGCCCAGTTCGGAAGGCCAGGTGCGCGCGGTGCTGGCCGGTTGGGGCGCCAGCGTGGTGCCGGCATTGCTGGTGAGGGACTTGATGGCGGCGGGGCGGCTGGTGGACCTGTTGCCCGGCAAGGTTCTGCCGATCCAGCTGTACTGGCACTGCTGGAACCTGGAATCCGACGTGCTCGATGCCCTCAGCACCGCGCTGAGTGCCGGGGCCGCGCGCGTCTTGCACGACGCGCTGCCTTCCGCATGACCGAAACCACGTTCGAGCCGACCTATTCGCTCGAAGCGAATGAACCGCACCGCCGTCGCGCCTGGCTGAGCCTGCGCACGCTGCTGGTGCTGATGGTGTTGTTGGCGGCCGTCCCCTTGGCGGTGGTTGAACTGGTGAGCAATGGCGCCGAACAGCGGCTTCAGCATGAGCGCTCACGCGATGAGCTTGATGCGCTGGCGCGGGCTTTGGCGGGCCAACATCGGGCCAGGCTGAACGGGATCGGGCAGTTTCTCGTGGCGGTATCCCAGGCGCCGCCGGTGGTGGGACAGGACCGCGAGGGTTGCGCGCGCTATTTCAGTCGGTTGCGTGCATTGGAGCCGGGGGTGCTCAACATCGGACTGATCGGAACGGACGGTCGTCTGGTCTGCGAGGCGACCGGGAACGGACAGGGCGTCTACCTGGGCGACCGCGAATATTTTCGCGAGGCCCTTCGCAACGGGCAGCCGGTCTTTGGCGCCTACCAGATTGGCCGGATCACCGGACGACCCTCGGTGGTACTGGCCAGGCCGGTGCTGACCGACAGCGGCCGTGTGGCGGCTATCGTGTACGCGGCGCTGGACCTGGCCGTGCTGACCGGTGACGTTGGCGGACAACGCGCCCCGCCCGGAATCCGTGCGCACCTCGTGGACGCGGCGGGCGTGGTGCTGGGCACCAGCGGCGTCGGGACGGCGCCGATCGGGGAGCCGTTGGCCGATCTGGTGTTGAGGCAAGCCGTGCTGGATCGACGCAGCGGGCGCATCGATGGGCCTCCGGGCGAAGAGCCGGCCCGGTTGCGTACCCTGCAGCCGGTGGATGTTGGTGGACGGTCGGTGATGTTGGTCGCGGCGACGGTGGCCATGGAGGATGTCATCGCGCCCTTGCAGCGCAACCTGTTCGCCAGGCTGGCCGGGATTCTGGCCATCGTGGTCGCGATCGCGGCCCTGGTGTGGCTCCTCGGGCAGCGCCTGATCTTGCGCCCGGTGGAGCGCCTGGTGACTGGGATGCGACGGGTCGAGTCCGGTGACCATGCCCGGGCCCTCGATCAGCCCCCCACGCCGCTGCGCGAACTCGGCGACCTGCAGCGTTCGCTGTCCAGTCTGGTCATCACGCTGGAGGCGCAGCGCTTCGAGCGCGATCAGGCCTTGGGCGCGCTGAGTGACCGCGAGGCGCGCTACCGCGAACTGTTCAAGGCCAATCCGCAGGTGATGTTCGTCTACGACGTGCACTCGCTGCGCTTGTTGGCGGCCAACGAGGCCGCCGCCGTGTACTACGGATACACCCGCGATGACATGCTGAAAAAAGGCCTGGCCGACATCTGGCCTGGGTGCACCGCCGTCGGGTCGCAGCCCGGTGGGAGGGTGCCGGTGGTGGTGTCTGTCTGGCATCCGACCGGGCCGGTGTCCCATCGACTCGGGAACGGAGAAATCCGGCAGGTGGAGGTGCTGGCGTCGTCCATTCTGTTCGAAGGCCTTCCGGCGGCGCTGGTGATGGTCACCGACGTCACCGAGCGGCTGGCCGCGCAGGCCCGCGAGCGCGAAGGGGCGCAGCGGCTGGAGCAGCGCGTCGCCGATCGAACGCGCGAGCTCGAACTCTCCCTGCGCGAGCTGGAAGCCTTTTCCTACTCCGTTTCGCACGATCTGCGCAACCCGCTGGGCGCGGTAGGCATGTTCGGCCAGATGTTGCAGGCCCACTTGGGTGAGGGCGCGGACGAACAGGTGAAGACCTATCTGGCGCGCATCGAACAGGGTGTGCGAGGCATGGAGCGGCTCATCGACGACCTGCTGACCCTGGCGAAGGTGGCGCGTGCCCCGCTGACTTTGGAGCCGGTGGACTTGACCGCGTTGTGCCGCGACGTGGTGAACGAGTTGCGGCAGGCCGACCCTCATCGTGAGGTTGACGTTTCGCTCGAAGAAGACCTGCATTGCACGGGCGACGCGGGCTTGTTGCGCCAGATGCTGGTGAACCTGCTGGGCAATGCCTGGAAATTCACCGCGCGAACGCCGCAGCCGCGGATCTGCGTCGGACGCGAGCTTGGAGCCGCCAGCACGGCGGCGGCGTTTTTTGTGCAGGACAACGGCGCGGGTTTCGACATGAAGTTTGCCGGCCGGCTTTTTCTGCCTTTCGAGCGCCTTCATGGTGACCACGACTTCCCTGGCACGGGCATCGGACTGGCGACCGTTCAGCGCATCGTCGCGCGCCATGGTGGATGCATCTGGGCCGAAGCCGCGCTCGAGCGAGGCGCGACCTTTCATGTTGAGCTGGGCACTCGCCAGCCTGGTTGAGCGTGCCGGCGCGAACATGAAACCGGTCGTGTGCGCCATCGGTGGATGACGTGCTCGTTCCGTGACGAATGAGTATTCATTTAACCTCATTGTACAAAAATAAACCACGTCGGATAAACTCGTGGCATGAACGCACCCATACCCGTCAAACTGTCTTTCAAGGCGCAGATGTTGCAGGCTCGCGAAGCGGCCATCATCCAGTCGGTCAACCGCCTGCTGGCCGAGAAGGGGTTCGATGCCATGACCGTGGACGAGGTGGCCGCCGATGTGGGCATTGCCAAGGCCAGCCTGTACAAGCATTTCCCCAGCAAGGAGGATTTGGCCTGTGCCGCCATGGTGCGGGTCATGCGTCGGGCGCAGGACTACCTGAAAACGCTGCCGACCGACGCCGCGCCGCTGGACAACTTGAAGGCCGTGGCCCGCTGGACCATGCAGGTTCAGCTGGCCGGCGAAATGCCTTCGCTGCCGAGCCAGAACTCCAGCCTGCGAACCACCCTCATGAAAAGCCGGGACTACATGGACGGCCTGATCGAAATCAGCGACCAGCTCGGGGCCTGGATCGAAGCGGCGCAGGCGCAAGGCAGCCTGAACCCGGACCTTCCCCCTCTGGCGGTTTTGTACACACTGTATGCGCGCGCGTGTGATCCGGTGCTGGAGTTCCTGAAAATGGGCGGCCAGCACACCGATGAACAGATCGTCGAGCTGGTTCTGGTGACCTGCTTCGAGGGGCTGCGGGCCCGGTAGGCGCGCGGCGCCCCACCAGCAGGCCAGGACGCCCGTTTTTCGGTTTGCAGATTCAAGTACAAAGTGCAACAGAACGCAGTGTAAGGGGAGTCATTTCCAAGCCGTAGAACACCTCGTGGGGAGTGCGGTAGCCCAGACACTTGCGAGGTCGGTGATTCAGCGCATACACCGCGTCATCGACCTGGATCTGGCTGACTTTGAGCAGGTTGGTCTCTTTGGGAAAGAACTGGCGTAGCGACCCGTTGTGGTTCTCATTAAGTCCACGCTCCCAGGAGCAATACGGATGGGCAAAGTACACCCTGGCCTGCAGGCATTTGCCGATGAACTCGTGCTCCGCAAATTCCTTGCCGTTGTCAAACGTCAGCGTCTTGCACCGCGCCTTGTGCGGGCGCAGCAGATCGATAACCTTGTGGCTCACAGACTTGCTGTGGCGACTGAGCAGCGGCGCTGCCAGGGTATAGCGGGACTTGCGCTCTACCAGGGTTAGCAGAGCGCCCTGGTGGGCTTTACCAATGACCGTGTCACCCTCCCAGCTGCGATCCGACTGCGCCGCTCTACCACCTTGGGGCGCTGGTCAATGCGCGCGCAGTTCTTCAGCGTGCCCCGGCGCTCATGGCCGCTGCCATAGCGTTTGCGCCGGCTCTTCTGGCAGCGCAGGTACTGCATCAGATGACCGCCTGCGGCCTTGTCGCGGTAGACGTGCTGGTAAATGCTCTCGATGCTGATTTGCAGGGTCTTCTCCCGACGCAGCCGCCCGCTGATCTGCTCGGGCGACAGGTACAGCCGCAGGTGCGCCTCGACCTGCCTCCACTGGGCTTGCGTGAACTGCCGGGCGTTGCGCCGCTTGCACTGGCGCTTGCGGGCCAGATCATGGGCAAAGCCGGGCTTGTAGCCCCCAGCCTTCGCGTTGCGTGCGAGCTCGCGGCTGATGGTGCTTCGATCGCGTGCAAGCTCCGCTGCAATGCGCGCCACACCCACGCCCTGCCTGCGCAGTGCATGGATTTGGTATCGTTCTTCCCGGGTCAAGTGTGTGTAGTTCATGGTGCGACGTTTGGGACTGGCCGGTCACAAAGATCGCATCCTATGCACTCTTGGCCCGACTCATTGGCTACGTCGCACTTCGTACTTGAATCCGCCGTTCAAAAAGACCGGAAGCCAGCGCCAATCGGCCAACAGGCGCTATCAGGAAAGTAGCAACCGGATGGTAGATGGCAGCCGTCCGGGGCGTGAAAGCCGGGTTGACAACCGGCTGGATTGAGAGGGGCTTTGGATCAGCGCACCAGCAACACCGGCACCTGGCAATGGGCCAGCACCTGGGTTGCGACCGAGCCCATGACCAGATTGGTGAGTGCGCTGTGACCGTGCGAACCCATGATCACCAGGTCGTATTTCCCGGCATCGGCAAATTTGGCAATGGCTTCGCCGGCATGGCCCACTTTCCAGGCGCTTTTCGCATTGATGCCATGGCGGGCCAGGAACTTGCAAACCGGCGCCACGATTTTTTCCGACTCCTCGGCGTGGTATGCGTCGGCAATGTCCTTGCCGACGGCCGCGCGAGCCCGAGGGGGCAGGGGCGCCTGCGCGGTAAACACGGTGAAATCGTTGACCGCGGCGAACAGTTCCGCATGCACGGTCAGGTAGGCGAGCATCTTCTTGGTGTACTTGCTGCCGTCAACAGCCAGAAGAATCTTCATGGTGGGGCTCCTGTTGGATGGTCGATGGCGCAAGTGTAGCCCCCCGGTCGCCCGGGTCCCGGTCGCCAGGGCACTAACCCACAGGCATCTCCGGGCGCCGGCCTGTCAGCTGGGCTGGCAGGCCAGTGACCCCTCAGGCAGCGGGCAGGATGACTTTGTCGATCACGTGGATCACGCCGTTGCTCGCGAACACGTCGGTGGCGGCGATGCCGGCCTGCCGGCCGCGCCGGTCGGTGATCTTGAGTGACGCGTTGACCGTGAACGTCTCACCTTGCACCGTGGCAATCGCCGGGCCCACCGGCACATCGGCCTTGAGCACGCGTCCCGGCACGACGTGATAGGTCAGCACCTTGGTCAGCAAGGGCTTGTTGGCCAACAATGCGTCTTTGCTCACCCCCAGTTCGGTGAGCAGCGCGGCAAACGCGGCGTTGGTCGGCGCGAAGACGGTGAACGGTCCGGCACCCTGCAGCGTGGAAACCAGCCCTGCGGCCACCACGGCTTCGACCAGAATGCTGAATTCGGGCAGGCTCTGCGCTGTGGCAACGATGTCCTTGTTGGCCGGCAGAATGACCTTGTCGATGACATGAATCACACCGTTGCTGGCCGCGACGTCGGTGGCGGTGATGTTGGCCACGCGATTGCGTCCGTCGGTGATTTTCAGGCCGCCGGCGGTCTCGATCTTGAAGACGCCGCCTTGCACGGAGGTGATGGCTTTGCCAACGGGCACACTGGCAGCCGGCACCTTGGCGCCCACCACGTGGTAGGTGAGCACCGCCGTCAGCAGCTGCTTGTTCGCCAGCAGGGCTTCCTTGGTGACGCCGAGTTCGGTCAGCAGAGCTGCGAAGGCGGCGTTGGTCGGCGCGAAAACAGTGAACGGGCCGGGGCCCTTCAGCGTTTCAACCAGGCCCGCGGCCACGACCGCTTCCACCAGGATGCTGAATTGCGGATTGGTCAGGGCGACGCCGACGATGTCGGGCGTGCTCGGTTCGTCGTCGCCGCCCCCGCAGGCGACCAGCGCGGTGGTGGCGGTGGCGGCGAGGGTCCATTTCAGGAACTGGCGTTTGGGCATCGGGTTCATGGTGAATCTCCTGGTTGTGCCGTCCCACGACAGGGAAAAGGCAGGGTTGAAGAAAAGGGAGACCCGATATTAAGACCAAACGGTACCCTTAGAGACTATATGGTTTTTTCAGATACTAGACAGTTCATTTTTCGATCTCGACAGTCAACGTTTCGCGGAAAGTGGCCTGTTCGCCTTTGTCCAGATAGCCCAGCGGATTGGCCAGCACGCGGCAGCCCTGGTGCACGTAGTCAACGGGCGCATGCAGGTGCCCGTGCAACCAGAGCCGGGCGCGCGGCAACCATTCATCCAGCGTATTGCAGAATCCCGCCGTGCCAGGCGTCAGGCCATAGCGCGGATCGGCGCTCTTCAGGCTGGGCGCAAAATGGGTCACCACCACGGTGGGACCGTCGAAGGTTTCGGCCAGGGCTGAGCGCAGCCATTGCTGACAGGCCAGCGCCTGATCGCGAACCGCGTCCGCCAGAAAGGGGGCGCCGCCCCGTGTGCCACCGGTTTTACGCAGGTAGAAGTTTGCCGCGCGAAACGCCTTGTCACGCGCGCGAAGTTGCTGGGCCAGCGTGGCGCGCTCGTCGCCGGCCGACGGACCCAGGGCGTCGAAATCGCTCCACAAGGTGGTCCCGACAAAGCGTACCCCGCCCAGAACCACGGCAGCCCGCTCCAGCCACAGAATACCCAGACGCTCGCAGGTGGTACGAAGCCGGGCGTGGGCCAGATCAAAATCCAGGCCGTCGTACTCGTGGTTGCCGGGGACGAACAACACGGGCGTGGGCCACTGCCGCAAAGGGGAAAACCGCGCCAGTCCGAACTCCGCATCACCGCGCGCAGCCAGGGCCGAGCCGCGCTGGTAGGAGCCGATGTCGCCGGCCAGCACCAGCACATCCGCCTCGGGGGCGGGAACCGGCCGGAAATCGGGATGCGATTCCAGATGCAGGTCGGACAAGAGCTGGATGTTCATGCGAGACGGCGCGCCGACGGCGAGGTCATCAGGGCCCGAACGATTCGCTTGCCGCGCGCGCCAGCGCCAGACGAAGCCATTGATGGGCCGGGTCGTGTTGGGCCCTGCGGTGCCAGATCGCCTCGACATGCACGGGCGGCGCTTCAAAGGGCAGCTTGCGCACCACCAGTTCCTGCGCCATGCCGGTTTCGCGCACGAAGTGGCGCGGCAGGACGCTGAGCAGGTTCGAACGCGCGACGACGCGCCCAGCGGTGAAGAACTGGTTGACGGTGAGCACCACGCGGCGCTGGCGGTCCAGCGAAGCCAATGCCTCGTCGATGAACCCCCAAGGCCGCCCCGAGAAGCTGACCAGCAGATGGCGGGCGCCGCAATAGCGGTCCAGGGTCAGCCGGCCACTCGCAAGCGGGTGTTTGCGCCGCATCACGCAAACGTATTCACCGCCGTACAGCCGCTGGTGCGAAAAAGAGACGGGTTCGCCGGCCTGCTCGCGGGCGCCAAGGTCTGCCAGGGCCGCTGGGAAGTAGCCCACGGCCAGATCGGCGGCCGCGGCCTCCAGCAGGCTCCTCGGGTCGCGCGTGGTCAGCGGAACGATCCGCAGCGATACCCCCGGCGCGCCGGCTTCGGCGATGTCCACCAACGCGGGTACCAGCGTGGCCGCGGTGGCATCGGCCATGGCCAGAACAAAGGTGGTGGAGGCGGTGGACGGTTCGAAGCTGCCCGGCGCCAGCGACGCCTGAAGGGATCGCAGCGCATCGCGCACGCTGGGCCACAAGGCCAGGGCGCGGACGGTCGGTTCCACGCCGGCGCCGGCCCGGCGCACCAATTCATCGCCCAGCGCCGCACGCAAGCGGCCCAGGGCATTGCTCACGGCCGGCTGCGTCAGCGACAGGTTGCGGGCTGCGCGCGTCAGGCTGCGTTCGGCCATGACCTCGTCGAACACCCGCAGCAGGTTCAAGTCCAAGGTGCGGAAGTTGGCCTTTGGCGCGGGCGTCGGTACCAATACGGTTTTCTTTTGCTCGGGTTGCATCATCACCAACGTGAATACAACACATCATAAATATAAAGTAGAACGAACCTAGGGAAAACCCTAGTATTTGTTCACACCCCCGGTCCTGCACGCCGGGGCAAGCAAGGAGGAATTCACCATGTCGAGCTATGTACAACCTGATTACCCCGCCCGTATGCCGCACGCCGCGCAAGGGGGCGCTTCCCGGCTGAGCGCAGGTGTGCAGCCGCGCCGATATGACCCATCCCGGGCCATGGAGGCGATGCTGCTGGCCGCCATCGTGTCGGCGTTGCTGGTGGTGGCCGACCAATGGCTCGAAACTTGGGCCGAAGGCCACCTGATGACGGCATGGATTGCCCTGTGGGTCGTGGGCTTTGCCGCGCTCGCCCTGCTGGCCGGGACGGTGAAGCGCTTTTCGACCAAGATCTACGCCTCGTTGGACGAATGGGCCGCCCGAAAGGCCCAGGCCCGTGCCGACGAGCGCCTGTGGTCGATCGCGCTCAAGGACGCCCGCCTCATGGCCGATTTGCAGTCGGCGCTGACCCGGGCCGATGATGCGTCGAACAAGACAAGGCCTTTGCCCTACCTCTGAA
Organism: Burkholderiaceae bacterium; assembly: GCA_046348065.1. Classification (GTDB taxonomy): domain Bacteria; phylum Pseudomonadota; class Gammaproteobacteria; order Burkholderiales; family Burkholderiaceae_C; genus Skiveiella. Next base: position 122,667 of record JAXMFA010000005.1, read on the forward strand.
AAAAAGCCGCCCCGGTTTGTGGCCGGGGCGGCAACGGGTTCAATGGCCGGATAGGGCCATCAATCCTTCATTCAAGCCTGGTTGGCGTCAGATCGTCGCCAGGCGTTTCTCCAGTTCCGCCTTGGTTTCGAGCAGTTCCTTTGGCAAGTGGTAGGCCAGCTGCTCGAAGTGGGCGGCATGCAGCTTGAGTTCTTCCACCCAAGCTGCTTTATCGATGGCGGTCACGGTCCTGAACTGTTCGGCACTGAAGTCAAGACCCGCCCAGTTCAATTCACCGAAGGCCGGGGCGATGCCGAACATGGTTTCGACCCCGGTGGCGCGGCCTTCGATGCGGTCGATCATCCATTTGAGCACGCGCATGTTCTCACCGTAACCCGGCCAGACGAACTTGCCCGCCTCGTCCTTGCGGAACCAGTTGACGCAGAAGATCTTGGGCAGCGTGTGACCCATTTCCTCCAGCTTGTGCTCCATGTCGAGCCAGTGCTGGAAATAGTCGCTCATGTTGTAGCCGCAGAACGGCAGCATCGCAAACGGATCGCGGCGAACCACACCCTGCGCACCGAAGGCGGCTGCGGTGGTCTCGCTGCCCATGGTGGCTGCCATGTAGACGCCTTCCATCCAGGTCCGCGCCTCGGTCACCAGCGGCACGGTGGTGGAGCGGCGGCCGCCGAAGATGAACGCGTCGATGGCCACGCCGTCGGCATCGTCCCATTGAGCATCCAGCGCCGGGTTGTTCGTGGCGGCCACGGTGAAGCGGGAGTTCGGATGGGCGGCCTTCGCGCCCGTTTCCTTGGCGAGTTCGGGCGTCCAGTCCTTGCCTTGCCAGTCGATCAGGTGCGACGGCAAGGTGCCGGTGTCTTTCTCCATGCCTTCCCACCACACATCGCCGTCGTCGGTCAGGGCGACGTTGGTGAAGATCACGTTGCGATCCAGCGAGCGCATGCAGTTCGGGTTGGTGTGCATGTTGGTGCCAGGCGCCACGCCGAAATAGCCGGCCTCGGGGTTGATGGCGTACATCTTGCCGTCGGCATGGGGCTTGACCCAGGCGATGTCGTCACCGATGGTGGTGACCTTCCATCCGGAGAAGCCGGCTTCAGGCGGAACGAGCATCGAGAAATTCGTCTTGCCGCAAGCACTCGGGAACGCTGCGGCGACGTGGTACTTCTTGCCCTGCGGATTGGTCACACCCAGGATCAGCATGTGCTCGGCCAGCCAGCCCTGGTCGCGGCCCATGGTGGAGGCGATGCGCAGGGCCAGGCACTTCTTGCCCAGCAGCGCGTTGCCACCGTAGCCGGAGCCGTAAGACCAGATCTCGCGTGTTTCGGGGTAGTGCACGATGTACTTGACCTTGGGATTGCAAGGCCAGGTGGTGGTGTCCTTCTGGCCGGCAGCCAGCGGTGCGCCCACGGTGTGCATGCACGGCACGAACTCGCCGTCGGCTCCAAGCACGTCGTAGACGGCTTTGCCCATGCGGGTCATCAGCTTCTGGTTGACGACCACATAGGCGCTGTCGGTCAGCTCGACGCCAATGTGGGAGATATGGCTTCCCAGCGGACCCATTGAGAACGGCACCACGTACATGGTGCGACCGGCCATGCAGCCGTCAAACAGCGGCTTCAGCGTGGCGCGCATCTCGGCGGGATCCATCCAGTTGTTGGTCGGGCCGGCGTCCTCTTTCTTCGCCGAGCAGATGTAGGTGCGGTCTTCCACGCGGGCCACATCCGACGGATCCGACAAAGCCAGGAAACTGCCGGGGCGTTTGGCCGGGTTCAGCTTGCGGAAGGTACCGGCGTCGACCAGCTGCTGACACAGGCGGTCGTACTCTTCCTGGCTGCCGTCGCACCAGACGATGCTGGCGGGCTTGCAAAGGGCAACCATGTCGGCGACCCAGGCGAGCAGTTTGCCGTTTTTGACATAGGCAGGCGCATGTAGACCTTGAATGGCGGTTGAGTTCATCGGGAAAGCTCCAAAGTTGAAAATCGTCTTTTCAAAAGCCGTCGGCCTTTCAAAATGCGACTTGAACTCAACCGTCGGTGCAGGCAACCATCGCGACCAGTTCACCTTTCAATGCCACCTGTCGCCGGTAGGAAATGGGGGATAACAATTTTAAGAAGCCAGGCCCGTGCATTCCTTTCATAGGGGTGAAATGATATGCAAAACTTGCATGACATTATGCGCGTCGCCGAGTATCGGGTGATCGCGCTCGCAGTCTTGGCAAGGGCCCTGCAAAGCATTCGCCGATTCTGTTCGCAGGCAGTCTGGGCTTCTTGGACTGTCGGTCATTCACCCACCCCCAAAGGCAATCGGTATCCGCCGTCGGCCGAAGTTGCCGGGCGACGCGTCAAACCGGCCGGCCACGGCGGTGCCGCAGTGCGGGCAGCGACCGTCCGGGCTCAGCCGGTAGGCCCTGATCTGGTACCAGTCGCGCACGATCAGAGGCTTGTGGCATCCGGGGCAGCAGGTGGTGTCGCCCGCTTCATGGCGGACGTTGCCGGTGTAGACGTACTGCAGCCCTTCTTTCATCGCCAGTTCGCGCGCCCGCACCAGTGTCGAGGCTGGTGTGGCGGGCACATCCGGCATCTTGTGGTCAGGGTGAAAGGCGGAAAAATGCAGGGGCACGTCGGGGCCGAGCTCCTTGCGGAGCCATTGGCTCATGGCGACGATCTCGGTATCCGAGTCGTTGTGCCCAGGGATCAGCAGGGTGGTGATCTCGAACCAGACCGCAGTCTCGTGCTTGAGGTAGACCAGCGTGTCCAGCACCGGTTGCAAGTGCGAGCCGGTGAGTTTGAAGTAGAAGTCCTCGGTGAACGCCTTCAGGTCCACATTGGCAGCGTCCATCTTGTCGAAAAACGCGCGGCGCGCATCGGCATGCACATAGCCTGCCGTCACGGCAACGGTTTTTACGCCCCGGGCGTGGCAGGCGTCGGCCACGTCCATCGCGTACTCGGCAAAGATCACCGGGTCGTTGTAGGTGAAGGCCACGCTTCGGCAACCCGCGTCGGCGGCGGCGGTGGCAATGTCGTCCGGCGAGGCCTGGTCCATCAGGCGGTCCATGTCGCGCGACTTGCTGATATCCCAGTTCTGGCAGAACTTGCAGGCCAGGTTGCAGCCTGCCGTGCCAAACGACAGCACGCTGGAGCCCGGATAGAACTGGTTCAGGGGTTTCTTCTCAATGGGGTCGATGCAGAACCCGGACGAGCGACCGTAGGTGGTGAGCACCATTGTGTCGCCCTCGCGCAGCCGCACGAAGCAGGCCCCGCGCTGGCCTTCGTGCAGCCGGCAATCACGGGGGCACAGGTCGCACTGGATGCGCCCGTCGTCCAAGGCGTGCCACCACCGGGCGGGATAGCGGCTCTCTTCCAAGCCTTCGGATCGCATGTTCATGGCGTACCTCCTGCCGGATTGGCCGGCTCGATCCAGTGGCGCACCGTGTAGCGCGACAGGCGGACCTCGTCGGACCAGAAGTCGCCGCGCAGGCCGGCCTTGCGCTTGAGTTGCGCGATGAAATCCGCCGGTTCCGGCAGTTGCTCCCACACCTGCGGCAGAAAGGTGCCGCGGGCACCGCCGCATTCCAGGATCACGCCATCAACGCCAGGCCGTAGCTGCCGCAGCGCGTCGGCCTCGCTGGAAAAACGCATAGCCTCCGGCGTCGACAGCAGCGACACCTCGATCCGGATGTCCTCCAACTCGGCCCGCGAGACCGGCTCGAAACGGGGATCCCGGAACGCCGCCGCCCGCGCATTGGCCTGCACGTCCTCTATCAAGGGGCGGTGGGCCTGCAACGATCCGATGCACCCGCGCAGCTGTCCGTTGCGGGTCAGCGTGACGAAGCTGGCGCCGGGCTCCTTCAGCCATTCGGGATGGGGCAGATCCACGGCGCCTGGCCCCTGTCCCAGGGCCGGACCGATGGCGGCGCGCGCCAACGGAAGCAACACATTGCCGGCATCACCGGGAACCGCCTGCGCCGGCGCTGCCGCCGCTTCGGTCGCCGCCGCGTCTGCGGCTTGAAACGCCACGGCCGCGTAACCGACCACCCGCTGCCGATCGCCAGCGGTGTCGCCCGAGTTGCACAGCGCCAGCAGTTGTGGCCGCAGGTGATGGCGTCGGGCGGCCAGAAGCAAGCCGTTGATCGGGGTGGCGCCGCACGCCTGGCGATGCCCCAGCGTGGGCTGCAGCGCCAGCAGCGTTTGAACGGATTGCCGGTCCACCGCCTGCGCCTGCGCGTGGCTCAGGAAGTGCGACAGGTCGGAACTGATCACGAACAGCGTTTCGGGGCCGCCCCAGACGGCCTCCAGCGCTTCGCACACCTCGTCGGGCGTCGCGTCGCCCACCGCCAGCGGGACCAGCGTGAAAGCCTCCAGCACCAACTGCAGGAAGGGCAACTGGACCTCCAGTGAATGCTCCTGCGCATGGGCGGCCGCGCTGGTGACCACCTGGGGCAGCCGGCGCAGGGCGTCGGCTGCCACCGGATCGAGGCGAACCTCTCCCAGCGGCGTGGCCATCGCATCGACCCCGGGCAGCGCCAGCCCCCGAACCGCGACGCGGTGCACCGGCCCCAGCAGCACCACGCGACGAATGGTCTGCCGCCACGGGGCGAGCAACGCATAGGCCTGCGCGGCGGTGGAGCCGGAGTAGACATACCCGGCATGGGGAACGATCAGCGCTTTGGGTGGCTGCGCAGCGGGTGCAGCCGGCGAACAGGCTTCAAGCAGACCCTTGACGGTCCGCGACAACGACAGGGCCTCGCCGGGGTAGAAAGCGCCGGCAACGGCGGCGGGACGAACCTGATGCATGACCACCTCCTGAGCCGTTGAACGCAGCCCATTGTGCTGCTCAGGAGATGGGGTCGGTTTGCATCAGGTCAAGTACAGGCCCCTTCGCCGGGTGCCCCGCGTTGGTCAGGCAGGCGGGCCGCGCACTGGGCGGATGCCGCCCGGGCTTACTTGGGAGAATGGAAGCGCACCAGAATGCTACAAGACCTATAGCTGCTCGTGGCCGTCTGGTGCTGGCAGATGGCCGTTCAGGCCGAGAAAATGGCGACAGGAACGCCGTCAGGCCATGAAAACGGCGATGAACGCGAGGATGAACATCAGCACGGCGCCGGCGACTGGCAACACAATGTGCATGTGCTTGACAACGGCCTCGACCGTATCTTGCGGGTGCGTGTCGTCATGGGTGGTGGGTGCGGACATGGGGTCTCCTCGAACGTTCGAATGCGGCGGATTCTAGCGGCTCGCCTCAATCCTCGCCGGCCTAGAGCAGCGCGTAGGTGGTCGATGCCCGGCAGACGCTCTTGCCGTCATCGGCGCCGCGGATGTCGATCTCGCCGAACGCGAGCGCTTTGCCGGCGCGCAACAGCCGGGCCTCCACCAGCGCATCCTGGCCGGACAACGGCTTGAGAAAGCTGGTGTTCATCTGCACCGTTGTGCAGGGGCGGAACGCGCCGAAATGGGTGATCAGCGCGAGCACCATCGCGGTGTCGGCGGCGGCCATCATGGCCTGTCCGCACAGCATGTCGCCCACGCGGCTGAGCTGGTCGTTGCGCGGCAGGCGCAGCGTGACCGCGCCGGGCCCGAATGCTTGCACGCGCAGGCCCAGGGCCTGCACCCAGGGAGCGAACAGGTCGGCCAGCGCAGCTTCCAGGGTTTCGGTATTGGTGTTCATGGCGCAAGGGTCTCCGTGAGGCGTTCAGGACTTGATGGCTTCGTCAATACAGCGCGGCGTCGAAGCCGGCAGCCCGCAGTTGCTCCAGCACCTCGGTGACATGCTCATGCCCACGGGTCTGCAACACCAGTTCGATCTCCACATTCTGTGCCGAAAGCGAACTGAAGGCGCGCTGGTGGTGCACCTCGTCGATGTTGGCGCCGGCGTCGGCCACCACCGCGGTGATGCGGGCCAGCGCGCCGGGAACGTCGCGCGAGCCCACCTTGAGGCGCGCCAGACGCCCGGCGCGCACCATGCCGCGTTCGATGATGGCGGCCAGCAGCAGCGGCTCGATGTTGCCGCCGCACAGCACCAGGCCCACTTTGCGGCCCGCGAAGCGGTCTGGGTGCTTGAGCAGCGCTGCCAGTCCGGCGGCGCCGGCGCCTTCCACCACGGTTTTTTCGATTTCCAGCAGCATCAGCACCGCCTGCTCGATGTCGCCCTCGTCCACCAGAAGCAGGTCGTCGACCCGTTCGCGGATGATGGCCTCGGTGATGCGTCCGGGGGTGCCGACGGCGATGCCCTCGGCAATCGTGCTGGTGCCTTGCGGGTGGTGCGTGCCCTTGATGGCGTTGAACATGGCCGGAAACCGCGCGGTCTGCACGCCCACGACCTCGATGCCCGGTTTGAGCGCCTTGGCCGCCGTGGCGATACCGCCGATCAGCCCGCCGCCGCCGATGGCGATCACCAGCACGTCCAGGTCGGGCACCGCCTGCAGCATCTCCAGGCCCACCGTGCCCTGGCCGGCCACGATGGCTTCGTCGTCGTACGGGTGCACGAAGGTCAGGTTTTGCGCGGCGGCGAGCTCGAAGGCGTGGGCACGGGCCTGCTCCAGCGTGTCGCCGTGCAGCACCACCTCGGCGCCGAAGCCCCGCGTGCGCTCCACCTTCACGCCGGGCGTGAAGCGCGGCATCACGATCACGGCGCGCAGGCTCAGGCGCTGCGCGTGGTAGGCCACGCCCTGGGCATGGTTGCCGGCCGACATCGCCACGACGCCACGTGCACGCTCGGACGCGCTCAGTTGCGCGAGCTTGTTGCAGGCACCGCGCTCCTTGAACGAGGCGGTGAACTGCAGGTTCTCGAATTTCAGGAACACCTGGGCCCGCACGATTTGTGACAGGGTGCGCGACTCCACGCAGGGCGTGAGCAGCACCTGGCCCCGCAGCCGCTCGGCCGCCTGTTGAATGGTTTGCAGATCAATCATGGGGCGCATTGTCGGCCCGATCACGCACCGCCCGTGCGGCTTTTGCGCGTCAAGGTATTCCATCGGATCGAAGTCTGCGTTATGGTGAAGTCAGCAAGCAAAGCGGCTGGAGGCTTATCCATGGTCAAGCGTTCGGTTTCTGATTCGTCTGCCGGGGCGGTGTTGCCGTCGCCCGAGCTGGGCCATGCCCCGGTGCTGGACCTGATGTGCTCGCATTTCGTCTTCACGCTGGCGGCGCACCAGGGACCGAAGTTCAACGTGCGCCGCGACCTGGGCAGCCTCATGTCGCTGGCCGGCCGCCACCTGGTGTGGCCGGCGCCGGTGCTGGATCGCCTGCGCGCCTTCCTGGCGCGGCGCTGCAAGGACAACGAGCTCTGGCGCGGCCACGAGGCGCTGTCGGCGCGAGCCTTTCTGGAGCGCCACGGCGCCTGGCGCGGGCCCTATGAGGAAGGCACGCTGTTCTTCTATCTGGACGAATACGCCAAGGATGCGCCGCGTGACCTGCTGGCCGTGCTCTCCGCCACCGGCGCCTGGCTCAAGCAGGCACTGAAGAAACATTCCACGCTGGTGGAAAAGAACATCGACGCGCTGTCCGGCCTGTTGCAGCTCAACCGCGCCGAACGCGCGCTGCTGCTGTACGGCACGCTGGCGCGCTACCAGCGCGACCTGCGCAGCATGCTGGTGGAGTTCAAGGTCAGCAACGCGCCCGAAGCCTACGCGGTGATTGCCGATGTGGCCGGCGTCAAGGCCGAGGAGGTGGGCGAGGCGCTGCGCGCCGGCTCACGCCTGGAGCGCATCGGGCTGGTCGAAAACCTGATTTCCGAGCACAACATCACCGACCTGGCCGACCTGATGAAGGTCAGCGAAAAGCTGCCGCCGGTGCTGATGCGCGAATACCGCGACCAGAGCGAGCTGATGGCCGTGTTCACCCGCCCCGCGGCGCGCAGCGCGCTGGTGCCGGGCGACTTCGGCTTCATCGCCGAGGATGTGCAGGTGCTGGTGCGCCTGCTGCAAAAGGCCGTCGCCGACAAGGCCGTGGGCGTGAACGTGCTGCTCTACGGCCCACCGGGTACCGGCAAAACCGAACTGGCCAAGGTGGTGGCGCAGGCGGCCGGGGTGGAGCTGTTCGAGGTCGAATACGCCGACCGCGACGGCAACAGCCTGTCGGGCCGCGACCGCTACCGGTCGATGCAGATCGCGCAGGTGTTTCTCAAGGGCACGCAGCAGGCGGCATTGCTGTTCGACGAGGTGGAAGACGTGTTCCCGCCCGTCAGCGTGGACGCGGCGGGGCTGATGGCGCGGCACGAGCAGCAGGCGCTGGCGGCCGCGGTGAGCCATTCGGTCAACGGCAAGGCCTGGGTCAATCAGATCCTCGAATCCAACCCGGTGCCGACGATCTGGGTCACCAACCGCATCGAGCAGATCGACCCGGCGTTCCGCCGCCGCTTCGCCTACCACCTGGAGCTCAAGTCCCCGCCGCCCGGCGCGCGCGAGCAGCTGGTGCGCAAGACGCTGGACGGCCTGGCCGTCAGCGAAGCCTTCGTCGCGCGCCTGACCGGGCGCAAGGGCCTGACGCCGGCGCAGATCCGCACCGCCGTGCGCTTTGCTGGCCTGGCCCACAGCGAGGCGCTGGCCGAGGGGCCTGGCTTCGAGGCCCTGATCGAGCGGCAACTCAAGAACGCCGACGCGGCGCTGGGGCACGCACGCAACGAGACGTCGGGCCGGCCCCAGGTCACCACCTGGGACCTGGCGATGCTCAACGTCGAATCCCGCTTCGAGATCCCGCGCACCGTCGAGGCGTTGAAGGCGCGCGGCCACGGCACGCTGTGTTTTTATGGCGCGCCCGGCACCGGCAAGACCGCGCTGGGCGAGCACATTGCGCGTGCGCTGGAGCGGCCGCTGATGGTCAAGCAGGCCAGCGACCTGATGAGCAAATTCGTCGGCGAGACCGAGCAGAACATGGCCGCGATGTTCCGTGAGGCCGAAGCCGAGAAGGCGGTGCTGCTGCTCGACGAGGCCGACAGTTTCCTGCAGGACCGCCGCGGTGCCCAGCGCACCTACGAGGTGACCGAGGTCAACGAGATGCTGCAGGGCATGGAGCGTTTCAACGGCATTTTCATTTGCACCACCAACCTGCTGGACCGCATCGACCAGGCCGCGCTGCGGCGCTTCACCTTCAAGATCCGGTTCATGCCGCTGACCCCGACCCAGCGCGAGGCCATGTTCGTGACCGAAGCGCTGGCTGGTGAAACCACCGCGCTGACCGACGCCCTGCGCGCGCGCCTGGCGAAGCTGGAGCAGCTGTGCCCCGGCGACTTCGCCGCCGTGAAGCGGCAGACCGACATCCTGGCGGTCAGCTTCAGCCCGGAGGAGTTCATCGAGCAACTCGAAGCCGAGCACCGCATCAAACCCGAGGTGCGCGAGGGCCGTTCGATGGGTTTTTTGCAATGATTACAGCCTGATCCCGGCGCCGATTGGCCATCGGACGCTATGCATTCAGGACTTCCTGGACGGGTTTAGGCGTTCGATCCGGCGCGGCACACCACCAGCACCGCCTCGCCATACTTTTCCAGCTTGGCCACCCCGATGCCGCTGACGCCTTGCAGGTCGGCCAGCGAGTCCGGCGCGCGCGCGGCGATGGCGGCCAGCGTGGCGTCGTGGAAGATCACGTAGGCCGGCAAGTTGTGCTCGCGCGCGACCCCGGCGCGCCAGGCTCTCAGCGCGTCGAAGCGGGCCTGCGCGGTCACGTCCAGCGTGGCCTGCGCGGCCGAGGCGCGCGCTGGCGGCTTCTCGCGCCGGCTCCTGGCGGCGGCCGGCGCGGACACCGATTCACGCAGGCGCACCGCCTGTTCGCCCTTGAGCACGGCGCGCGAACCCTCGGTCAGCACCAGCGTGTCGAAGCTCTGTCCGCTCGCCAGCTGCACGCGGTGCAAACCGACCGCGCCAACGGCCAGCAGCTGGCGCAGCACGGCGCGCAACTGGGTGTCGCTGAAGGCGGCACCGATGCCGAAAGTGGACAGGCCGTCGTGCCCGAACTGGCTGACTTTCTCGGTCTTCCTGCCGCGCAGGATGTCCAGGATGTGGCCCGCGCCAAAGCTGATGCCACTGGCCTGTTGCACGCGGTACAGGGTGGACAGCAGCATGCGCGCGGCCTCGGTGCCGTCCCATGTTTCTGGTGGCGACAGACAGTTGTCGCAGTTGCCACAGGGCCGGCTGTCTTCGCCGAAGTATCCTAGCAGCCGCACGCGCCGGCAGTCGGTGGCCTCGGCCAGCGCGAGCAGGGCATCGAGCTTGCCGCGTAGCACGGCCTTGAACTCCTCGCCCGCGGGGCTGTCGTCGATCATGCGGCGCTGGTTCACCACGTCCTGCAGGCCGTAGGCCATCCACGCGTCGGCGCTCAATCCGTCGCGGCCGGCGCGGCCGGTCTCCTGGTAGTAGGCCTCGATGTTCTTGGGCATGTCCACGTGGGCGACGAAGCGCACGTCCGGCTTGTCGATGCCCATGCCGAAGGCGATGGTGGCCACCATCACGATGCCGTCCTCGCGCAGGAAACGGTTCTGGTTCGTCTGCCGCACCGTGTTGTCCAGCCCCGCGTGGTAGGGCAGCGCGGCGATGCCGGCCTCGCACAAGGTCTGCGCCAGTTCGTCCACTTTGCGCCTGGACTGGCAGTAGACGATGCCGGCCTCGCCCGGGTGCTCGCGCTCGATGAAGCGCAGCAGCTGCGTGGTGGCGTCCTTCTTTTCGACGATGCGGTAGCGGATGTTGGGCCGGTCGAAGCTGCTGACGAACTGCCGGGCGCCATCGAGCTGCAGCCGCTCGACGATGTCGGCGCGGGTCGTCGCGTCGGCGGTGGCGGTCAGCGCAATGCGCGGCACGTCGGGCCAGCGCTCGTGCAGCACCGTCAGCGCCCGGTACTCGGGCCGGAAGTCGTGGCCCCACTGGCTCACGCAGTGCGCTTCGTCGATCGCGAACAGGCTCAGGGCGCGTTGCTGGTGCAGGTCGTCCAGCAGGCCCAGGAAGCGTGGCGTGTTCAGCCGTTCGGGCGCCACGTACAGCAGCGTGATGGCGCCGGTCTGCAGGCGCAGCTCCACGTCTTCGGCGTCCTGCCAGTCGAGTGTGGAGTTCAGGTAGGCGGCTGGCACGCCGGCCTCCAGGAGCGCGCCGACCTGGTCGTGCATCAGCGCGATCAGCGGCGAGACGACGATGCTCACGCCATGGCCGGCCCGCTGGCGCGCGATGGCCGGGATCTGGTAGCACAGGCTTTTTCCCCCGCCGGTGGGCATGAGCACCAGCGCGTCGCCGCCGGCGCTGACATGGTCGATGATCGCTGCCTGCGGCCCGCGGAAGGCGTCGTAGCCGAAGACCTCGCGCAGCAAGTTGGTGGGAGACAAGGTGGATGCTAGCAAAAAAATAGCTGCTCGTGGCCGGTTGACGCCGGGATGGTTCTGATTCAATGCCCGAAAGTAGCCTTTGACAGTCGCACAGGCCCCCTCGGCGCCCTGAGAACCAGACAAACCTTGCCCGGCGCCGGATCGGGCCGGCGCTATTGTCGCGGCAAAGCCTGGCGCGATGTCCCCAGGCGGCTCCGCGACGCAGGCCTGGCCGATAATTCCGCCCATGAAGCCCGTGACCTACACCCGCGCCCAGGCCCTGCCGGCCATCCTGAAACACCGCATCGCCATTCTCGACGGGGCGATGGGCACCATGATCCAGCGCCTCAAGCTGACCGAAGCCCAATACCGCGGGGACGGCTATGCCGGCCCCGGTGGCGCCGGCGACCGCTTCAAGGACTTTCCCCGGGACGTCAAGGGCAACAACGAACTGCTGTCGCTGACCCGCCCCGACGTCATTCGCGACATCCACGAGGCCTACCTGGCCGCCGGCGCCGACCTGATCGAAACCAACACCTTCGGCGCCACCGGCATCGCGCAGGCCGACTACGACATGGCCGATCTGGCGCGCGAGATGAACCTGGCCTCAGCCCGGCTGGCGCGCCAGGCCTGCGACCGGTTCAGCACCCCCGATCACCCGCGCTTCGTGGCCGGTGCGCTGGGCCCCACGCCGCGCACGGCCAGCATCAGCCCCGATGTAAATGATCCGGGCGCGCGCAACGTGAGCTTCGAGGAGCTGCGCGCCGCGTATTACGAGCAGGTGCAGGCGCTGGTGGAGGGCGGCGCCGACGTGCTGCTGGTCGAGACGATCTTCGACACGCTCAACGCCAAGGCCGCGCTGTTCGCGATCGACGAGTATTTCGAGGCCAGTGGCGAGCGCCTGCCCATCCTCATCAGCGGCACCGTGACCGACGCCTCGGGCCGCATCCTCAGCGGCCAGACCGTCACGGCCTTCTGGCACAGCGTGCGCCACGCACAGCCGCTGGCCGTCGGCCTGAACTGCGCGCTGGGTGCCGCGCTGATGCGACCCTACATCCAGGAACTGGCCAAGGCGGCGCCCGACACCTTCATCAGCTGCCATCCCAACGCCGGCCTGCCCAACCCGATGAGCGACACCGGCTTCGACGAAACGCCCGAGGTCACCAGCCGGCTGCTGCGCGAATTCGCCGCCGAAGGACTGGTCAACATCGTCGGCGGCTGCTGCGGTACCACGCCCGCGCACATCGGGGCGATCCACGACGCGGTGGCGCCGCTGCCGGCGCGTACGCTCCGGCAGGGCGTTTTTTATCGCGAACCGGTGGCAGAAGCCGCCTGAAAGGCCGTCCCGGCGCGGCGCCGCAACCGGTCAGGCGGGCGCGATGCTGCCCACCAGGTGCAGGGCGGCCAGATCGCGGTGCAACTGGCGTTCGCTGAGGCCTGTGTGGGCCTGCAATTCGTCGAAGGTGTGGCTCCTTTCGTGCAGCAGGCGCATCAGCTTGACGTGCCGGCCCGCCACCATCGAGCGGTCCAGCGGCGGCGCCTGGCGCAGCCGCAGCGGTTGCTGCCGGTAGCTGGCGGGCAAAGCCTCATCGTCGTGCTCGCCGAACTGGGCGAAACGCCACAACACGGCGTGGGTGTGGGTCCGCCGGTAGTCGGGCGGCGGCTTGCCGGCCCCCACCGGGCGGCGGTGCAGTTCCAGCAGGTCCAGTTCGTCCTGGCCCACGAGCTGCCGCGCCGCCACGTCGCCGGTGCCGGGCATCAGCACCGCCACCAGCGCGCCATCCGGTCCGATCACATGGTAGCTGTGGCTGTCCTGAAGCTGGTCGCGTGCGCGCCAGATGAGCGCGCCCAGCGCGGCGTCGAGCTCCACTTCGGTGGCCGGAACCCGTCCGTCTTCCAGCGCCGCAGCGGCAGGCGGCTCAGCCATCATCCACGAGCTGAGCGGAATCGGGCCCATTTCGGCCAGCTCGGCATCGATGCGCTGGCGCAGGGCTTCACGCTCGGCTTGCTGGTCTTTCTGGCTATCGGTTCGGCGCACGTGGGGTTCAGGAGGCGGGGTTCAGGAAAAGCCGGCGACAGGCCGGACCAGTCGAAAATTGTCCGATGCGGTCGCAGGGCTGTCAACCGAGCAGGCTGATGGCGACGGTAACGGGCGTGAGCAACTGTAGCGCTTCAAGGTGGCCACCGTGGTGGCACCGGCTGGGTGACAGGGGCCCAGAGCGGGATCGGTCGGCTAAAATCCGCCGTTTCCAAGGAGCGTTGCAGCGCAGGCCCCCCCGGGCTGCGTCAGGCTTGGACCCCGGTCACCGGGATGCAACGACGCTCACCTGTCCGGTTTTTTCCAGGTGAGTCCCATGTCCGATCCCATTGCCACCGACGCGGTCGCGGCGGCCCTTCCCCCCATGAAACTGTCCGGTCTGGAGCCGGTACGCATCGGCGACGGAGGCCTGTTCGTCAACGTCGGCGAGCGCACCAACGTCACCGGATCCAAGGCCTTTGCGCGCATGATCCTCAACGGCGAGTTCGAGGCGGCGCTGGCTGTGGCGCGCCAGCAGGTGGAAAACGGCGCCCAGATCATCGACGTCAACATGGACGAGGCCATGCTCGACAGCCAGGCCGCGATGGTGCGCTTTCTGAACCTGATCGCCAGCGAGCCCGACATCGCGCGCGTGCCGGTCATGGTGGACAGCTCGAAGTGGGCGGTCATCGAGGCCGGCCTGCGCTGCCTGCAGGGAAAAGGCATCGTGAATTCGATTTCGATGAAGGAAGGCGTCGACGAGTTCAAGCGCCAGGCCCGGTTGATCCGGCGCTACGGCGCGGCCACGGTGGTGATGGCCTTCGATGAAAAAGGCCAGGCCGACACCTTTGCGCGCAAGATCGAGATCTGTGAGCGCGCCTACCGCATCCTGGTCGACGAGGTGGACTTTCCGCCCGAGGACATCATCTTCGACCCCAACATCTTCGCCATCGCCACCGGCATCGAAGAACACAACAACTACGCGGTGGACTTCATCGAGGCCACGCGCTGGATCAAGCGGCACCTGCCCGGCGCCAAGGTGTCGGGCGGCGTGTCCAACGTGTCCTTCAGCTTCCGTGGCAACGACCCGGTGCGCGAGGCGATCCACACCGTGTTCCTGTACCACGCCATCCAGGCCGGCATGGACATGGGCATCGTCAACGCGGGCATGGTCGGCGTCTACGATGACCTGGAGCCGAACCTGCGCGAGCGCGTGGAGGATGTGGTGCTCAACCGCCAGCCCCGGATACCCGAAGGGGAGCCTTACGCGTCCCCGGGCGAACGCCTGGTGGAGATTGCCGAGTCCGCCAAAGGCGCGGCCAGGGACGACAGCCGCAGGCTCGAATGGCGGGCCGGGACGGTTGAGCAGCGCCTGTCGCATGCGCTGGTGCACGGCATCACCGACTTCATCACCGAAGACACCGAAGAAGCCTACCGGGCGGTGCTGGCCCGTGGCGGCCGCCCGCTGCACGTGATCGAAGGTCCGCTGATGGCGGGCATGAATGTGGTCGGCGACCTGTTCGGCGCCGGGAAGATGTTTCTGCCGCAGGTGGTGAAAAGTGCGCGCGTCATGAAGAGTGCGGTGGCGCACCTGGTGCCCTACATCGAGGAAGAAAAGCGCCAGGACGAACTGGCCGGCCGGGATGTGCGCAGCAAGGGCAAGATCGTCATCGCCACCGTCAAAGGCGACGTGCACGACATCGGCAAGAACATCGTCACGGTGGTCCTGCAGTGCAACAACTTCGAGGTGGTGAACATGGGGGTGATGGTGCCGTGCCACGAAATCCTGGCTCGGGCCAAGGTGGAAGGCGCCGACATCATCGGCCTGTCCGGTCTGATCACGCCCAGCCTGGAGGAAATGCAGGTGGTGGCCGGCGAAATGCAGAAGGACGAGCACTTCCGGCTGAAGAAGATTCCGCTGCTGATCGGCGGTGCCACCACCAGCCGGGTGCACACCGCGGTGAAGATCGCGCCGCATTACGACGGTCCGGTGGTCTATGTGCCCGACGCGTCGCGCAGCGTCGGCGTGGCCCAGGGCCTGCTCGGTGAAGGGCGGGACGCTTTTATGGCCGAGCTCGACGCCGACTACGAACGGGTGCGGCAGCAACACGCCAACAAGAAGCCGGTGCTGCTGTGGCCGCTGGCAAAGGCCCGCGCCAACAAGACGCCCGTCGACTGGGCGGGTTACCAGCCGCCGAAACCGAAGTTCATCGGCAAGCGGGTGTTCCGCAACTTCGACCTGACCGAACTCGCCAAGTACATCGACTGGGGCCCTTTCTTCCAGACCTGGGACCTGGCCGGGCCCTACCCCGCGATCCTGCAGGATGAGGTGGTGGGCGAGCAGGCCCGCAAGGTTCTTGCCGATGGACAGGCCATGCTGCGGCGCCTGATCGGAGGCCGCTGGCTCAGCGCCAGCGCGGTGCTCGGCCTGTACCCGGCCAACACCGTGAACGACGACGACATCGCGCTGTACGCCGACGAGACGCGCAACGAGGTGTTGCTGACCTGGCATGGCCTGCGCCAGCAGACCGAGAAACACGAAATCGACGGCGTGATGCGACCCAGCCGTTGCCTGGCCGACTTCGTGGCGCCGAAAGGGGTGGCCAACGATTACGTCGGCGTGTTCGCCGTGACCGCCGGGCTGGGCGTCGAAAAGAAGGAGCAGGCCTTCATCGATGCGCATGACGACTATTCGGCGATCCTGTTCAAGGCGCTGGCCGACCGCCTGGCCGAAGCCTTTGCCGAATGCCTGCACCACCGGGTTCGCACCGACCTGTGGGGCTACGCACCCGGTGAAGCGCTGTCCAACGAGGACCTGATCGCCGAACGCTACACCGGCATCCGTCCCGCGCCCGGCTACCCGGCCTGCCCGGACCACAGCGTCAAGCGTGATCTGTTCGAACTGCTGCAGTGTGGCGACATCGGCATGGGCCTGACCGACAGCCTGGCCATGACGCCGGCGGCCAGCGTCAGCGGTTTCATGCTGAGCCATCCGCACAGCCGCTATTTCACGGTCGGCAAGATCGGCGAGGATCAACTGGCCGACATGGCGCGGCGCCGGGGCATGGCCGAGGCCGACCTGCGCCGGCTGCTGGCACCCAACCTGTAGCCGGGCGCATACGCTGGCGTGAACATTTCACGTGCGGTACGTTTGCGTCGGGTGGCCCCGGGCAACGGGTGCTTGAAACACCGACAATCGGGCCATGCGGTGTTCTTTGCCCATCTCCCGGGTCGCACGGCGGTTGAGTCAATGGGTCTCAGCCTGGACCCTGATGATGCTGCTGGCCCTTGCGGGTTCGCTGGGCTGGGCCCAGGGGTTGCCCCTCCCGGCTGCCGTCATGCTGAGCGATGCCGCGTCGTCGGTTCCGCTCGCCAACCGCAGCCAGTACCTGCTCGACGCCGGCGGAATCCTCGGTGTCGCGGACGTCGAGTCGCGCTTGGCCCAGCTGCCGTTCGCAAACCGGCCTGAAGACCATACGCTGCTGCTGAGTGGTGGCGACGCGCTCTGGATCCGCTTTGTGGCGCGCGTGAACGGGCGCGAGGACCGTTGGCTGTTGCAGGTGGACCTGCCCGGGGTGGACGAAGCCACGCTCTACTACCGCGACAACTCGGGCGCGCTGGTCACGCAGCGTGCCGGCGACGCCCTGCCGCAGAGCGCCTGGGCCGAGCGCGGACGCATGCCGTTTTTCCGGCTGAGCGCCGAAGCCGGGCGCGAGATCACCTACCTGCTGCGCATTCAGCACGAACGGGTGCCGTTTTCCGGTGGCCTTTTTCTGGTCACGCAGGCTCAGGCGTCCGAACAGGAGCAGGGTGCGCAGTTTCTGCTCGGGGCCTATTTCGGTCTGGCCGGGCTGGCAGTGTTTGTGGCCCTGGCCAACGCGCTGGTGTACCGCGACCGTGGTTTCGGTGCCTACTCGGTCTATGTGCTGACCATGGTGCTCGGTCAGGCGGGCCTGACCGGCGTCGGTGGCATGCTGTTCTGGCCTGAGATACCGGCGCTGAACAATCCGACGACCTTCTTTTTGCCGGTGCTGGCCGGGGCACTCGGGGTCTGGTTCGTGCGCATCGTCGCCGAACCCCGGCAACATTCGATCCTGCTCGATCGGCTGGCGGTTGCGATGATCATGGGCCTGATCGCGGTGGCGGGCTTCGACGCCATCAGGCCCTCGGCGACCGGCTTCCAGTGGAGCATGCACCTGCTGTCGCTGTCGATGGCGGTCACGCTGCTGCTGCTGGGCTTGTCGGTGGCGCGCGGCGACCGCCACAGCCGCTGGATCGCGGCGGGTTTTTCGCTGGTGGTGCTGGGTGGGCTGTTCCCGGTGGCGCGCAATTTCGGGCTGATCCAGTCCGGCTTCCTGTCGGAATACGGGCTGATGCTGGGCTCGGCGCTGGAGATGCCATTGCTGTTCTACGGCCTGAACCGGCGCCTGAACGTGCAGACGGAAACCCGGGCGCGCGCACGCGCGCTGGCGGTGACCGATCCGCTGACCGGCCTCACCTCGCAGCGCCGGCTGCTGGCGCAGTTGCAGGTGCTGCTCAACCGCGCTAGCCCCACCAGACCGTTCGCGCTGATGGTGGTGGATCTGGCCAACCATGGCGCCCTGGCGCGTGAGCTCGGGCGCGAGGGCGGCGAGCGTGTACTGGTGCTCGCGGCGTCCCGGCTGCGCCGCGTGGCGCGCGATGTCGACATCGTGGCCCGTGTCGGTGGGCAGCACTTTGCGGTGCTGATGCCCAGTCCGTGCTCGCTGGACGAAGCCAACGCCATGGCCACGCACGTGGTCGCGCAAGGACTGCGCGAGAACGAGGTACTGCCGCCGGGAGCGAGTCTGCGTTTTCACATCACCCTGGCCACGCTGCCGATGGCCGACCTGGATGCCGCGGCCACGCTCGATCTGCTGCAGGCCGAATTGAAGGACATCACGTCCGATTCACGCAAGACCATCCGGGTCGTCCGGCGGTAGGCGGCCCCGCGGGCCCGGAATGGGTCCTTTCGGGCCTGTTTCTTGGTCAGAATGGCCTGAATCCATCGTAGGATGGCCACAAACAGCTATCAAAATAATACTGATTGGAAGCGGGACCGCTCAGGCCGTGCGCAGCGCGCGCCGGTACTGCACCGCTTCGGCCACGTGCGTGACCTCGGTGGCTTGGCTACCGGCCAGATCGGCGATGGTGCGCGCCACCTTGAGCACCCGGTGGATCGAGCGGGCGCTCCAACCGAGGCGCGCAGCGGCGGTGTTGAGGAACTTGAAGGCTGCCGGCTCCAGCGCGGCGTGGGTTTCGATGTCTGGCCCCTGCAAGCATTGGTTGGGTTGGCCCTGGCGGGCCAGCGCGCGCTCGCGGGCGCTGGCGCAGCGGGCCCGCACCACGGTGGTGGCTTCACCCGGCGGCGCGTTCAGCAGGTCGGCGGCGGCCAGTGCCGGGACTTCGACATGCAGGTCAATCCGGTCCAGCAGCGGGCCGGACAGGCGGCCCTGGTAGCGCAGCACCTGGTCGGGCGTGCAGCGGCAGGCGCGGTGCGGTGAGCCCAGGTAACCGCAGGGGCAAGGGTTCATGGCGCCAATCAGCTGGAAACGGGCCGGAAACTCGGCGCGCCGCGCCGCCCGCGAAATGGTGATCGTGCCGTTTTCCAGCGGCTCGCGCAGCGCCTCCAGCGCGGCCCGGGGGAACTCGGGCAGCTCGTCGAGGAACAGCACGCCGTGGTGTGCCAGCGAGATTTCGCCCGGTCGCGGGGGCGAGCCACCCCCAACCAGCGCCACCGCGCTGGCGGTGTGGTGCGGGCTGGCGGTGGGGCGCTGGGCCCAGCGCTCCAGCGAAAACCGGCCGCCGAGCGATGCCACCGCCGCGCTCTCCAGCGCCTGCGTGACGGTCATGGCGGGCAGCAAGCCGGCAAAGCGCTGCGCCAGCATCGACTTGCCCGAGCCGGGGGGGCCGACCAGCAGCACGCTGTGGCCGCCGGCGGCGGCGATCTCCAGCGCACGGCGGGCGCCAGCCTGGCCTTTCACGTCGGCGAGGTCGGGGTAGCGCGCGGCCTCGGGCAAGGGGGTGGGTGTCAGGCGGACCCAGCCGGCGTCGGTGGGCGGGCCCTCGGGCGTGGTCTGCCCCGGCAGGAACTGACGCACCACATCGAGCAGGTGACGGGCGCGGTAGACCTGGGCGTCGGGCACCAGCGCCGCCTCTTCGGCGCTGGCGCTCGGCAGCACCAGGCGGGTGTTCACCTGCTGGCGGTGCAGTGCCAGGCTCATGGCCAGGGCGCCGCGCACCGGGCGCAATTCGCCCGACAGTGACAGTTCGCCGGCAAATTCGTGGCCGGGCAACCGGGTGCCGTCGATCTGGCCGCTGGCGGCCAGGATGCCCAGGGCGATCGGCAGGTCGAAACGCCCCGAATCTTTGGGCAGGTCGGCCGGCGCCAGGTTCACGGTGATGCGCTTGTTGTGCGGAAACTCCAGCCCGGCGTTCTGCAGCGCGGAGCGCACGCGCTCGCGGGCCTCCTTGACCTCGATATCGGCCAGACCGACCAGCGTGAAGCTGGGCAGGCCATTGGCCAGATGCACTTCCACCGTGACCGGGGCGGCTTCCAGCCCCAGCAGGGCGCGACTTTGCACCAGCGACAGGCTCATGGCAGAAGAACCCCGGTTTGGTGCATCTCGCGGCGACCGGCGACGGATCGGACGCACCAAGACAGTGCATACTGTGAATTCATACAGATATCTTAGCGCAAGCCCGGCTGGTGGTCCATAGCTGAGGGTTGAACGGGGCAATTCGGGGTTGGCACGGTGTGTGCTTGGTGGGTGCATCCCTTCAACTTCAGCGAGAACTCACCATGAAATCTTCTTCCCTGACCCCCATCGCCGTGGCTTCCGTCCTCGCCGCTCTTGCCGGCAACGCGGTGGCGCAAACCGCCGCGCCCGCACCCGCCGCCGCGCCGGCACCGGCCGCCGCCAAGGCACCCGAGCCCGACTACACGCTCACCGGCAACCTCGGCATCTTCTCGGACTACCGGTTCCGCGGCATCTCGCAGACCAACAAGCTGCCGGCCATTCAGGGCGGCGTCGACCTGGCGCTCAAGAACGGCCTGTACCTGGGCAACTGGAACTC
Source organism: Burkholderiaceae bacterium (assembly GCA_046348065.1). GTDB lineage: Bacteria > Pseudomonadota > Gammaproteobacteria > Burkholderiales > Burkholderiaceae_C > Skiveiella. The sequence continues at coordinate 143,056 of JAXMFA010000005.1, forward strand.
CAACGTCGACAGCGCGATGTACAACGGCGCCAGTATCGAGATGGACTTCTACGGCGGCTACAAGGCCACCTTCGGCGACTTCGGCCTCGACATCGGCGGCATCTATTACTACTACCCCGGCACCGGCGCCAACCCCGCGCTGATCAGCGCCAAGAACGGCGAGCTCTACATCGGCGGCAGCTGGGGCCCGCTGACGGCCAAGTACAACTACGCTGTCACCGACTTCTTCGGCGCGCCGGACTCCAATGGCAGCTGGTACCTCAACGTCGCCGCATCGCATGATTTCGGCAATGGCTTCGGTATCAACGGCTCCATCGGCTACCAGGCCCTGAAAGGCGGCGCCAAGGTCGTGCAGATCAACGGCACCATGGTCGACAGCATCACCGACTGGAAGCTGGGCGGCACCTACACCGTGGACGGCTGGGTGATGGGCCTGGCCTACATCTCCACCAACCGCAACCTGGCCGGCTACACCAGCCCCGGCAAGAACATCAGCAACGGCACGGCCGTGGTTTCGGTCACCAAGACCTTCTGAGCGAGTCCGACCGTCAAGGAGTCACCATGAAACTCGTCACCGCCATCATCAAACCGTTCAAGCTCGACGAGGTGCGTGAAGCCCTCTCCGGCATGGGCGTGCAAGGCATCACCGTCACCGAGGTCAAGGGCTTCGGACGGCAGAAGGGCCACACCGAGCTGTATCGCGGCGCGGAATACGTGGTCGACTTCCTGCCGAAGGTCAAGGTCGAGGCGGCGATCGCCGATGACCTGGTCGATCGCGTGATCGAAGTCATCGAGGGTGCCGCGCGCACCGGAAAGATCGGCGACGGAAAGATCTTTGTCTACGACCTGGAGCAGGTGGTTCGCATCCGTACCGGCGAAACCGGCACCGAAGCGCTCTGAGCGTCCCCAAACCCTGAGAGGAAACTGAAATGAAAAAGCTACTCGCCTCCCTTGCGCTGGGACTGGGCCTGCTGATGGGTGCCAACGCCGTCATGGCCCAGGCACCCGCTGCCGCGCCGGCTGCCGCTGCCGCTTCCGCGGAAGCCAAACCCGCTGACGCCGCGGCACCCGCTGCTCCCGCTGCCGCGCCTGCGGCCGCAGCCGCTGCCACCCCGGCTGCGCCGGCGTCGGCTCCGGCCGCTGCGGCATCGACCCCGGTGCCCAACAAAGGTGACACCGCCTGGATGATGGTCTCCACCTTGCTGGTGATCCTGATGACCGTGCCCGGACTCGCGTTGTTCTACGGCGGCCTGGTCCGCAGCAAGAACATGCTGTCGGTGCTGATGCAGGTGATGGTGACCTTTTCGCTGATCGTGGTGCTGTGGTTCATCTATGGCTACAGCCTGGCATTCACCGAGGGCAATTCGTTCATCGGCGGGTTCGACCGGTTGTTCATGAAGGGCGTCTGGGACAACGCCGCAGGCACCTTTGCCAACGCGGCCACGTTCAGCAAGGGCGTGGTCATCCCCGAGATCGTGTTCGCCGCCTTCCAGGCCACGTTCGCCGGCATCACCTGCGCCTTGATCGTCGGCGCCTTCGCCGAGCGCATGAAGTTCTCCGCCGTGCTGGCCTTCATGGTCCTGTGGTTCACCTTCAGCTATGCGCCGATTGCCCACATGGTCTGGTTCTGGGCCGGTCCCGACGCCTACACCGGCAAGGAAGTGGTGGACAAGCTCAACGCCACCGCCGGCATGATCTGGCAGTGGGGCGCGCTGGACTTTGCCGGCGGCACCGTTGTGCACATCAACGCCGCTGTCGCCGGTCTGGTCGGCGCCTTCATGGTCGGCAAGCGCATCGGCTACGGCAAGGAATCGATGGCTCCGCACAGCCTGACGCTGACCATGGTCGGTGCCTCACTGCTGTGGGTGGGCTGGTTCGGCTTCAACGCCGGCTCCGCCCTCGAAGCCAACGGTTTTGCCGCCCTGGCCTTCATCAACACCTTTGGCGCCACGGCCGCCGCCGTGCTGGCCTGGAGCGTGGGCGAAGCGCTGATGCGCGGCAAGGCGTCCATGCTGGGCGCCGCATCCGGCGCGGTGGCCGGCCTGGTGGCCATCACGCCGGCCGCCGGTAACGTGGGCGTCGGCGGCGCGCTGGTGATCGGCGTGGTCGCGGGCTTCGCCTGTCTGTGGGGCGTGAACGGCCTCAAGCACATGCTCGGCGCGGACGACTCGCTGGACGTGTTCGGTGTGCACGGCGTGGGCGGCATCGTCGGCGCCCTGCTGACGGGCGTGTTCAACAGCCCGGCGCTGGGCGGCCCCGGCTATGTTGCCGACTGGGTCACGGCCACCGCCGTCACCGCGGCCGACTATTCCATCGCCGCGCAGGTCTGGACGCAGGCCAAGGCCGTGCTCACCACCATCGTCTGGTCCGGTGTGGTGTCCTTTGTCGCCTACAAGATCGTCGACCTGACCATCGGTCTGCGTGTCTCGGAAGAAGACGAGCGCGAAGGCCTGGACATCACGTCCCACGGCGAAACCGCCTACAGCCGCTGAGCGGCCCCCCGGTCGCGGTGACCATCGCCGCGACCGGTTTTCAATGCGAGAGTCTCCCTTGGATCTTCGGCCCACTTCGGTGGGCCTTTTTTTTTGTCCAGCGGGGCCGGCGCGCACCGCTGGCATTCGATTTCGCGCACGCCGGCTGTTCAAAAAATTCAGCGCCGGCCCCCCCGCCGGGGTATACGATGCCCTCCCATGTCTGACGCCGCCCTGCAATTCCTCATCGAGACCGTGCGCGCCGCTGCGGCCCGCGCGACGCCGTTGCGCATCTGCGGTGGCGGCACCAAGGACTTTCTGGCCTGTCGCCTCGAAGGCGAGCCGCTTCCGACCGCGGGCCTGACCGGCATCGTCGCCTACGAACCGAGCGAACTGGTGGTCACCGTGCGCGCCGGCACGCCGCTGGCCGAGCTGGAGGCGGCGCTGGCGGCGCAGGGGCAGTGCCTGCCGTTCGAGCCGCCCCGTTTTGGGCCCGGCGGCACGGTGGGTGGCATGGTTGCTTCCGGCCTCTCGGGTCCGGCGCGCGCCAGTGTCGGTGCGGTGCGCGACTTTGTGCTGGGCCTTGAGTTGGTCAATGGCCGGGGCGAGGCCCTGACTTTCGGTGGCCAGGTCATGAAGAACGTGGCGGGGTACGACGTCTCGCGGCTGATGGCCGGTGCCTGGGGCACGCTGGGCGTGATCACGGCGGTCAGCCTCAAGGTGCTGCCGGTGGCGCCCGCCGAGGCCACGCTGAAATTCGAGTGCGACCAAGCTGAGGCGCTGCGCCGCCTCAACGCCTGGGGCGGGCAGCCGCTGCCGCTCAATGCGAGCTGCTGGGTCGAAGACGCTGGTGTCGGCACGCTGTTCCTGCGGCTGCGCGGCGCCGCGGCGGCGGTGGATGCCGCCTGCCGCTCGCTGGGCGGCGAGCGACAGGCCCTCGCGCAGGTCGCCGCTGACTGGATCGCCTGCCGCGACCAGCGCTTGCCCTGGTTTGCCGCGCGCGATCCGGCGCAGGGCCTGTGGCGCCTGTCGGTGCCGCAGACGGCGCCGGTGCTGGCGTTGCCGGCGGGCGTGGGCGCACCGCTGGTGGAATGGCACGGTGGCCAGCGTTGGGTGCAGGCGGGTGCCGAACACGCTGGCGCGCTGCGCGAGGCGGCAGCCAAAGCGGGCGGACATGCTACGTTATTCATAGCTGACGATGGCCGTTCGACGCTGGGAATCGACCGATTTGAGCCTCTCAAAGCGCCGCTGGACCGGATCCATCGACGCCTGAAGGCCGAATTCGACCCCGCCGGCATCTTCAACCGCGGCCGGATGTACGCCGAGCTCTGACAGGCCCCCGATGCAAACCGTTCTGTCCCCCGAATTCGCCGGCACCGCAGACGGCCTGGAGGCCGAAGCCATCCTGCGCAAGTGCGTGCATTGCGGCTTCTGCACCGCCACCTGCCCCACCTACCAGCTGCTCGGCGACGAGCTCGACGGTCCACGCGGACGCATCTACCTGATGAAGCAGGTGCTCGAAGGCCAGCCGCCCACGCGCAAGACCCAGCAGCACCTGGACCGCTGCCTGACCTGCCGCAACTGCGAAAGCACCTGTCCCAGCGGCGTGCAGTACGGCCACCTGCTCGACATTGGCCGCAAGATCGTCGACGCCAAGGTGCCGCGTCCGGCGCCGGAAAAGGCCATCCGATGGGCGCTGAAGGAAGGCCTGCCCTCGCCTCTGTTTGCGCCGGCCATGAAACTGGGCCAGGCGGTGCGCGGCTTGCTGCCGGCCGCCTTGCAGGCCAAGGTGCCAGCCCGGCAGGCCGCTGGCGCCTGGCCCACCCGCGCCCACCCGCGCAAGGTGCTGATGCTTGCAGGCTGCGTGCAGCCGGCCATGATGCCCAACATCAACGCCGCCACCGCGCGCGTGCTGGACGCCGCCGGCATCCAGACGGTGATCGCGCCGCAGGCCGGCTGCTGTGGCGCGGTCAAGTTCCACCTCAACGACCAGGGCGGCGGTCGCGCCGAGATGCGCGCCAACATCGACGCCTGGTGGCCGTACATCGCCGCCGGCGAGGTCGAGGCGATCGTGATGAACGCCTCGGGCTGCGGCGTCACCGTTCGCGAGTACGGGCACTTCCTCAAGGATGACCCCGCCTACGCTGCCAAGGCCGAGCGCGTCGGCGCGCTGACCCGCGACCTGAGTGAGCTGCTGCCCGACATCGTTGCCGCCCTGCGCACCCGCCGTCCGGACCGGGTGCCCGGCCCGCCGCAGGGCGACGCGGGCGTGGGCCGGCAGCTTGCGTTTCACCCGCCCTGCAGCCTTCAGCACGGCCAGCAGCTGCGCGGCGGCGTCGAGCGGCACCTGGCGGCGTTCGGCTTTTCGGTGCGGGTGGCGGGCAACGAGTCGCACCTGTGCTGCGGCTCCGCGGGCACCTACTCGGTGCTCAACCCCGACCTCAGCCACCAGCTGCGCGACAGAAAGCTCGGGCACCTGGGCGCGTTGCAGCCTGAGGTGATCGTGTCGGCCAACATCGGCTGCATCACCCACCTGCAAAGCGGAACGGCCACCCCGGTGCGCCACTGGATCGAGGTGCTGGACGAGCACCTGCGCTGATCGAGCGCCGCCCGCCGCGGCGAAGGCTGGCATGATGACGGGTTTTTCCCTCAGCGCCGCGCCGATTCCATGACAGATTTCCCGACCGCCACCGACCCCAACCGCGTCCCGCCAGCCCCGGCCCTGGAACCGCCTGCGGCTGTGCCCGAGGCCGCCGAGCGCACGGCCTGCGCCGGCCCGGCGCCCGATGTGCCTGTTCCCCAGGCTGGCGAGCGCGGCCCCCGCTCCCGACCCGCCCGGCGCCACGGCCGCGGCCGTCGCCCCGCGGCCTCGGCTGATGCCGCGCCCGCCGTGGCAGGCGCGCCCGCTCTCGGCGCTCGCACCCCCCGGTCGGTGCCGCCAGTGCTCGAACAACTGGCCGAGCTCTACCCTGGCCTGTTCGGGGCCGTGTTCCTGCCGCTCAAGCGTGGCATCTTCGAGGACCTGATGCAGGCCCATCCCGGCGTGCTCGACCGCGAGGCGCTCAAGGCCGGGCTGGCGGTCCACACCCGTTCCACCCGCTACCTGCAAAGCGTGGCCGCCGGGCTGCAGCGGCATGACCTGGCCGGGCAGGCGGTCGAGGCCATGGCGCCCGAGCACGTGCACCACGCGCTGATGGAGGTCTTCCGGCGTCGCCAGGAGCGCGGTGGCGAGGACCTGCGCCCCAAGCTGGTCGCGCGTCTCATCCAGGCCTTCGAGGCCTCCGGCCTGAGCCGCGACGACTACGCGGCACGGGTACGCGGCCGTGACGAGGCGGCCAATGCCCTGCTCGATGAAGCTCTGGCCGAAGCCGCCGCCCGCCGGGCCAAGGACGAGGCGCTGCTGCGCGCTTTTGAAGGCAGCGGCCAAGCGGTGGATGCGTTTGCCGCCATGTACGGCCTGGATCCGCGCGCAGCCGCACAGGTGCTGGAGCGCGCGCGCCATCGCAGAGCCCTGGCAACAGGTCTGTGACGGGCGGTTTCGATGGACCTGGTTGCTACATGAAAAATAGCATCCGGTGGCCGTCCGGCGCCGGAATACGGCCAATTCGACCCTGAAAAGGCCGCCTGGAGCCGGTTTTCAGGCCGCTAGCGCCTGCTCAATGTCCTGTTCCAGGTCCTTCGGCGCGTCGGTGGGGGCGTAGCGCCGGATCACCTCGCCGTCCTTGCCGACGAGGAACTTGGTGAAGTTCCACTTGATCGCCTTGCTGCCCAGCAGGCCCGGCGCCTCGGCGCAGAGCCAGCGGTACAGCGGGTCGGCCTCGGGTCCGTTGACGTCGATCTTGGCCATCATCGGGAAGCTCACGCCGTAGTTGAGCTGGCAGAAACTGGCGATTTCGTCGTTGCTGCCGGGGTCCTGGGCACCAAACTGGTTGCACGGAAAGCCGAGCACGACCAAGCCCTTGGGCCCCCAGGTTTCGTGCAAGGCCTGGAGGCCCGCGAATTGCGGCGTAAAGCCGCAGGCGCTGGCGGTGTTGACGATCAGCAACACCTTGCCGGCGAATTTTTTCAGGGGCACCGGCTTGCCGCTCATCGGCTGGGCCTGGAAGTCGTAGATGGAGGTCATGCGGGTTGGTCGGTGGATGGCCGGGCACATGGGTGCGGCGCCAGTGCAACAGATCGGGCGTTCGAGCGGGCAAGTATCGCCGCCGACCGAAGCCATCTTCCCGGAAGGGGCCATTCGGGTGAATAATTTTGCATTCCATCCCGGCCCTTGTGGTCCTGCTCCTGTTCGCCGTCACATCGTATGTCCCGTGGTTGTGCCATTGCCCTCGTCGGTTTGCTGCCTATCGAACGTTCGCAGATCGAAGGGGCTCTGGTGCAGGGCTCATCCGGCACGATTCCCGGCGCATTCATTGAGGACGATCTGGATCGAGCGGACTTGATCATCGTGAACGCGGGCGATGCCCAGACCGTGAATGCGCTCCGAAATCAACGCCCGGCGGGACGCGTTGTTCTGTTGGGCCACACCGACCACGGAACGGGCTGGCTCCTCGTTCCACGTCCCCTTCGACTGCAGGCCCTGATCGAAGCCGCCCGGCGCCAACTGGCCGAGCCGGAAGCGCGCACGGTCGACACGCAGCCGGTGGAGCGGGAAAGCGGAAGGCTTCGACGGTTTGGTGAACAGCGCCCCGCTTTCTCAGACACCCAGCCGTTCCCGCCGGACGCGGACGAGTGCTTTGTCCAGACCCGGCAGTTCGCGCCGCAACAGCCAGCGTGGGAGCTGCCAGCACTGAAGGAGCCGTCGCCGTCATCACCCGGGCGCGCGCCGTTGGTGGACGATTTTCAACCCACTCGGCAGTTCAGCCACAGTGTGCCGTCGGTTACCCCGTCCGACTGGGAGTCCGAAGTGGCCGAGTGGGAGCAGGAAAGACCGGAAAGGGCGACAGCGCCTGAAGCGGACGCTCCCAAAGCGATGAAAACACCGCCAGCACCGGAACCCGAACCGATCGAAACCCCTGCCGACACCGTGCCAGAACCGTTGCCGGAGCCCGACCGGATCCTGTTGGTGGGCTTGCCAGGGCCGGCGCCGCACGGCCTGACGCGGTTGCTGGAAGCGGAGGGTTTCGCGGTGGATTTCGCCGCCAGCCCCCAGGCGATGACGGAACGACTGGCTCGGCATGCCTACCAGACGGTGGTGCTGATCGAAGTGTCCCTGGGAGCGCAGGCGATCCGGCTTTGCCGCCATGTTCAGCAACATCCCGGACGGTCGTCAGCCGACCTTCGCTTGGTGATCGTGGCGAGCCACAACGGACTGATTTCCCGTCTGCGCGCCTGGTTTGCGGGTTGTCACGCCTGGCTGCAGATCCCCTTGAACCCCTCGCAGCTATTGGACGAGTTGGGCGCTGGCCGATCGCTAGGGAACCAGGCGGGATGAGTGCGAGGGCCGTTGGCGGGCTGCGTGCTTGCTGTTCTCGTTTCATGTGACCATGGACAAGCCGCTGCACTTCGCGTTGATGGGTTTCGCTGGGACCGAGAAGGCACAAATCCAGTCGGCCTTGCGGGCGCTGGGGGGCGACGGTTGCAACGCTGATTGGACCGAGGAGCCCGAACAAGCCGATCTGATCCTGGTCAATGCCGATGATCGGTGGACCGCGCGCAACCTCCGGTTGCGCGGATCGGCGGCGCAGGTGCTGCTGATCGGTGCCGATGACGCCGGCACCGGCTGGCCGGTGGTGTCGCGTCCACTGGTGCCGCAGGCTGTGTTGGATGCGGCCACCCGGCTGCTGCCGGTGCAGCGGCCCGTCGCGGACCTGCCGTCAGACTTCGCCGCGACGGAGCCGTTTGCGCCGTTGCTGGCTTCGGGTCCGGCGGCTCCGGCCAGTGGTTTTGAGGTAACCCGGCCGTTCGAGCGCCCGATCGCGGTCGGCTTGGCGCGGCCGAAGACGCCGCCACGGCAACGCCCCGCATACGAATCGATCAATGCCCAAAGTGTGTTGCTGTGGCGTGACGAAAAAGTAGGTGTGCCGGGCCCGGTCGATGAGCCGACGTCAGCGGCTGCGCCAACCGAGCCAGCGGCGTCCCCGGCTGTTGTTCCGAAGATCCATCTGACGCACGCCGGCATGCCGGCCATGGCCGGCTTCGAAGCCACGCGGGAAGCCGAGTCGCAGTTCCCCGACCGGGTGCCTGCGAACTGGCGCGACCTGGCACGCCAGCGTGACGACGAACGCCGCGGCCGGACGCCACCGGTCGTGGTCGAGCCACTCAGCAGCAGTTTTGCCGATCCTTCGGACCACCCCACATCGCCACCGGGGCTGATTGCCACAGGGCGGGTGCCCGCCATTTTGCTGGTGGGTGGTCTTCGATTGGCGGGCAGTTCGCTGATCCGTGAACTGCGCGGCCTGGGCTCCCAGGTCGATCATGCGCAGGACCTTGCGGCCGCACTGGAACGTCTGGCGGCGCAGGTTTACGCCTTTGCGTTTCTGGATGATCGTTCGCTCAAGGGTCGGACCCGTTCGGTGTGCCGCGCACTGCGTCGGCGCGCCCGGGCATTGAATTTGAACCTCACCCTCGTGGTGCTGGCGCGCGATGACGGCGTGCTGCGCCGTCTGCTGGCGCGCTGGGCCGGCTGCGACACCTGGATGACCCTGCCGCTGGATCGTGACCGACTGGCGCGTTTTCTTCAGGATGGTTCCCGGCTTCGCACCGGTCCCTGAAACCCGCGACGGGGAACGTCGGTGGCTCACGGGCTTGGTGCCCGCATTAATTTGTGGTGCGAGCTTGCCTGGGACGATCTGGCGTTCAGGCGTGGTGGTTGTCGTTGCGCGCGATCTCGAGCAGGTGCTCGACCTCGTCGCGGTGGTGGACCAGATTGCGGGCGTGCCAGATCTTGATCAGCCACATGAAGCCGGCCACCAGAACGCCAAAGGCCGTGATGGCGCCAAAGGCCGACATGCCCAGGCCGGTGGCCAGGCTGTACAGACCGCCCAGACCGAGGATGCACGCCTGTTCGTTGAAGTTCTGCACGGCAATGGAACGCCCTGCTCCCATCAGGTTGTGCCCGCGGTGTTGCAGCAGCGCATTCATGGGCACCACCAGAAAGCCGCCCAGACCGCCCAGCAGCACCAGGAACGGCGCCGCGACCCAGACGTTGTCGATGAAATTGAGCAGGATCACCAACAGGCCCATGCCGATGCCCAATGGCATCACGCCGGTGGCCTGATCCAGCTTCATGCGCATCGATGCCACCACGGCGCCCACGGCGGTGCCGATGGCCACCACGCCGACCAGGCTGGAGGCCTGGGTCACGGTGTAACCCAGCGCAGCCGCGGCCCACGCCAGCACGATGTAGCGCAAATTGCCCGAGACACCCCAGAACAGCGTGGTGGTCGCCAGCGAAATCTGGCCGAGCTTGTCCTGCCACAGCCGCGTGTTGCAGCGCCAGAAATCCGGTAGCAGGCTGACCAGGTTGTGCGCCAGACTGCGGTCGGGGTTGTCGCGCATCGGCCGCATCGGTACGCCGGTGAGCGGGATGCGGGTGTTGAACCAGGCTGCCACCGCGTAGACGCCCACGAGCACGCTGATCGCGGCTTCGGGCGGGGTGTCGATCGGCGTGTCGACCATCGGGAGGTCGAGCGACAGCAGCCAGGGCGCGATCACGGGGCCCACGAGCTGGCCACCGAGCAGAACGCCCAGGATGATGGAGGCGATGGTCAGGCCCTCGATCCAGCCATTGGCCTTCACCAGCTGCGAAGCGGGCAGCAATTCGGTCAGGATGCCGTACTTGGCGGGCGAATAGGCCGCCGCCCCCAGACCCACGATGGCGTAGGCCATCAGGGGGTGGCTGCCGAACAGCATCATCAGGCAGCCGAGCACTTTGACAGCATTGCTCACGAACATCACCTGCCCTTTGGGCCGGGAATCGGCGAAAGCGCCCACGAAGGGTGCCAGGATCACATAGAACAGCGCGAACATGGGCACCAGCGCGGCCTGCTGCCAGGTCGGCGCGCCATTGGTACGCAGCAACTGGACCGCACCGACAAACAGGGCGTTGTCGGCCAGCGAGCTGAAAAACTGCGCCGACATGATGGTGTAAAAACCGCGCTTCATGACCTGATGACGGTGGCGCCAGTGAGGCTGGCGCTCGGTGTTGCTGTGTTGCCTCCGTTTGGCTGCGGGTTATATCACGCGACGCAAGGCGGCAATGTGGTGGTGCCACAATCGGCGACACCCCATTTTCCTCTGGTCCACATGCCCCGCCCCATCCAGGCCACGATCCATCCTGATGCCTTGCGCCACAACCTTGCGCGCGTGCGCGCAGCGGCGCCCGACGCGCGGGTCTGGGCGGTGGTGAAGGCCAACGCCTACGGGCATGGCATCGAGCGCGTGTTCGAAGCCTTGCGCGGCGCCGATGGGTTCGCCTTGCTCGACCTGGCGGAGGCCGAGCGCGTGCGCGCGCTGGGCTGGCGCGGGCCTGTCCTGCTGCTCGAAGGTGTGTTCGAGGCGCGCGACCTGGAGCTGTGCTCCCGGCTCAACCTCTGGCACGCGGTGCACTGCGAGGAGCAGATCGACATGCTGGCGCTGCACAAGACGCACCAGCCGCACCGGGTGTTCCTCAAGATGAATTCGGGCATGAACCGACTGGGCTTCACACCGCAGCGCCTGCGGGCGGCCTGGACGCGGCTGAACGCGCTGCCCCAGGTGGACGAGATCTCGCTGATGACCCATTTCAGTGACGCCGACGGGCCGGGCGGCATCGCGGCGCAGATGGCGGTGTTTTCGGCGGTGACGCAAGACCTGCCGGGTGAGCGCAGCCTGTGCAACAGCGCCGCCACGCTGCGTCACGCCGGGCAGCGCTTTGACGGCGCGCCGGGCGGCCAGCCGGTCAGCGCCGACTGGGTCCGGCCCGGCATCGCCTTGTATGGCAGCGCGCCGGACTTTCCCGCGCACGACATCGCGCACTGGGATTTGCGCCCCACGATGACGCTGGCTTCGAAGCTCATCGCCACCCAGGCTCTGGGGGCCGGCGACAGCGTGGGCTACGGCTCGGCCTTTCAGGCCCCGGTGCCGATGCGCATCGGGGTGGTCGCCTGCGGCTACGCCGACGGCTACCCGCGGGTGGCGCCCACCGGCACGCCGGTGCTGGTCGAGGGGGTGCGCACGCGCACCGTGGGCCGGGTCAGCATGGACATGATCACGGTGGACCTCACGCCCGTCATCGCGGCCGGAGTCCAACCCGGCTTTGGCAGCGAGGTCACGCTGTGGGGTAACGGCCCCCATGGCAGCCGCCTGCCCATCGACGTGGTGGCACAGTCGGCAGGAACCGTGGGCTACGAACTGATGTGTGCGCTGGCGCCGCGCGTGCCGGTGGTCGTGGCCGGTTGAGGCGCGCAAGGCGGTCACATGGCCCTGTCACGCTTTGAGCCTGCGCTTGCCCTGATCCTGGCTGCGATGTCGCTGCTGGCGGGCGTCGCCGACGCGGCGTCGCTCTGCGACAGTGGCCGGCGCCAGTCGCCGATCGACATTCCCGCCGGTGTCGCGGTGCGAAAGGACTTGCCGACGCTGGATTTCCGGTACCAGGCCGCGCCACTGAAGCTGGCCGACGATGGCCATACCGTCCGGGTCCGGTTTGGCAAAGGCAGCGAGTTGCGCGTCGGCGGGCAGCGGTATGCGCTGCAGCAGTTCCACTTTCACACCCCCGGCGGGGATCGCGTCGCGGGCGAGGAATTCCCGATGGCGGCCCACCTGTTGCACAAGAGCGACGCCGGGCAACTGCTCGCGGTGGTGGTGCTGTTTCGCCAGGGCGCGGACAACCCGCTGCTGGATCGTCTGCTGCCGCTGATTCCGGTGCGCGCCGACGGCGACCACAGCCCGCCGGGCGTGGCGGTCGATGCCAGCGCGCTCCTGCCGGCGACGCGGGGCTACTTCCGTTACACCGGCTCGCTCACGTCCGCGCCCTGCACCGAAGGCGTGGACTGGATCGTGCTGAAGCAGCCGGTGATGCTCTCCGCCGCTCAACTGGCGCGTTACCGCCAGCGCTTTGCCGACAATGCGCGCCCGGTACAGCCCTTGCACGGGCGGGTGGTGCTGGAAAGCCGCTGAAGGCCCCAACTCACGCGGTCTTGTGGCAGGTCAAGGCAGCGGTGGCCTGCATGCCGAACAATCCGGGCGCATGGCGTCGGCGTTTGGACCGACGCGCAGGAGAGATCATGCCCTTGAAGTCCGCCGCGTTTGATGCTTGCCCGATTCGCCAGCGCCCCGTTCGCAGCGCCATCCTGACCCTGTTGCTGGGCCTCTTGGCGATGCCGGCCCTGACCTCGCCGGTCGCGCCAGTGAAGGAAAAAGCCATTCAGGGCGCGGGCGTCGAAGTGACCGTCACGCCCGAGATGGCGGGCGCCGGCGCGGTCAGCAGCGGCGTGACCCTTCCGCCTGTGCCGCCGGTCACCGGCAACCGCAAGAACCCCGTGGCATCCTGGGGCAAGCCGCTGCCCTATCCGATCGTGATCGCCGACCGGCGCAACAACCGGCTGATTGAGGTTGCGCCCGACAAAAGCATCGTCTGGGAATTTCCGTCGCCGAGCCTGAAGGTGTACCGCGGCAACGAAGACGTCAATTTCTCGTCGGACGGCAAGTTGCTGGCGGTGAGCGAAGAAGACAACTTCGACGTGCACATCGTCGACTATGAAAAGCGTCAGCTCACCTGGACCTACGGCATGCCGGACCGGCGGGGCAGCGGCAAGGGCCTGCTCAACTACCCGGACGACGCCCACCTGCTGGACGACGGAAAGTTCCTGACGGCGGACATCCGCAACTGCCGCGTCCTGATCATCGATCCGGTCCGAAACGAAATCGCCACGCAGTGGGGCACGCCCGGCAAGTGCAGGCACAACCCGCCGAACGAACTGGCCCACCCCAACGGTGCGACGCCGCTGGAAAACGGCGACATCCTGGTCACCGAGATCACCGATGCTTGGATATCACGCATCACGCGCGAGGGCAAGGTGTTGTGGAGCGTCAAGGCGCCGGGCATCCGTTACCCGTCGGACGCGTTCCCGACGGTCGATGGCAAACAGGTGATCGTGGCCGACTTCTGGAAGCCCGGGCGCGTGGTGATCTTCGATCCGGCCACCCGCAAGGTGAGCTGGGAATACTTCGTGAAGGACGGCGACGGCGCGCTGGACCACTCGTCGATTGCGCGTGAACTGCCCGACACCGGCGACATCCTCATCGTCGACGACCTGAACGACCGCGTGATCGTGGTGGACCGGCAGACCAAGAAAATCATCTGGCAGTACGGCGAGAAGGGCAAGAAGGGCTACAAGCCCGGCCTTCTGAACTACCCGGATGGCGTGGATCTGGACGTGTTCCGCGACTGGAAGGCCGCGCTGAAGAAATAGCCGGCGCAGCGCTGCCGGCCCGCGCTACCGGATGAAAGCGTCGTAGCCGGTCTTCAGGATCAGCGCGCCGACCACCACGATGAACACGCCGCGCACGAAGCTGGCGCCGTGTTTCAGCGCGAGCCGGGTGCCCAGCAGGCTGCCGGCCACGTTGGCCAGCGCCATGACCACCATGAAATGCCACCAGACATGGCCCTTGGCCGCGAACAGGATCAGCGCCGCCAGGTTGGTGGCGGTGTTGACCAGTTTGGCCGACGCCGACGCGTTGAGGAAGTCGTAGCCCAGCAGGCGCACGAAGAGGAACACCAGAAAGCTGCCGGTGCCCGGTCCGAAAAAGCCGTCGTAGAAACCGATCACGGCACCGATCACCGCCGCCAGTGCCTGTTCGTGTCCGCCCGCGAAGCGTGGCGCGTGGGTGCGGCCGAGTTCCTTGCGCGCCAGCGTGTACAGCAGCACGGCCAGCAGGATCAGCGGCAGCAGCTTGCGCAGAAAGCCCGGGTCGATCACGGTCACCACCCAGGCGCCGGCAAAGGCGCCGGCAAAACCGGCCGCCGTGGCCGGCACCAGGGCGGTCCATCGCATTTGCACGCGCCGGCTGTACTGCGCGGTGGCGATGGCGGTCCCCCAGACCGAGGCGCTCTTGTTGGTCCCGAACAGCGTGGCCGGGTGCGCCGCGGGGAAGGTGGCGAACAGCGCCGGCACCAGGATCAGCCCGCCGCCGCCGACGATCGAGTCCACCAGCCCGGCCGCCAGTGAGGCCAGCCCAATGATCAGCAGTTCCATGGCGGCCATTGTCGCACCCGGAATGCTATCAACGTGATAGCTAATCGTGGCCTTTCAGCACCTGGAACGGGCCTTTTTGGGCCCGAAAAAAGAAAAGGCGCCGGGTTGCGGCGCCTTGGAGAGCGTCTCGGACGGACGCCTGAACGAATTGTTGTGGATGGGTGAGTGTGTCTCCTCGGTCCCCTGCGGGGCGGGACGTGGCCTCGCCGCGAGTGGGCGAACTGTAGCGGCACGCACCGCTTCTGTGCATCAGGGATTTCCCGTGTCGCGCCGAAGCGCGGACGTGTCCGCGCGACGGCGATACAACGGCTCAGGCTGCGTCCGCCATGATCCAGCGCGCGGCCTTCTCGGCCATCATCAGTACCGGGCTGTTCGTGTTGCCGCTGGTGATGGTGGGCATCACGCCCGCGTCCACCACGCGCAGGCCTGTCACACCGAGCACGCGCAGGCGGCTGTCGACCACGGCCATCGGGTCGTCGGCGCGGCCCATCTTCGTGGTGCCGATCGGGTGGAAGATGGTGCTGGCGATGTCGCCGGCCAGGCGTGCCAGTTCGTCGTCGGTCTGAAACTGCACGCCGGGCTTGAATTCCTCGGGCTTGTACTTTGCCAAGGCCGGCTGGGCAATGATCTTGCGGGTCAGCCGCAGGCTGTCGGCGGCCACCTGGCGGTCTTCGTCGGTGCTGAGGTAGTTGGGCGCGATCGCCGGGGCATCCCCGAAGCGGTTTGAACGGATCGTCACCGTGCCGCGGCTGGTCGGGTTCAGGTTGCACACGCTGGCGGTGAACGCGGGGAAGGCGTGCAGCGGCTCGCCGAAGGCCTCCAGGCTCAGCGGTTGCACGTGGTATTCGATGTTCGGGTAGGGCCGATCAGGCGAGCTGCGCGTGAAGGCGCCGAGCTGGCTGGGGGCCATGCTCATCGGGCCGGTCTGCTTCAGCGCGTATTCCAGCCCGATCATCGCCTTGCCCCAGAGCGAGTTGGCCAGCACGTTCAGCGTCTTGACCCCCTGCACCATGTAGACCGCGCGGATCTGCAGATGGTCCTGCAGGTTCGCGCCCACCCCGGGCAGTTCATGCACCAAGCCGATACCGTGCTGCTGCAGCAGCGCGCCCGGTCCGATGCCCGAGAGCTGCAGAATCTGGGGCGAACCGATGGAGCCGGCGCACAGGATCACCTCGCGCCGGGCGGTGGCGGTGATCAGTTCCTGGCCGTCCCAGACTTGCGCGCCGGTACAGCGCTTGCGGCCGTCGGGCGTGGATTCCATCACCAGCTTTGCCACCTGCGCAGACGTCCAGAGTTCGAAGTTGGGCCGTCCGTAGCAGGTGGGGCGCAGAAAGGCCTTGGCCGTGTTCCAGCGCCAGCCGGCGCGCTGGTTGACCTCGAAGTAGCCCACGCCCTCGTTGTCGCCCCGGTTGAAGTCGTCGGTGGCGGGGATGCCGGCCTGCTGCGCGGCCTGGGCGAAGGCATCGAGCACGTCCCAGCGCAGCCGTTGTTTCTCGACCCGCCATTCGCCGCCGGCCTGGTGGTGGCGCAGCACCTCGCGCCAGACGGCGTCAGCCGGGTCGGCGGGCGCCTCCAGCAGTTCGGAGGGTGCACCTTTGGCGCCGTGCGCCGCGTTGGCGCCCTTGTAATGGTCTTCATGCAGCTTGAACCAGGGCAGCGTGTTGCGCCAGGACCAGGTGTCGTCGCCGGTCAGCTGGGCCCATTGGTCATAGTCGCGCGCCTGCCCGCGCATGTAGATCATGCCGTTGATGCTGCTGCAGCCGCCCAGCGTCTTGCCTCGCGGGTAGCGCAGCGTGCGGCCGTTCAGCCCCGCGGCGGGTTCGGTGTTGTAAAGCCAGTCGGTGCGCGGGTTGCCGATGCAATACAGATAGCCCACCGGGATGTGGATCCAGTGGTAGTCATCCTTGCGCCCGGCCTCGATCAGCAGCACGCGCTTGCTCGCGTCGGCCGACAAGCGGTTGGCCAGCAAGCTGCCCGCCGTTCCGGCACCGACGATGATGTAGTCGAACGTGGTTTCGTTCATGGATAGGCTCCATCGGGTCGGCTTGAACCCTCATGCTCGAGAAGGTCCCCGGCGTGGGCCACCGCGGAGCCGGCTTTGCCGGGCCGCCGGTGGCGTCCCCCTGGGGGGAAGGCGGCCGCAGGCCGACTCAGGGGGTGGCTCATTTCGCGGTGGGCATCACGAACTCGGCGCCCTTGGGCGTGCTCTCGGGCCAGCGCTGCATGATGCTCTTCTGCCTCGTGTAAAAGCGCACGCCTTCTTCGCCGTAGGCATGCATGTCGCCGAACAGGCTGCGTTTCCAGCCGCCGAAGCCGTGCCAAGCCATGGGCACGGGGATCGGCACGTTGATGCCGACCATGCCGACTTGGATGCGGCGGCTGAACTCCCGCGCCACGTTGCCGTCGCGGGTGAAACAGCTGACACCATTGCCGAATTCGTGGTCGTTGACCAGCTGCACCGCAGTGGCGAAATCCGGCACGTGTACGCACACCAGCACCGGGCCGAAGATCTCTTCCTTGTAGATGCGCATGTCGGGCGTCACCTGGTCGAACAGCGTGCCGCCGAGCCAGAAGCCTTCTGAGCAGCCCGGGCCCGCGCTGGCACCCTGGAACGTGCGGCCATCCACCAGCAGGCGCCCACCTTCGCGCACGCCCTGCTCGATGTAGCCGCTGATGCGCGCGTGCGCCGCGGCAGTGACGATGGGGCCCATTTCCGCATCCAGCTCCATGCCGTCCTTGACCTTGAGCGCCTGGGCACGCGAGACCAGCTTTGGAATCACTTGCTCGCCCACGTCGCCCACGAGGACTGCCACGCTGATGGCCATGCAGCGTTCCCCTGCCGAGCCGTAGGCCGAGCCGATCAGCGCGTCCACCGCCTGTTCGATGTCCGCGTCGGGCATCACCACCATGTGGTTCTTCGCGCCGCCCAATGCCTGCACGCGCTTGCCGTGCCGCGCGCCGGTCTCGTAGATGTAGTTGGCAATCGGGGTGGAGCCCACGAAGCTCACCGCTTTCACGTCGGGGTGGTCAAGCAGCGCGTCCACCGCTTCCTTGTCGCCGTGCACGACGTTGAAGACGCCGTCGGGCAGGCCGGCCTGTTTGAGCAGGTCGGCCACCAAGAGGCTGGTGCTGGGGTCGATCGGGCTGGGCTTGAGCACGAACGTGTTGCCGGCCGCGATGGCCAGGGGGAACATCCACATCGGCACCATGACCGGAAAGTTGAACGGCGTGATGCCGGCCACCACGCCCAGCGGCTGGCGAAAGGTCCAGTTGTCGATGCCGGTGGAGACCTGGTCGGTGAAGTCACCCTTGAGCAACTGCGGGATGCCACAGGCGAACTCGACGATGTCGATGCCACGCGAGACCTCGCCTTGCGCGTCGGTGAACACCTTGCCGTGCTCACGGGTGATCATTTCCGCCAGATTGTCCTTGTGGTGATTGAGCAGTTCCAGGAACTTGAACAGCACCCGCGCGCGTCGGATCGGCGGCGTGTCGGCCCAGGCCGGGAACGCGGCCTTCGCGGCAGCCACGGCGGCATCCACATCGCTGCGGCTGCCCAGCATCACTCGCCCGGTGACGGCGCCGGTGGCGGGGTTGAAGACGTCCTGCGTGCGCGCGCTGCTGACGCGGGTGCGTTGGCCGTTGATGAAATGCTGAATCTGGGCTGTGCTCATGGTGCTGGGTCCGAGGGTTTCGGCGAGCGCCGCCAAATCCCCCCCGGGATTTCCAACGATGTCGCCGCAGGCGCACACTATATTCTGCGGATGCAGTTCTGCCCCGCGTTGTCTGGCGGCAGCCGGCCATCGCGACCATAAAGAATCCCTATCAATAGTTTAGAAAAAACCAAATTCCACTATTGATAGGTCGTCGCTATGATTCATGCATTGGTTCAGGAAACCAATTCACCCATCAACCGCAAAGGAGTCCTTCATGTCCCTGATCAACACCCAAGTCCAGCCGTTCAAGACCACCGCCTTCGTCAACCGCAGCGGCAAGGGCGAATTCATCACCGTGTCCGACGAGAGCCTGAAGGGCAAATGGTCGGTGCTGATCTTCATGCCGGCGGCCTTCACCTTCAATTGCCCGACCGAGATCGAAGACGCGGCCGAGCACTACGCCGAATTCCAGAAGGCTGGTGCCGAGGTCTACATCGTCACCACCGACACCCATTTCTCGCACAAGGTGTGGCACGAAACTTCCCCCGCCGTGGGCAAGGCCAAGTTCCCGCTGGTTGGCGACCCCACGCACCAGTTGACCAACGCCTTCGGCGTGCACATTCCCGAAGAAGGCCTGGCGCTGCGCGGCACCTTCATCGTCAACCCTGATGGCGTGATCAAGACCATGGAAGTGCATTCCAACGAGATCGCCCGCGACGTCAAGGAAACCGTGCGCAAGCTCAAGGCCGCGCAGTACACCGCCGCCCACCCGGGTGAAGTCTGCCCCGCCAAGTGGAATGAAGGCGCCAAAACCCTGGCCCCGTCGCTGGACCTGGTCGGCAAGATCTGAAGGAAATTGCCCCCACGGTCGCTCACTGCGTGTAGCTTCCTGGCCTTGCAGGCCGCGGAGCCGCCAGAGCCGGCTCCTCTTCGGGCTGTCCAAGCCTGCGCGGGCAGGCTCGGAGCCACAGCCCTCAGCCCATGGGCGCTGCGTTTCGCCTTGGGGCGGCCCGGCGGCGAAACAGGCGCTGCATCCTGTGAGTGAATGACCGAGCCGGACGGCGACAGGGCCTGGAGCCTGCCGTCCGGTTTTTTTTCGACAAAAATTGCCCATAACCAGCGTCGAATAGCCTTTCGATGCTACTAAATCAGGAGTAAAAACCATGCTCGACGACACCCTCAAGACCCAACTCGGCGCCTACCTGGAGCGTGTGACGCAACCGTTCGAGCTGGTGGCTACCCTGGGCGACGACGATACCTCGCACCAGATGCGCGAGCTGCTGCAGACCATCGCGTCGCTGCGCGCCGACAAGATCACGCTGCGCACCGACGGCCAGGACGCCCGCAAGCCCTCGTTCAGCCTGCAACGCGCCGGCAGCGCCGCCCAGCTGCGTTTTGCCGGCCTGCCGCTGGGCCATGAATTCACCTCCCTGGTGCTGGCGCTGCTGTGGACCGGCGGCCACCCGCCCAAGGTCGAGCCCGAGGTGATCGAGCAGATCCAGGCACTGGACGGCGACTTCAACTTCGAGGTCTACATGTCCCTGAGCTGTCACAACTGCCCCGACGTGGTGCAGGCGCTCAGCCTGATGGCCATCCTGAACCCGGCCATCAAGACCACCGTGGTCGAAGGCGGTGCGTTCCAGCAGGAGGTGACCGAGCGCGCGATCATGGCCGTGCCCATGGTGTACCTGAACGGCGCGGTGTTCGCCTCGGGCCGCATGAGCGTGGAAGAAATCGTCGCCAAGCTCGACACCGGCGCCGCCGCCCGCGACGCGGCCAAGCTCAGCGCCAAGGCGCCGTACGACGTGCTGATCGTCGGCGGCGGCCCGGCCGGCGCCGCTGCGGCCGTGTACGCGGCGCGCAAGGGCATCCGCGTGGGTGTGGCGGCCGAGCGCTTCGGCGGGCAGGTCAACGACACGCTGGCGATCGAGAACTACATCTCGGTGCTCGAAACCGACGGCCCCAAGTTCGCGGCCGCGCTGGAAGCCCATGCCCGCGCCTACGAGGTGGACATCATGAACCTGCAGCGCGCCGACGCGCTGATCCCGGCGGCCGAACCCGGCGGCCTGGCCGAGGTGAAACTGGCCAACGGTGGATCACTGAAGGCGAAAACCGTGATCCTGTCCACCGGCGCGCGCTGGCGCAACGTCAACGTGCCCGGCGAGGCCGAGTACAAGAACAAGGGCGTGGCCTATTGCCCGCACTGCGACGGCCCGCTGTTCAAGGGCAAGGACGTGGCGGTGATCGGCGGCGGCAACTCCGGCATCGAGGCCGCCATCGACCTGGCGGGCGTGGTGAAGCATGTCACCGTGATCGAGTTCATGCCCGAGCTCAAGGCCGACGCCGTGCTGGTCCGGAAGCTGCACAGCCTGCCCAACGTCACGGTGCACACCAACGCCCAGACCACCGAGATCACCGGCGTAAATTCGGCGGGTGTGAACTCCGGCAAGGTCACCGGCCTGCGCTACAAGGACCGCGCCACCGGCGCGGAACATCACGTGCCGCTGGCCGGCGTGTTCGTGCAGATCGGCCTGGTGCCCAACACCGAATGGCTCAAGGGCACGGTGGAACTGTCGAAATTCGGCGAGATCGTGATTGACGCCAAAGGCCACACCAGCGTCGCCGGCGTGTTTGCCGCCGGCGACTGCACCACGGTGCCCTACAAGCAGATCGTGATTGCGGCTGGCGCCGGCGCCACAGCGGCGCTGAGCGCCTTCGACCACCTGATCCGCACGCCGGCACCCGAGACGGTGGCTGCCTGAACGGCGGTTGATCCGTCAGGCGAGGTAGGCTCGCCCGCCAAAAATGGCGGTGCCGACCCGCACCATCGTGCTGCCGGCTTGGATGGCGGCCTCGAGATCGGCCGTCATGCCCATCGACAAGGTGTCCAGCGCCAGACCGGCATCGCACAGATCATCGAACAGCGCACGCGCCTGCCGATGCACCGCCAGCGCGGTCGCGAAATCGGGGGCGGGTTCGGGGATGGTCATCAGCCCGCGCAACGTCAAACCCGGCAACTGCGCCACCTCTCGGGCCAGCGCCAGGGCTTGCCCGGGCGCCACGCCCGACTTGTTCGGGCCGCCATCGATGTTGACCTGCAGGCAGACCTGCAGCGGCGCGCGTTGCGCCGGGCGCTGCACCGACAGGCGCTCGGCGATCTTCAGGCGGTCCACCGTGTGCGCCCAGTCGAAATGTCCGGCCACCAGGCGCGTCTTGTTGCCCTGGATCGGTCCGATGCAGTGCCAGGTCAGCGGCAGGTCAGCCACTGCCACCATCTTGTCCACCGCTTCCTGGATGTAGTTTTCGCCGAAATCGGTCTGGCCGGCCGCGTGGGCCTGGCGCACCGCGTCGGCGCCGAAGGTTTTTGATACCGCGAGCAGCGTGACCGACGCCGGGTCGCGCCCGCACGCTCGGCACGCCTGTTCCATCCGGGCGCGTACCCGCTGGAGATTGTCGGCAATCATGGTCATAATGGCCTTGAGCGTAGCAAAACGAGCGAGGGATCCGTGGACATCACCCAACTGCTGGCATTCAGCGTCAAGAACAAAGCCTCCGACCTGCACCTGTCAGCCGGACTGCCGCCGATGATCCGGGTGCACGGCGACGTGCGGCGCATCAACGTCGACGCGCTCGATCACAAGACCGTGTTCGCCATGGTCTACGACATCATGAACGACTCCCAGCGCAAAGCCTACGAAGAGTTCCTGGAGGTCGACTTCTCGTTCGAGATTGATGGCCTGGCCCGTTTTCGCGTCAATGCGTTCAACCAGCAGCGCGGCGCCGGCGCCGTGTTCCGGACCATTCCGTCCAAGATCCTGACGCTGGAGCAGCTCAGCGCGCCGCGCATTTTCGCGGACCTCGCCCTCAAGCCGCGCGGCCTGGTGCTGGTGACGGGGCCGACCGGCTCCGGCAAGTCGACCACACTGGCAGCGATGGTCAACCACCTCAACGAAACCGAATACGGACACGTGCTCACGATCGAGGATCCGATCGAATTCGTGCACGAGTCCAAGAAATGCCTGGTCAACCAGCGCGAAGTCGGCCCGCACACGCTGAGCTTCAATGCCGCGTTGCGCTCGGCGTTGCGCGAGGACCCGGACGCCATCCTGGTGGGTGAATTGCGCGATCTGGAAACCATCCGCCTGGCGATGACGGCGGCCGAGACCGGCCACCTGGTGTTCGGCACCCTGCATACTTCCAGCGCGGCCAAGACGATCGACCGGGTGATCGACGTGTTCCCGGCCGAGGAGAAAGACATGATCCGCGCGATGCTGAGCGAATCGCTGGTCGCGGTGATCTCGCAGACTCTGTGCAAGCTCAAGGATGGCAGCGGGCGCGTGGCTGCGCACGAAATCATGATCGGTACCAGCGCCATCCGCAACCTGATCCGTGAAGCCAAGGTGGCACAGATGTACTCTGCCATTCAGACCGGCAACAACTTCGGCATGCAGACGCTGGACCAGAACCTGACCGATCTGGTGCGCCGCAACATGATTTCGTCGTCCGAGGCACGCGGCAAGGCCAAGATCCCCGAGAATTTCCCGGGGTGATCGTCAATTGTTGAAATAGCGCATAAAGGGGAGGGTTCATGAAAGGCATTCTTGGCTTGCTGCGGAACAAGCTGCCGCCCGAAGACCAGCGCGAGGTAGAGGAGTCCGTTTTCTTCACGACCGCCTTTGCCGACCACGGCATCAGCGCCGACCAGACCATTCCCTGGGAAGCGCGCGCGGTCGAAGTGGGCGCCAAGCGGCTGAGTATGGACAAGGGCGCCCCCAAGCTGCAGGAGTTGTGGCGCCGCGACCCGCACATGAAGCGCCTGGACGGCCCATCGATGGATGCGCTGATGCACTTTTTCGACTTCGCCACCATCGCAGCCGGACGCGAACTCATGCATCAGGACGAGTACGGCAGCTTCATGATCGTCCTGTTGTCGGGATCGATCGCGGTCGACCGGGACCAGCAGTGGGGTGAACGTGTGCGCCTGAGCGAAGCCCGCCCTGGTGAGATTCTGGGCGAGATGTCGTTGCTGGACAGCGGCAAGCGGTTCTCGCACTGCCTGACGTTGACCGACAGCGAGATCGCCATTCTGGGTGCGGAGGCGATGGACGAGATGATGACGGTGCGGCCGGTTCTGGCCGCCAGCCTGATCGCCTTGCTCGCGCGCAAGATGTCCTTGCGGTTGCGGGCCGTCGGCGCGCGACTGTCCGACCGGCGCTGAACGGCCCAACCACCGACCAAGGCCACCATGGAACGCGACCAGGCCAGCAAGTTCATCAACGATCTGCTGCGGCTGATGATCAGTCGCAACGGCAGCGACCTGTTCATCACCGCCGACTTCCCGCCGGCGATCAAGGTGGACGGCCAGGTCACCAAACTGTCGACCCAGGCCCTGAGCGGCGCGCACACACAGGCGCTGGCCCGCTCGATCATGAGCGACAAGCAGGCCGCCGATTTCGAACGCACCAAGGAGTGCAACTTTGCGATCGCGCCGGCCACCATCGGCCGCTTCCGCGTCAGCGCCTTCGTGCAGCAGGGCAAGATCGGCATGGTGCTGCGGGTGATTCCGGCCACCCTGCCCACCATCGACGGCCTGGGCATGCCCAAGACGCTGAAGGATGTCGCGATGGCCAAACGCGGCCTGTGCATCCTGGTCGGTGCCACCGGCTCGGGCAAATCGACCACGCTGGCGGCCATGATCGACTGGCGCAATGAAAACTCTTTCGGCCACATCATCACGGTGGAAGACCCGGTGGAATTCATGCACACGCACAAGAACTGCGTGATCACCCAGCGCGAACTGGGCTTGGACACCGAAAGCTGGGAGGCGGCGCTGAAGAACACCCTGCGCCAAGCCCCGGACGTCATCCTCATGGGCGAGATCCGCGACCGCGAAACCATGGAACACGCGATCGCGTTTGCCGAGACCGGCCACCTGTGCATGGCCACGCTGCACGCCAACAGCGCCAACCAGGCGCTGGACCGGGTCATCAACTTTTTCCCAGAAGAGCGGCGCGCGCAGCTGCTGATGGACCTGTCGTTGAACCTGAAGGCGATGATTTCGCAGCGCCTGATTCCACGCCAGTCGGGCAAGGGACGCGTGGCCGCGGTGGAGATCATGCTCAACAGCCCGCTGATTGCAGACCTCATTTTCAAAGGCGATGTCTCCGAGATCAAGGAGATCATGAAGAAAAGCCGCAATCTGGGCATGCAGACCTTCGACCAGGCGCTCTTCGATGCATTCGAGGACAACGTCATCACCTACGAAGACGCGCTGCGCAATGCCGATTCGGTGAACGACCTGCGGCTGCAGATCAAGCTCAACAGCAAGCGCGGCAGAACCGGCGATCTGGCCGCAGGCACCGAGCATTTCTCCATCGTCTGATCGTCAACCCTGTCCGGGCCCGGCCCTCGTGGCCGCGCCAGCACCTGAAATCGAATGCCATGAGCACCATCCATCCCCGCACCTACGAATCCACCCCTGCCCGCACCGTCGCTTTCCTGGGGCTGGGTGTCATGGGCTATCCGATGGCCGCTCACCTGGCCCGCGCCGGCCACCACGTCACGGTGTACAACCGAACCACTGCAAAATCAATAGCATGGTGTGACCAGTTCGCGATGGAAAAAAGCCAAAGACATGCCGAAACCCCGCGCGAGGCGGCCCTGGGCGCCAACTTCGTGTTCTGCTGCGTCGGCAACGACGACGACCTGCGCTCGGTCACGCTGGGCGCCGACGGGGCTTTCGTCGGCATGACGCCGGGCGCGGTGTTCGTCGATCACACCACCGCCTCGGCCGATGTGGCCCGCGAACTGCATGCGGCCGCGAAGCATCTTGGCCTGCACTTCATCGACGCGCCCGTCTCCGGCGGACAGGCGGGCGCGCAGAACGGCGCCCTGACCGTGATGTGCGGCGGTGATCCGGCGGCCTTCGAAGCCGTGCGACCGGTGGCCATGGCTTTCTCGCGCGCCTTCACGTTGCTGGGCGACAGCGGCGCTGGTCAGCTGGCCAAGATGGTCAACCAGATCTGCATCGCCGGCCTGGTGCAGGGCCTGAGCGAGGCCATTGCCTTCGGGCAGAAGGCCGGACTGGACATGAACCAGGTGCTGGACGTGATCGGCAAGGGTGCCGCCCAGAGCTGGCAGCTCGACAACCGCGGCAAGACCATGGTCGCCGACCAGTTCGATTTCGGTTTTGCCGTGGACTGGATGCGCAAGGACCTGGGTCTGGTGCTCGACGAGGCGCGCCGCAATGGTGCGTGCCTGCCGGTGACGGCCCTCGTCGATCAGTTCTACGCCGACATCCAGCAGATGGGCGGCCGGCGTTGGGACACGTCGAGCCTGATCAGGCGCCTGAAGTAAGAAAATCCTGGCGGCCCGGCGCCGCAACGGCATGGGTCCCAACGCTCCCGCACTGCGGGCGGTCAGCGTCGGTTGTGCGGATCAGGACTTCGGCGCGGAAGATGCCGGGGTGGCCGGGGTCGGGGGCGGCGGCTTCAGTTCTGCTTCCGTCACGATCTCGAGCACGCGCACGACGCGTTGCACCCCGCTGACGCTGCGCGCGATCTCGGTGGCCCGGTTGGCCTCCACCTGGGTCACCCTGCCCATCAGATAGACCGTGTTGCGTTCGGTCACCACCTTGAACAGGGTGCCGAACACGTCCGACGCATCGACCATCGAGGCCTTGACCTTCGCGGTGATCAGTGAGTCGGACGAACGCTGGCTCAGCGAGGTCACCGGCATCACCGCCAGTTCGTTCACCACCGAGCGCACCCCCTGCACCTGCGAGACGATCTGAAACGCCTGCTGCTTGTCCGCCTCGGTGGCCACCTCGCCGGTGATCAGCACCTTCGCATTGAAGCTGGTGACGTTGATGTGGGCCCGGTCGCCAAATGTGCCGCTCAAGCTGCTGGCTGCGCGCAGCTCGATGTTCTGGTCGTCCAGCTGCGCGCCGGTGCTGCGACGGTCGGTGGCCACCATGCCGGTTGCCACCGCGCCGCCCACCACGGCAGCGGCGCAGCCACCCAGCGCTGCGGCGATCGCGGCAACCGCCAGCGCACCCGCAAGACGGCGGGCGGGTCGTGTGTGTTTCATGGGGAGATCTCCTGTTCGCCAAGTAATTGGGTGTCCACGCCGTCGCACAGGCAGTGCAGCACCAGCGTCTGGACTTCGTGGATGCGCGCCAGGCGTTCGCTCGGCACGCAAACCTGCACGTCGGTTTCACGCAGCGCCAGACCCATTGCGCCGCCGCCATGGCCGGTCAGGGCCAGCACGGTCATGTCGCGCTCGTGGGCCGCCTCGATCGCGCGCAACAGGCTGGCCTCCTGCCCTGTGATCGAGATCGCGAGCAGCACGTCGCCTGCTTGACCGATCGCGCGCACCTGACGGGCCAGCCCCGGGGCGACATCGTCGCCGCGCTGCGCAGTGGTCAACACGGCGCCATCGACGCTCAGAGCGACGGCGGCGAGTTCGGGCCGTTCACGCTCGAAGCGCCCGATGAACAGGGTGGCGAAATGCTGCGCCAGCGTGGCCGATGCGCCGAGCCCGCAGGCCAGCACCTTGCCGCCGCCGGTCACGCAGGCCAGCAGCGCCTGCACGGCGGCCTCCACCGGCTTGCCCAGCGTCTGGGCGGCCTGGTACTTCAGGTCGGCGCTGTCGATGAAATGCTGCTGGATGCGTTGCTCAACCATGGTCTTTGATGATAACCGCCGGGTCCGAAGCCCCGGTCCGCCGGCGACGTAACAAGCCGTGTCGGCGCGGCGCTTGCACGGGCGTCAACCGGCGTCGAATGCTCCTTGGAGCCACTGCAGGCCCGCAGGTTCCACGACCACCACGTCGAAGCGGCACGGCGGTGGCGCCGGCAGGCGCATCAGGTAGTGGCGCGCCGCGAAGACGATGCGCCGCCGCTTGTTGGCGCTCACGCTGGCCGCCGCGCCGCCGTGCGAGGTGCTGGCGCGCTGGCGCACCTCGGCAAACACCAGCGTGCCGTCGGGTGCGCGCAGGATCAGGTCGATTTCGCCGCCGCCGCGCCCCGGCGTCCGATAATTGCGCGCCAGCAGCCGCAGGCCGGCGGCTTGCAGGTGGCGAAGCGCCGCATCTTCGGCGGCGTCGCCCTTCTGTTTGGTGGTGGGCGGTTGCGCCGCCCGCGCACCGGCCTTTTCAGCCAGGAATTTCATTGACCCACTCCATCCGCGCGAACTATGCCCCGGCCCTCGCCGCCGCCCGCGAGGCCGCCGCGGACCAGCATTATCCGCAGGGCGCGCTGTACGTCGTGGCCACGCCCATCGGCAACCTGGCCGACATCACGCTGCGTGCGCTGCATGTGCTGGCGCAGGTCGACGCGGTGGCCTGCGAGGACACGCGCCACACCCAGCAACTGCTGCGCGCCTACGGCATCGAGCGACCCGCCGGGCAGCTGCTGGCGCTGCACCAGCACAACGAGGCCGAGGCCGCTGTCGCGGTGATCGGCCACCTGCGCCATGGCCTGCGCGTGGCCTGCGTGTCCGACGCCGGCACGCCCGCCGTCAGCGACCCCGGCGCGCGCCTGGTGGCCGCCGTGCGCGACGCCGGCCTGCCGGTGGTGCCGCTGCCGGGCGCCAGCAGCGTCACCACGCTGCTCAGCGCCGCGGGCATGACGCAGGAGGGCGGCTTCGTGTTCGCCGGTTTTCTGCCCACCAAGGCCGCCGAACGCGGGCGCGCCGTGTCGCAGCTCGCCGCCGAGGACCGTGCCGTGGTGCTGCTCGAAGCCCCGCACCGCATCGAGGCCCTGGCGGACTCGCTGGCCGTGCTGGGCGATCGCCCCATCACCTTCGGCCGCGAGCTGACCAAGCAATTCGAGGAGATCGCCACCGTGCCGGCGAGCGACGGCCCCGCATGGCTGGCCGCTGATGCCCACCGCACCCGCGGCGAGTTTGTGCTGGTGGTGCATGGCGCCCCGGTGGCGGCGGACGCGGGCCACGACGAGCGCGTGCTCCGGCTGCTGCTGGCCGAACTGCCGCTCAAGACGGCCGTCCGGCTGGCCACCGACATCACCGGCCGCCCGAAAAACAGCCTCTACGACGCCGCGCTGGCACTGCGCAAAGCCGAGGGCGACGGCTGAAGCAGCTTCACCCAAGCAATGGAAACTGGTGCCATACTTGAATGCATGCGCTGGAATCTCTCGTCCATGGTTGTTGCCCTGATGGCGCCGCTGTTCAGCGCTTTCGTATTTGCTGCGCCATCGCTGCAGCACGGGCCGTTCGAGATTGTGATGAAGACGCGCCGTATCGGCGCGGGCGGTTTTCCCAACACTTCGGGCAATCCGTTCAAGACCACGCCGGTGAGCAGTTTCGAGGTGCGCTTGGATGGCGAACGGGTGACATTGCCCGCGCGCGGTGATTCTTTCTGGACTGTGTTGCGCATCGAGGGAGCGCCGCAGCCGGCCTTGCTGATCAGTGCCGGACCGATGCACCTCCTCACGGTGGCACAAGGGCGGCTGAATGTTCAGAGCCTGGGTGGCGACGCAGCCGATGTGCAATGGCTGGACTCACAAGACGGGCAACCAGGTCCCATAGAGAGGTTCGGCCCCGCGCAGAAGGATATCGAGGCCGATACCGGGCTGCGAGGCGGCAGGTATTTGCTGATTGACCGCCGTGTGGTGCTGGATGTCTCGAGTCTGACCGTCAAGTCGGTGGAGCCGTGGATCGTTGGTGGCTTGAACGCCAGCACGCAGATGGCGGTGTCATTGTCGCCGCGCAGAACCTTGTTTGCCATGCCAGCCAGCGGCACGAGCGGCGAGCGGCGCGATGCCCAGGGTGCACTGGCGATCGATCTCGTGCGCGGTGGCACGCAGGCAGTGATTCTGGGCGCGCAGGTGGCCCCGCGCGATGCGCAGGAACCTCAAGGGGAGTGGTTTGGGCGCCACTTCGAATGGATCACCGGGCCTGGCGGTATTGAGCAGCTTCGGGTTCGTCCGCTACCGCTGCCTTGGAAAAAGCGAGGCGCCCAGGTGGTGTTCGGCGAGACGCGCGAGTACCACGTACGACGTGTCAAACCCGAACTGGCAACGGCGCTGGCGGGGTTGATGCGGGGGCGTTTCAAGGCTGAGCCGCAGGCCGATGTGGATCGGCTTGGTGCCGGCCACTACCTCTTGCCCGGTTGCGGTTCGCGCCTGTTGCTAGGAGTGAGGGCCGACGGGCTCGTGCTGTATGCGCCGACCCCCAGCGAGGCGCCCTGGGTCCGCTGCCAGCAGGACATCGTGCAGATCGCCGCCGCCTTCGACGCCGAGTTGGCCGCCGGCCGGCACGACCAGTGGCTGTTGCCGTGAACGGGTTCTGGGCCTTCCGGTCCGGTCAGCGAAGGCATCGCAAATCTTCCTTCACACCATGACATTGAACCTCAAGTTTCCCGGAATCATGGGCAGGAGGGCTCGCTGTGGTGTCCGCTACGGTTTCTCCGATGGCATTTACCGGGGCGGTCTTGCGCAACGAGGTGCGCGATGAACCGTTTGCTATCGGTTCTTTTCTGGTTGTTTCTGGCGTTGGACATCGCCCTGCTCGGGCTTTGGTTCGTGCTGGGCTTGGCTGCCGCCAAGCCGTCGCATACGCCCCTGCTGAACTTGCTGGGCTTCTTCGCGCTGCCGACGGCGGTGCTTTTGGCTGTGCTGCTTTTGTATTTGCGAGGCCGTTGGTCGGTCTCGCGCGGGCTGGCCACGGTCCTGGCCGGCTTGCCCGCACTCGTTGTGGTGGTCGGTCCGTTGTTCTCTCGGGGCGTGGCGGGGTTCCTGGGTATGTCGCCCGACCACCACGGCAGGCCCGATCCGGTGCTTCAGCAGAAGATGGAGTCGGCCATCCGCTCGGGCGACGCGCAGGCCGTGGCGCCAATCGCCGGTGCGCCGCAGGCGCGCCTCAACGACGGGGCCGCGCTGGTGGCGGCCTTGCGCCAGCTGGAGCAACATCCCGACGATCTCGACCCACTGCGAGCATTACTCAAGGCGGGTGTGAAACCCAGCAGCGGGGGTGGTTCGACCGACACGCTGGCTGAGGGGATTCGCGTCAGCCGCTGGGCCGGGCCGGAGCCCGTTCAGTTGCTGTTGGACGCCGGGGCCGACACCAACCAGCGCCTAGGTTCACAGCCGGCTTGGTTTGCAGCGCTCTCGCCGCGAACCCACGCCGCCGTCTTGCCGCTGCTGCTGGCGCGTGGTGCCGACTTGAATGCGGTGGACATGGCCGGCAGCAATGCCGTGTACTGGGCCGTCTTTCACCAGAACTGGGCGGCTGGGGCGCTGCTGGTCGAACGCGGCGCACGTTGGCGGGACGTGAACATGGCGGATGGCCAGAGCGTGCGTCACAGGGTCGAAGCCCAGTTGCGCAGCAGCCCCGACAACCCGGCCCTTCGGCAGATGCTCCGGACGATGGGCGCGTCGGCGGCACCAACAGGGGTAGCGTCTTCCGTCGCCCCGATGGGGAGGCCTTGATTTGCGTCGACGCGCTGGTCTGGCGGCAGCCTTCGTCATACTGGCAGGGTCGGGCCCTCAGGCGACAGCCAGTTCGCGCCTGCGCGAAAGGCCGTTGGGTGACATCGCTGTCATCGGTGTGCCGAGCACGCTGGAGACAGACCGGTATGTTGGCCAGGCGGACGAGCTGATGCACCGCCTGGCGTATCAGTTCTCGTCGCAGTATTTCTGGGCCTCCATGGGTGGTGTGGCGCGGTACAGGCAGCTGATGGTCGTGTCGGTACTGGCAAGTGACGCTGGCGCCAGCGACGACGGGATTCGCCCCTGGCCGATCTCTTACGAATCGCGTGCCCCGTTGCGTGCGATGTCGCTGGGCGGTGGGCAGCTCCAGATCACCGACACGATTTACGCCCTCGGCGCGGATCGTGTAGCCGCGGTGGAGTACCTCTATACCGACCGTGAGCGGCGGCTGCAGATCTTGTGGCATGTGGTGAAGTCGCAGCACGAGCCATCTGACGCCAGCGGCCTGATCGGGCGCATGGCAGCCAGCTTCCGCCTGTTGCGTGACCCGGCTCCTTTGCTTGCCGAGCGGCGTGCTCGGCCGAACCGCGAGGCATCCGACCGACAAATGCGCATTGCCGCGGTGAAGGCGATGCTGGAACGTGAAGGTTATGGTGTGCCGGCGCCAAGGCGTCCTATCTGGCGCCAGGGCGCATTTCTGGAATGGATGGACGAACCCGAATCACGTTACCAGTTGCTGGCGCCTTTGGGCCGGATGCGCGCAGCGGCTGAGGGCTCGGTGGCGCAACGGCCTCGTCCACTGCATGGCGGGCCAGACGCCGAGGGACTCGGGTGGCGCGAACACCGCGACGGCGCGTGGCAGTTCGCGAACCGCGACAACGACTATCTCCCTTTCGCCGGTATCGCTGCAGCCCTGGCGGTGCGGCAACGGGACTCCGCCTACCTCTATTTCTATTGGGCGGCCACGGTGCGCGTGGAGGAAGAAGTGGATCCCAGGCGCCTGCATTCGCTGGCATGGTACTTTGCGGCGCTTCCGAAAGTGAAAGACCGATGGACGCGAGGAGGCCTGGTGGGGCCGGGCCAGCCCGAGGTTGACGAATGGCCCCCATGATCCTGATCGGCTGCAAAGGGATCACAGACCAGCGTCGGAGGGCCGCACTGGCGGCCGCATGTCCCGCGTTCGTTGATTAAGCCCGATCACACTTGTGCAAAGCGCCCGTCGTCCAGCACCCGCGCGCGCCCCTGGGCCACCAGCTCGTCCAGGTGCTGGCCAATCGTGCGCCGTTCGGCGTCGTCGACCCATACTTCCGCATAGCCGACCGGGTAGGTCAGACGACGCTGCACCAGCGCCTCCAGCGTGCAGGGCCCGTCGGCCAGCATCTGCAGCAGGCGCTCGCTGCGTTCGTCGATGCGCGCGCCGAACGCGGCCAGATGCGCCAGAAACGTCGCGCGCTCGCTGACGACGCCGCGGTGGTGCGAGGTGACCCACACGCGGGCCGGGATGTCCTGCACCGCGCGCAGCGAGCGCCGGAAGGCCGCCAGGCTGGAGGTGGCATCGCCGTAGTAGGGGCCGAAGCCGGTGAGGTCGATGTCGCCGATGAAAGCCACGCCATCGGGTTCCACCAGCAATGCGCAGTGGCCGCTGGTGTGACCCGGCAGGTGAAAGGCCGTGACGGTCACGCCGCCGCCGAGCTCCCAGCGCTGGCCGTCGGCATAGGCTCGCGCGTCCGGCCGGGGGTGGTAGTGGAACCTGGCCTCGATCATCGCTCGCAGGCGCTCGCTGGTGGCAATCGGGTAGCCGTAATGGCGGGCCAGCCCGGCCCAGCTGCGCGCGGCCGCCACGTCCGCCTCGTGCGCCCATACCGCCGCGCGCGGCAGGCGGTGCAGGCCGGCCATGTGGTCTTCATGCACATGCCCGAGGATGACGGCGTCCACGCCGTCGAGCGCCGGTCCGATGTGGTTGGCCACCAGGGGCGTGTCGAAGGCCACGCGCTGCTCGGCCCCGGTCACCACCACCTGGTTGCCGTCCGGGTACTTGCCGTTGCGGTCGCCAAAGAACACGGTCACGGCGCCGATCTGCTGGCTGGGGATGTCCATCGTGGTGCGCTTGAGGGGTTGAAGAAGGGTTGTCTATCGGACGCCGGGCGCGGCCGAGGTCGTTCATTTTGCCGCAGCGCGTCCAGCCGATGCCCGCGTGGCCCGGGCTCGGCTATCCTCGGGCCATGACGACCGACTTTGATGCAATCGTGGTGGGGGCGGGTTCCGTGGGGCTGGCCTGCGGCTACGCGCTGGCGCGCAATGGCCAGAACGTGGCGGTGCTGGAGCGCGAGCGCCGGGTGGGCGCGGGCATCTCCTCGCGCAATTCAGAGGTGATCCACGCCGGCCTGCACTACCCGCCCGGTTCGCTGAAGGCACGCTTCTGCGTCGAAGGCCGGCGCCTGCTGTACGCGTTCCTCGACCGCCACCACGTCGCCTACGACAAGTGCGGCAAGCTCATCGTGGCCACGCAGGACAGTGAACTCGCCGCGCTCGATGCGCTGGCGGCCCGCGGCGAAGCCAACGGGGTCGAAGGCGTCACCCGCCTGGACGCCGCGCAGACCCTGGCCCTGGAGCCCGCGCTGCGCACGGTGGGCGCGCTGCATTCGGCCGAAAGCGGCGTGTTCGACGCCCACGGCTACATGGACGCGCTGGTCGGCGAGATCGAAGCCCACGGTGGCGCGGTGGTGCTGAATTCGCCGTTTCTCGGCGCCACGCCGGCGGCCGAGCAGATCGAGGTGCGCATCGGCGGCGACGAACCCAGCACCGTCACCACGCGCCGCCTGATCCTGGCCGGCGGTCTGCAGGCGCAGGAGATGGCCGCGACGGTGCACGGTTTTCCGGCCGATCGCATCCCGGCCCTGCACTTCGGCAAGGGCAGCTACTTTGCGCTCACCGGCCACGCGCCGTTCCAGCGCCTGGTCTACCCGCCGCCCATTCCCGGCGCGCTGGGCATCCATTACCGGCGCGACCTCGGCGGGCAAGCCCGCTTCGGCCCCGACCTGGAGTACGTGGACGCGCTCGACTACCAGGTCGACCCCGAGCGCATGCGGTACTTCGAGGACTACGTGCGCCGCTTCTGGCCCGGTCTGCCCGACGGCGCCCTGACGCCCGACTACGCGGGCATCCGCCCCAAGCTGCACGGCCCGGGCGAGCCGCAGCGCGATTACGTGATCGACGACACCACGCAGCCCGGCGTGATCGCCCTGTTCGGCATCGAAAGCCCGGGGCTCACCGGCTCGCTGGCGATCGGCGAGTACGTGGCCGGCCTAGCCCGGCTCTGAGCTTCAGCGGTAGAACGCGTACGCCACCCCGATCGCCGCCACGATGCCCACCGCGTCGGCAATCAGCGCGCAGCCCAGCGCGTGGCGCGTGTCCTTCACGCCCACGCTGCCGAAGTACACCGCCAGCACATAGAACGTGGTCTCGGTCGAGCCCTGGATGATGGCCGCCAGCCGCGCCGGGAACGAGTCCACGCCGTGGGTCTGCATCACGTCCACCATCAGGCCGCGCGCGCCCGAACCCGAGAGGATCTTCATCAGCCCCACCGGCAGCGCCGGCAGGAAGTCGGTGTTCCAGCCCAGCGCCGCCACTGCCGCGCCGATCGCGCCCATCACGTAGTCCATGCAGCCGGCCGCGCGGAACACGCCGATGGCCACCAGCATCGCCACCAGGTACGGAATGATGGCGACCGCCACCCCGAAACCCTCTTTGGCGCCGTCGATGAACACCTCGTACACCGGCACCCGCCTGAGCGCGCCGGCCAGCAGGAACACCAGCACCAGCGTGACGATCACCAGGCTGCCGGCCAGGCCCACCGCACGCGCCGCCACCTCGGGCGGCAGCCGGCCCACGCCCCACAGCAGCGCGCCGATGCCCGCGCCAAAGGCCGCCAGCGGCAGCAGCAGCTGCGCGCGCCAGATCGGCAGGCGCTGCACCACCGCCACGGCCAGCAGCGCGGCCAGCAGCGAGATCGACGTGGCCAGCAGTGTGGGCACAAAGATGTCGGCCGCGTTGAAGCCCGTCAGCCCCTGCTTGACGGCCATCGCCTGCCGGATGGCGATCACCGAGGTGGGGATCAGCGTCAGCCCGGCCGTGTTGAGCACGATGAACAGGATCTGCGCGTCGGTGGCGCGTTCGGGTGTGGGGTTCAGCGTCTGCAGCTCCTGCATGGCTTTGAGGCCCAGCGGCGTGGCCGCGTTGTCCAGCCCCAGCAGGTTGGCCGACACGTTCATCACCATCGCGCCCTGTGCCGGGTGCCCCGGCGGCACGCCGGGAAACAGCTGCCGCAGCGCCGGCGCCGCCGCGCGCGCCAGCGCCTGCACCAGGCCCGCGCGCTCGCCGATGCGCAAAATGCCCAGCCACAGCGCCATCACGCCCACCAGCGCCAGCGAAATGTCGAAGCCGGTGCGCGCCGCGTCGAACATCGCCGTCAGCAGCCGGGGGAAAACCTCCGCATCGCCCATCGCCAGCCGGCCCAGCGCCACCGCGAAGGCGCTCACGAAGAAGCCCAGCCAGATCAGGTTCAGCAGCATGCGGCCATCATAGTGGGGCGGGTTCGGGCCGGCCTGCCGTTTGGCGGATAACTCCTGAAAAGATAGCTGCTGGTGGCCGATTGGCGCTGGGAACAGGCTGATTTGATCCTGAAAACGGCGCTCCAGGGGCCATTTTTGCCTGCCGCCGGGTGTTTCAGGCCGGGTCAGGCCGGTTGGGACGGCCGGGTGGTACCGGGGCGGGGTCTTGGGCCGCGCGGCGCGTGCGCCGGGGCGTGCGCTCGCGCTCGGCCTCGGCAAAAGCGGCGCGCTCGCGCAAGGCCTGCTCGGTGGGCACGACCCGGGCGGAGCGCGCCTGCACCGGCTCGCCGCATTCGGCGCAGCGCAGCTCGGCCCGCAGCGCATGGCCATGGCCGCGGTGCTCCAGGGCCATCGGGGGGCCGTCGTCGCCCCAGGGGCCGGCCCAGCGCTCGCCCCATTGGCGCAGCGTCACCAGCACCGGCCACAGGTCCAAGCCTTTTTCAGTGAGCCGGTACTCACTTTGCGCCGGGGCTGCATCGGGCGTCACGCGCACGACCACATCCTGCGCCACCAGCTGCGCCAGGCGCAGGGCCAGCGAACGCGGTGACATGCCCGTGTGCAGCCGCAGGCCTTCGAAGCGCCGGTTGCCCAGGAACAGCTCGCGCAGCACCACGAAGGTCCAGGCGTCCGCCAGCTGCGCGGCCGCGCGCGACACGGGGCACGCGCGGTCGGCCAGTTCACGGCGTTTCATGGTGGTTCCGCTTGCACATTGCCATATAAAAAGTATAGTCCACAATCTGTTTCATCGAACCACGGAGAACCCTTATGCACAGCCCGTCTCCCGACAGCCCGTCCGCCACCGATCCGCGGGCCGACACCGACGATGACAGCGCGCACCGCCACGCCCCCTGGCAGCGCACCGCCTGCATCCTGTGCGAGAACAACTGCGGCCTGGAGGTGGAGCTTGGCGGCGAGGGCGGGCGCCACCTGGTGCGCGTGCGCGGTGACGACGCCCACCCCGCCTCGCGCGGCTACGCCTGCGAAAAAGCCTCGCGCATGGACTACTACCAGAACGGCCCGCAGCGCCTCACCAACCCGATGCGCCGGCGTGCCGACGGCAGCTTCGAGGCGATCGACTGGGACACCGCGCTGCGCGAGGTCACCCAGCGTGCGATGGCGCTGGCCGGCCGCCACGGCGGTGCCAGCCTGCTGTATTACGGCGGCGGTGGCCAGGGCAACCACCTGCCGGGCCTGTACAGCCGCGCGATGCGCGCCGCACTGGGCATGCGCTACCAGAGCAGCGCCATCGCGCAGGAAAAGACCGGCGAGTTCTACGTCGCCGGCTGCATGCTCGGCGGCGTGGCGCGGGCCGACTTCGAGCACGCCGAGGTGGCGCTGCTGATCGGCAAGAACCCCTGGCATTCGCACGGCATCCCCAAAGCCCGCGTCACGCTGCGCGACATCGCCCGCGACCCGGCGCGCACGCTGATCGTGATTGACCCCCGCCGCAGCGAGACGGCCGACCTCGCCGACATCCACCTCGCAGTGCGTCCCGGCGCCGACGCCTTCCTGCTCGCCGCGCTGATCGGCACCGTGGTGCAGGAAGGCCTGCTGGCCGATGCCTGGTTGCAGGCCCATGCCGACGGCGCGGCCGAGGTCACCGCCCTGTTCGCCGGGCTGGACGTGGCCGCGCATGCGCAAAAGGCCGGCATCGACGAGGCCATCGTGCGTGACGTCGCGCGCCGCATCGCCCGCGCGCGCAGCGTGGCCAGCTTCGAAGACCTGGGTGTGCAGATGAACCGGCACAGCACCCTGGTGTCGTACCTGCACCTGCTGCTGGTGCTGCTCACCGGCCACTTCGGCAAACCCGGCACGTTGTACCGCCCCACGGCGCTGGTGCCCATCGTCGGCACCGCTTCGGGCCCCGGCAGCTACAAGCGCACGCCGGTCACCGGCGCGCCCATCATCGGCGGGCTGATGCCCTGCAACAGCATCCCCGAGGAAATCCTCACCGACCACCCTGAGCGCTTTCGCGGCATGTGGGTCGAGTCGGCCAACCCCGCGCACTCGCTGGCCGACGGGCCGCGCATGCGCGAGGCGCTGGCCGCGCTGGACCTGCTGGTGGTGGTGGACGTGGCCATGACCGAAACCGCACGCCTGGCGCACTACGTGCCGCCGGTGGCCAGCCAGCTCGAAAAGGCCGAAGCCACCTTTTTCAACTTCGAGTTTCCGCACAACGTCTTCCACCTGCGCCGCGCGCTGCTGCCGCCGCCCGCCGGCCTGTTTTCCGAGGCCGAGCTGCACGCCCGCCTGCTGGAGACGGCCGGTGTGCTGCCGCTTGAGGCGGTGCAGACGCTGCGCAGCGCCTGGCAAGCCGGCCGGGGGTCATTCCGCCGCGCCTTCGCCGAGCTGGCCGCCGCCACGCCGCAAGCCCTGGCACTGCTGCCGGTGCTGCTGTACCGCGCCATCGGTGACCTGCTGCCCGCCGGCCTGGCCGAGGGCGCGGGCCTCTGGGGCGTGTGCCAGCTGGCCGTGAAGCACCAGCGCGAGGCGATCCGCCGCGCCGGCATCGGCACCGCCGCCAAAGACGGCGCCGAACTGGCCGACGCGCTGTTCGACGCCATCCTGGCAGCGCCCTCGGGCGTGGTGTTCTCGGTGGACGACTGGGACGAATCCCTGCGCCGCGTCGCCACGCCCAACGGCCGGGTGCAGCTGGCGCTGCCCGAGTTCTACGACGAGATCGGCGCGCTCGCGGCCGAGCCCGCGCCGCAGCCGCCGGCCGAATTCCCCTTCGTGCTCTCGGCGGGTGAGCGGCGCAGTTACACCGCCAACACCATCTTCCGCAACCCCGACTGGCGCCGCAAGGACCGCAGCGGCGCGTTGGCGCTGAACCCCGCCGACGCGGCCCGCCTGGGCCTGGTCGATGGGGCCCGTGCCCGGCTGGTCACGCAGCGCGGCCAGACCGAGGTCACGGTGGCCTGTAGCGACCGCATGTCGCCCGGCCACGTGTCGCTGCCCAACGGCCAGGGCATCGACTACCCCGACGCCGCCGGCCACGCGGTGCTCACCGGCACCGCACCCAACGAGCTCACGCGCCTGCAAGACCGCGACGCTTTTGCCGGCACGCCGTGGCACAAATGGGTGCCCGCGCGCATCGAGGCCCTCTGAGGCGGGATGTGAGGGCGTGGCGCGACCCGGCGCGTATCATGCCGACGCGGCGGACAGCGCCTGTCTGCCGGTCTACACGGAGGTCGGGATGGCGGATCGCATGGCACGCAACGTAATGGTTTCGACCCTGCGCACCGGCTGGATGGCCGCGCTGGCAGCCCTCGTCGCGTTGCTGCTGCTCGCGGCAAGCGCCGCCCACGCCGAACTCAACAAATGCCAGGACGCCTCGGGCCGCGTCACCTACACCGACCAGGCCTGCCCGACCACCTCCACCGCCACGCCGGCGCCGGCCGTGCGCCCGCCCAAGCGCGTCGAGGTGGCGCCGCCGCCGCAGCCCGACCTCTCCGCGCTGCCCAAGGATGCGCAGGGGCGCCCCATCCTGTCGCGCAGTGGCGACGCGGCCCTCGTGCTGGAAAAGCGCGCACCCGGTCCCACCAACGTGCTCGCGGCCTGCTCCAGCATGGTCACGCGCTGCTACAAGCCGGGCGAGCGTGAACTCGACGACTGTTTCGCCTCGGCGCCGCGCTGCACCTCGGCGCGGCCCTGGGAGGACTCGGCCGCCCAGCCCTGCTGCCCCGAAGCCTGCTGGCGCCAGTACGAGACCCGGCGCAAGGCGGGCGCCGCGCCGATGGCGGCGCTCGATCAGGCCTTGTTCGGCGGCGGCTCGCCGGCGCAGAGCTGCCTGCCGCCGGGCTGAACGGGCCCGTCGGCCGCAGGGATTCACGCGAGGGCCCGCGCACGGCGGCGCGTTCCCGCCGAAGCAGGCTTGACAACTCCTGATTTGATAGCTGCTCGTGGCCGTCGAACGCTGGACTCAGCCCGTTTTGTGCCTTCAAAATCGGCCTGGAAGGCCCGCCGGGGCCTGTTTGGCTGCCTTCAGGGCACCCGGCGCACCTTCAGCAGCTTACCGTTCATCTGCTCGATGAAGGCGGCCTCGGCCTTGGCGTCGCCGCGTGGCGCGCTGCCCGTGAGGTTCAGCACCACGAGCAGGTCGCCGCGCTGGTACATCACGCTGGGAAAGGGCGGCACGTCGGGCTTCTGCTGCACCGTCACCGCCTTGTCCGGGTCGCCGGCCACGGGATTGAGTTTGGCCTTGGGGCCGCCGGCCGTCATGGTGCGCCACATGTCCATCTGCCCGCCGGTGGGGATGATGCCCAGCCACACCGAGAAGTCCGTGCCCTTGGCCGCGCTGCCGCCCACGGTGCTGTACTTGCAGCCCGTGCCCATGCCGCCGGCGGGGTCGGCCTGGCCCTTGTCGAAGGCCACGCCAAAGGCCTTTTGCAGATCGGCCGGCTCCAGCGCGCACGCGGGGGGTGCGGCGTGCGCGCTGCCCAGGACGCCGGCGCAGGCCAGCGCCAGCAACTGGGATCGCGACGTGGCGCCGGAAAGCCGCGCGGCCAGGCGCGCAGCTGCAAAGCGGTGAGTCAAGTTCATCGAGTCCTCCGTGTGAAAAGGGGTCAGATCCGGCCGCGCATCCCGACGCGGGCGTCGCGCGACAGAAGGCGTTTTATAGCGCACGCGCCAGCGGCTATGCTCGGTCCATGAACCCGTATCGCCGCTCCCTGATCCTGGCCGCTGCCGCCCTGGCCGGCGGCGCTGTCGCCCAGCCCGCCTGGCCGTCGCGCCCGATCCGCCTGGTGGTGGCCTACCCGCCCGGGGGTGTGAGCGACGTCGTGGCCCGCGCGCTGGCCGACAAACTCGCCAGCAGCCTGGGCCAGCCGGTGGTGGTAGAGAACAAGGCCGGCGCCAGCGGCAG
This sequence comes from Burkholderiaceae bacterium, assembly GCA_046348065.1. GTDB lineage: Bacteria > Pseudomonadota > Gammaproteobacteria > Burkholderiales > Burkholderiaceae_C > Skiveiella. The sequence continues at coordinate 183,281 of JAXMFA010000005.1, forward strand.
CATCGGCCTGGACGCCGTGGCCAAGGCCGCGCCCGACGGCTATACGCTGGGCTTTGCCGCCATCAGCCCGCTGGCGCTGAACCCGCACCTGGGCAAGTCGCCGTTCGACCCGGCCAGGGACATCGTGCCCGTGGCCAGCGTGATGGTCTCGCCGGTGCTGTTGCTGGCCACGCCCGCCACCGACGCCAAAGACTTCAACACGCTGCTGGCAGGCGCCCGCGCCAGGCCCGGCGCGGTGCGCTGGGCCACCTCGGGCCCGGCCTCGCTGGGCCACATCATGCTGGAGCAGGTGAAGGCCGCGGCCCGGGTGGACATCACCCACGTGCCCTACAAGGGCGGCGGCCAGCAGATGAACGACGCGCTCTCGGGCCAGTTCGAGGTGCTGTCCACCAACGCCTCGGGCGCGGTGATGCAGCACATCCAGGCCGGCAAGCTGCGCCCGCTGGCCGTGGGCGCGCCCACCCGGCTGGACACGCTGGCCGCCGTGCCCACGCTGGCCGAACTGGGCTTTGCAGCGGCCAACCTGAGTTCGGTGTTCGGCGTCTTCGCGCCCGCCGGCACGCCCGCGCCCGTGCTGCAGCGCCTGAACGCCGAGATCAACCGGGCGCTGACCCAGCCCGACCTGCGCGCGCGCCTGACCGCCAGCGACAACTTGCCCACCGGCGGCAGGGCCGCCGACTTTGCGCGCCAGATCGCCACCGAGTCGGAGCACAACGCGCGCATCATCAAGGCGGCCAACATCCGGGCCGAGTAGGGGTCTGCCCGGTCGGGTCGATCCGCTCAGATCACCCGGGCGTGCGGATCACGCGCCGCCCATCGCCTCCGCAAGGTCTGCGGCGCTGCGGGGGCGCACCACGCGGGCGATCTCCTGCCCGTCTTTGAGCAGCACCAGCGTGGGCCAGAGCTTGACGCGGAAGCTGCGCCCCAGCGCGCGCCCCGGCCCGTCCTCCACCCGGATGTGGCGCCACGGCGTGGGCGGCGCCAGCGCCTCGGCAATCGCCGGCTGGGCGGCGCGGCAGTGGCCACACCAGGTGGTGCCGAATTCGAGCACGGTCAGGCCGGGCAGCGCGTCCACGTCGGCGCGCGACGGCGCCTCGATGGCGCTCAGGTAGGGTTTGGATGCGGGCATGGGCGGATTGTGTCGCAGCCGCACCCGCGCCTGCCAAACACGAAAATCGGCACCATGCCGTTCCTGTCCAACGCCACCGGCCCTGTGGCCCCCGTCTTCCTGCAAGGTTTTGCCCTGGGCCTGGGTCTGATCGTGGCCATCGGTGCGCAAAACGCCTTTGTGCTGCGCCAGGGTCTGCGTCGTGAGCACGTGGGCACGGTGGTGGCGTTCTGTGCGCTGGCGGATGCGCTGCTCATCACTGCCGGCGTCTTTGGCATGGCGCAGGCGCTGGGCGATCGCCCGCAACTGGCCCGCGCGCTGGCGCTGGCCGGTGCCGCCTTCCTGGCCTGGTACGGCTGGAAAGCCTTTGCGCGCATGCGCCAGGCCGGCAGCTTGCAGGCCGCCACCGGAAAAGAAGCCCTGAGCCGCCGCGCCGCGCTGGCGCAGGCCGCCGCCTTCACGCTGCTCAACCCCCATGTTTACCTGGACACCGTGCTGCTGGTGGGCGGCCTGGGCGCGCAACAGCCAGCGCCGCTGCAGCCCTGGTTTGCCGCCGGCGCGAGCACCGCCAGCGTGGTCTGGTTCGGCCTGCTGGGCGTGGGCGCGCGCTGGCTGGCGCCCTGGTTCGCCCGGCCCACCGCCTGGCGCGTGCTGGACGGGCTCATCGGCGTGACGATGGCCGTGCTGGCGGTGGCGATGGCGCGGCATGCGCTGAATGGCGGGTGACCGCACAACCGTCATACCAAGGCTGGTACCGCCGCGCGCGTCAATCGCCCCCAGCGCCACCCGCCGGTGCTTTGCGGGCCACGAAAAACTCGTAGGCGTAGTGGTGGCCAAAGCGACGGTGCAGCTCGGGTTCCTTCGCCAGCTGGTCCAGGATCGCCGCGGCCTCGGCATCGCCGGCGTGCTGTTGGCGCAGCACATTAATGCGCTGCGTCATCGGCGTGTAGAAGTCGTCCCACCAGGCCGCGTCGGGCAGCGGGAAATGGTCGGCCAGGCGGAACCCCGCCGCACGGATTGCCGCCAGGTTATCGTCCACCCGCCCCATGGTCGGGTAGTCGGCCTCGAAACCGGCCCGCACCTCGGCCGGCGGCACATCGCTGCGCCACACCGCATCGGTGAAGGCCAGGTAGCCGCCCGGGCGCAGCAGCGCGTGGCAGACCGCCAGGGCCTGCGCCAGACCCACGCTGTAGAGCGCGCCCTCGGACCAGACCAGGTCAAAGCCACCCGGCGGGGCCACCGGCGGCGCGGCCATGTCGCCCACCAGGGCGGTGATGCGCTGCGCCAGCCCACGCTGCGCGATGCCCTGTCGCATCCGCTCGATGCTGGGCGCATGGCTGTCGATGGCGGTGATCGTGCCGCCGGTCAGCTCGGCCAGATGCCAGGTCTGCCCGCCCACGCCACAGCCCAGGTCGATGATGGCCGGCGCGGGCCCGAGCTCGGCGCACAGCGCTAGCGCCCGCGCCGCGCAGGCCCGGTTGCCCGTCCCCTGCCGCGGCAGGCCTTCGTACAGCGAAAAGAAAAACTCCTGGAAACGCGGGGACGGTGTGTTCATGCAGGCTCCTGGCGGTGATGGCGGCGCCGCACCAGCAGCACGTGCGGGCCGAACGGTGTGTCGTCAAAGGTCCGGTCGGCGCGAAAGCCCGCCTTCTGTTCTGGAAGGCGCGCTGCGAGGTCCGGTTGGCCATGCCGACTGGCGTGAACCGATGCCTGAGGTTGCCGCAGGGCATGTGAGGCATCGGGCGATTCTCTGCCAGTTCTGCACCTGCAACGGTACCTGCTATGTGGCCGGCGCCGATGACCGCAATGCAGCGCAAGGAGCCCGTCATGGCCCCTGCGGTGACGACAGATGTTAGGCCGTTAACGGTCGTCCCTTGAACCGCTCATCACCTTGCATCCGTCGCACTACTTTCCTGGGAACGTCCTCAAAGCGCCGAGAACAAGGTTCGCCAAGACCTGAGACGGAGCGGTGGACGACTGCCGCAAGCCCTCGACCGTCCCCAGCCGATCCTGATCGTCTTCGTCCTGACTGACCTTCAGGCGACCTTCAAGGCGCTCGATGACGATTTCTATGGCCACCACTGCGCGCAGCATCTTTTCAATGTACTCTGATGGCGCGTCAGACACTTTCCAGGGTTCCTTGCGCCTGACTTCCTGAGCATCGGTCAACCGGTTGATCACGTCGAGAATCCAATCGGGGTCTTCCATCGCACGCGCCACGCCGTGCGCATGAACCGTGACGTAATTCCATGTCGGCACGACCTTGCCATGCTGATGTTTGCCTGGGTACCAAGACGGGGTGATATAGGCATGCGGTCCCATGAACATCACTACCGATGGAGCACCTCCATACAGTTCACGCCAGACTGGATTGGCTCGAGACACATGCCCGAGCAAACGACCGTTGGAGCCGTGCTGCGCATCGAGAACGAACGGGATGTGATTCGCGATGAGCAGCTTTTGGGCGGTACAGACCCAAGCGCCCAGAGGATGCTCGGCGATGTGGGTGTGCATGGTCCCTATATCGGTCAGCGCATGGTATTTGGGCGTGTACATCTGGGCTCCTAGAAACCGTTGAAGGCGTGCCGTACCATCAATGCCGACAGAACCCACATGGTCAGGCCAATGAGGCCGTCCAACACCTGCCAGGCGCGGGGATGCGCAAACCAGGGTGCCATCCAACGGGCACCAAAGCCCAGCAGACTGAACCAGGTGGCACTGGCCACAGCAGCCCCCGCCACAAACCACCCCTGCAAGGGAGCGGGCTGCTGCGCCCCCATGCTGCCGACCAGCAGCACGGTGTCCAGATAAACGTGAGGGTTCAGCAGCGTGAACGCAGCGGCCTGCGCCATTGCGGCACTCTTCTTCAAGCCCTCTCCGCCGGATGAAGCCTGCAAACGATCCGGATTGCGCATGCGCATCAGCGCTTTCCAGCCGTACCAAGCCAGAAACAGCGCGCCGGCCAACGCAAGTGCTAGTGCCCAGTCTGGGCGATCGCCCAGTGCCTGCGCCATGCCGAAGACGCCCGCCATGATCAGGACGGCATCAGCGGCAGCGCAAAACAGCACCACGCTGCCGACGTGCTCTCTCCGCAGCCCTTGCCGCAGTACAAATGCGTTCTGGGCTCCGATCGCAACGATCAAACCAAAACTCAGGGCCAGCCCCTGGATGAAGACGGGCCAGATGGCGACGGAAGTGGGTGTGATGGGATCCATGCACCGAGCTTGCCAGTAGACGATTGGTTAGACAATCTACATTTACTGAACCGACATAAGCTCATCTTCATCATGTTGGACTATTCCTCTCTGTTTGCACTGGCGGCTGTGGTCAAGGAAGGCAGCTTTGAACGCGCAGCGAGGGCGCTGCACGTCACGCCATCGGCAGTGTCCCAACGCATCCGCCTGCTGGAGGAGCGCCTGGGCTGCGCCCTGGTAATTCGTGGACAACCTTGCGAAGCCACCGAGACCGGGAGACGACTCTGCCAACACATCGACCGTGTGAGCCTGCTGGAGCATGAACTCCAGGCAGACATGCCCTGGTTTCTTCAGGAAGAACGCACGCGCATCAGTGTCCCTATTGCCGTGAATGCAGACAGCCTGGCCACGTGGTTCATGCAGGCTGCGGTCACATTTGGCAAGGGTGATGTGGCGCTGCTGCAGATCGCGGTGGATGATGAAGGCCACACCGCGCAGTGGTTGCGCAGTGGGCAGGTGCTGGCGGCGGTCACGGCCACCGAAGCACCAGCCGCCGGTTGTAACTGTCTACCGTTGGGCGCCATGCGCTACGTGGCCGCAGCCAGTCCGGCGTTTCTAGCAAGGCACTTCCCGCAGGGGATCGACACCGCAAGCCTCGCCCTAGCGCCCAGCCTCATGTTCAATGCCAAAGACGAGCTGCAACAGCGCTGGGTGGAGCAGCACTTCGGTACCACCGTCCCCATGCCGCGCCACACCTTGCCGTCTTCTCAGGCGTTCGTGGCAGCAGCTCTCGGTGGGCTCGGGTGGGCGATGCACCCACACGCACTGGTGCGCGAACACTTGAACAGCGGTGCTTTGGTGAAACTCAAGGAGGACAGCGAGCTGCATGTGCCGCTGTACTGGCAGCATGCCCGGATGGCGTCGTCACTGATTCAGAACTTGACCCGGGCCGTGGTGGCGGCGGCAGATGGGGCACTGGTGAAGATGGACTGAATCCTTGACTCGAACAACAGACTCTGTGGCGTTTATTCGGCTGCTTTGGAGTGGTCTTCAGTCCTCGGCACCTTGGGCTCGAGCGGCTGATCCCAGCCTGAGGGAGCCATTCGTCCTCGTCCAAATCGGGGCCCTTCAACTCCAAGCGCCCCCATCCCCTCACCTCTTCCGCATTCCCAGCCACACCACCGTCCCCACCACCACCAGCGCGCCCGCCACCTGCACTGGCGCGATCGTCTGGCCCAGGATGGCCCAGGCCAGCAGCAGGGCGAAGACGGGTTCCACATTCATGATGGCCGAGTTGCCGACCACGCCCAGTTTGGGCAGCACGGTGAACATGATGGTGAAGGCGGTGCCGTAGAGGAAGGTCAGCGCACCCAGGCCCACCCAGCCCAGCGCGGCGGTGGGCAGGTGCGGGCCGCCCTGGGCGGTGACGGCGGCCAGCGCCAGCAGGCCGACGATGCCCATGGTGGAGGCGGTGCGCACGCGGCCGTCCAGGTCGCTGGCCTCGTGCTGCGTGACGACCAGCGCGATACCGAAGGTGGCGGCGGCCGTCAGCGCGAAGGCCACGCCGGCGCCGATGCGACCCCATTGGCCGGCCGCGCCCAGGCCCGAGGCGGCGCCGAACACGTCCAGCGCCAGCGCCAGCCCCACCAGCATCACCGGCATGGCCAGCAGCACCGCACGCTCGGGCCGGTGGCCGTAGAACAGGCGCGCCCACAGGGCCGTCCACAGCGGGTAGGTGTTGAAGGCCAGCAGCGCGAGCGCCACCGGCAGCCGGGCCACCGCCGAGTACAGGCACAGGCTCTGCACGCCGATCAGCAGGCCGATGGCGGGCAACGCCTTCTTGTGCCGCGCCGTCAGGCGGATGGGCACGCGGTTCCACGCCACGATGACGCCCACCACCAGCGCGGTGATGGCGCTGCGGAAGGTCACGGCCGTGGCCACGTCCACCCCATGGTTGAAGGCCAGCCGCGCGGCCACGTGGTTGGCGCCCATCATGAAGGCGATCAGTAACAGGGTGGCGAAGCCGGTGGCGGAGAGGTGGCGGGTGGGTGGGGTCATGCGGGCGGGAGCTGGCAGGGGGATTAACCGAGCGCCGACAGATGCGCCTGCGCAGCGGCTGCCAGTTTCTTGTCGAAGGTGGCCAGCGGGGCCTTGAGCTCGGCGGCCAGCCACAGGTAGGCGGCGTCGTAGCCGCTGAGGTCGTAGCGCAGGGCGAGTTCGAATTGGGCCAGCGGGTCGGTTTCGTGCAGTTCGATTGCCTGGGCCGCGTAGCTGGAGAGCGCCAGCCGGACGCTGGCGGCTGGCCAGCCAGAGCGCATTTTCTTGACCGCGACATGGACCAATTCGTGATCGAGCAGATTGGGCGCGTACATCTTCTTGCCAGCCATCAGGCTGATCGCCTGTGCTCGAACTTCTTCTTCGAACAGCGCGGCGATCATGACGCTGCAGTCCACCACGATCGGGGGTTGGTGGAGATAGGCGGCGGGCGGCTCTGCGACGTAGAGCGTGGGGATCTCGGCGCTCATCGCGAGTCCCGTTCTTCCCGAATGATGTCAACACCCAACGGACCACCCGCGATGGGCTCGGGAAACAGGGCTCGGTGCTCCGCAGCAATCTGTTCGATGGTCTTCCAGCCCCGACGCACGATGGGGCGACCTCGGGCATCCAGGCCGACAACGGTGCCGGCGCCGGGCCGGTTCGCGCCTGAGGGCATGCCGGCGCGGGTGGAATTGGCGGCGAGCTCAGGCTTTTCGGTCGCTGCAGTCTCGATGATCGCCATCAGCTCGCCCTGCAGCGAGCGGTGGTTGCGCGCGGCGCGCTGGCGCAGCGCCTCGGCCCAGGCTTCGGGCACGTCCTTGATGGAAAGGTTGGGCATGAAGTGGCTCCACAATGGTTCTGTGGAGCCATTATGGAACCAGATCGGAATTCAATACAACCCATGCACCTGCGCGTGCACCCGCGCCAGGCCGAGCAGCGCGTCGGTGAAGGGCGTGGGCACGCCGGTTTTCTGGCCCAGCTCGCGCACCACCGTGACCAGCGCGTCCAGCTCCACCGGCTTGCCGGCTTCCACGTCCTGCAGCATCGAGGTCTTGAACGCGCCGAGCTTGCGCGTGACAGCGTGGCGGTCTTCGGGCTGCTGGTCGATGGGGATGCCGATGCGCGCGCCGATGGCCTTGGCCTCCAGCATCACCGCGCTGATGAAGCCGCGCACCAGCTCGTCGTCCAGGATGCGGTCGGTGGTGGCGCCGGTGAAGGCGCTGATGGGGTTGACCGTCATGTTGCCCCAGAGCTTGAACCAGATGTCTTTCTGGATCTGCGGCGACACCGTGGCCGCAAAGCCGGCGCGCTGCAGCAGCGCGGCCAGCGCCTGCACGCGCGGGGTTTCCTGTCCCGACGGCTCGCCCACGATCAGCCCGTTGCCGAAGTGGTGGCGGATCACGCCTGGTGCGCTCACCGAGCAGCTCGCGTGCACCACGCAGCCGATTACCTGGGGCGCCGGGATGGCGCGGGCGATGGCGCCGTCGGGGTCCACCGCCTGCAGCGCCGTGCCGGCCAGCGCGCCGCCGAAGCCCTCGAAAAACCACCAGGGTACGCCGTTCATCGCCGTGAGCACCACGGTGCTGGGCCCGATCAGCGGGGCGATATGGCGCGCCACCTCCCGCATGGCCGGCGCCTTGACGGCGACGACCACCAGGTCTTGCACACCCAGCGCGGCCGGGTCCTGGCTGGCGCGCACCGCGTGGGTGGTGGTGCCGTCGGCCTGCTCCAGTTGCAGGCCATGCTGCTGCAGCGCGGCCAGCGTGGCGCCGCGCGCCACCACGCTCACCGTGCACCCCACCGCCGCCAGCCTGGCCCCGAGCCAGCCGCCAATGGCCCCGGCGCCGTAAATGGCCACTTTTTGGATCATTTTTCGCTTCCTTCCAGAGTCAATCGGCCACGACGTGCTATCAATTTTTGTAGCTCTCATCGATGCGGTCCACCTGCCGCACCAGCGCGTCGAACACGTCGCGCCCGGCGCCGTGGGCGGGGTTGAACTGCAGCGCGTCGCGCGTGCACTTGGCGGCAATCGGCTCGGGCACCGGGATGGCGGCGCCCATGCTCAGCGTCGCCAGCTGGATCTCGCAGGCCCGCTGCAGCGTCCACAGGATGGCGAAGGCCTGCTCCAGCGTCTGGCCCCAGCTCAGCAGGCCGTGGTTGCGCAGGATGATGGCGGGTTTGGTACCCATGCTGGCCAGCACGCGCGGGCCTTCCTCGGCATGGATGGTGATGCCCTCGAACGGGTGGTAGGCCACCATGTCGTGCAGCTGGGCGCTGTAGAAGTTGCTCTGGCTTAAGGCCCCTTGCAGCGAGGCCACGGCTACGCCGGCGGTGGTGTGGGTGTGCATCACGCAATGCGCGTCTTCGATGCCGCCGTGGATGGTGCTGTGCAGGGTGTAGCCCGCGGGGTTGATGGGCCAGGGCGAGCCGTCGAGCACGTCGCCGGCGAGGTTGATCTTGACCAGGTTGCTCGCGGTGACCTCGGTGTAGTGCAGGCCGAAGGGGTTGATCAGGAACTGCTTGTCCGCGCCGCTCACGCTGGCAGGCAGGCGCAGCGTGATGTGGTTGTAGATCATCTCGGTCCAGCCCAGCATCGCGAAGATGCGGTAGCAGGCGGCCAGGCGCACGCGGGCAGCCTGCTCGTCGGGGTGCCAGTCCGACAGCGGACGCACGGCGGATGGCGATGGCGAGACACGGGACATGGGATTTCCTCGGACGTTGGGCAAAGGGGGAGGGGTTCAGGGTTCGTCGCGCAACCAGGTGACGGCGCCGGCGTGCGTCACCGCGCCCTGGCAGCTCGGGCGCACGGTCAATGCGTATTTCTCCAGCAGGCCGCCCTGTGGTGCGGCCGGGCGGGCCGTGCGCTGCGCCAGGCGCTGGCGCAGTTCGGCGTCGGTCAGCTCCACGCGGATGCTCAGCGCTACGGGGCGCGCGTCGATGGCGATCAGGTCGCCATCGCGCAGCGCCGCGATCGGGCCGTCGCAGGCGGCCTCGGGCCCGGCGTAGCCGATGCACAGGCCACGGGTCGCGCCGGAAAAGCGCCCATCGGTCAGCAGCGCCACCCGGTCGCCCATGCCCTGGCCATACAGCAGCGCGGTGATGCCCAGCATCTCGCGCATGCCGGGGCCACCCTTGGGGCCTTCGTTGCGGATCACCAGCACGTCGCCGCTGCGGTAGTCCATCGCCTGCACGGCGGCCTGGGCTGCTTCCTCGGACTCGAACACCCGCGCCGGGCCAAGGTGCACCAGTGTCGAGAGGCCGGCGGTCTTGAGCAGCGCACCCTCCGGGCACAGGTTGCCCTTGAGCACGGCCAGCCCGCCGTCGCGGCTCAGGGCCTGTTCCACCGCCCGCACCACGCGGCCGTCGGGCGCGCCGGCGTCGGCGAGTTCCTCGGCCAGGGTGCGCCCGGTCCAGGTCAGCGTGTCACCGTGCAGGTGGCCGCCGCGCAGCAGTTCCCTGAGGATGACGGCGGTGCCGCCGATGCCGTGCACGTCACGCGCGAGGTAGCGCCCGCCCGGGCGCAGGTCGGCGATCAGCGGTGTGCGGGCAAACACCTGCGCCACGTCGTCGAGGTGGAAGCGGATGCCGGCTTCGTGCGCGATGGCCGGGATGTGCAAGGCCGCGTTGGTGGAGCCGCCCGTGGCCGAGACCACGGCGCAGGCGTTCTCGAGCGCCTGGCGCGTCACGATGTCGCGCGGCAACGGGGCATCGCCCCGCACCGCGGCCATCAGCTGCCGGCCGGCCCGGCGCAACAGCGGCGCACGCTCGCTGTAAACCGCCGGCACCATGCTGGAGCCGATGGGCGCCAGGCCCAGCGCTTCCGAGACCATGCCCATGGTGTTGGCGGTGAACTGGCCCGCGCAGGCGCCGGCCGTGGGCAGGCAGCTGCGGCCGATGAGGTCCAGCTCGGCCAGGGTGGCGCGGCCCGCGATCACCTGGCCAATGGTCTCGTAGGTGTCGACGATGTTGAGTTCGCGCCCCTCGGGCCCCGGCAGGCGGCCCGGCAGCGCCGAGCCTCCGTGCACGAACACGCTGGGCACGTTGCAGCGCACCATGCCCATCATCAGGCCGGGCAGGTTCTTGTCGCAGGCGCCGATGCCGAAGATGCCGTCCCACTGGTGGCCGCGCACCGAGGCCTCGACGCTGTCGGCGATCAGCTCGCGCGAGATCAGCGAGAAGCGCATGCCCGATTGCGCCATCGTCAGCCCGTCGCTCACCGACACCACCGGGCATTCGTGAGGGGTGCCGCCGCCGGCATAGATGCCGGTCTTCGCGTGCTGGGCCTGCTCGCGCAGGTTCAGGTTGCAGGGGCTCATCTCGCCCCCGGTGTGGAACACGCCGACGTGGGGTCGCTCGATGTCGTCGTCGTCCTGCCCGAGCGCACGCAGGAAGCTGCGCGTGGTGGTGCGCAGCGTGCCGTCGTAGAGCGTGGCCGAGCGGAAGCGGCGCGGCTTGGCGGGGTCGGTCATGGCCGCGGTCGGGGCAAATCAGTACACGCTGCCCTTGGCCGCGGCGGGCGCGGGCGCCTGCTTGAACGTCGCGGCCAGGGCGCGGGTCTGGCGCGCGAGGATGCCGGTGTCCAGCCCCACGGCCACGAACACCGCGCCCAGGGCCAGGTAGTGGCGCGCCTGGGCCTCGTCGCTGGTCAGGATGCCGGGCGCCTTGCCGGCCTTGAGGATGCGCGCGATGGCGTCCTCGATGGCGGCCTGCACCTCGGGGTGGTTGGGGTCGCCGACATGGCCCAGCGAGGCCGACAGGTCGGCCGGGCCGATGAAGACGCCGTCCACCCCGGGCGTGGCGGCAATGGCGTCCAGGTTCTGCAGCGCGGTGCGGGTCTCGGCCTGCACCAGCAGGCACACGCGTTCGTTGGCCTCTTTCACATAGTTGGGGTAGCGGCCCCAGCGCGAGGCGCGCGCGCCCGCCATGCCGCGGATGCCGCCCTGGCCGTCGTCCTGCGGGTAGCGGCAGGCCTTGACGAGCGCGGCGGCCTGTTCGGCGGTGTCCACCATGGGCACCAGCAGCGTCTGCGCGCCGAGGTCGAGGTATTGCTTGATCAGGGCCGTGTCGCCCACCGGCACCCGGGCGATGGCATGGCTGGCGGGATAGGCAGCAATGGCCTGCAGTTGCGCCAGGATGTCGGCCAGGCCGTTGGGGGCGTGTTCGCCGTCGATCAGCAGCCAGTCGAAGCCGGCGCCGGCACAGATTTCGGCGCAGTAGGCGTTGGCCAGGCCGAGCCACAGGCCGATCTGGGGTTCGCGGCGCAGGATGGCGTTCTTGAACGGGTTGTCAGGGGTTTGCATGGGGGACCTCGGGGCTGGGGTGCGGGGCTCAGACAAAACGGAATTGCAGGCGGCCGAGCGTGCCGTAGTCGGCGTCGAACACGTCACCCGCCTGCGCGGGCACCGGGCGGGTGAACGAGCCCGCCAGAACGATCTGCCCGGCTTGCAGCGATTCGCCCCAGGGTGCGAGCTTGTTGGCCAGCCAGGCGATGCCGATGGCCGGGTGGCCCTGCACGCCGGCAGCCAGGCCGGTTTCTTCCACCACGCCGTTCTGGCGCAGGACGGCGCCGCACCAGGGCAGGTTGGTGGTGTGCGGGTCCACTTTCTCCGCGCCGACCACGATGCCGGCGTTGGCCGCGTTGTCGCTGATCGTGTCGAACACCTTGCGCATCACCTTGCTGTGGCGGTCGAACTGCTCGATGCGCGCGTCGATGATCTCGATGGCCGGCGTCACGTAGTCGGTGGCGGCCAGCACCTGCTCCACCGTCACGTCCGGGCCCTTCAGGGGCGCCCGGAGCACGAAGGCCAGTTCCACCTCCACGCGCGGCGCGATGAAGCGCGTGGCGGGGATGTCCAGCACCTGGCCCGGTGTGCAGGTGAACAGCATGTCGTCCAGCAGGGTGCCGTAGTCGGGCTCGGTGATTTGGCTGGCCTGCTGCATGGCGCGCGAGGTCAGGCCGATCTTGTGGCCGATGACGCTGCGGCCCTCGGCGCGCTTGAGGTTCATCCAGGCGCGGCTGATGCGGTAGCCGTCTTCGATGGTCATGCCGGGGTAGCGTCTGGAGAAGTGCTCCACCTGCACGCGGGTTTTCTCGGACTGGTGCAGCTCGGCGGCGAGCTGGCGGATCAGGGGGTCGTCAAACATGGGGCTTGGGACTGGGCTTGCCGAAGAGGGGATGCAGGTTGCTGTGCTTGGCGTCGAAGACCTCGTGGCCTTCGTCGATCTGCAGCGTCACGCCGATGTGCCGGCGGATGAAAACCGGCTGGAAGTGCGCCTTGGTGGCCATCAGCAGCGCATCGCCCACGCGCTTGTGGGTGGCGGCCGTGCGGCCCTGGGCCATGCGCAGGTTCAGGTACACGAAGGCGTAGTCGCCCGGGTCATCGAAGTCGCCGCCGGCGGCGCGCCCGGCCGCGCCGCCGTCCGACACCGCAAAGTGCGGCGCGGGGTAGGCCAGGACGCGGGTGCCACCCGGCGGAAACACCGGCTGGCCCGCGTCGTCGTGCGCGGCCAGCATGGTGTCGGCCAGGCTGCGGCACAGCGCCGTCATGTCGGTTTCGGCGTCCAGGTTGCCGGTGTAGAGGATGACGAGGTGGGGCATGTCGTGTCGTGGTCAGAGTCGCGTGGCCACGCTCGTGTAGCCGTCGGCCCGTGAGGCCTGCGCCGCCGGGATGGCGTGCCCGTCCTGCGGCGTGACCGGGAACACGGCGTTGAGCTGCCCGGTGCCCGAGGCGCCGAAATACGGCGTCACGATTTCGGCCGCGCCGTCGTAGGCCGACCAGCCCAGCGCGCCCAGCAGCATGGCGGTGTCGTGCATGAAGCCTTCGCCGTGGCCTTTGCTCGCGTACTCGGGCAGCATCTCGCAGAAGTCCTTCCACTCGCCGGCCTGCCACATCTCGATCACGCGCCGGTCGAGGTTCTCCAGGAACGGGCTCCAGATCTTGAAGGCATATTCGGGCGCCAGACCGTTCTGGGCAAAACGGTGCGACAGCGAGCCGCTGGCGAAGAAGGCCACCGTGCCGTCGTAGTGCTCTTCGATGGCGCGGCGCATCGCCCAGCCCAGGCGCGCGCTGTCGTTGAGGTAGTGCACGGTGCACAGGGCCGAGACCGAGACCACCTTGAAGTGCTGGTCGGTGTTCATGTAGCGCATGGGCACCAGCGTGCCGTATTCGGGGTCCAGCGTGGTGGCGTGGTGCGCGAGCGTCTCCACCCCGTGTTCGTTGCAGACCTTGGCCAGCAGCTGCCCGAGCGCCGGGTTGCCGGGAAACTCGAACGGCATGTTGGCGATGAAGTGCGGCAGCTCGTTGCTGGTGTACAGGCCCTTGAAGTGGGGCGCGCAGTTGATGTGGTAGTTGGCGTTGACCAGCCAGTGGGTGTCGAACACCACGATGGTGTCCACCCCGAGCGCGCGGCAGCGCCGCCCGATCTCGATGTGGCCGTCGATGGCGTCGCGCCGCGTGCCCCGGCGCGGGCCGTCGAGCTCGCTCAGGTACATCGAGGGCACGTGGGTGATCTTGGCGGCCAATGCAAGCTTACCCATGGTGGGCTCCTTTCAGGTGTTCGCGTGTTCCCATGGTGGTTCTGCGGGTGGTCAGGTGTCCAGCGTGATGCCGGCCTTGCGGATCACGGCCGCGTATTGTTCGATCTCGGCACGGATGAAGGCGGCGAACTGCTCGGGTGTGCCCGACAGCGAAGCGATGCCGCCTTTCTGAAAAGCCTCCACCACGGGCGGGCTGGCCAGCGCCCGGTTGACCTCGGCATTCATGCGCTGCACCACGGCGTCCGGGGTGCCGCCGGGCGCGAGCAGGCCGTTCCACGAGTTCGACACGATGGCCACACCCTGTTCGGTGAGGGTGAGGATGTCGGGCGCATGGGCCGAGCGTTTGGCCGTGGCCATGCCGACGGCCACCAGCTTGCCGCTCTGGACGTGGCTGCGGAACTCGGGCCAGTTGCCGAACATCAGCGTGACCTGCCCGCCCAGCAGGTCGGTCAGTGCGGGCGCCTGGCCCTTGTACGGCACGTGCACCAGCTCGACGCCCATCTGCTGCGCCAGCGCGGCGCCCGACAGGTGGGCCGAGGTGCCGTTGCCGAACGAGGCGTAGCTCAGCGCCGCGCCGCTCTTGCGCACGGCGGCGCGCAGGTCCGCCACCGACCGGATGCCGCTGCCCGGGTGGGTGGCCAGCACGTGTTCGGACATGCCCATCAGCGCCACCGGGCGCAGGTCTTTCAACGGGTCGTACGGGAGCTTCTTCACCAGCGTGACGTTGGCGGCGAAGCTGTTGGCCACGGTGACGAAGCTGGTGCCGTCGGGCGGGGACTTGGCCACGTTGTCCACACCGATCACCGTGCCCGCGCCGGGCTTGTTCTCCACCACGATGGGCTGGCCCAATGCCTTGGCCAATTCGGTGCAGACCAGTCGCGTGACGAAGTCGGTGGTGCCGCCGGGCGGAAAAGGCACCACCACGCGCAAGGGGCGGGTGGGCCAGGCCTGCGCGTTCAGCGCACCGGGCAGGGCCGCGAGTGCAGTGGCCGCGCCAGCGGCCACCATCAGTCGGCGGCGGGTGAGCGGATGCTTGGGCGGGGTCATGGTCGGAGGTCCTTCAGAAGTGGGCATGCACCAGCGGCGTCAGGCGCCATCACCGAGCGTCACGGCCGGTTGCGGGGCGGTGTTGACCCGCAGCGAGAACACATCCGGGCGGGCGTAATGGCCCACCGCGTCGAAATCCATCTGGGCCTGGGGGATGAGGTCCAGATCGAGTTCGGCGGTGAGCAGCGCGTCTTCGTTGAACACCGGCCCGGCGAGCGTGCGGCCCAGCGGGTCGACGATCAGGCTGCCGCCGCGCATCAACACGCCGTCTGCGGAATCGGGCAACGCGTTGCGCATTTGCGCGTCGGGAAACTGCGCGCGGCGCAGGTGCTGGCAGGCCGACAGCACGAAGCAGCGGCCCTCCAGCGCAATGTGGGTCATGGTCGACGCCCAGGTGTCGCGGTCGTCGGCGGTGGGTGCGCAGTAGATCGTCACGCGCTGCTGGTACATGGCCATGCGCAGCGCGGGCATGTAGTTCTCCCAGCAGATCACCGCGCCGAGCCTGCCCCAGGGTGTGTCCACCGCCTTGAGCGTGGAGCCGTCGCCGAAACCCCAGACCAGGCGCTCCAGCGCGGTCGGCATGAGCTTGCGGTGCTTGCCCAGGACCTGGCCCTCGGGCCCGAGGTAGACCACGGTGCAGTACAACGTGCCGCCGTCGCGCTCGATGACGCCTACCACCACATGCAGCCGGTGCTGCGCGGCGGCCTGGGCCAGCAACGCGATCTCCGGGCCGTCCACCGTGACGGCCGCGTCGAAATAGTGCTTGTACTCGGCGCGGCCCTGCGGCGTGCGCGCGCCCAGGTAGATGTGGAAGTCGGCGCCCTTGGGGTAGCCGCCGATGTAGGCCTCGGGGAAGACGATGAGTTGCGCGCCCTGGGCGGCGGCCTGCGCCATGAGCGCCAGCGCGCGCTCGACGGTGGCGGGCGTGTCCAGCAGGACGGAGGCGGTCTGGGCGACGGCGGCGGTCAGTTTCATGGTGACTCCTCAGACGCCCCAGTGGGGGATGTGGTGGCTGCCCAGCGACACCGCCACGTTCTTGGGCTCGCAGAACACCTCGTAGCTCCAGGTGCCGCCTTCGCGGCCGGTGCCGCTGGCTTTGGTGCCGCCGAAGGGCTGGCGCAGGTCGCGCACGTTCTGGCTGTTCACAAAGCACATGCCGGCTTCCACGGCGGCAGCCACGCGGTGTGCGCGGCCGATGTTTTCCGTCCAGACGTAGCTGGACAGGCCGTATTGAATGTCGTTGGCCAGCTCGATCGCGTGGGCCTCGTCCTTGAACGGGATCAGGCAGGCCACCGGGCCGAAGATTTCCTCCTGCGCGATGCGCATGCGGTTGTCCACGTCGGCGAACACGGTGGGCCACACAAAATTGCCCTGGCGTACCCGCTCGGGCAATTCGGCAGCGTAGCGGGGCTGCTCCAGACCGCCGCACAGCAGCGTGGCGCCTTCCTTGGGGCCGAGCTCGATGTAGCTGCGCACCTTGGCCAGGTGGGCCTTCGAAATCATCGGACCGACGATGGTTGTCTCGTCCAGGGGGTCACCCACGGTGATGCGACGGGCGCGCTCCACAAACTTTTCCGCGAAGTCGGCATAGATGCTTTGCTGCACCAGGATGCGGCTGCCGGCGGTGCAGCGTTCGCCGTTGTTGGAAAAGATCATGAAGATCGCCGCGTCCAGCGCGCGATGCAGGTCGGCGTCGTCAAAGATCACGAACGGGCTCTTGCCGCCGAGCTCCATGCTGAACTTCTTCAGGCCGGCGGTCTTGACGATGCGGTTGCCGGTGGCGGTGGAGCCGGTGAAGGAAATCGCGCGAACGTCCGGGTGGGCGCACAGCGGCTCGCCCGCCGACTGGCCGAAGCCGTGCACGATGTTCAGCACGCCGGCCGGAATGCCGGCTTCCAGCGCCAGCTCGCCCAGGCGCGCGGCCGTGAGCGGCGAGAGCTCGCTCATCTTCAGCACCGCGGTGTTGCCGAAGGCCAGACACGGCGCGACCTTCCAGGTGGCGGTCATGAAGGGCACGTTCCAGGGGCTGATCAGCGCGCACACGCCCACCGGGTGGAACAGCGTGTAGTTCAGGTGCGTGGGCGTGGGGTAGGTGTGGCCGTCCACGCGGGTGCACATCTCGGCAAAGTAATAAAAGTTGTCGGCCGCACGCGGGATCAGCTGCTTGCCGGTCTGGGCGATCACCTGGCCGCAGTCGTTGGTCTCCGTCTGCGCGATCTCGGGCACGTGCTGCGCGATCAGCTCGCCGAGCTTGCGGATCAATTTGGCGCGCTCGGGCGCGGGGGTGGCGGCCCATGCCGGGAATGCGCCCTTGGCGGCAGCGACGGCGGCGTGGACTTCCGCCTCGCCGCCGGAGGCGACCTCGGCCAGCACCTCTTGTGTGGCGGGATTGACGGTCTCGAAATAGTCTTTGCCGGCGACGGGCCGGCCGTTGATCAGGTGGTCGATGCGCATGTTCATCCTTGGGCGGAAATGGTGTTGACCAGGGCGCCGATGCCCTCGATCTCGGTGACGATCACGTCCCCCGGGCGGCAATCCACCACGCCATCGGGGGTGCCGGTGAGGATCAGGTCGCCGGGGTAGAGCGTCATGAAGGCGCTGAAGTACTCGATCAGCGTGGGCACGTCGAAGATCATGTCGCGCGTGTGGCCCTGCTGCGTCACGACGCCGTTCACGGTGGTGCGCAGCGCGAGGTTCATCGGGTCGGGCACGTCCGCGGCGTCCACGAGCCAGGGGCCGATCGGCGTGCAGGTGTCGCGGCTCTTGACCTTGAGGTTTGGGCGGTACCAGTTCTCCAGGTAGTCGCGGATGGCGTAGTCGTTGGCCACGGTGTAGCCGGCGACAAAGCCGAGCGCGTCGGTCTTGCGCACGCGGCGCGCCTCGCGGCCGATCACCACCGCCAGCTCGCACTCGTAGTGCATGAAGTCCACGCCCGCCGGGCGCACGGTGTAACTGCGGTGCCCGGTGAGCGAGGACTCACCCTTGAGGAAGGCCAGCGGCTCCTCGGGCGCCTTGAAGGCGAGTTCTTTGGCGTGGTCGGCGTAGTTCAGGCCCAGCGCGAGCACGGTGCGCGGCCGGTGCGCTGGCATGGGCGCCAGCGGCGGCAGCCAGACGACCTCGTCGAAGGCGACGCGGCGGCCTTTGAACGCGGGGGTGAGCAGCTCCAGCTGGCCGCCCGATTCGATGGCATCGTGAATCGCGCCGGCCCAGGCGATGCGCGCTCTTTTCATGATGCCTCCTGGATCAACGTATTCACCAGCGGCTCGAAGCCCGGCGCGGTAATCTCGATGCGGTCGCCCACGCGGGCGCGGGGGCGTGTACCGTCGTCCAGGCAGTCGGTGCCCAGCATCAGGATGTCGCCGGGGCGCAGCGTCATGAAGGCGTTGACCTCGGCCAGCAGCGTGGCCGCGTCGCGCACCAGGGTGGCGAGTTCGACCGTCTGGCGCAGCTGCCCGTTGATGCGCACCGTCAGCGCCAGGGCCGCCAGGTCGCCGATGGCGGCGAGCGGCCGCACGCGCGCGCCCACGCCCATGAAGCCGTCGAGGTTGCGGTACTTCACCGGCGGCCGGTAGTAGCTCGCGTGCGGCAGGCTCAGGTCGTTGAGCAGCACGCAGCCGGCGACGCCGGAAAGTCTTTCATGCGCTCCTGAATTGATAGCTGCTTGTGGCCATTTGGCGCTGGGATTCGGCCAAAAATCCTTGAAATTGCCCATCACCAGGCCCAGCGAGGCGCCCACGTCGACCTCTGGAGCGCTCATGGGCAATGCGATGGCGCCGCCGGCCGGGGTGAAGGTGTTGGCGGTCTTGATGTAGAGCACCGGCGCCCGGGGCGCGCCCTTGTACGGCGCCTCAGCGGCACGCGCGGCCCAGAGGGCGGCCTCGCGGCGGAAGTTCAGCAGCGTGCCGTAGACGGTGCCATCGGGCAGGAAGGGCAAGGTGGGTGGCGTCATGCGTCGGTTTCAGGTTCGTCGGCGTCAGCGCGGTCCGCGGGTTGCTCCAGCGCGATCAGTTCATCCAGCAGGGCATAGAGCCGGCTCAGCGCTGCTTTGCCCAGCTGGCTTTCGACCCAGGCATAGTGCGCCTCGATGGTCTGGGACAGCGTGTCGACCAGGGCCAGGCCCTGCGCCGTGGCGCGCACCACCGTGCGCCGCGCGTCGTCGGGGCAGCGGCTGCGGTGGATCAGGCCGTCACGCTCCATGCGGGTCAGCACGCCGGTGAGGCTGGGGCCGAGCAGGAAGGCCTCGCGCGCCACGCGGCCGGTTTCCACCCCGCCGGGGTCGGCCGCGTGTTCTCCGAGCACGCGCAGGACGCGCCACTGCTGGTCCGACAGGCCCTGCTCGCGCAGGCTCGGGCGGGTGTGTGCCATGACGGCCTCGCGCGCCTGCAGCAGCAGGCGCGGCAGGTTGCGGTGGGTGAACGGTGTGGTGGCGGGCATTTATTTAATATATTAAATGAATGCCCGCGTGGAAATCTTCGGGTAAACCCAGGGTCGATGGGGTTACAGTGGCATCAGCCCCGCCGCTGTGCCGGCCGGCGCTTCGCTTGCGCCGGTGGTCTGGATGGGTTCCGGTCTTTTTTTTGTTGAAGTGAGGTTTGAACATGGCTGCACCCGACATTGGCTCCTGCCTCTCCGCCGGTATTGACGGACTCAAGAAGAACCCCCTGGCGCACATCGTGTCCGTCGTGCTGGTGGGCGCGGTCGGCGGTGTCAGCGCCGGCATCCTGTCGGGTCCGATGGTGGTCGGCTACATGCGCATGGTGCAGAAAGAAGAACGCGGTGAGGCGATCGACTTCACCGATGTCTTCAAGGGTTTCGACGACCTGGTGCCCGCCCTGCTGGCGGTGCTTCTGTCCAGCTTGATCGTCTCGGTGGGTTTCATGCTGTGCTTCCTGCCTGGCCTGCTGGTCATGGGCCTGGTCCCGACAGCGGCCTACCTGGTGGCCGTGGGCGAGAAGGATGGGATCAACGCCATTCGCCGCGCCTTCGAGGCGTTGAAGGAGAACCTGCTGGGCACGGTGATCTGTTCGCTGGTGCTCAGCCTCGTGGGCTCGCTGGGCGCCATTCTGTGTGGCGTGGGTGTGTTCCTCACGCTGCCGATCGCCTTCATCGGCTTCTATCACATGGCCAGGCAGATCACCGATGGAGGCCCCCTTGCCATCACCCGGGCCTGAAGCAACAGGCGAGCGTTTGAGCCTCGCCGAACGCGGGTGGCGCTTCGTGCCGCTGGGGCTCTGGCCGCTGGCTTTGGGTACGGCACCGTTGCTGCTCGCCAGCGGTGTGCCGCTGTGCGCGTTTCGCCACGTCACGGGTCAGCCCTGCCCACTGTGCGGCGGCACCTATGCCTGTGCGGCGTTAGCGCAAGGGGATCTGCTGGCCGCCTGGCAGGCCAATCCGGGGCTGATGCCGCTGTTCGCGCTCGCCGCGGCACATTCGGCCCAGCTGGCCTGGGAGGCCTGGCGCGGCCGGCGCGTGACGCGCTGGCGAATCGGCCCCGAAGCCTGGCAGGCTGGCGGCTTGTTCCTGCTCAGTGCCTGGGGCCTGAGGCTGATCGGGTGGCTATGACCCGACAAGACCGCCGCGGCCGCCATCTCAAGGAAGACCCATGACCCACGCCCTCCATGCTTTGTTGGGGATCGACATCCCCTTGGTCCAGGCGCCGATGGCGGGCGTGCAAGGCAGCGCGCTGGCGCTGGCCGTTTCCGGCGCGGGCGCGCTGGGCTCGCTGCCGGCCGCCATGCTCACCCCGGACCAGCTGCGCGCCGAACTGGCCGTGCTGGCGGCCAACGGCCGCCCGTACAACGTCAATTTCTTTTGTCACACACCGCCCGAGCCGGATGCCGCGCGCGAAGCCGGCTGGCGTTCCACGCTGGCACCCTTTTACGCCGAGGCGGGTTTGGACATCGCCACGGTACCCACCGGGGCCGGGCGCATGCCGTTCAGTGAGGCGGTGGCGGATCTGATCGAGCCCGTGCGTCCGCCGGTGGTGAGTTTCCATTTCGGCCTGCCTGCGCCCGCGCTGGTGGCCCGGGTCAAGCGCTGGGGCGCCCGGGTGCTGTCGTCGGCCACCACGGTCGACGAAGCCCGCTGGCTGGTCCAGCACGGGGCCGATGCCGTGATCGCCCAAGGCCTGGAGGCCGGCGGCCACAGGGGCCTGTTCCTGACGGACGACCTGAGCACGCAGGTGGGCACTTTCGCCCTGTTGCCGCAGATCGTGCAGGCGGTCGATGTGCCGGTGATCGCGGCCGGCGGCATTGCCGACGCCGCCGGCGTGGCGGCAGCCATGGCCCTTGGGGCATCCGGCGTGCAGGTTGGAACGGCCTTCCTGCTGTGCGCGGAGGCCACCACCAGCCCGATCCACCGCACCGCGTTGCAGAGCGACGCGGCCCGGCACACGGCGCTGACCAACGTGTTCACCGGCCGCCCGGCGCGTGGCATCGTCAACCGGGTGATGCGGGAACTGGGCACCATGAGCCCGGCCGCGCCGGCCTTCCCGCTGGCCACCGCCGCCATGGCGCCGCTGCGGGCCCACGCCGAACAACGCGGCAGCAGCGACTTCTCGCCGTTGTGGGCGGGGCAGAACGCGAGCGGATGTCAGGCGGTGGGTGCAGCCGAACTGACGCGCGCGCTGGCAGCCGGCTTTGCCGCAGACGCGTCCTGACCGGCGTCGCCCCGTCACACCCGACCCGGAGCCGTCTCACCATGTTCGTCGTGATCTTCCGCGCGCAGGCCCGTGACCTGGACGCCGACTACGCCGCCACCGCGACGTTGCTGCGCGAACTGGCGCTCACGCGGTTCGGATGCATCGAGTTCTGCGCCGCCACCGAGGGCGACCAGGAAATCGCACTGTCCTACTGGCCCGACGAGGCCAGCATCCACGCCTGGAAGCAACAGGCCGACCACCTGATGGCGCAGCGGCTCGGCCGGGAGCGCTGGTACGCGTCCTACCGGGTCGAGATCGCGCAGATCACGCGCGCCTACAGCGGCCCGGACTCGTAGCACCGCGCTCGGGTGGTAGGCTTCCCGCATGGCCAAGGAAAAAACGATTTTCGTCTGCAACGAGTGCGGTGGCACCAGCCCCAAATGGCTGGGCAAATGCCCGGCCTGCGGCGCCTGGAACACCTTGATCGAGTCGGTGGCCGAGCCCGCCGTGTCGAGCCGCAACAACCGTTTCGCCGCGCTGGCCAAGACCGCCGAGGTGGCGACGCTGGGCGACATCGAGGCCCGGGATTTCGCGCGCACACCGACCGGCCAGGACGAGCTCGATCGGGTGCTGGGCGGCGGCATCGTCGAGGGCGGCGTGGTGCTGATCGGCGGCGACCCCGGCATCGGCAAGTCCACGTTGCTGCTGCAGGCGCTGGATTCGCTGCAACGCAGCGGGCAGCAGACCCTCTACGTCACAGGAGAGGAAAGCGGCGCCCAGGTGGCGCTGCGCGCGCGCCGGCTGGGGCTGGACGGTTCGCAGGTGCAGGTGCTGGCGGAGATCCAGCTGGAGAAGATCCTGCACACGCTGGACGCGGCCAAACCCGACATCGCGGTGATCGATTCGATCCAGACGGTGTACTCCGACCAGCTGAGTTCCGCGCCGGGCTCGGTGGCGCAGGTGCGCGAGTGCGCCGCGCACCTCACGCGCGCGGCCAAGGCCGGTGGCACGGCGATCGTGCTGGTGGGCCATGTGACGAAAGAAGGCGCGCTGGCCGGCCCGCGCGTGCTGGAGCACATGGTGGACACGGTGCTGTACTTCGAGGGCGACACCCACAGCAGCTTCCGGCTGATCCGTGCCATCAAGAACCGCTTCGGCGCGGTCAACGAGATCGGCGTGTTCGCGATGACCGAGCGCGGCCTGAAGGGCGTGAGCAACCCCAGTGCGATTTTCCTGAGCCAGCACAGCGAGCCGGTGCCCGGCAGCTGTGTGATGGTGACGCTGGAGGGCACGCGGCCGATGCTGGTCGAAATCCAGGCGCTGGTGGACACCGGTGGCCCGAGCCCGCGCCGCCTGAGCGTGGGCCTGGACCGCGACCGCCTGGCCATGCTGCTGGCCGTGCTGCATCGCCATGCGGGTGTGAACTGCATGGACCAGGACGTGTTCGTCAACGCCGTGGGCGGTGTGCGGATCGGCGAGCCGGCCGCCGACCTGGCGGTGATGCTGGCGATCACGTCGAGCCTGCGCGGCAAGGCGCTGCCCAAGGGATTCATCGCGTTCGGCGAGGTGGGTCTGGCGGGTGAGGTGCGACCGGCGCCGCGCGGCCAGGAGCGCCTCAAGGAGGCGGCCAAGCTGGGGTATTCGGTGGCGGTGGTGCCCAAGGCCAATGCGCCGAAAAAGAACGACAAGGCCTTCGAGGGCCTGACGATCCACCCGGTGGAGCGCATCGAGCAGGCGATGGACCTGGTACGCGGGCTCGGCTGAGTGCCAGACCGTCATACGCAGTTGCCCGGGCGCGGGCCCTGCGTCGCCATAGGACAATTCCCCGCATGAACCTGCAAAGAATCCTGGTACCTGCCGGTTGCCTGCTGTTGCTCGGCGTGGCCTGGCGTTCCTATGGTTGGGCCGGCGTGGCGGTGGCCGGCGGTGCGCTGGTGATGTGGCTGTTGCTGCACTTCACGCGCCTGATGACCGTGCTCAAGCGCGCCGCCGACCGGCCCATCGGCTTTGTGGCCAGCGCGGTGATGCTCAATGCCAGGCTCAAACCCGGCGTGAACCTGATGCACGTCATCGCGATGACCCGATCGCTGGGCGAGCAGCGTTCACCGAAGGACGAACAACCCGAGCGCTTCCGCTGGACGGATGGTGGCGGCTCGCATGTGACCTGCGAGTTTCGGGGCGGCAAGCTGGTTTCCTGGACGCTGGAACGTCCGGCGCCGGAGCCGGATCAGCCCTCCGGCGAGCCGCCGGCTGCGCCGTAAAATCACCCTTTTGCCCGCCCGCAATCCAAAGGACACCTTCATGAGCGCACTTCCCCCCTCCATGGCCGACCGCGACGGCACGATCTGGATGGACGGCCAGATGGTCGACTGGCGCGACGCCAAGATCCACGTGTTGACCCACACCCTGCACTACGGCTGCGGCGCCTTCGAGGGCGTGCGGGCCTACAACACAGTCAACGGCACCGCGATCTTCCGCCTGCAGGAGCACACCCAGCGCCTGTTCAACAGCGCCAAGATCCTGCGAATGAAGATTCCCTTTTCCATCGAAGCAGTGAATCAGGCCCAGATCGACGTGGTCAAGGCCAACAAGCTGGAAAGCTGCTACCTGCGTCCGCTGACCTGGATCGGTTCGCAAAAGCTGGGCGTTTCTCCCAAGGGCAACACCATCCACATGATGGTGGCGGCCTGGGCCTGGGGGGCCTACCTGGGCGAAGAAGGGCTCAAGCGCGGCATCCGCGTCAAGACCTCCAGCTACACCCGCCACCACGTCAACATCACGATGACGCAGGCCAAGGCGGTGAGCAACTACAGCAACTCCATCCTGGCCAACATGGAAGCCACCGACGACGGCTACGACGAGGCCCTGTTGCTGGACAGCGCCGGCTTCGTCAGCGAAGGCGCCGGTGAGAACATCTTCGTGATCAAGGACGGCGTGGTCTACACCCCTGACTTGTCGGCCGGCGCGCTCAACGGCATCACGCGCAACACGGTGCTGCATATCTGCAAGGACCTGGGCCTGGACCTGGTGCAAAAGCGCATCACACGCGACGAGGTCTACATCGCCGACGAAGCGTTCTTCACCGGCACGGCGGCCGAGGTCACCCCGATCCGCGAGCTGGACCGGGTGGAGCTGGGCAGCGGTTCGCGCGGTCCCATCACCGAAAAGATCCAGAGCGCGTTCTTCGACATTGTCAACGGACGCAATCCGAAGTACGCGCACTGGCTGACCCGGGTTTGAGGCGCGGCACCCCAACGAACGAGAGGTCGATATGTCGAAGCAGATCATTGAACTCCTGGCCAAGGACCTGAACCACAACGGCGGCGTGTATTGCCCGAACCCGGCCGCCGACATGAAGCTCTGGAACAGCCATCCGAAGGTGTACCTGGACGTGGCCGGCACCGGCGAAGCCAAATGCCCGTACTGCGGCACGGTGTACCGCCTGAAGGCGGGCGAGACCGTCGGACACGCCCATTGAGGGGTGTTCCGAGCGTGACCCGTGATGACGGCACCGGTCGCGCCGGCACGTGACGCGCTGGAGCGGGTCACGGTGCTGGTCGTGACCTTCAACAGCGCCCATTGCATCGAGGCCCTGGCCCGGGGGCTGGCCGGCGTGCCGAACGTCATCGTGGTGGACAACGCCAGCGCCGACGACAGCTGCGAGCGCGTCCGGTCCCTGATGCCGGCGGCCCGATTGATCACAATGCCCGCCAACCGGGGTTTCGGCGCGGCCAACAATGCCGCGCTGGCCGAGGTGGCGACCGAGTTTGCCTTGCTGCTCAACCCCGATTGCCTGACCGACGCAGCGCAGATCGCCGCGCTGGTGCAGGCCATGCAGGCCTGGCCGGAAGCGACCTTGGCCGTGCCACAGCTCACCGATGCGTCGGGCCAGCTCCAGGTCAACTACAGCTGGCCGCGCGATGCCTGGACGCCGAAAACCGGCGAGGCCACCGGCGTGCTCAATGTCGGTTATGCCTGTGCGGCCGTGATGCTGATCCGCATGGAACGCCTCAAGCCCCTCGGCTTCTTCGATCCGCTGTTCTTTCTTTACTACGAGGACGAGGACCTGTGCCTGCGGGTGTTCCAGGCGCGCGGGCAGATCCTGGTGCTGCCGCACGTGCGCGTGACCCATCTGTCGCGCGGCTCGGTCAAGGGCGACCGGCCCTGGCTGGCCGAGTACGGGCGGGGCTTTCACCATGCTCAGTCCAAGCTGCTCTTCACCTGGAAACACGCCGGGGTGGACGCGGCCCGGCGCCAGCGCCGGCGCGTGCTGGCCTCCTCGGTGCTGAACGTGCTGGCGCGTGTGCTGCTGCCGTCGCCGCGGCACCTGGCCCGCGCCTGGGGACGTTTTCAGGGCCTGCGCGCGCTGAACCTCGAGGCGCTGGCGCGCGAGCGTGCCCTTGCGGGTTGACGCAGAACCAAAGGACGGACCCATGGCCGACTCTGCACCCGCCCCATCGCCGACCCTCACCATCGCCGTGCTGGCCAAGAACGAGGCGCACCAGATCGGGCGTTGCCTGCGCAGCGCCGCGTTTGCCCAAGAGGTGATCGTCGTCGACAGTGGCAGCACGGATGACACGGTGGCCATTGCACAGAGCCTGGGCGCCAGGACCTTCGTCCACGCCGACTGGCAGGGATTCGCGGTGCAGCGCAACCGCCTGCTGCAGCACGCCACCGGCGACTACATTTTCTTTCTCGATGCCGACGAGGAAATCACACCCCCGCTCCAGGCCGAGATCCAGGCGGCGGTGCGCTCGGGCGCGCGCGCGGTCTGGAAGATCGAATGGAGCGTGGTCGCGTACGGCAAGGAGCTGAAGCACTTCCTGTCGCAATCCAGCCTGGAGCGGCTGTTCCGCCGCGACATGGTCCTGCGCTATGAAGGCGCGGTGCACGAGCACGCGGTGCTGACCGAGCCCGGCGCGCCGCGGCACGTGATGCGCGCGCGCCTGCGGCATTTTTCGCGGCAGTCGATCCGCGGCAGCCTGAACAAGCTGACCCAGTACGCGATGCTCGGGGCGGCCAAGCGGGCCGAACAGGGGAAAAAAGGGGGTGTGGCGCGGGGGCTCGCTTCGGCTCTGGCGATCTTCATCCGACTGTACATCCTGCGCCTGGGCTTCACCGGTGGCGGGCCGGGGTTCCTGTTCTGCTTCTTCATCGCGCTCGAGTGCTTCTTCCGTTATGCGGCCCTGTATTACGACCGGGACCGCCTGACCACGGACGTGGGGCGGTGAAGATGGAGCAACAGGGCGCCAGTTGGCGCGAGAGGCCCCACGAGATCTGGATCGCCATGCTGGCGCTGGGCGTGGCCCTGTCGCCGACGAACACCAAGATCGCGGGCGCGGCCTGGCTGCTGGTCTGTCTGGCGGGCCTTTTTCTTTTTTTCAGGAAAGCCGCCGTTCAGGATGACGAGCGAGCGGCGGTCGCCAAAGCCTGGCTGATCGCCTGCGCGGTGGCGGCCGCGCTGGCGACGGGGTTGGCGCTGCGATGGCCGGACGGCCCTGACACCTTGCACGCCGAGTTCCGGCTGCTGCTGGCGGCCGCCGCCGTCGTGTCACTGGTGCGGCATCTGCCGCCGGCGGAGCGCTGGCGCGCGTTGACACTGCCGGCGGTGGCATTGGCCTGCGTGGCGGCGCTGGTGGTGATCGCCTTGGGAAGCGACCGGCATTCGGTTCCTTCGAACCCGATTCCCTGGGCGGTCGCGATGAGCTTCCTCGCCTGCATCCTGCTCCCTGTTTGTCTGACTTCACAGCGAATGGGCAGACTGCGAGTCACTTACTGGCTATGCGTCGCAGCGGCTATTGGAGCCATTCTCGCGAGCCAATCGCGCGGCGCTTTCGGAATCCTGATGTGGACGATCTGGCTGCTGGTCGCCGTGGGGGCAAAGAACCAGACGCGTGTCTCCAAGCGCGCCATGGGAGTGGCCAGCTTGCTGGCTACGGCCGTCCTGGCTGTTTCGGTCTATTTGCCCAATGACCCACTTCGGCTGCGGTTGGGATGGAACGAAGTCGCAACGGCATTGAACGAGGGCAAGTACAACTCATCCATGGGCGCCAGGATGTACCTGTGGCGCCTGGGCTGGCGAGGCTTTGGAGAATCTCCGCTGGTTGGAATTGGGGGAAAGGAGCGGTTGAAGCGAATCAAGTCTGTCGGGGCGGATCTGCCACCGGCGGAACGCATCAAGTTCCAGGAGGTGCGCAACGTCGGCCATGTTCACAACCAGTACCTGCACGCCGCGATGGACGGTGGCCTGGTGGGCTTGGCTTCGACGCTGGCCGTGCTGGCCGGTCTGGGCGCCGCGGCCTGGCGTTTGCGGCGCTTCGACCCGGTGGCGTCACGCCAGATGCAGGGTGTGCTGTTCATGCACGCCACGGCGGGCCTGACCAACGTGAACATGGCGCACAACTATTACGCCATCATGCTGTCGCTGTCGGTGACCTTGATCCTCGTGGGCGCGGGACAGCGAGCTGGCGCTTCTTCGCCTTGACAGTCGGCGCACCCTGCCCCGATGCACATCCTTTTTGTCAACCAGGCCCCCATCCCGGTGTTCGCATATGGCGGCACCGAACGGGTGATCTGGGACCTCGGCAAGAGCCTGGCCAAACTGGGCCACCGGGTCAGCTACCTGGTGCCGGCGGGCTCGCACTGTGACTTTGCGCAGGTGCTGCCGATCCGCGAAGGCGTGGGCTGGGCGGCGCAGATACCGGCCGATGTGGACCTTGTGCATTTCCAGTTCAACCCCGAAGGCCTGGACGCGCTCGGCAAGCCGTCGCTGATGACGCAGCACGGCAACTCCGACCCCGATGTGCCGCTGCCCCTGAACACCGTGTTTGTCTCGCGCAACCACGCCGAGCGCCACGGCTCCACCGAATTCGTGCACAACGGCCTGGACTGGGAGGCCTACGGCGCGGTCGATTTCGAACGACCCCGGCCGTATTTCCACTTTCTCGGCAAGGCCGCCTGGCGCGTGAAGAACGTGCAGGGCGCCATCGACGTGGCTGGGGACGCCGGGGTGGAACTGATGGTGCTCGGCGGTACCCGGCTCAACCTCAAGCGCGGCTTTCGGTTCACCTGGTCGCGGCGGGTGCAGTTTGCCGGCATGGTTGGCGGGGCGCAGAAGATGGGCCTGATCAACGGCTCGCGCGGCCTGATCCTGCCGGTGCTCTGGCACGAGCCGTTCGGCCTGGCGGTGATCGAAAGCCTGTACTTCGGTTGTCCGGTTTTTGCCACACCCTATGGCGCCCTGCCCGAACTGGTGCCGCCCGAGCTCGGTGTGCTGTCCGCGAGCCGGTCGGTGCTGGCGCGCGCGGTGATGGAACGGCGCTTCGACCCGCGCGCCTGCCACCGCCACGCGGTGGAGCACTTCAGCGCAGCGGCGATGGCCCGGGCTTACCTGCAGAAGTACCAACGCGTCCTGGATGGCGAGACGCTGAACGCCACGCCGCCGGTCATGACAGCCGGTGCCAAATCCCTGCCTTGGCTGCCCTGAGACGCCCGCCAGGGCATCGGGTTGGTGCTGGGTTCAGGCGGCCAGGCGCGGCAGCCGCACCGTGAAACTGGCGCCGCCGCCCTCGCGCGCTTCGCAGCGCACGGTGCCGCCATGCCGCTCGGCGATCGACTTGACCAGCGCCAGGCCCAAACCGACGCCGCCCTCGCGCTCGCTGGCGCCCGGCAGGCGGTAGAAGGGCTCGAAGATGCGCTCGCGCAGCTCGGGCGGCACGCCGGGGCCGCGGTCGCAGACCTGCAACAGGGCCTGCGAGCCCTCGTGGCCGACGATCACCGTGATGCCGGCCGCGCCGCCGTAGCGCCGGGCGTTCTCCAGCAGGTTGCGCACCAGCCGGCGCATCAATTTCGTCACGCCGGAGACCAGCACGCCGTCCACACCTTCGGCCAGCTCCAGTTCGGCGCCGACCCGCGCGCTTTCCTCCACGGCCAGGCCGAGCAGGTCGATGGTCTCGACCGTGCCCATGTCCGCCTCGCGGGCGTCAAGCCGGCTGGCCAGCAGGATCTCGTCGATCAGCTGGTCGAGTTCGGCGATATTGCGTGAGATTTCCTCACGGAAAGCGGGCGCGGGCTGGACGCCCATCAGCTCCATGCCCATGCGGATGCGGGTCAGCGGCGAACGCAGCTCGTGCGACGCGTTGGCCAGCAGCGACTTCTGCGAGGCCAGCAAACGCTGCTGGGTGGCCATCAACGTCTCGACGCGCTCGGCCGCAGCGTTGAAGCGCGCCGACAGGTCGGCCACCTCGTCCTCGCCGTTCACCGGCACGCGGGCCGAAAGATCCCCGTCGCCCCAGCGTTGCACACCGCGCTGCAAGGTCTCCAGCCGCTGGGTCAACCGCCGCACGATGGGGTACACGCCCAGCGCCACCGCGACGCTGACCACGGCGAGCAGCCAGAGGAATCCATAGGGCGGACGGGTCCAGTACGGCGCGGGTGACGGCGGTGGTCCGCCCCCGCCGCCGCCGCCACCACCCATCCGGTTCTGGCGCGGCGGCATTTGCAACAACAGCTGCTGGCCGTCGGCCAAGGTCACGTTGAACACCAGCCCCATCCCCAGGCCGAGCCGGTGGCCGGGCACGGCGCTGGCGGTGCCGATCAGATCGCCGGCTGCGTTGCGCACGAGGATTTCGCGCGGCGTGGGCGGTGGTGTGTTGTATTCAGCCGCCACCCGCCAGGCCCAGCCGACGATCAGCGTCAGCACCGCCACCCCGGCCACCACGGCAAGCCAGATGCGCAGGTACAGGCGGCGGGAGAAAGCAGAAAACAAACCCATTTCACATGCCTATCAGTGCACGCGCCGCAGCGCTGGGCCGCCCCAAGCAAGGCGGGCCCCCTCGGGGGGCAGTGACCACACGCAGTGAGGGAACGTGGGGGCCATGTCCCTATTCCTGCTGCCGCGCGAAGACGTAGCCGACGCCACGCACGGTCAGGATGCGCTTCGGGGTCTTCACGTCGTGCTCGATCGCGGCGCGGATGCGCCCCATGTGCACGTCGATCGAGCGGTCGAAGGCCTCCAGTTCGCGGCCGCGCACGGCTTCCATGATCTGGTCTCGCGTCAGCACCCGGCCCGCCCGCTCGGCCAGGGCCACCAGCAGGTCGAACTGGTAGGAGGTGAGTTCACAAGGCGCGCCGGCCACCGTCACGGTGCGGGCGTCGCGGTCGATTTCGAGCGATCCGAAGCGCATCACCTGCGGCGCCGCCGCCGAGGCCGGGGCGTCGTTGCGCCGGCGCAGCACCGCGCGGATGCGCGCCAGCAACTCGCGCGGCTCGAAGGGTTTGGGCAGGTAGTCGTCCGCACCCAGCTCCAGGCCGACGATGCGGTCCATCGGGTCGCCCTTGGCGGTCAGCATCAGGATCGGGGTGCGGGCGGTTTCGCCCGGCAGCCCGCGAATGCGCCGGCACACGTCCAGGCCGTCGATGTCGGGCAGCATCAGGTCCAGGATCACGAGGTCGGGCGCGTCGGCCTGCACGTGCGCCAGACCGCTCAGGCCGTCGGCCGCGTGCGCGAAGGCGAAACCCGAAGCGGCCAGGTATTCGCCCACCATCGCGGCCAGGCGGCCGTCGTCTTCGATCATCAACAGGCGCGAGCTCATGGGTCCAGTGTAAACAGCAGGGGGCTGGCGCCATGATGGACGGGCCGCACTGCCGCGGCTTGAAGCGGCGGTAAAGTTGCGTAAATGAGCCCCCCGCCCCCCGCACCGTCCACAGGCGCCCCGCCGGCATCCACCGATTCCCCGCCAGCCTGGCAGGTGCTCGACGACCTGTTGCTGCACCACAGCGGCCACCATGCGGACGACGGGGCACTAAGGTTCGAGGGCCGCACCTTCACCTACGGCAAGCTCGCCCGCCGCGTCGAGCGCGCCAGCGCCCGGCTGTGGCACGAATGGGGGGTGCGCGCCGGCGACCGGGTCGCGTGGCTGGGGCTGAACCACCCGGACCAGCTCACACTGCTGTTCGCGCTGGCGCGCATCGGCGCGATGCTGGTGCCGCTGAACTTTCGCCTCGCAAGCGCCGAATGGCATGCGGTGCTGGCCGACTGCACGCCGGTTGCCCTGCTGCACGACGCCGCCTGGGCCGATGCCGCCCAGGCGCTGGCGCAGGCTGCTGGCCTGCCGGCGCACCCCATCGACGCGCTGATCGCCACCCCGGCACCGGGCGATGCCCCGGTCCACGCCACACCTGAGTGCCCGGCGTTGCTGGTCTACACCTCGGGCACCACCGGTCTGCCGAAGGGCGCGGTGCACACGCAGGCCAACCTGCTGGCCAACATGGCTGCGGCCGCGCAGGTCCAGGCGCTGACCGGCCAGGACCGGGTGCTCACGGTGCTGCCGCTGTTCCACGTCGGGGGCCTGTGCATCCAGACGCTGCCGGCGCTGTACGCCGGGGCCACGGTGCTGCTGCACGCCCGCTTCGACGCGGGTGCGACGCTGGATGCCATCGGGCGCGAGCGACCGACACTCACCTTGCAGGTGCCGGCGACGATGAAAGCGCTGATCGAACACCCGGGCTGGGCAACGACCGACCTGTCGTGCCTGCGCACGGTCTGGGCTGGCTCCAGCACGCTGCCCGTCGCGCTGGTGCAGGCCTTTCTGGCGCGCGGTGTGCCGCTGTGCAACGTGTACGGCGCCACCGAGACCGGGCCCTTTTCCATCGCACTGGGGCCGGCCCACGCGGCCAGCCATATCGGTGGCTGCGGCTGGCCGGCGCGCGGCGTCGAGGTGCGCCTGGCCGGCGTGCGCGACGGCGTGGGCGAACTGCTGCTGCGCGCGCCCAACGTGGTACGCCGCTACTGGCCCGGCCAACCGGCGGTCGATGCCGAGGGCTGGTTTCACAGCGGCGACCTCGCGCGCCAGGCCGCAGACGGCAGCTACACCGTGGTCGGCCGCGCCAAGGACATGGTGATTTCGGGGGGCGAGAACATCTACCCGGCCGAGATCGAACACCTGCTGGCCGGCCATCCTGCCGTGGCCGATTGCGCCGTGCTGGGCCTTCCGGACCCACAGTGGGGCGAAAAACTGGTTGCGGTGGTCGTTTTGAAGCATCAAAACGGCTCGCTTCCAGCGTCGGATGGCCACGAGGCGCTATTGAATTGGGAGTCCGTTCTGACCGGGTTCCTGCGCGAGCGCCTCGCCCGCTACAAGCTGCCCCGTCGTTGGGTGTTTGTGGAGGCATTGCCGCGCACCGCGCTGGGCAAGGTGCAGAAGGCGGTGCTCGCGCGCCAGCTCGGGCCTGATCCGGCGCCTTGAGCCGCGGCGGCCGGGCGCCTGCTCCCCGCGCTCAAACGCCCGACGCCCGACGCCCGACGCGCTTCTCTATTTGTAGCATCTCATGGCCATCCGAAGCTGGTATCAGGCGGTTTTCAATGCTTTTTCTGCACCGGAAGCACCCGGGACGCGAGCCAGACCAGGCCCAGCACCGGCACGCCCAGCAGCGCGGTGGCGGTGAAGAAGTTGCCGTAGCCATGGACATTGACGAAGTCGCCCGAGAAGCCGGCGATGAACTTGGGCAGCAGCAGCATCATCGAACTGAACAGCGCGTACTGCGTGGCTGAATAGCTCACGTTGGTCAGGCCTGAGAGGTAGGCGATGAACGCCGCCGACGCAATGCCGCTGGCCAGGTTGTCGGCCGAAACCACGAAGACCAGCGCCGTGACGTCGTGCCCGCGCCCGGCCAGCCAGGCGAACAGCAGGTTGGTGGCCGCGCTCAAGCCCGCGCCCGCCATCAGGATGCGCATCACGCCCAGCCGCATCGACAGCACGCCGCCGATGAAGGCGCCCACCAGCGTCATGATCACGCCGTAGACCTTGGTCACGGCAGCCACCTCGTCCTTGGTGAAGCCCATGTCCACGTAGAACGGGTTGGCCATGATGCCCATCACCACGTCGCTGATGCGGTAGGTGGCGATCAGCGCCAGGATCAGCGCGGCCTGCCAGCGGTAGCGGCGGAAGAAGTCGGCGAACGGCTCGATCAGTGCGCCCTTCAGCCACGCGGCGGCGTCTTTGGCCGGTGGCAGCGCCACCTGGGCGGGTTCCCGGGAAAACAGCACCGTCACCACCCCGACCCCCATCGACGCAGCCATCGTCAGGTAAGCGACTTTCCACCCGCCGTTCTGGTAGGCCGCGCCGGCCTGGGCCAGCGACTGTCCGGCGGCTTGCGCGGCCGGCGCCACCTCGGCGCGCGCCGCGATCCACAGCACCCCGGCACCGGCCCAGATCATGGCCAGGCGGTAACCGGTCTGGTAACTGGCCGCCAGCGCGGCCTGACGCTCCAGGTCCGCCGACTCGATGCGGTAGGCGTCCAGCGCGATGTCCTGCGTGGCCGAGCCGAAAGCGACGAGCAGCGCGCACCAGACGATCGGGCCCAGCGTGGCGCGCGGATCGGCCAGCGCCATGCCGACGAGCCCGGCGATGATGGCCACCTGCGACAGCAGCAGCCAGCTGCGCCGCCGCCCCAGCCCGCGGGTGAGCAGCGGGATCGGCAGCCGGTCCACGATCGGCGCCCAGACCCACTTGAAGCCGTAGGCCAGCCCCACCCAGCTCAGGTAGCCGATGGTGCTGCGGTCGATGCCGGCCTCGCGAAGCCGAAAACTCAGCGTGCCCAGCACCAGCAGCAGTGGCAGGCCGGCGGCAAAGCCCAGCGTGAGCATGCGCAGGCTCGACGGCTCCAGGTAGACGCGCAGCGCGGCCAGCCAGGAGCGGCGGGCGGGATCGGCGGATTCGCGCGGGATGGCGGTGGGTTCGGGCATTGCAAAAAGCCGGTTAAGGGCCATCTAAGGAGCGTGTGTCACCATCGAAGCCTTGGCCGACGTTGAGGCGACACGGACTTTTCAGACTGACTATTATTCACTGCCATCATGTGCTGGATCTGCGACTTCAAGACCCTTGACGCCCCGCATGGGCCGTCCGCGCACGCGCCGTGGGCGCCGCGTCGCGCCTTCCTGCTGGCGGCGGGCGCCGCCGCGGCGTCCCCGGTGCTGGCCCAGGTGGATGTGGGCAAGTCGTCGGCCATGCGCCAACTGGTGCCGGCCGCGTCGCTGGAGAATTCGGCCACCAAACAGTATGCGCAGGTGCTCGCCGAGGCTCGCGCCAAGGGCGCGCTGGCGCCCGACAACTACCCCCAGCTCCAGCGGCTGCGCGCCATCGCCGCGCGCCTGATTCCCTACGCGGGCCAGTGGAACCCGCGCGCCAAGGACTGGAAGTGGGAGGTCAACCTGATCGGCAACAAGCAGATCAACGCCTGGTGCATGCCCGGCGGCAAGATCGCGTTCTACACCGGCATCCTCGACCAGCTCAAGCTCACCGACGATGAAGTCGCGATGGTGATGGGCCACGAAATGGCGCATGCCCTGCGCGAGCACGCGCGTGAGCGCATGGCCAAGAACACCGCCACCGACCTGGGCTTGCGCCTGGGCGCGCAGCTGCTGGGCCTGGGCCAGGCCGGTGACCTGGCTGCGAACGTCGGCACCCAGCTGCTGACGCTCAAGTACAGCCGCGACGACGAAACCGAAGCCGACCTGGTGGGCCTGGAGATCGCAGCCCGGGCTGGCTACAACCCGCAGGCCAGCGTGGCGCTGTGGAAAAAGATGGCCGCCGCCAACGGCAGCAACGGCCCGCCGGGATTCCTGTCCACCCACCCGACGGGCCCCGAGCGCATCAAGCAGCTCGAGGCCAACGTGCCCAAGGTGCAGGGGCTGTACGAGCAGGCCAGGAATTCCTGATCGCGGATCGGCTCAGGTCCCGCCCACAAACGGATTCATCTTGCGCTCGCGCCCGAAAGTGCTTTCCGGCCCGTGGCCGGGGATGAACACGGTGTCGTCACCCATTGGCCACAGGCGCTGGGTGATGCTGTCGATCAAGGTGTCGTAGTCGCCTTGCGGGAAGTCGGTGCGGCCGATCGAGCCGGCGAACAGCACGTCGCCGACGAACGCGCGCTTGATTTCGGGCGCGTGGAACACCACGTGGCCCGGCGTGTGGCCGGGCGTGTGGCGCACGTTCAGCGTGGCGTGGCCGATCTGCACCGTGTCGCCGTCGGCCAGCCAGCGTGTGGGTTTGAACGTGTCGGCATTCGGGAAGCCGAACATCGTGCCCTGCTGCGGCAGGCCGTCGATCCAGAACTGGTCGCCGGGGTGCGGGCCGATGATGGGCAGGTTCAGCCGCCTGGCCAGTTCGGCCGTGCCGCCGGCGTGGTCGATGTGGGCGTGGGTGAGCCAGATCTGCTCCAGCGTCAGCCCCAGGCGGCGGATTTCGGTCAGCAGCGTGTCGAGATCGCCACCCGGGTCGATGACGGCGGCCTTGTTCGTCTCATCGCACCAGACGATGGAGCAGTTTTGCTGGAAAGCGGTGACGGGGACGGTGAGGTAGCGGAGCATGGCGGCAGGACGGTTGTTTCAGGAGCGGGGGCGGAATGCCAAGGTACCGGGATGGTATCTCCGCCCGGGCGCCGTGCAGCGTCATCGGGGCAGTTCGAACCGAAACAGCGCCACCCTGACGCTAGAGCCTAGGCCCTAAAGACCACGCACCTTTGCGTGCTTCCCGGTCGTATCCTCATTGGCGCGCTTGTGGTGACCAAAGGCGCGCGGATTCAATTCTTTTCATGGCTGTATGCCCCGCATGGGCGGACGTGCGGCCTAACGGACCCCCAACATGACGGATTCCTATCTCGACTTTGCCAACTCTCCCATTGGCGCCCGCCTGGCCCAGACGCTCGGTCTGCCCAAACCCCTGAAGCTGGAGCGCTACAAGGCCGGCCAGCCGGTGATCAAAGGTTCGGTGCTGGTCGGCGGTGGAGCCGACGCCCGGCTGCTGGAGGTGCTGGCGTCCTTCTTCTGCGCCATCGGCGCGCAGACCGTGGCCCACCCGCAGCTGCCGCAATGGACACCGATTGCCAACAAGGCCGGCCTGATGACGGGTCGCTGGGGCAGCGAAGGCAAGCCCGGAGAAAAAGTCAAGGCATTGGTGTTCGATGCCACCGGACTGACCGACAGCACCCAGTCTGATGCGCTGTACCGGTTCTTCCACGACGCCGCGCGCTCGGTGCTGCCCTGCGGTCGCGT
Organism: Burkholderiaceae bacterium; assembly: GCA_046348065.1. Lineage (GTDB taxonomy): Bacteria > Pseudomonadota > Gammaproteobacteria > Burkholderiales > Burkholderiaceae_C > Skiveiella. The sequence continues at coordinate 219,896 of JAXMFA010000005.1, forward strand.
GGTGATTCTGGGCCGACCGCCCGAGGGCTGCACCTCGCCGCGGCAGGCCACCATCCAGCGCGCGCTCGAAGGCCTGAGCCGTTCGCTGGCCAAGGAGCTCAAGAAAGCCATCGGCGTGCAACTGGTCTACGTGGCCGAAGGCGCCGAAGACCAGCTCGAATCCACGCTGCGTTTCCTGCTGTCGCCGCGCAGCGCCTACGTCTCGGCGCAGGTAATCCGCGTTGGCAAGCCCGTGGGCGCAGGCAGCGCACCCGCGGACTGGTCCGCACCCCTGGCGGGCAAGAAAGTGCTGGTGACCGGCGCGTCGCGCGGCATCGGTGCGTCCATCGCCGAGGTCATGGCGCGTGACGGTGCCAGCGTGATCTGCCTGGATGTGCCGCAGGCGCAGGAAGGTCTCGACGCCGTGGCCGCCAAGATCGGCGGCACGGCGATCGCGCTGGACATCGGCTCGGCGGATGCGCCGCAGGCTTTGGTCGATGCAGCCATGGCCGATGGCGGCTGGGACGTGATCGTGCACAACGCCGGCATCACGCGCGACAAGACCATTGCCAACATGAAAGAGCACCTGTGGCAGATGGTGGTGAATGTGAACCTGTCCACGCAGGAACGCATCAACGACGCGCTGGTGGCGTCCGGTGCGCTCAAGGACGGCGGCCGCATCGTGTGCGTGTCGTCCATCTCCGGCATCGCCGGCAACATGGGCCAGACCAACTATGCGCTGTCCAAGGCGGGCGTGGTGGGCATGGTGCAGAGCAACGCGCCCGCGTTCGCCAGGAAGGGCATCACCATCAACGCGGTGGCGCCGGGCTTCATCGAGACCGCCATGACGGCGGCCATTCCCTTTGCCATCCGCGAAGCGGGCCGCCGCATGAACTCCATGAGCCAGGGCGGCCTGCCCGTGGACGTGGCCGAAGCCATCGGCTGGTTCGCATCACCCGCCTCCGCTGGCATCACGGGCAACGTGGTGCGCGTGTGCGGCCAAAGCATCATGGGGGCGTGATGGCGACACGAAAAAAACCCGCGATGACCACCATCGAAATCGCCACGCCCCGGCATGCCGCGCAGATGTACGCCGGCGCGTTGCTGTCCAGCCGCAAGCGCCCCGGCGTGGTCAAGGCCCTCAAACCCGTGACCTATGTGCGGCCTGCGGTGACGCTCGACGCCGCGGAGGTGGCCGCCTACGCCAAGGTCTGCGGCTTCAAGCCGGAAGCCGGCGTGCCGGTGCTGTACCCGCAGATGCTGACCTTCCCGCTGGTCATGGAGTTCTTTGCCTCCGATCATTGCCCCTGGCCCGCGATGGGCACGGTGCACCTGGCCAATCGCATCCGCCAGCACGCCGGGCTCAACGTGGGCGACGTGCTTCGGGTGGAAATGCGCACCGGTGAACTGCTGGCGCACGAAAAGGGTCAGGTGTTCACGCTTGAATTCGCGATCTCGCGTGACGGCGAGCTCGTGTGGGACGGCACCATGACGGCGCTGCGCCTCGGCGTGAAAAACCCGGTGGGCAAGCCCTGCGTCAGCGCCCTGGGCAGCGCGGTCGAACTGTCGTGCCAGGCCACGTTCAGCGCGTCGGCCGACATCGGGCGCCGCTACGGTCTGGTGTCCGGCGACATGAACCCGATCCACCTGAGTGCGCCGTCGGCCAAGCTGTTCGGATTCCGCCAGGCGATTGCCCACGGGCTGTGGACCAAGGCCCGCGCGCTGGCCGCGATGTTGCCGCGCCAGCCGATTGAAAAAGCCGAGGTGACGGTGGAATTCAAGACGCCGCTGTACCTGCCCGGCCGAGCCTCGCTGTGGGCGACCCGGCAGGTCCCCGGCAGCCTGCCGCACAACGCCCTCTTTGAGGTGCGCAACGCCAAAGGCGACAAACCCCATCTCCGCGCCCAACTGGCCTACGCCGTGGCGGCGTGATTCCCCACAAACTGGAACGAAAGACCAACATGACCAAGACCAACAAGACTGCCACGCCCACCGTTCGCCGCGTGGCCATTCTGGGCGGCAATCGCATCCCGTTCGCCCGCTCGAACACGGTCTACTCGAATGCCTCGAATCAGGACATGTTCACCGCCACGCTGCAAGGCCTGGTGGACCGATTCAACCTGCACGGCGAGCGCCTGGGCGAGGTGGTGGGCGGCGCGGTGATGAAACACGCGCGCGACTTCAACCTCGTGCGCGAGTCGGTGCTGTCGACCACGCTGTCGCGCGACACGCCCGCGTTCGATATCCAGCAGGCCTGCGGCACCGGTCTGGAGGCTGCGATGCTGGTGGCCAACAAGATTGCGCTGGGCCACATCGAATGCGGCATTGCCGGCGGCGTGGACACTACCTCGGACGCGCCCATCGGCCTGAACGAGAAGCTGCGCAAGATCCTGCTGGAGGCCAGCCGCGCCAAGACCATGCCCCAGCGCTTGACCGCACTGGCCAAGGTGCGCCCGCAGATGCTGCTGCAACCCGCCTTGCCGCGCAACGGCGAGCCGCGCACCGGTCTGTCGATGGGTGAGCACTGCGAGCTGATGGCCATGGAATGGGACATTGCCCGCGAGGACCAGGACGCCCTGGCGCTGGCCAGCCACCAGAACCTGGCCCGCGCCTACGACGAAGGCTTCTTCACCGACCTGATGACGCCGTACAAAGGCGTCGCCAAGGACAACAACCTGCGCGCCGACCTCACCATCGAGAAACTGCGCAGCCTGAAGCCTTGCTTCGACAAGAAGGTGCGCTCCGAGCAGGGCACGCTGACGCCCGGCAACTCGACACCGCTGACCGACGGCGCCTCGGCCGTGCTGCTGGGCAGCGAGGAATGGGCCGCGGCGCGTGGGCTGCCGGTGCTGGCCTGGCTGAGCGTCAGCGAAGTGGCCGCGGTGGACTTCTTCGGCGAAAAAGAAGGCTTGCTGATGGCGCCCGCGTACGCCGTGCCGCGCATGCTGGCGCGCGCAGGCCTGAGCCTGCAGGACTTCGACTTCTATGAAATCCACGAGGCCTTTGCCGCGCAGGTCCTGTGCACGCTCAAGGCCTGGGAAGACAAGACGTTTTGCAAGGACAAGCTGGGCCTGTCCAAACCGCTGGGCAAGATTGACCGCAGCAAGCTCAATGTGAACGGCAGCTCGCTCGCGGCCGGGCACCCGTTTGCGGCCACTGGCGGGCGCATCGTGGCCAACCTGGCCAAGATGCTGGAACAGAAGGGCTCCGGTCGCGGCCTGATTTCCATCTGCGCCGCTGGCGGGCAGGGTGTCGTGGCCATTCTTGAACGTTGAACATCGAACACACGGAGGAATTCACCATGTCCCATTACAAGGCTCCGCTGCGCGACATGCGCTTTCTGATGAACGAGGTGCTGGACTACCCGGCCCACTACGCTTCGCTGCCCAACGGCAAGGACGCCGACCCGGAAACGGTGGACGCGATTCTGGAAGGCGCGGCCCAGTTGTGCGAGGAGGTGCTGGCGCCCCTGAACCACAGCGGCGACGAGGAAGGCTGCCACTTCGACGGCGGTGTGGTGACCACGCCCAAGGGCTTCAAGGAGGCCTACCAGGCTTTCGTCGAGGGCGGCTGGCAGGGCCTGTCGTTCCCGGCTGAGTTCGGCGGGCAGGGCCTGCCGATGTCCTTCAACGTTTTCAAGTCGGAGATGATGGGCACGGCCAACTGGTCGTTCACCATGTACCCGGGCCTGAGCGTGGGTGCCATCAACACGCTGATGCAGTTCGGCTCGAAGAAGCAGAAGGCCCAGTACATCCCCAAGCTGGTGTCGGGCGAATGGTCGGGCACCATGTGCCTGACCGAGCCGCAATGCGGCACCGATCTGGCCCAGGTCAAGACACGGGCCGTGCCGCAGAAGGGCGGCCGCTACAAGATCACCGGCACCAAGATCTTCATCTCCGCCGGTGAACACGACCTGACCGAGAACATCGTGCACATCGTGCTCGCCCGCCTGCCCGATGCGCCGGAAGGCACGCGCGGCATTTCGCTGTTCGTGGTGCCCAAGTTCAAGGTCGACGCCGAGGGCAACATCGGCGAACGCAACGGCGTGAGCTGCGGCTCGATCGAACACAAGATGGGCATCTGCGCCTCGGCCACGGCGGTGCTGAATTTCGACGAGGCCGAAGGCTTCCTGGTGTTCGAGCCCAACCGCGGGCTGGAGGCGATGTTCACCTTCATGAACACCGCGCGCCTGGGCACGGCGGTGCAGGGCGTGTGCCACGCCGAGGCCGCGTTTCAGGGCGCCTTGCCCTATGCCAAGGAGCGCCGTTCCATGCGCGCGCTCTCCGGCAAGAAGGAGCCCGAGGCCAAGGCCGACGCGCTGATCTGGCACCCCGACGTGCGCCGCATGCTGCTCACCCAGAAGGCCATCGCCGAAGGCGGCCGCGCGATGATCTACGACGCGCTGAAGATCGGCGACCAGATGTTCAACGCGGCGGCCACCGGAGACGAAGCCGCCTACAAACAGTTCGACGGTGAACTGGGTTTCTACACCCCGATCCTCAAGGGCTTCCTGACCGAGATGGGCCTGGAAGCCGCCAACCTGGGCGTGCAGGTGTTCGGTGGCCACGGCTACATCAAGGAGCACGGCATGGAGCAGATCGTGCGCGATGCCCGCATCTCCACCCTCTACGAAGGCACAACCGGCATCCAGGCGCTCGACCTGCTGGGGCGCAAAGTGCTGCTGGGCACCAAGGGCAAGTGCGTGCGAGACTTCACGTTGCGCATGGCCCTGTTCGCCAAGCCGTACCTGCTCAAGCGCACGCCACTGGGTGCGATGGCACGGGTTCTGGCGGCACGGGCTGCCGAATGGAACGTGCTGACCACGGCCATCATGTTGCGCGCGCCCAAGGACAAAGAGGTGGTGGGCTCGGCCAGCGTTGATTACCTGATGTACTCCGGCTTCGTGATGATGGGTTACTACTGGGCGCTTCAGGCGGCCAAGGCACAGGCGCTGCTGGACAGCGGCGCCGGCAAGGAATCGGCCGAGTTCTACCGTGCCAAGATCCAGACGGCCGAGTTCTACTTCGAGCGCCTGATGCCCCGGGCCAATGCCCACCGCACGGGTGCGCTGGCGCCGACGAAGTCGGTGATGCAGCTCGACAACGAACATTTCGCGTTCGCGTAGCGCGGACCGCGACCCCTCCAGGCGCCTGTGGGGTGCTAGAGTGGGGCGGATGAACACGCAGGTGAAGGGTCGCCCGTGCGCCGAGGGGGGCGGGCGGTGTCGCTGAAGACCTGGTTGATGCCGGCCATCAGCCAGCATCTGCTTTCGCGGGAGCGGCTTGACAAGGCCCGGCTGAAGGCCGAACGCCGGCGGCAGGCGAGTGGGCAGGGCCACCAGGTCCACTACTTTCACCAGGTCGACGACCCCTACAGCGCCCTGGTCGGCGCCGTGCTGCCAGAGTTGGTTGCGCGCTATGACATCGAGTTGGTCCCGCATGTCGTCGGACCGCCCCCGGACAGCGCGGCACCCGAACGCGAAAAGCTCGTCGCCTACAGCCGGCACGACGCCGAGCGGCTCGCGCGGCACTGGCATCTGCCTTTCGTCGACCCCGGCATCCAGCCCGATGCGGATTCGGCCCGGACCGCGACCGTTCTCCTGGTGGATGCGATCCGCCGGGGACGGTTCGTCGAGGAGGCCGCGGACCTTTGCGCGCGCCTGTGGGCGACGCCAGAGCTGGCGGGCAAGACGGTCGACGAGCCGGCGCGGGCTGCCGCGGCCTCGCAGGTGCGCGAGGCCGACGCGCTTCGCGAGCGTCTGGGGCACTACCTGGGCGGCATGTTCTTCTATGGGGGCGAATGGTATTGGGGCATCGACCGGCTGCATCATCTTGAGCGGCGCCTGCAGGATCTTGGCGCGCAGAGCCCGGGCGTGCAGGGCGCGCTTTTTCCGCCCGTGGCGGACCTGACCGAGCCCGTTCAGCTGGATGACCCGCAAACGATCGATTTCTACTTTTCCCTGCGCAGTCCGTATTCGGCTATCGTGGCCCCGCGCGTGTTCGAACTGGCGCGGCTCGCCGGAGCGACGGTGCGATTGCGCTACGTCCTGCCGATGGTGATGCGCGGTTTGCCGGTGCCGCGCGCGAAACGGGCCTACATCTCCCAGGACGCGGCGCGCGAGGCCTTCTTGCGTGGGGTGCCGTTCGGGCGTGTGAACGATCCCGTGGGCCGCCCGGCCGAGCGCGGCCTGGCGCTCATCACGCTTGCGCAGCGCGCGGGCCGCGCCGAGGCCTACGTGCTGTCCTTCCTGCGAGGGGTTTGGGCCGAAGGCATCGACGCCGGCAGCGACCGGGGCCTGCGGACCATCGTCGAGCGCGCCGGGCTTTCATGGGCCGAGGCGCGGGAGGCACTCAAGGACGAAGCCTGGCGCCTGACAGCCGAGAAGAACCGCGAGGAACTGTTTGCCTTGGGCCTATGGGGTGTTCCTTCGTTTCGCGTCGGGGACACCGCGGTCTGGGGACAGGACCGGCTGTGGGCCGTCCGCGATGCGTTGCTTGAGCGGGCCAGGCCCGCGCCGGCAGCCAACCAAGCACCCTGAAGGCGCACGCGATGAAACGGATGATTTGGCGGTTGGCCCTGGTGCTCTGCATCGGTGGCTGCGCGTTCGCCGCCCATGCCGCGCGACCCAACATCGTGGTGCTGGTGGCCGACGACTGGGGCTTCACCGATGTGGGCGCCTTTGGCGGCGAAATCGCCACGCCGAACCTCGATGCGCTGGCACGCGACGGGGTGCGCTTTTCGAACTTCCACGTTGCCGCTTCGTGCTCGCCCACCCGGGCCATGCTGCTGACCGGCGTGGGCCATCACCGCGCTGGCCACGGCAACCTGCGCGAAACCATGCCCGGCGAGCACCTCGGCCGACCCGGTTACCTGGGCTCGCTGGTCCCGAACGTGGTCACAGTAGGCACGCTGCTTCAGGCCGGCGGCTACCGCACCTACATCACCGGCAAATGGAATGTCGGCAACGAGCCGCACAACCTGCCCGACCGGCGCGGTTTCGATCGCTCGTTCATCATGGGCGATACCGGGTCGGACAACTGGGAGCCCGAGAAGCGCTACCTCCCCCACACCGCGCGCGTGAACTGGTTCGAGGACGGCAAGCCGCCCGTTCTGCCGAGGGAGTTCTTCTCCTCGACCTTCATCGTCGACAAGATGATCGGCTACCTGCGAGAGGGCGCGGGCAGCGCCCAGCCTTTCTTTGCCTATGTGGGCTTCCAGGCCAACCATGTGCCCTTGCAGGCGCCGCAATCGTTCATCGAACGCAACAAGGGTCGCTACGACCAGGGCTGGACCGCCGTGCGCGAGGCCCGGCGGCGCCGAGCCGCCGAGCTCGGCCTGATACCCGCGGACGTGTCCATGACCACCATGGCCACCACCGGCGACTGGGCGGCCCTGGACCCAAAGGAGCGCCAGTACCAGGCGCGGCTGATGGAGGTGTACGCCGCGATGGCCGAGTCGATGGACCACGAGGTCGGGCGACTGATCGCGCACCTCAATTCCACCGGCCAGTTCGAGAACACGGTGTTCATCTTCCTGTCCGACAACGGGCCGGAGGGCTCGGACTACCGCGAAGCGGACCTGTGGCTGCGCTTCAACTACAGCCGCGATCTCGACCGCCTTGGCGGCAAAGGCGGCTACGCGATTCCCGGGCCATCGTGGGCCAGCGCGTCGGCGTCGCCGCTGGACACGTTCAAGTTCTATGCCGGTGAAGGCGGGCTGCGTTCACCCCTGATCATCAGCGGCGTGCCGGGCATGGCGCGCAACCACATCCACGCCGGGCTGACCCATGTCACCGACATCGTGCCGACCCTGCTGGAGCTGGCCGGCCTGGAGCGGCCCGGCACGCACTTCCGAGGGCAGCCCATCGAAACGCCCACCGGGCACAGCCTGGTGCCGGCGCTGAAAGACCCGGCCGCGCGAATCCGCGCCCCCGACGAGCCGCTGGGCTACGAACTGGCCGGGAACAAGGCGTTGTTCAAGGGCGACCTGAAGATCACGCTGAACTTGCCACCGATCGGCGACGGGCAGTGGCACCTGTACGACCTGCGCACCGATCCCGGTGAAACCCGTGACCTGCAACTGCAGCGGCCGCGGGAATTCGCGGCGATGCGGGCCGACTACGACGCCTGGGCGAAGGCCAACGGCGTGCTGCCGATGCCCGAGGGGTACAACCCGTCGAAACAGGTGCTGATCAACACCTTTGTGAACTACTGGATCCCCGAGTACCGCAACCATGCGCTGGCGGTGCTGGCCTTGGCGGCCGTCGCCCTGGCAGCCTGGACGGTGCGGCGCAGGCGCCACCGCGCATCGTGAGCACGGCAGCAAGGGCAGCGAGAATCCGCGCCATCCCACCAGACCCACCATGACCGACCATCCACCGCTTGAAACCCTGTATTTCGACACCGCCGAGGGCATCCGCCTGCACGCCCAGGCCTGTGGCCCGTCGGGCGCTCCGGTGCTGCTGTTCGTGCACGGCTTTCCCGAGTGCTGGTACACATGGCACCGCCAGCTCACCGCCTTCGCCACCGATTACCGCTGCGTCGCGCTGGACCTGCGCGGCTTCAACCGCTCGTCGCAGCCGCTGGACGCAAGCGCCTACAAGGCGCCGCTGTTGGTGGCCGACCTGTGCGCGGTGATCGGCGCGCTCGGCGCCCCGGTGCAGGCGTTGATTGCCCACGACTGGGGTGGCGCCCTGGCCTGGAGCCTGGCCGCGCAGCATCCGGCGCTGCTGTCCAACCTGGTGATCCTCAACGCGCCGCACACGATCCCCTATGCGCGGGCGCTGGCCCACGACACGGCCCAGCAAGAGGCTGCTGACTACATGAACGTGTTGCGCCTGGCGGGCTCTGAAGCCATCCTCGCCGCCGACGATTTCGCCTACTTGCAGGAGCTGGTCGGAGACCTGACCGACGACGAGCGCGCCGCGTACCGGGCGTGCTGGGCCCAGGGCCTGACCGGCGGCTGCAACTACTACCGCGCTTCACCGCTGCATCCCGACACGCCGGATGCGCCCGGCCGCATGGCGGCGGTGGCGGCCAAGCTGAATCCGGCCGACTTTCAGGTGCGTGTGCGCACCCAGGTCATCTGGGGCACCGGCGACGCGGCATTGCGCCCGGTGTTGCTGGACGGGCTGGCGCAGCACGTGAGCGACCTGCGCATCCACCGCATTGAAGGCGCGGACCACTGGCTGAACCGTCGCCATGCGGACGAAGTGAACCAGGTCATCCGTTCGTTTCTCTCCGGCACGCGCTGATCCGCGGCGCAGCGCGGCCCGTGTGACCGGCCTGCTCAGCGCTTGATCGGTTTCACCGCGCCGCAGTCGGCGGCCAGCCACTTGCCGGTCTGGTCCATGGTCATGCGCTCGGGCTTGCCATCGACGACAGTGTTCACGATCGACTTGCTGGTGTAGGCCGTGGGGCTGGTGAAGGTCACCTCGCCCTCGCCGCTGGTGGGCGGCTTGCCGGTGCAGGTGAAGCTGAATTTCATCGAGTTGCCGCTGCGTTGGGTCACTTCCTGCTTGCATTGGTCGTTGAACCTGGGCATCTCCGCGCGCGCGGCGTCTTCGGGCGTGACGCAGACCTTGACCACGTTGACCTTGGAGCCCATCGCCACACCGCTCTGCGCCATCATCTGTTCCATCTGCTTGCGCTTGTCGGGCGGCATGGCTGCGATCTGCTTCTGCAGCTCGGCCATGCCCTGCTCCATCTTGCCACTCTGGCTTTTCATGGTGAAGCTGTGTTCCCACAGGCCGGGTTTCATGGTGTGGGTCTGCGCGCCGCCTTCGACGGCGGTCAGAGCGAGCGACAGTGCGGCGAGAAGCGGGCGAAGTGTCATCTCGAATTCCTCCGGAGAAAAAGGCCATTGTGCGCCCGCATCGGGGGTGCCTAAAGCGGCAGGCGGGTGGTGTTCTTCACTTCTTCCATCACCGGGTAGGTGCGGGTTTCGCGCACGCCGGGCAGTTGCCACAGCACGGTGCCGGCGAACTCGCGGTAGGCGGCCATGTCGGCCATGCGGGTCTTGAGCAGGTAGTCGAAGCCGCCGGCCACCATGTGGCATTCGAGGATGGCCTCCTGCGCCTGCACCGCGGCGCGGAACTGCTCGAACACGTTCGGCGTGGTGCGGTCCAGCAGCACCTCGACAAACACCATCATGCCCCGCCCGAGCTTCAGAGGATTCAGCCGCGCCTCGTAGCCCAGGATGTAGCCCTCGCGCGTGAGGCGCTGCACCCGCGCGAGCACCGCGGTGGGCGACAGCGCCACCGCCTCGGCCAGCTTTAGGTTGGACAGTCGGCCATCGGCCTGCAGCGCGCTCAGGATGCGCTGGTCGATGCGGTCGATGCCCAAGGAAGATTCGGTCATGAATAGTGAAAAACTCGGTAGATCAACTGAAATTTAGCGTGAAATTCACAGAAAGTCGATACACCATCGCAGCATTCAACAGTTGCCCTGGAGTTCCGATGTCTGATGCGCCCCGGTTCACGGCCGATCCCACCACCGACCGGCTGCCCTTTCCCTACCGCCCCGAGGCCGACTGTGTGGCCGAGTGCCTGGCCATGCTGCACGGCACCCTGGACTGGTCGGCCGCGGCCCGCGTGGCGGCGCCCTGGGTTCAGGCGGTGCGTGACAACCCGCCGCCGTTCTGGGCGGTGGACAGCCTGCTCAAGGAATACCCGATCTCCAGCGCCGAGGGACTGGCACTGATGCGCCTGGCCGAGGCCTTGCTGCGCGTGCCCGACGCCGAGACCGCCATCGCGCTGACGGCCGACCAGCTCGGCCGCGCGGACTTCGATGCCGCCGGGTATTCGACGCTGGCGCGGCTGTCGTCCAGCGCCATCGCCTTGTCCAAGAAGTTCCTGCCTGGCGCCGAAGGCGCCGGCGGCGAGGCGCCCGGCCTGGTGACGCGCCTGGGCGCCCGCACCGTGGTGGCGGCCACGCTGCGCGCCGTGCAACTGCTGGGCCGCCAGTTCGTGCTCGGCCAGACCATCGAGGAAGGCATGGCCGAGGCCGATGGCGCGCGCCGCCGGCAGCCGAATCTCAGCTACAGCTATGACATGCTGGGCGAAGGCGCGCGCACCGATGCGGATGCCCTGCACTACCTGGCGAGCTACCAGAACGCTATCGCAAAGATAGCTGCCAACGACCGCCCGACGATGGGAATCGAGCGAAAAGATGGGATTTCCATCAAGCTGAGCGCCCTGCACCCGCGTTACGAGGCCGCGCAGCACGCCCGGGTGCTGCGCGAGCTGGTGCCGCGGGTCTGGCGCCTGTGCGAACAGGCTGCGCGCGCCGACATCAGCCTGACCATCGACGCCGAAGAGGTGGACCGGCTGGAGCTGTCGCTCGACGTGTTCGAGGCATTGGCCGCGCAAGTGGCGCAGCACCATCCGCAGTGGCGCGGTTTCGGGCTGGCGCTGCAGGCCTACCAGACCCGCTCGCTGGCGCTGGTGGAACAGGTCATTGCACTGGCGCGCCGCTACCGGCTGCGTTTCATGTGCCGCCTGGTCAAGGGCGCCTACTGGGACGCCGAGATCAAGCGGGCCCAGGAGGCTGGCCTGCCGCACTACCCGGTGTTCACCCACAAGCACCACACCGACATCAGCTACCTGGCCTGCGCCCGCGCGTTGCTGGCCGCGCCCGACGCTGTCTGGCCGCAATTCGCCACCCACAATGCGGGCACCATCGCGGCCATCCTGCAGATGGCGGCGCGGCCGTCGGGGGTTGATGTGTCTGGCGGTCATGGGGGGGTGGGAGGCCGCGCGTTCGGCGCAGGTCAAGGAGGAGCCCGCGAAGCGGGCGGGGGACACGGAGCCGAGCGCGCGGTCTCCCGCCCCGGCCCCGAGCCCGATTCGCCGTTGTTTCAGGGCGGCTCGCCCCGCTTCGAACTGCAGCGCCTGCACGGCATGAGCGAAGGCACCTACCGCGAGGTGCTGAAGAACCCGCTGGTGGCCTGCCGGGTCTACGCGCCGGTGGGGGCGCACCGCGACCTGTTGGCCTACCTGGTTCGCCGGCTGCTGGAGAACGGCGCCAACTCATCCTTTGTGCACCAGCTCGCCGACGAATCGGTGCCGCTGGACGCGTTGCTGGTGTCGCCGCTGCACCTGGCGCCGAACCCATCGCTGCCGCTGCCGCCCGATCTGTACGGCGCGGGTCGCCAGAACAGCGCCGGCCTCGATCTGGCCGTGGCGGCGATGCGCGCGCCCTTGCAGCGGGCGCTGGCGACGGTGCAGGTGCCGACGGTCGCCGAATTTGACACCGAATCGGCCGAATACCGGCGTCAAGTGGCCATGAACTGCTATCAATATTGGAACCACGTGCCCGTCGCCGAGCGCGCTGCCGCCTTGCGCCGCGCCGCCGATGCGCTGCAGCTGGAGCTGCCCCGCTTCTGTACGCTGCTGGTGAAGGAAGCCTTCAAGACCTGGGGCGACGCGGTGGCCGAGGTGCGCGAGTCGGTGGATTTTCTGCGCTACTACGCTGGCGAGGCTGAGCGCCTGCAGGCGCCGATGGCACTGCCCGGCCCCACCGGCGAAAGCAACGAGCTGCGGTTGACCGGGCGCGGGGTCTGGGTCTGCATCAGCCCCTGGAACTTCCCGCTGGCGATCTTCATGGGCCAGGTGGCGGCGGCGCTGGCCACCGGCAATACCGTGCTGGCCAAGCCGGCCGAACAGACGCCCGGCGTGGCCTGGGAGGCGGTGCAGCTGCTGCATGGCGCCGGCGTGCCGGTGGACGCGGTGCAGCTCCTGCACGGCCCCGGCGAGACGGTGGGCGCCGCGCTGGTGGCGCTGCCGGGCATCGCGGGCGTGGCCTTCACCGGCTCCACCGCCGTGGCGCGGCTCATCAATCGCGCGCTGGCGGCCAAGGACGGCCCCATCGTGCCGCTGATCGCCGAGACCGGCGGCATCAACGCCATGGTGGTGGACAGCACCGCGCTGCCCGAGCAGGTGGTGGACGCGGTGGTGCAAAGCGCCTTCCGCTCGGCCGGCCAGCGCTGCTCGGCGCTGCGGCTGCTGTGCCTGCACGAGGGCATCGCCGACGGCGTGATCGAGATGATCCAGGGCGCCGCGCGGGAGCTGCAGGTGGGCGACCCGGCCGATCTGGCCACCGATGTCGGCCCGGTGATCGACCGGGAGGCCTTCGAGGGCATCCAGGAGCACCTGAACCGGCTGAGTTCAGCATCAAAGTGCCTGCTTCCCAGCGCCGAATGGCCACAAGGCGCTATGAATTTGATACCGCCCGCAGCGTTTGAAGTGCCGTCGATTGCCAGTGTTCAGCAGGAAATCTTCGGCCCGGTGCTGCACATCGTGCGCTGGAGCGGCGATCCGCTGGCCGTCATCGCGCAGATCAACGCGCTGGGCTACGGCCTGACGCTTGGCATCCAGACCCGCATCGACAGCCGCGCCCAGGCGATGGCGCAGGCCGCGCGGGTCGGCAACGTGTACGTCAACCGCAACATGATCGGCGCGGTCGTGGGCGTGCAGCCCTTCGGCGGCGAGGGCCTGAGCGGCACCGGCCCGAAAGCCGGCGGTCCGCACTACCTGATGCGCTTCTGCGCCGAGCAGACCCTCACCGTGAACACCACGGCGGCCGGCGGCAACGTGCAGTTGCTGGCCTGAGATGAACGCCCCCCGATGCGCCTTCGGCGCTTCCCCCCACTGGGGGGGGCGGCCGGCCGCTTCGGAGCGGCCGTGCGCGGCGGTCCTGACGTGGGCCGCGCCGGTTTCATCGACTGCGCGTTGTGCGCCGGCCGGCTCAATGGTGGTGCCCATGCGCCCCGTGGGCATGGCGGTGGGCCACTTCCTCGGGGCTGGCCGCGCGCACCTCGATCACCTTCAGGTTGAAGCGCAGCGTCTTGCCGGCCCAGGGGTGGTTGCCGTCCAGGAACACCGTGTCGCCCTTGATCTTCACCACGGTGAAGGCCTGCTCGGCGCCGTCGGCGTCGCGCCCCATCAGCTGGCCGCCGACCTTGACGCCCGGTGGAAAGTCCTTGCGCGCGATGGTCTGCAGCAGCGATTCGTCGCGCTCGCCGAACGCGTCGGCGGGCTGGAGTTGCAACGTGGTCTGGTAGCCCGCCTGCTGGCCCTCCAGCGCCGCCTCGATCTTCGCCAGCGTGTTGCCGTAGCCGCCATGCAGGTAGGACGTGGGCTCTTTGGCCTCGTCGATCAGCTTGCCTTGGGCGTCAGACACCCGGTAGCGGATGGTGACGATGGTGTCTTTTTGAATGTTCATGACCGGGAGGGGTGAGGCGGGGGGGGCGAGGGGGAGTTCCGCCTACTTGTCGTCCTTGTGCGGCTTGAGCGGCAGGTTGTCGTCGTATTCGGCCTGCATCTGGCGCAGCTTCATCACGCCGTAGAACACGACCAACGCCATCGAGATGACGAGCGTGGCGACAAGCGCTTTTTCGACCGCGAACGCACCCATGCGGTTGGCCGCGGTGCTGCCCAGGATCAGGCCGAGGATGCCGAGGTTGATGACCCAGTTGACGGCGCGCGGCACCACGTAGTGCAAGGTGCCGAAACCGCCCAGTTGGTACAACATGAACGGCAGGATGGCCACGGCGGGCAGCAGTTCGGTGATGCCCAGTGGCACGGCCACCGCGCCCGGCGTCGCGCTGTGCAGCAGCCTGCTGTTGGCCAGCTCGTGGAACAGGCCCGGCACCGCACACAGGATCGGTACCGCGCACAGCAGTTCCAGAACGAGGCCCCCGCTCCAGGCCGAGACGCGGGACGAATGGTCGGCGCCGGCCGCGTCCGATTGGGTGCCGATGAACAGGCCGGCCACGATGGCCGCGGTGCTGGCCAGCATCAGCAGCTCCACCGTGATGCCGAAACCGGTGGGCTCGCCGACCTTGAGCAGCAGCAGGGCCAGGAAGCCCGGCGTGTAGACCACCACGCGCGTCAGTTTGGCCCAGACCCGCACGTCGCGTTCCGGTGGCAGGATGGGCAGGGGGAGCCCGTTGGCTCCGATGGCGGCTCGTTCCTTCGACATGGCTGTTCCTCAGATCATCAGGATGGTGGGAAAAACATGACCGTACCACAGGGCGCGGCCCCTGAAAACCGGCGTGCCACAAGTTCGCGCCGTTTCGTTCCGCACGGGTGGCGCGAGCACGATGGACGGGTCCCGCATGGGTGGGAGTCAAGAGTCAGGCGGGTTCTTTTCGGCGGACTTCGCCGGATGCCCGTCGCGGCGCTGGCGGGCCCGCTCCATCAGGGCCTCGGCACGCAGGTCGTTGTAGCGTGCGACGAAGTTCACCAGCACGCTGGCGGTCCAGGCGAACGTGAAAATGCCCGAGATTGCGATGATCGGGGCCAGCAGGCGCCAGGCATGTGGCAAAGAGAAGGGTTCGCCCAGGGCGGTATAGCAGTTGGCGGCAAAGTAGCCGGCCTTGGCCCATTCGGTCACGACGCCACCGAACACCAGCCCCACCGACCAGATGAACACCTCGGCCATGTGCAGCGACAGCAGGGACACCACCATGATGGCAAACAGCAGGTCTGCCCGCCAGAGGCGCGTGCGCACCGATTTGCCTTGAAGACGCTTGAGAAAACTGCTGGTGATGAAGCGGATCCAGAACGCGTGGAACATGATGACCAGCACCAGCATGCTGCCGCCGAACACCATGTCGGGCACTGGCAGCGCTTCGGTCAGGGCCGTTTCGACCGCGCCGGTGGGCAGGCTGATCGTGGCGCTGGATGCCGGCGCATCGGTGGGTGCGGCAATCTTGGGTTTCGGCGACTCAATCGCCGGGGACCCAGCAGCAGCAGTGGTGGTCTGGGCGGTGGCGTGCATGGCGGGGGGTGCTGGTGCTCGGGCGACCCGGTCGGGTGGGGCGCATCATAGCGGTGATGCCCTGGCAACCGGACGCGGTGAAACCCGAATGGCACGCCTGCTCGGGCGCGGACCTCAGCGGTTTTCCAGCCGGTTGTAGTCGAACAGGCCGGCCTCCAGCGGCGACCACTTCGCGTAGGCGTCGATCAGCGCATCGCTGGCGGCCCAGAAGTCCGCACTGGTGCGCCGGATCGCGAACCGGTCTGCCAGCGCGCGGTAATCCTTTTCCGATCCAAGCCCCTGCACGGCGCGGGTGAACGCGGGCAGCTGCGCGGGCGTGGCACGGTAGATCGCGTTGGGGTAGGCGCCGATGAAGCCGGGCACGACGGTCAGGGTGTTCTCGGCCGGCAGCAGTTCGCCCTTTTCGCGCAGCATGTGTGCCACGTTGGCATGGCCGGTGTTGCGCAGCAGGCTGAAGTACCGGGGCGCGGCCGGTGGGGCGTCGACGCGCAGCACCGTTGCTTCGGGCAGCCACGAGAGGCTGGCGCCGCGCACGCTGGCCAGGTCCTGAAGGCTTTGCCGCAGCGCCGCGTCCGGCACCGCGTTCAGATCGAAACGGTGATCGAGCACCGGATTCAGCCGCTGGCGAAGCAGGCCGTAGAGCTCGGCCTGTGGATCGGCGGAGCGATACCGCACGCCGGTCTCCGTATCCAGCGGGTTGCGGCTGCCGTCGATGTAGGCTTTCACATTGGCGCTGGCGCCGCGGTACCAGCGGTCGCGGATCGGTCCACGCGCGGCTTTGGGCAGGAACAACAGGAAGTTGCTCTCGCCTTCCATGCGCAGGAAGTCCATGTAAAGCCGGCTGTTGAGCTGGTGCCCGATGTTGCCGAAGGGGTCGTAGCCGGCCACCAGCAGGTAGTAGATGCGCTCGAACAGCGGGTAGCCGATCACCCAGGCGGTCTCGGGCGGCTCGCCGACCAGACCCTTGACCACCGAGGCGCTGTCGAAGTGCCGGAACACCGTGAGTGCTGCGTTGCGGTTGGTGCCATCGCCGTCCCAGATCAGCGGCAGATCGACTTTCTGTGCCCCGCCGAAGCGCTGCCGCAGGCTGTCGTTCTTGGCAGCCAGGATCTGGTCTTCAATGCGGGCCAGTTCGCCCCACGCCAGCAGCATCGAGGCGTCGCTGCCGTAGTAGGCCGGCAGCCGCAGGGTGCTGGCCAGGCGTGCCTCCAGTTCCGCGCCAGCAAGCCCCGCGCCGCCCTCGTGACGGGGGTCGACGAAATAAACCCAGAACCGATCCTGGATCACGTCCAGCGCCATCTGCCCCCGACAGACCGGCCCTTTGATGAAGTTCATGATGAAGAACTCGGCCTCGTCCAGCAGGAACCGGTAGCGCGAGTCCGGCGGAATCGCGGCAAAGGTCAGGAAGGGGTTGGACGCCTGCTCGATGTCGTACGACGGCAGGGCGGTCACCGGATAGGCCGGCTCCAGGAACCAGGCGCGGTACTTCGCCATGCGCTGCGGCGACAGCACATAGGGCATGTGCGTCTTGGCCAGCAGGGTCTCGCACTCGGGTTCCAGCCGGTAATGAACCCGCTGCACGCCAGGATCGTCGTAGGGGCGGCGGGTGGCCACGGCTTGCACGGGCTGGCCGGGCGGCGTGGCGGACCGGACCAGGCGGAAGTTGTGGCGCTGCGCGTCGCCTTCGAACACCAGATGGCCGAGGAACAGGTGCTCGTACAGGTAGCGGCTCATCAGCTGCTCCTTGAGCGAGCCGCCATTCAGGAAGCGCTCCCAGTCGGCCACCTGGCGTGCCACGGACGCGGGCAGCGCCGGTTGCGCCTCGTCGGGCGATCCCGCGGCGAGCCAGCGCGTGATCACGTCCAGCTCCTTGGGCGCCAGCCCGGGCAGGCCGTAGGGCATGCCGGCCAGCGGCTGCTGGCGCGCGTAGGCGTCGTATTCGTCCAGGCGCGGGCAGGTCTGGTTGCGGTCGAGCGAGAAGTCGAACCCGCCCGAGAGCACCGGCTCGTCGGGCAGGGGATGGGCCTTCTTGAGTGCCAGGCTGCGGTACAGCACGCTGGCGGCCAGGTTGTTCTCGGGCGTCGGCGTGCGCTCGTTGAGCACCGCATCGAAGCCTTTCTGGCGCCATTGCGAGGCCGTCTGCGCATCGACGAACAGGCGGGTGGGCGGCGCTTCGAGCAGCCGGGTGCCGTCATAGACCAGCGCCTTGCTGGTGCCGCGGGCCACGCCCTCCCAAGAGCCCAGTTTGAGCTGGCAGGGCGCGTCATAACAACCGTGGCAGACGACGCAGCGGCGCTCCAGGATCGGGCGCACATCCTGGCGGTAGGACACCCCGCCAGGCGCCGGCACGGCCGCTTGGTCGAACCGCGTGGGGTCGGCCGCGCCGAAGCGGGTGTCCAGCGAGTCTTGGGTCAGGGTGGCGCAGCCGGCGATGCAGGCCGCTGCCAGGGCGAAACTGGAAATGCGCATGGTGGGTCGCGCCTGCCGGCGGGAGGAATGGATGGGTTGACCCGCGTTGCTGCCGGTTTCAGCCGCCGAGTGCCGCCTGCGCCGCCGCCAGGCGAGCGATCGGCACACGGTACGGAGAGCAGCTGACGTAATCGAGCCCCGCGCGGTGGAAGAAGGCGACCGACGCCGGATCGCCCCCGTGTTCGCCGCAGACTCCGGTTTCCAGGCCGGGACGCGATCCCCGGCCCTTTTGTACCGCCATCTCGACCAGCACGCCGACCCCCTTCTGGTCGATGGATCGGAACGGGTCGTGCTCGTAAATGCCGTTGCGCAGGTAGTCGGGCAGGAACTTGCCGGCGTCGTCACGCGAGAAGCCCAGCGTCATCTGCGTGAGGTCGTTGGTGCCGAACGAGAAGAACTCCGCCGCCTTGGCGATGCTGTCGGCGATCACGGCGGCGCGAGGGGTCTCGATCATCGTGCCCAACAGGAAGTCGATGCGCTCGCCGCGCTCGGCGAACACCTGCTCCGCCGTGCGCCGGATCACCACGGCCTGTGCGTTGAATTCGCGCACCGTGCCGACCAGCGGCACCATGATCTCGGCCTTGACGTCGGCACCCTTGAGGCGCGCATCGAGCGCCGCTTCCAGAATGGCGCGGGCCTGCATCTCGGTGATTTCGGGGTAGGTGATGCCCAGGCGGCAGCCGCGGTGGCCGAGCATGGGGTTGAACTCGTGCAGGTCGTCGACCCGCATGCGGATCTTGCCGACCGAGACCTTCATCTCCTGCGCCAGCTGGCGTTGTCCGGCCTCATCGTGGGGCACGAATTCGTGCAGCGGCGGGTCGAGCAGACGGATCGTGACCGGATGCCCGTTCATCGCGAGGAACAGGCCCTCGAAGTCGGCGCGCTGGATCGGCAGCAGCTTGGCCAGCGCCTTGCGCCTGCCGGCCTCGTCGTCGGCCAGGATCATCTCGCGCATCGGCAGGATGCGTTCGCCTTCAAAGAACATGTGCTCGGTGCGACACAGGCCGATGCCGGTGGCGCCAAAACTGCGGGCCACCTTGGCGTCCTCGGGTGTGTCGGCATTGGTGCGGACTTCCAGGCGTTTGTGCCGGTCGGCCAGGGCCATCAGCTTGCCGAAGTCGCCGCTGAGTTCGGGGTCGCGGGTGCCGACCTGACCGTCGTAAACCTCGCCGGTGGAGCCGTTGAGCGAAATCCAGTCGCCCTCGCCCCAGGTCTTGCCGTCGACGCTGAACTGGCGCGCCTTGTAGTCCACGTGCACCGCACCGGCGCCGCTGACGCAGCACTTGCCCATGCCGCGCGCGACCACCGCCGCGTGCGAGGTCATGCCGCCGCGTGCGGTGAGGATGCCCTTGGCCACGCTCATGCCGCGCAGGTCCTCGGGCGAGGTCTCCTGCCGCACCAGAATCACGGCCTTGCCCGCCTTGGCCCATTCCTCGGCCTCGTCGGCAAAGAAGACCACCTGCCCGGTGGCCGCGCCGGGACTCGCCGGCAGGCCGCGCGCAATCACGGTGGCCGCCTTCTGCGCCGCCGGGTCGAAGATCGGGTGCAACAGGTCGTTCAGGCGGTCCGGGCTCACGCGAAGCAGCGCGGTTTTTTCATCGATCATGCCCTGGTCGAGCATCTCCATCGCGATGCGCACCATGGCCGCGCCGGTGCGCTTGCCATTGCGGGTCTGCAGCATCCAGAGCTTGCCTTCCTGGATGGTAAATTCCATGTCCTGCATGTCGCGGAAATGGTTCTCCAGCAGCGTTTCGGCCTGCAGCAGTTGCTGGTAGATCGCGGGCATCAGTTCTTCGAGCGAGGCGAACCGGGCACGACGCTCCTCCTCGCTGACCAGCGCCAGCTGCGCCCAGCGTTGCGACCCCAGCCGGGTGATCTGCTGCGGGGTGCGAACCCCGGCGACCACGTCTTCGCCCTGGGCGTTGATGAGGAACTCGCCGTTGAACAGGTCTTCACCCGTGCCGGCGTCGCGCGAGAAGGCCACGCCGGTGGCGCTGCTGTCGCCGAGGTTGCCGAACACCATGGCCTGCACGTTGACCGCCGTGCCCCAGGACTGCGGGATGTCGTTGAGTTCGCGGTACACCTTGGCGCGGTCGTTGTTCCAGCTCTCAAACACCGCGAACACCGATCCCCAGAGCTGTTCCCAGGGGTCGACGGGGAAGTCGCGGCCGATGCGGGCGCGGATCAACGCCTTGAAGCGCTGCACCAGCTCCTTGAGGTCGGCGGTGTCCAGGTCGGTGTCGAGCTTGACGCCGCGCTTTTCCTTGACCATGTCGATGATCACCTCGAACGGGTCGTGCTCCTCCTTGGACACCGGCTTCAGGCCCATGACCACGTCACCGTACATCTGGATGAAGCGGCGGTACGAATCCCAGGCAAAGCGCTCGTTGTTGGTCCTGGCGGCCAGACCGGCGACCGCCTCGTCGTTCAGGCCGAGGTTGAGAATCGTGTCCATCATGCCGGGCATCGAGGCGCGCGCGCCCGAGCGCACCGACAGCAGCAGCGGGTCGTCGTTGTTACCAAAGCGCTTGCCCATCTCCCGCTCGACCTGGGCCACGCCCGCTTTGACCTCTTCGCTCAGCATGGCCAGGACGTGCGCCTGCCCGTGGTCGGTGTACACGGCGCAGGCCTCGGTGCTGATGGTGAAACCGGCGGGGACGGGAATGGCCAGGCGGCACATCTCGGCCAGGTTCGCGCCTTTGCCGCCGAGCAGGTTCTTCATCGAGGCGTCGCCCTCGGTCAGGGCTGCGCCAAAGGCGTAAACGTATTTTTTCTGAGCGGACATGTTGTTTCCTCGTATGACAGACGGTTTCGAAGGTCAGGGCGTTCGCGCCGCGCCGGTTCCACCGAAAACCAAGCATGGAGGCTCATCGCGACCGATGACCCGGCTTCGGGTTCAATCTGAGAGCATAGCGGCTGCGGGCGCTTCGGTTGATGACATGCGGCAACCTAGAATGAAAAACATGGGAATCCCCGTCGTTTTGGTTCAACGCGCCCGTCCATGAGCTTGCGTCGACTCGTTGGCGGGTTGGTGCTGGCCGTGGGCCTGGCGGGCACAGCCCTGGCCCAGGCGCCCGGGGTCGCGATACCGGCGCACGCGCAACTGCTCGGCGTGCGAAGCTGGGCGCCGCCACCCGGCGCCGACGCTCTGGCTTCGGCCCAGGCCGCGTTGCAAGCCATCCAGCCCGAGGCGCCCGGGGGCGCTGCGGCCGAATTCCACGTGCCGCCGCGCCAGGCCGTGTGGATGGCGCTGGACCTGGCCGTCGACCCCGCCGGCGGGCCCTGGGTGCTGGAGCTGACCCATCCATCCTTGCGTGCCGCCGATCTGGTCCTGCCCCGCGCTGACGGTCAGCCGCTGGTGCTGCGCGGCGGGCGCGACGTGCCGATGGCCGAGCGCGGCGGCGGGCGCTTTCCGGCCACCTTCGCCTTGCCGCCCGACAGCGCATCGGGCACGGCCTACCTCCGACTGATGGGAACCGTGCCCATCCGTGGGCAACTGCTGTTGCAGCAGCGCGATGACTGGAAGAGCCAGTCCCGGCTGCAGTTCTGGGCGATGACGGTGTGTTTTTCGGTGGCCGCGTGCGCGGTGGCGTACGCGATGGCGCGCGCGTGGCGGTTGCGCAGCCGGGCCTACGGTCTGTACGCGCTGCTGGCGCTGACCATCGGGGCGGCGGGCATGTTCATCTCGGGCTACGGTGAAAGCTGGCTCTGGCCCGCCGTGGCCGACTGGCGCGGGCCTCTGGCGTCGGGCATGGCCTGCCTGGCGGCCGGGCTGGCGCTGTTGCTGGCCGAATGCGCCTTCACGCTGGAGGTGCGGGCGCCGCGCTTTTCGCGGCTGCTGCGCTTCGTGGGGGTGATCTGCCCGCTGGCCGGCGTGCTGGGCCTGGCCTTCAGTCTGTCGGTGTACCAGTCGATCTCCCACGTGGCCGCCACGGTGGCCACCATCCTGGGCCTGTGCAGCTTCTGGTTTGCCTGGCACACCGAAAACCGCGCGGCAGGCTGGTTGTTGACCGGTTTCGTGCCGGTCAGCCTGGGGGTGAGCATCACCACGCTGGCGGTGTCCGGAATCGTCCCGTTCGAGCCCTGGGTGCTGATGGCGATGCCCTTGGGCAGCATGCTGGAGGCGCCGTTCAACCTGTACGGTCTGAGCCTGCTGGAGCGGCGGCGCGCGCTGGTGCAACAAAGCCGGGCCGAGTTGGAGCGGGTGAGCGGCCCCGCGGCGGAGACGCGCGATGCGATGCTGCGGCGGCTGGGTTCGTCGGCGGCTGGCGCCGGCGGGTTGTTGATGCTGCTGCGCTTTCCCGCGCTGGCGCCGGGCTCACCCCGGCTGCGGGTGCTGGATTCGGTCGGTGTCGAGCATTTCCTGCACGCGATGATGGTGGCCGCCGTGCGCCCCGGCAACCATGTCGGGCGCCGCGCGTTTCATGAAATCGTGCTGCGCAACCCGCAGAACAGCTCGGAAGCCGCCATCCGCAGCCTGGTCACGGCGCTGTTCGCCAGCGCCCTGCGCTGCGAGCGCCATGGGATTGAACCGCGCGATGCGGCCCTGCGGATCGCCTACGGTCGGATGAAGCGGGCCGCGCTGCCAATCGAAGCCGCCGTCGGGCAGCTGGTGGCGGCGCTGGACGATCCGACCCGTGCCGGTGCGCGACGCATCGAAGTGGATCTGGACGACTTGCCCGCCGAGCTGTCGCGGCCTTGACGAGCATCGACCCCGCAGACGGCCACAATCGCCGGCATGACCGAACTCCGCTCCCCCCTGCAAGCCCAGATCGTGCAATGGCTCGTGGCGCCCGGCGACACCGTTCGCGATGGCGATGTGTTGCTGATCCTGGAGGCCATGAAGATGGAGCACGAGTTGCGCGCGACGGGTGATGCGCGCGTGGTCGAGCTGCTGGCGCTGGTCGGCGACGCGGTGAACGAAGGTGATGTGCTCCTGAAAATGGAGCGCCTGGTGGCCGTTCCGCGCTGGGAAGGCCCCGAAAATGCTTCAAATCCAGCGGTTTGCGACCTGCCGACTGCCGCCCAACCCGGTTCGACCGCTGCCGCGCTCCGCCCGGATCTCCAGCGCGTCGTGGACCGTCACGCGTTCACGCTGGACGCCAGCCGCCCCGACGCCGTGGCCCGGCGCCACGCCCTGGGCCAGCGCACCGCCCGCGAAAACATCGCCGACCTCTGCGACGAAGGCAGCTTCATCGAATACGGCGCCCTGGCCGTGGCGGCCCAGCGCAGCCGGCGCAGCGAGGACGACCTGATGCGCAACACCCCGGCCGATGGCATGGTGACCGGCATCGGCAGCATCAATGGCCTGATCCATGGCCCCGAAGCGAGCCGCGCGGTGGTGATGGCCTATGACGCCACGGTGCTGGCCGGCACCCAGGGCATGCGCAACCACGCCAAGACCGACCGCATGCTGGGCATCGCGCTGGACCAGAAGCTGCCCGTGGTGTTGTTTGCCGAGGGCGGCGGCGGGCGCCCCGGTGACACCGACATGCCCATCGTCGCGGGTCTGCACGTCGGCACCTTCGCCAGCTACGCGCGGCTGTCGGGGCAGGTGCCGGTGATCGGCATCGTCAGCGGCCGTTGCTTCGCCGGCAACGCGGCCCTGCTGGGCTGCAGCGACGTGATCATCGCCACGCGCAGCAGCAGCATCGGCATGGGCGGCCCGGCCATGGTCGAAGGTGGCGGACTGGGCGTCTTCAAGCCCGAGCAGATCGGCCCCGGCAGCGTGCAGCACCGCAACGGCGTGATCGACATCCTGGTGGAGGACGAGGCGCGCGCGGTGGCGGCGGCAAGGCACTACCTGTCGTTCTTCCAGGGCCGCACCCGCGACTGGATCACACCCGACCCGCTGGCGCTGCGTGCCGTGGTGCCCGAGAACCGGCTGCGTGTCTACGACACCCGGGCGGCCATGACCGGCATCGTCGATGCGGGCAACCTGCTGGAGTTGCGCACCGGCTTCGGCATCGGCATCCATACCGCGCTGGGGCGCATCGAAGGCCGCTCGGTCGGCCTGCTGGCCAACAACCCGCTGCACCTGGGCGGCGCCATCGATGCCGACGCGGCGGACAAGGCGGCGCGTTTCATGCAACTGTGCAACGCCCATGGCCTGCCGCTGGTCAGCCTGGTGGACACGCCGGGTTTCATGGTCGGGCCCGACATCGAGGAGAAGGCCCAGGTGCGCCATGTGAGCCGCCTGTTCGTCACTGCGGCCAGCCTGCGCGTGCCGTACTTCAGCATCGTGCTGCGCAAGGGCTACGGCCTCGGCGCCATGGGCATGACCGCCGGCGGCTTTCATTCGCCGGTGTTCACCGTGGCCTGGCCGACCGGCGAATTCGGCGCCATGGGTCTCGAAGGCGCGGTGCGACTGGGCTATCGCAAGGAACTGGAGGCGCTGCCCGAAGGCCCCGAGCGCCAGGCCTTGTACGACAAGCTGGTGGCACAGCAATACGCCAACGGTTCGGCCCTCAACATGGCCGCGACGCTGGAAATCGACGGCGTGATCGACCCCGCGGCGACGCGCAGCTGGCTGGCCCGGGGGCTGGCGTCGAGCCGGCTGGGCGAGCGATCCCCCGGCTTCATCGACACCTGGTGAGCCTGCAGCGCGAGTGCGGGCTGGTATTCGGTGGTCGGGCACCAGAACGATCGCCGTGCTAAGCTGGCAGGTTCC
Source organism: Burkholderiaceae bacterium (assembly GCA_046348065.1). GTDB lineage: Bacteria > Pseudomonadota > Gammaproteobacteria > Burkholderiales > Burkholderiaceae_C > Skiveiella. The sequence continues at coordinate 244,796 of JAXMFA010000005.1, forward strand.
CGATGGCGTGGCCGGTTGGCTGGCGCCCGTTGTTTGAATCAGGAGACTTCCCATGCCCGGCCTGCTGCCCCACGTCGATCCCGACGGTCTGCTCGAATTCTCGGTGGTCTACACCGACCGCGCCCTGAACCACATGTCCAGGAGCTTCCAGGGCGTGATGAAGGACATCTCGCGCATTCTCAAGACCGTATACCACGCGAAGTCGGCGGTGCTGGTGCCCGGCAGCGGCACCTTCGGCATGGAGGCGGTGGCGCGGCAGTTCGCCGGTGACAAGAAGGTGCTGGTGATCCGCAACGGCTGGTTCAGCTACCGCTGGTCGCAGATTTTCGACATGGGCCGCATTCCCGCCGAGTCCACCGTGCTCAAGGCCCGCCGCACCGGAACCGGCAGCCAGGCGCCCTGGACGCCCGCGCCGATCGCCGAGGTGGTGGCCGCCATCCGCGACAGGAAGCCCGACGTGGTGTTCGCCCCGCACGTGGAAACCGCCTGCGGCATGATCCTGCCCGACGACTACCTTAAGGCTGTGTCCGACGCGGTTCACGAGGTCGGCGGCCTGTTCGTGCTGGACTGCATCGCCTCCGGCGCGATGTGGGTCGACATGCAGGCCACCGGCGTGGACGTGCTGGTCTCGGCGCCGCAGAAGGGCTGGAGCAGCTCACCCTGCTGCGCGATGGTGATGCTCAGCGAGCGCGCCCGCGCCGCCATCGACGGCACCACCAGCTCCAGCTTTGCCTGCGACCTGAAGAAATGGCTGCAGATCATGGAAGCCTATGAAAACGGCGGCCACGCCTACCATGCCACCATGCCCACCGACGCGCTCACGCGCCTGCGCGAGGTGATGGTCGAGACCGAGGCCTACGGTTTCGACAAGGTGCGCGCGGAACAGATCGAGCTCGGTGCGAAGGTGCGAGCCTTGTTCGAAAGCCGCGGCATCCCCAGTGTGGCAGCCGAAGGTTTCAAGGCGCCCGGCGTGGTGGTGAGCTACACCACCGATCCCGACATCCACAACAGCAAGAAATTCCTGGCCGAAGGCCTGCAGACCGCCGCCGGCGTGCCGCTGCAGTGCGACGAGCCGGCCGACTTCATGACCTTCCGCGTCGGCCTGTTCGGCCTGGAGAAGTGGCACCACGTGGACCGCACGGTGGCGCATCTGGCCGCCGCGCTGGACCGGCTGGGCATTGGGGCCAAAGCCGCTGTCGCGGAGCTCGCACCGGCCAAGTAGGCCCAGGGGTGAGATCAGGCTGGTGGCGTACGCTGCTTCGTCGGGCTGTTTCCGTTCGACGGTCAGCGGCCTTTTGTGGACAAACCGAACAGGGGCCGCAACCACCGCACGCGCCGCACCAGCTCGAAGCCCACGAAACTGAGCACCACGGTCAGTGCGACCAGCAAACTCCCTTCCAACACCGGGTTCAGCGCAAGCGGCGCAAGGCTGTGGGCCAGGACCAGGATCAAAGTCTGGTGGATGATGTACACCGGGAAAACGGCTTCCGTCAGATAGCGGCGCGCCGGCCCCTCGCGGGTCAGGTGGACTTGGGCAAAACCGAGCGCAGCGACGATCGCGCACCATTGCTGCATGCTGTAGGCCAAAGGCCCGATGTAGCGCACGGGCCAATGCGAATCGCGTAGCAGCCAAGGCGCCGTCACCAACATCAACCAGGCCGTCAACGCCAGCAACAAGCCTGCCCGACGCCAGTGAACCATCTGCTGCCAGATGCCGGCCGATGTTGTCGGTACTCGGGCCGCTGAAGCCCCCAGCAGGAACATGGCCAGGTACTGGCTGTGGGCAAACCAGTCGCCCCAGACCGAATAATTCTGCGGAAAGCTTCCCCGCAGCAGCAAAGACGTCAAGGCCAGGTACAGCACCGGCCAAATCAGCAAACCCGGCCCCTGCAAACTCTTGCTGAGCCAGGCGCCCAGCCGCTCCAGCGAAGCCGGCCAGCGGCGCAACACCAGCCAGAGCAGCAATGTGTACAAGGCCAGATAGGGCAGGAACCACAAGTGGTTCCAGGTCGGCAACACCAGGCATCGGCTTGTCGCGTCGCAGAAGCCCTTGTAATGGGTTAGGTACAAGCCCATGAACTCGGCATAGCTTCCGTTGTAAGCGTGCTTCTGCGTCACCTCCAGCCACGACTGGGGCGGCACGATCACCAACATGCCAAACAGCAGCGGAATCAGCAGCCGCCGGGCACGACGGCGCAAGAACGTGCCGCTGGCGCCGTCGCGCAGCAGCATGAACGACGTGGCCGACCCGGATACCAGAAACAGCAGGTCCATGCGCCAGGGGTTGAAGAGGCGCATCAGCGGTTCGATGGTGCGGTCGGCATGCGGGCTTTTGATATGGAAGTCCCAGCTCACGTAATACATGCCCACGTGGTAGAACAACAGCACGCCAAAGGCCAGGATGCGTACCCAGTCCAGGAATATCAGCCGATCCGTTCTTGTGTCAGCGGCCGGCATGTCAGAGGCCCATGTCATGGACTTGGCAGCCAAGAATGCAACCGGCCACGCATTGCTGGCCGGGCCTAGAACCGGGGCAAATCCGGGTGCTTGAGTTGCCCGCCGCGCACCAGCATCTTGCCGTACTCGGCGCAGCGGTTGAGTGTCGGGATCACCTTGCCGGGGTTGAGCAGGCCCTTGGGGTCGAAGGCGCGCTTGACGCCGAACATCTGCTCGTTCTCTTCGGCCGAGAACTGCACGCACATGCTGTTGACCTTCTCGATGCCCACGCCGTGCTCGCCGGTCACCGTGCCGCCCATGGCGACGCTAGTTTCCAGGATGTCGGCACCGAACAACTCACAGCGGTGCAACTGGTCGGGGTCGTTGGCGTCGAACAGGATCAGCGGGTGCAGGTTGCCGTCACCGGCATGGAACACGTTGGCGCAGCGCAGCTGGTACTTCTTTTCCATCTCGGCAATGGCCAGCAGGATGTCGGCGACGCGCTTGCGCGGGATGGTCGAGTCCATGCACATGTAGTCGGGGCTGATGCGCCCGCTGGCCGGAAACGCGTTCTTGCGCCCGCTCCAGAACTTCAGGCGCTCGGCTTCGCTCTGGCTGACTGCAATTTTGGTAGCGCCCGATGACCGCAGCACGCTGGACATGCGCTCGATCTCTTCCTCAACCTCCTCCGGCGTGCCGTCGGATTCGCACAGCAGGATGGCCTCTGCGCTCAGGTCGTAACCGGCGTGCACGTAGTCTTCCACCGCGGCGGTCATGGGCTTGTCCATCATCTCCAGCCCGGCGGGGATGATGCCGGCGGCGATCACCGCCGCGACGGCGTCGCCCGCCTTGCGAATGTCGTCAAAGCTGGCCATGATGCAGCGCGCCAGCAGGGGTTTGGGCACCAGCTTGACCGTGACCTCGGTGGTCACGGCCAGCATGCCTTCGCTGCCGATGGCCAGGGCCAGCAGGTCGTAGCCCGGGGCATCGAGCGCGTCGCCACCGAACGTGACCGGCTCGCCCTCGATGGTGAAGCCCCTGACCTTCAGCACGTTGTGCACCGTCAGGCCGTATTTCAGGCAGTGCACGCCGCCCGCGTTCTCGGCCACGTTGCCGCCGATGGTGCAGGCGATCTGGCTGCTGGGGTCGGGTGCGTAGTACAGGCCGTGGGGTGCCGCCGCCTCGCTGATGGCCAGGTTGCGCACCCCGCCCTGCACCACCGCCGTGCGGCTCACCGGGTCCAGCTTGAGGATGCGGTTGAACTTGGCCAGGCTCAGCGTGACGCCCAAGCGGTGCGGCATGGCGCCGCCCGACAGGCCGGTGCCGGCGCCGCGTGCCACCACCGGCACGTCCAGCGCATGGCAGGTCTTGAGGACGGCCTGCACCTGCGCCTCGGATTCGGGCAGTGCCACCACCAGTGGGCGCTCGCGGTAGGCGGTCAGGCCGTCGCATTCGTAGGGCGTGGTGTCTTCAGCCGTGTAGAGGATGGCGTGGGCGGGCAAAGCCCCCTGGAGCGCGGCGACCACGGCCTGCTGGCGCGCGGCGCGGTCCGGTTCGGCGGGGTTCGAGGCGGTGGCGTTGTTCATGCGGCAACTCTACGCCAGCCAACGCCGCGTCGGGTGAGCTTTTTTTCAGCGGCCGTTGAAAACCCGGCCAGGCGCGTTCAGCCCACGCTCTTTTTCAGCCACTCGGCAAAGGCGGCGCATTCCCAGCGGTCCAGCGCGCCGGTGCGCCAGCACAGGTAGTGCGCGTGCGGGCTGGGCACGTTGCGGCTCCAGATCCGTTCGAGCGAGCCGTTCTCGATCCACGGCGCGCCCAGCTTCAGGCGCACCAGGCCGATGCCCAGGCCCTGCGCGGCCGCATCGCACATCAGGCCGATGTCGTTGAACGAGGAGCCGTCCACCGGTTCGGGCCAGTCGAGGTCGTGTGCTGCAAACCAGGTGCGCCAGGGCTCCAGCGGGCTGCGCAGCAGGGCGGCGGACTTCAGGTCCTCGGGGCTGTCGAAGGGGCCGTTCTCGCGGATGTAGGCCGGCGAGGCCAGCGGCGTGACCTCGTCCTTCATCAGGCAGATGTGCTCCACGTCGGCGTAGCGCCCGGTGCCGAAGCGCACGGTCAGGTCGGCGTCTTCGGCCACCACGTCCAGCAAGGGGATGCTGACCTGCAGCGTGATGTCGATTTCGGGGTAGGCCTCCAGAAACGAACGCAGGCGCGGCATCAGGATCGAACGCGAGAAGGTCGGCGTGACCGCGAGCTTCAGTTTGCGCTTTCCCGGCGCCGACGCCGCGCCCGGGAAGCGCTGCAGGCTGGTGAGCCCCTCGCGCACATGGGCCAGGTACTCGCTGCCTTCGGTCGTCAACGAAAAATCGGCACGGCCGAACAGCGGCGTGCCGATGGTCTGCTCCAGTTGCTTGATCCGGTGGCTGACCGCGCTGGGCGTCACGCACAGCTCCTCGGCTGCTTGCGTCACGCTGCGCAGCCGCGCCAGCGCTTCGAAGGTCAGCAGGCACTGGATCGGCGGGATTCGCATCACTACTTGAAGATCACGGTCTTGTGGCCGTTGAGCAGGATACGGTGCTCGCTGTGCCACTTCACGGCGCGGGCCAGCACCTGGCTTTCGGTGTCGCGGCCCTGGGCCGTGAGGTCCTCCACCGTCTTGCTGTGGTCCACGCGGGCCACGTCCTGCTCGATGATCGGGCCTTCGTCGAGGTCGGCGGTCACGTAATGCGCCGTGGCGCCGATCAGCTTCACGCCGCGATCATGGGCCTGGTAGTAGGGCTTGGCGCCCTTGAAGCTCGGCAGGAAGCTGTGGTGGATGTTGATGGCGCGCCCGGCCAGCTTGCGGCACAGGTCGTCGCTGAGGATCTGCATGTAACGCGCCAGCACCACCAGCTCGGCGCCTTCGGCTTCGATGATCTCGTGCTGCCGCGCCTCGGCCTGCACCTTGTTGTCCTTGTTGACCACGATGTGGTGGAAGGGCACGTTGTAGCTGGCCGCGAGCTGGTAGAAGTCGCGGTGGTTGCTGATGATGGCGCGGATGTCCAGCGGCAGCAGCCCGCTTTTCCAGCGGAACAGCAGGTCGTTCAGGCAGTGGCCCTCCTTGCTGACCAGGATGACGGTGCGCATCGGCTGGGTGGTGGCATGCAGGCTCCAGCGCATCGCAAACGGCTCGGCGAACGCACGCAACTGCTGGCGCAGGTCTTCCTGCGGGACCTGTTCGCAGGCGAACTGCACGCGCATGAAGAACAGGCCGGTGCCGTGGTCGTTGTACTGGGCGGCCTCCTCGATGTTGCCGCCGCGTTCCAGCAGGAAACCGGAGACGGCGTGCACGATGCCCGTGCGGTCGGGGCAGGAGAGGTTCAGGACGTAGGCGTGGTTCATAAGGCCCGGATTGTCGCAGGCTGGCGCCTCATGCGGATTCGCCTTCAAACGCATCACCGCGTTGCTTCGCCTCGCCGTGCCGAAGCACTGTCTTCGGCTTCGCGCCTTGTTCTGCGCTTGAACGCAAACCCGCCTCAGCGCGTGGGCGCTGCCGGCGCCTTCAGCTCCGCGCAGTAGTCCTTGGGCGGCAGCGTCGGCGTCATCCAGACCGCGTCGGCGGCGCGTCGATCCTCGCCCGCCGGCCCGGACGCCGGAACCGGGACGAGCGTCAGCGCGCTGAACCGCACCCCGACTCCCAGGTGGGTCGGCACGCCGAGCTGCCGGTCCACGTGGCCGTTGCCTGCGATCAGCAGCACGGTCTTGCCACGCTGGCGCGCGTCCAGCACGGTGCGGGCCATGGCGGCGTCGCGGGCCAGCTGCACGCGCGCCATCGGCACGATCTGGCGCTCGGGCAGCAGGCCGCAGTGACCGTCACGCATGTTTTGTTGCTGTTTTTGCCATGATTCCAGCGTCAGATGGCCATCAAGCGCTACGGATTGCATAGCGCCACGCAGCTCCGCCATCGGCAGGTTCGCGCCCAGCACCGGCACACCGGCGCGCACCGCGGCCATCACGACCGGGCCATAGGTGGCCCAGGGCCAGCTGGCGTCGCGCCATCTGAGCGCTTCGCGCACGGGTTGCTCGCCGGCGCCGGGCGGCAAGCCGGCGGTGGAGGTGCCTCGCTCGGCCATCTCCAGCGCCACGGCGGCGAGCACGCCGCGCTCGGCCAGCAGCTGCACCACGGTGCGCTGCAACTGCTGGTGCGTGGGGGCGTCGTGCTGTTCGCCCATCAGCAGCACGTCGGCCGGCAACAGGGGCTGGAGCTGGCGCCAGACGGCGGCCGGGTCGGGCGCCTGCTGCGTTGGCGTGGCAAAGGCCGTGGAGGTGAAGCCGCCGGGGCCGGCGGGCGGTGCCGCGCAGCCCAGCAGCGCGCCCAGCCATGCAGCGGTGACAGCCATTCGACAGTTCATCCCGCCATACTACGTGCAGCCGAGCCCTGCCGCATGCGCCTGCACTTTTTCCTTCGTGTCGTCCTGACCTTGTTGTTGGCGCTGGCCGCCGCGCTGGCCTGCGTGGTGCTGCGCACGCCGCTGCCGTGGATGATCGGGCCGCTGGTGGCGACTGCCCTGATGTCGATGACCGGCCTGCCGACCGAAAGCTGGGTGCCGCTGCGCAACGGCGGGCAATGGGTGATCGGCACCGCGCTGGGGCTGTATTTCACGCCGGCGGTGACGGCCCTGGTGGTCAGCCTCTGGTGGGCGATCGGGCTGGCCATCGCCTGGGCTTTGATGCTGGGCCTGGGGTTTGCCGCCGTGCTGCACCGGCTGCACGCGCCGCGCCTGCCACAGGTCGAGCCCAAAGCCATGCGCGCCACCGCGTTCTACGCCGGGGCGGTGGGCGGCGCCTCGGAGATGACCTTGCTGGCCGAGCGCGCCGGCGGGCGCACCGATCTGGTCGCCGCGGCCCACAGCCTGCGCCTGATGGTGGTCGTCCTGGTGATTCCGTTCGGCTTGCAGGCCAGCGGCCTGACCGGCGTCGACCTCACGCCGGCGGGGCCGCGCGTGGTGCATCCCGCCGGGCTGGTGGCGCTGGCGGCGCTCACCGGCGCGGGTGCCTGGCTGATGCGCCGTCTGGGCCGGGCCAATCCGTGGTTCATGGGCGCACTGGTGGCGGCGATGGCGCTCACGATGGCGGGCATCACCTGGTCGGCGATTCCGGCCTGGCTGTCGAACGCGGCGCAACTGGTGATCGGCGTCAGCCTGGGCGTTCGTTTCACCTCGGGCTTCCTGCACACGGCGCCGCGCTGGCTGGCTTCGGTGGGCCTGGGCACGCTGAGCATGATGGCCTTGTGCGCCGGCTTCGCCTGGCTGCTGTCCAGGGGCACGGGCCTGCACCCGGTGACGCTGCTGCTGGGCACCTCGCCCGGTGGCATCACCGAAATGTCGATCACCGCCAAGGTGCTGCAGCTCGGTGTGCCGGTGGTCACGGCGTTCCAGGTGTGCCGCCTGGTGGCGGTGCTGCTGCTGGCCAACCCGGTCTGGCACTGGATGGAGGCGCGCCGCGCAGCCCGGTCGGCGCGGTGACCGCGGCAACGAACCTCAGTGCCGGAACGTGCCCTCGCGGGTCACGATGGCCAAGTCCACGAAGCTCAGGCCGGTGTGCTGCTCGCGGGTGTAGACCGCCCGCAGCCCATTGAGGTCAAGGCTCGCATTGGCCAGGCCGGCCAGGAAACTCTCGCGCGTGGGTTCGGGTCCCGCCAGCCGCAACGCCGCCACCAGCGCCTTGGCCGTCACGTAGCCTTCGAGACTGCCGTAGGAGAATTCGCGTCCGGGCTTCTGCTTGCCGAACTCTTCCTGGTATTCGCGCGTGATGGCCGTCTTGCGCTCCCAGGGGCTGGGTACCACCTGCGTGAACACCATGCCGTGCGCCAGCGGCCCCAGGTGTTTGGCCATCTGGGCCGAGCCTGAGTTCACGGCATAGAAGGTGGCGGAGAGTCCTTTGGCGCGGGCTTTGCGGATCAGCTTCTCGTAGACGCCGGGCGAACCGTGGTTGAACACGATCTGGGCCCGGGACTTCTCCAGCTGGCCGACCATCTGGTCGATCTGCGCGTCACTGACGTCGGACTTGAACGGCAGGTCGGCCACCAGCTCCATGCCGGTTTCCTGGCTGAGCAGCTTCACGTTCGCCAGGTGCTGCTGGCCGGTTTCGGAATCCGAGCGCATGAAGCCCACGCGCGTGGCGCCAACGCTCTTGCCGTAGGCCAGCAGCGCGCGGAACTCCTCGCGGTGCTCGGCGCGCACGGGAAACACCAGTGGCTGGTGCGGCCGGCGCAACGTGGGCGAGCCAGCAATCGGGCCGAAAAAGGGTACCTTCAGGTCGATGGCGGCTTTCATGACGGCGGTGGACGGGCCGCCCTCGATCGAGCCGAACAGGATGAACACCTTGTCCTGCTCGACGAGCTGGCGCGCGTTCGCCTCGGCCTGCGCGGCCTTGTTGTCGTCGTCGAGCGTTTTCAGCACGATCTGGCGTCCGTTCACGCCGCCACGGCCGTTGACGAGGTTCAGGTAGGTCTGGATGCCATCCTGCACTGCGGTGCCGTAATCGTTCTTGCCGCCTTGCAGCGTGATGTTCTGCCCGATCAGCAGCTGGCTCCTGGTGACGCCGTCGGCGGCCATCGCCCCTGTCAGGGTCAGGGCCAGACAAACGGAAACGAAACGGGGCAGGAGGCGGGTCATGCGGTCTTCCTTCGGGTTGAATCGTCCGGCGCGGTGACGCGGTACGCCGGACGGCTGCGCATCAGCCGGAGATTCTAGGGACCGAGGCGCACGCCAGCCTGACAACAGGTCGGGCGGTGCGCGAAAACCGGTACAAATGCCCGCGACGGGCGAAAAAATCAGTGCACCAGCACGGGCTGCTGGGCCAGTCCGCTGTAGCTTTCGAGCGTGTCTTCCACTTCTTCCTGGGTGGGGGTCCGGACCTGCCAGGCGATGATCTGCTGCTGGAACATTTCGGCCCAGGAGCCGTCGAGGTAGACCTCCTTGCCCCGGCGCTTGTCGACAATCTCGAATCCGTGCCGCGCCAGCACCGGCTCGCTGGACTCGGCGGCGTCATCGCCCGGGGCGTTGGCCAGCACGTGCATCACGGCAAAGGTGTCGGAGTCGTAGAGGGTGTGCATGTGGTCATTCTCCATCACAGATGCGATCCATATTGCAACATCCGGGCCAGTTTCAAGGGTTTGGGGCCGGTTTGGTGCCCAAATTGCCACACTTGGGCGGGCGCGGCGCGCACCCGGACCCCGGCCGGGCTCAGTTGCCGGCGGCCACCGGTTCGTGCGCCCGCAGGCGCTGGTCCACGAAATCGCCGTTGGCCGGGGTCACCCGGATGCGAACCGGCAGGTAGTTCAGCTCCGGGGCCAGCCAGAGTTCGAGCCGGCTGTCGTACTGACGGCGCGGCGCCCGGCTGAACTTGAAGGCCGTCATGTTGCCGATCGGCAGCCCCAGGCGTTCCTCGCCGTCGGCCGTGATGATCCACGGCTCTGCCTCGCGGGTGCTGACCGTCTGCAAGGTGAGGCGGTTGCCGGCCGCCATGCGCTTGGGGTCGGCGGCCATCAGCGCGGGAAGCTGGATGAACAGGCTCAAACGGTCTTGCGCACCGGGCAGCAGCACGGCGTCGGGCGTGTTGACGCTGAAGGTGATGCGCCCGGTCTCGCGGTTGAGATGTGCCGCCTGTTCGCCGCGCCACTTGTCCGCGTAGCGGCGCGGGGCCAGGCCCTGCGGGGTGAGCGCGCCTTCGCTGGTTTGCGAGCGCGTGCCGATCAGAAACGCGCTGACCGTCAGCCGCAGGTTGTACTCGCGGCCGTCATGGCGCCAGAGCACCTCGCCGCGCGCCCTGTAGTCCAGACCGCGCGCCTGCCCTTCGAGGTCGTACAGCAGGCGTATCGAAGGTGGAACCTCGGCGTTGAGGGTGGCGCCATCCACCGGCGCGCCCGCTTCGACAGCGGCCGCGCTCGCCGGCGATGCGGGCGGTGCCTCGGGTGGCGGAATGGCGAAGGTCGGGGTGACATACGCTATCGAATCAGTAGCTGATTCTGGCCGTTCGACGCTGGGATCGGGCGAAATTGATTGAAAAACCGGGGCTTCTGACGGCGCCGGCGCCGGCGGCGGCGCGGCCGGCTTGGGCGGCTTCGGGGCCTTGGGCGCGGGCGGCCGGGGCGCCGGCACGGGCGCCGGGGCCGGCTCGGGGGGCGGAGGCGGCACGGTGCGGGTGTTCATCGCAACGGCGCGTGGCGCGGGCGCGTCGCCGGGGCTCAAGGACAGCGAGGCTTCGTGCAGTGCCAGCGCGTGCGCGAGCAGCACCACCGCCGTCAGCGCGGCCAGCGGCCGCAGACCCGGCGAGCCCGGCGCGGCGCTCATGGCGCCGTGTAGCCCAGGTCGGCGGAGAGCTGGCTGGCCATCGCGCGCAGGGGGGCCTCCACGGCGCCGCCCCAGTCGGCATCGAAGGTGGCGGCGGATCCGAGGGCGACGACCCCCATGACCATGCGCCGGTCCGAATCGAACACCGGTGCGCAAAAGCCCACCACGCCGGGCAGCAGCGTGTCGACCACGCGCGCCATGCCGCGCTGGCGCACCTCGGCAAACAGCGCCTGCACCTGTGCCATCGTGGTGGGCACGTCGGCGCGGCTCTGCGCATGCGCAATCGCCTGCAAGCGGCGCAGCTCGTCCTGGATCATGGGGCCGGTGCGTTCCAGCCCCGGTCCGTCCGACAGATGGGCGGCGAAACAGCGCCCGGTGGCGGAGGTCAACAAGGGCATCACGTCGCCCAGGCGTAGGTTGACCGGGCTGGACAACGGTGACTCCTGCCAGTGCACGATGGTCGGACCGTGGTTGCCCCAGACCGCCAGCGCCAGCGTGTGCCCCACCTGCTCCAGCAGCGCGCCCAGGCGCTCGCGGCCCATGCGAACCGCGTCCAGCCGGGACAACGAAGCCAGGCCCAGCCGCAGCGCCGCCGGACCGAGGTCGTAGCGGGTTGTTCCGGCGTCCTGCGTCACCAGGCCCAGGCGCTGGAAGCTCACCAGGTAACGGTGCGCCTTGGCCGCGCTCATCTCGGCCGCCGCGGCCAGGTCGCGCAACATCAGCGGCCCGGCGGCGCGCGCCAGCACGTCCAGCAGCGCGAAACCCACTTCCACCGACTGGATGCCGGCGCGCTCGCGGTCCGGGGCGGTCTCGGCATCGGGGTGGTCGGCGCGCGGATCGGTCATGTGCACTAGAATTCGGGTTTGGATTTCGTTTAGTTAAACAAGTTTATCAATACGTAATTGCAGCGCAAGTCGGCGCCCACGTATTGCCAGTTGGAGACATTCAATCATGAAGCTCGCCACCTACAAGGACGGCTCGCGCGACGGCCAGCTGGTCGTCGTCTCCCGTGACCTGAGCACGGCGCATTATGCGACCGGCATCGCCGACCGGTTGCAGCAGGTTCTGGACGACTGGGGCTTCCTGTCGCCGCAGCTGCAGGACCTGTACGAAACGCTCAACGGCGGCAAGGCGCGCCATGCGTTTCCGTTCGATCCCAAGATGTGCATGGCCCCGCTGCCACGCGCCTACCAGTGGGCCGACGGTTCGGCCTACCTGAACCACGTGGAGCTGGTGCGCCAGGCGCGCAACGCGGAGGTGCCGGCCAGCTTCTACACCGACCCATTGATGTACCAGGGCGGCAGCGACGACTTCATCGGCCCCTGCGACGATGTCGTCGTGCCCAGCGAAGCCTTCGGCATCGACTTCGAGGCCGAGATCGCCGTGGTCACCGCCGACGTGCCCATGGGGGCCACGCCCGAACAGGCGCTGGACGGCATTCGCCTCGTGATGCTGGTCAACGACGTCAGCCTGCGCAACCTGATCCCGGCCGAGCTGGCCAAGGGTTTCGGTTTCTTCCAGAGCAAGCCGGCCACCGCGTTCAGCCCGGTGGCCGTGACGCTGGACGAACTGGGCGACGCCTGGGACCACGGCCGCGTGAACCTCACCCTGCAGTCCACCTGGAACGGCCGCAAGGTCGGGATGTGTGACGCCGGTCCGGAGATGACCTTCCACTTCGGCCAACTGATCGCCCACATCTGCAAGACCCGCAACGTGCGCGCCGGCTCCATCGTCGGCAGCGGCACGGTCAGCAACAAGAGCATCGAGGTGGACGGGCGCCCGCAGTGGCCCAAGGGCTACAGCTGCATCGCCGAAAAGCGCTGCATTGAAACCATCCTCGACGGCCAGCCCAGCACCGAATTCATGAAATTCGGCGACACCATCCGCATCGAGATGAAGGGCAAAGACGGCCAGAGCCTGTTCGGCGCCATCGACCAGGTGATCGCCGCGCCGGCCTGAGTGGCATCGTCCGAAGGCAAGAGCCAAGGCCTGGTTCAGGCCTGGTACACCCGCTCCAGCGAATCAAACCCCTTGACCTCAATCGGGTTGCCGAACGGGTCGCGGAAGAACATGGTCCATTGTTCGCCCGGCTGGCCCGCGAAGCGCAGGTGGGGCGGTAGCACGAACTCGGTGCCGGCGGCCTGCAGCCGCTCGGCCATCGCCCGCCAGTCGGGCAGGGTCAGAATCAGGCCGAAATGCGGCATCGGCACGAGATGCTCGCCCACATGGCCGGTGGCCGCGGTCTGGAACGGCTCGCCCAGGTGCAGCGAGATCTGGTGGCCGAAGAAGTCGAAGTCGACCCAGGTGTCGGCGCTACGCCCCTCGCGGCAGCCCAGCACACCGCCATAGAAACGGCGGGCCGCGTCCAGATCGGTCACGTTGAAGGCGAAATGAAACAGGCTGCGCATCCGGCAAAGGATAGCGCAGCCTGCGGGGCCGGGCGTCAGGAGGCCCGGCCGCGGCCTCGGGCCGGATCAGGCCATCGACGGGTCGGCCGCCATCGCGTCGTATTTCTTGAAGTACTGGCGCGCCATGGCCACCAGCTGGGCATCGGTCGGGTGGTCGGCCGAGACCGATTCGACGATGGCGCTGGCGACCGCGCCGCGGTGGCCTGCACACCAGTCGCGGAACTGGTTGCGCGCAATGCCGGGGCCGGCCAGCAGCACCTCATGGGTGCCGGCCAAGGCGGTGGCGATGTCGCCGAAGAAGGCGGCGTTGTCGGCGGTCTTGCCCTGGTGCTTGTGGTGGCTGCGCGACTTGACGCGCTGCGCCTCCATGTGCTCACGGTCGAACATGACGACGTGGGCTTCGGAGTGGTCCATCCAGACAACGGCGTGGAAGGTGCTCATGCAAGGGATCCTTTTCTTTCAATGACAAATCGGGAATGACGGGTGCGCGGCTGCAGCGGGTTCAGAGCGGATGCTTCTTCTCCCAGGCTTCCTGGCAATGGATGCACCGAGCGGCTTCGGGCGTGGCCTTCAGGCGCGCCGCCGGGATGGTGACACCACAATCGGTGCACTCGCCGTAGGTGCCTGCTTCGATGCGCGCCAGCGCGGCGGTGATGGCCGACAGCTCGACCGCCTCGTGGTCGCCGATCGCGAACTCGATTTCCTTCTCGGTCGCCATTTGCGCAGGCGACTCTTCGGAATGGCTGAAATGGGCGGAAGCGGCCTCGGCGCGGCTGACTTCGCCGCCGCGCTGTTCGGCCATCTGTGCCAGCAAGGCGGTGCGCATGGCGACCAGTTGCTGCTGGTAGGGGGTGGCGTGCTGCTTGTCCATGATGGGTTCCTTCTGAATGACGGCTCCATGATGAATCACCCGCATGTCCCCGTCTTTGATGGAAGTCAAGACTGAAGACGTTCGGGCCGTCTGGTGCGGAGCGGGCGGATTCGCCCGCAAAATCGACGCTTGAGGCGCCACACTGCGCTGTTCTGACCCTACCTCCAGGAGACCCCATGAGCCCGCCCGCCATCGACTACAGCCGCTACCAGACCCTCGCCATCACCCGCCGCGGGGTGGACGGCGCGGTGATCGACATCCAGATGAAAGCGTCCAACGGCAAGCTGCCCACTGCGGGGCACGATGGCCATTGGGAGCTCAGCGAGATCTGGCGCGACATTGACAAGGATGAAACGGTGCGCTGCGCAGTGCTGCGCGGCGACGGTCTGGGTTTTTCCGGCGGCGGCGACCTGGCCCTGGTACAGGACATGGCCAGCGACTTCGGCGTGCGCACCCGCGTCTGGAAGGAGGCGCGCGACCTGGTCTACAACGTGATCAACTGCGACAAGCCCATCGTCAGCGCCATGCACGGGCCGGCGGTGGGCGCGGGGCTGGTGGCCGGCCTGCTGGCCGACATCTCGATCGCCTCGAAGACCGCGAAGATCGTCGACGGCCACACCCGCCTGGGCGTGGCGGCTGGCGACCATGCGGCCATCGTGTGGCCGCTGCTGTGCGGCATGGCCAAGGCCAAGTACTACCTGATGCTGTGCGAGGCCGTGAGCGGCGAGGAGGCCGAGCGCATCGGCCTGGTCTCGCTGGCGGTGGACGAAGACCAGCTGCTGCCCAAGGCCTATGAAGTGGCCGACCGCCTGGCCGCCGGCAGCGCCACTGCCATTCGCTGGACCAAATACAGCCTGAACAACTGGCTGCGCCAGGCGGGTCCGACTTTCGACACCTCGCTGGCGCTCGAATTCATGGGCTTCGGCGGGCCGGACGTGCACGAAGGCGTGTCCAGCCTGCGCGAGCGGCGCGCACCCAAGTACTGAGGCACCACGCTGCCCGGTGCCCTACGGGGTCAGGCTTTTGCCTGGGCTTTCGCCTTGGCGGCGGCCATCATCAGTTCGGTGTTCACTTTGCGGTCCGCGTTCACTTTCTGCACCGTCGGCCGCTCGCCCAGGCGCTTGAGGTAGTCGCGCACCGGCAGCTCGGCCATGTAGTCGCGCCCGTAGATGATCTTGGTGGCACTGGCCACCAGCTGCAGGTGCACCGCGCCGCCGCAGTCGGCCAGGGTGAAGCTGTCGCCGGCCAGGTACGGCGAGAACTTCGCCAGCTTGGCGAAGGCGGCGATGTTCTTCTCCAGCTGCTGGCCGGTCTTTTCCTTGGTGTTGTCGCTGACCTTGCCGCCGAAGAAGGCCTCGGGGTAGAGGTTGCGCGCCACCAGCTCCAGGTGCAGCTCGGTGTAGCGCAGCAACTCGCGCACTTTGGCCGCGGCAAACGGATCGGCCGGCAGCAGCGGGTGCGCCGGGTACTTTGCCTCAATGTATTCCAGCAGCACGGTCGATTCGCTGATCGGTCCTTCGTCGGTCTTGAGGTAGGGCACCTTGCCCAGCGGGCTGGCAGCCGTATCGGTCTGGCCGACCCAGGCCAGTTCTTCCTCGAACGGCACGCCTTTTTCGAGCAGGGCGAGCTTGACCTTGTTGTAGTAGTTGCTGGCAGCGAAGCCACAGAGTTTGAGCATGGTGGGGTCTCCTGGAATGGGTTGGGAACGGCCCCGAAGCGTAACCGCGATGCCGCTCCACCGGGCGTCGCCGACTTGACCCGTGGCAAGCCCGGGTACCGCATTTGCGGGCCTTGGGCGATAATGCGCGCCATGCAAACGCTGCGCAACGCCCGCCTGATCGCCCGCCTGGTGCTGGTGTGGTTCGCGTTGTCGCTGGGCGCCGCCATCGCCTCGCCGTTGGTGGCGCCCAAGGCGTCACAGCTGGTGTGTTCCGGCGCCTCGGTCAAGCTGGTGGTCGAAAACGCCGACGGCGCCCTGGCCGAAGTGGGGCATTCGTCGCTCGACTGCCCGCTGTGCGCGATGACCAGTGCGCCGCCGCCGTTGGCCACGCTCGCGATCGAGCCACCTCATCCGCTGTCACACGCCCTGTCGCCGATCGTCGCGGCCCACATTGCCGGGCGCATCGGTGCACCCTGGCAGGCCCGCGCGCCGCCCAACCTCTCCTGATCATTTTTTCATAGCAGGCTGTGGCCGTTTGATGCGGGCATTGGCCGGATTTGAGTGATATTTTGGAGAAAGCATGGCGTTTTTCGCCCGCTCCGGCGTCCGGACCGTCGGGTTCCTGGTCCTGGTGGCACTGGCATTGGCCCTGGGCGCATGCCAGCGCAACGATCAGACGACGGCCCCGTCGTTTCGCGGCATTGACCTGACCGGCGCGCCCTACGGACGCGATTTCCGACTGACCGACGCCGAGGGTCGCGAACGCACCCTGGCCGACTACAAAGGCAAGGCGGTGCTGTTGTACTTCGGGTTCACCCAGTGTCCCGACGTCTGCCCGACCGCGCTGATCCGCGCCGCCGAAGTCCGCAAGTTGCTGGGTGCCGAGGGTGACAAGCTGCAGGTGATCTTCATCACCGTCGACCCGGCGCGCGACACCCCGGAAGTCATCAAGGCCTATACCGCCGCCTTCGACCCGAGCTTCATCGGCTTGTACGGCGATGCGAAACGCACCCGGGAGACTGCCGATGAATTCAAGGTCTATTACAAGCAGGTGCCCACCGGCAGCTCCTACACCATGGACCATTCCGCGCTTTCGTATGTGTTCGACCCCCAAGGCCGGCTGCGCCTGGCGATGCGCCACGAGCAGACCGCGGCCGACTACGCCCATGACATCCGCCAGGTGCTGGCCGGAAGATGACCGTTTTTTCAACCCCAAGGAGCTATCCATGAAACGTTTCGCTTTTTCCCTCGCCGCGTTGGCACTCGCTGCTGCCGCCAACGCCCAAGTCACGGTCAAGGACCCTTGGGTTCGCGCCACGGTGCCGCAACAGAAGGCCACCGGCGCCTTCATGCAGCTCACCGCCGCCCAGGACGTCAAGCTGGTGGCCGGCAGCTCGCCGGTGGCCGGCGTGGTGGAGATCCATGAGATGGTCATGGACAACAACGTCATGAAGATGCGCGAGGTGCCGGGCGGCCTGCCGCTGTCTGCCGGCAAGACCGTCGACCTCAAGCCCGGTGGCTACCACGTCATGCTGATGGACCTGAAAGGCCAGGTCAAGGACGGCGAGGTGGTGCCGGTGAGCCTGGTGTTCGAGGGCAAGGACGGCAAGAAGCAGACCGTCGAAGTCAAGGCGCCGGCCCGTCCGCTGAACGCCGCGGCCAAGACCGACCCGAGCCAGGGCGGCCATGCCGGCATGAAGCACTGACGCGCCGGCCACACCACAGCACCATCCGACGCGCCTGCCCGTGAACGCCTTGCGCCGCCGCCCCCTGTTTGCGTGGATCGCCCTGCTGGCGATCACGCTGGCGGCGCTCATGCCCACGGTGTCGCGCGCGCTGGCGCCCTCGCGGGCCGAACTGCCCGCTGGCTGGGTCGAAATCTGCTCGGGCGCCGGGATGCAGTGGGTGTCCTTGCAGACCGGGGAGACCGTACGCACCCACCCGGGCGACCCCGACGCGCCCCAGGGCGTCGCTGCTCGACGCCTGTGCCTATTGCGTGTTGGCGGCCGAGCGTCCGGCGCCGCCGACGCTGGCCTCCTTGTTCCTGTCCTTGCCCGGTCGCGCGGTCGCGCCCGGCGCACCGCCCGCGTACCGGGCTCCCCTGCTGGCCGGCGCGACCGTGCGCGCGCGTGGCCCACCCCTGAACAGCGCTGACCCATCCGTGGCCTGAACACGCCCTGACCGGCGCGTGAGGCCGGTTTGTCGTGTTGAGCCCCGAGGCACCGGGATGCCGCGGGAAGTCTCCATGGAGCGTTGTTCATGAAAGTTCCTGAATCCAAGACGCCGCCAGGCACGTGCGGCACCCCGACGGGCGTCGCCATCGCCCGTGGCCAGAGCCTGTTGCGCGCCGGTACTGCGGGCTCCTTGTGGCGCGTGCGCCAGGGTGCGTTTCGTCTGGAGCGTCCGGTGGGCGAAAGCCTGAGCGTGGTGCATCTCGCGCTGCCCGGCGATCTGGTGGGGCTGGAAGGTCTGTGCGCCGAGCCCTTTGCCTGCACCGTGAGTGCCCTGGTCGCCAGCACGGCCACACCCGAACCGGTGCTCGGCGAGGCCGCGCTCGCGGCCACGCTGGCCGAAGCCTTGCTGCAGCAGCAGCGCCAGTCCTTCGACATGGCCTTGTTGCGCTCGGGCACCGCGCCGGTGCGACTGGGGCACCTGCTCCGGCTGCTGGCGCAGGCGTTTGGCGTCCAGCGCGAAGCGCTGGATCGCAAGGCCCTGCCAGCGCTCAAGGACATGGCGCAGATCATCGACTCAACGCCCGAGACCGTCTGCCGGGAGCTGAATCGCCTGCTGCCCATGCGCAACACGAAACGGGCGCCACAGCGGCACCGTGATTGGCCTGAAGCCCGGGTGTCGCTGGCATCTGCCTGCTGACATGTGGCGCTGGATGCGTGCCACCGCACTGGCGTGCGTGCTGGTCTCGGCGGGATTGGCCCATGCGCACGACGCGCGCGTCGGCGATCTCACGCTGGACCACCCCTACGCCACGCCCAGCCTGGCCGGCAGCAGCATCGGTGCCGCCTATTTCAGGCACATCCGCAACCGCGGTGGGCAGCCCGACCGTCTGGTCGGCGCCAGCACGCCGGTGGCGGCGCGGGTGGAACTGCACCGCATGACGCTGGACAACGGCGTGATGCGCATGCGAGAGGTGGCGTTCATCGAGCTTCCGCCGAAGTCCGACACGCCACTGCGCCACGGCGGCGCATGTCACCTGATGCTGATCGACCTGAAGCGGCCGCTGAAAGACGGCGAACGCTTCGACCTGACCCTGCGCTTTGAGCGCGCCGGTGAACGCACCGTGACGGTGTGGGTGCAGGTTCCGCGCGGCGAGGCGGCCGGCGGGCATCGGCACTGAGGCCGACGACTGCGGCTGCCGGGACGTCGCGCGACATCGGTTTTCGAGCCCCGCCGGGACGGTTTTGGCAGGCTCATCGAATCGGCACAAACTCTGAGCTGTCCGGGTCGCCAGCGGTCGCGCGTTGGAGTAAGCTGTTCCCTGGGTTCAACACAGATTCCAAAGGAGCAAGCCATGAGCGATTCCCCCAACCTCGGTTTCGGCAAATTCGTCCCCGGTTTTGACTTTCTGCAAAACCTGGCCAAGGGCGCGTCGCAGAACATTCCCCAGTTGCCCAACCTTGGCAACTGGGTGGCGCCCACGCTCAACGTGGAGGAGCTGGACAAGCGCATCGAGGAGCTCAAGGCGGTGCAGTTCTGGCTCGACCAGAACGCGATGGCGCTCAAGGCCACCATCCAGGCGCTGGAGGTGCAGAAGATGACGCTGGCCACGCTCAAGGGAATGAACTTCAACATGGGCGACGTGGCCAACGCGTTCAAGCTCAAGGCGGCCGACAGCGTGTTGTCCGGGGTGCAGAAGGTCACCGAGACCGCCGCCGGCGCGGCCGGCACCGTGACCGGCGTGGCCACGGGCGTGGCGTCGATGGCCTCCGACGTCGCCTCGGCCGCCACCGCCACCGCCAAGCGCGTGGCCAAAGCCAAACCCAAAGCCGATGCGCCGGCTGCAGCGCCGGTCGCCGGGCTGGTCGATCCGCTGCAGTGGTGGGGCGCGTTGACGCAGCAGTTCCAGCAGATCGCCGCCAGCGCCATGAAGGACGCGGCCAAGCAGACCGCGGTGGACACCACCAAGCACATGGCCACCGGCTTGGCAAAGGACGCCCTCAAGACCGCCGGCGCCGCGGTGCGCGCCCCGGCCCGCAAGGCCGCCGCGAAGAAGGCCGCGCGCAAGGCGCCGGCCCGCCGCACCGGCGGATGACCCGATTTCCCTGCGGCCACGCGACCCACCCGCAATGGCGCATGGCTGTTGCGCTGGTGCTGGCGCAGCTGCGCGCGCAGATGGCGCTGCCGGCGTTTGCCAGCGCGCCGACGCTGGCGTTGCTCTACATCACCGACCACTACGCGTCTGACGCCCGCGACATCCTCGACGCCCTGGGTGCCGAGCTGCCCGAGGTCACCGACTGGGCCGGCACCGTGGGCGTGGGCCTGGCGGTTAGCAACGCCGAGTACTTCGACGAGCCCGCGCTGGCCGTCATGCTGTGTGACCTGCCGCCGGATCAGTACCGCGTGTTCTCCGGTGTGGCGCCGCTGGGCCTGGGTTTCGAGGCCCACACAGCGCTGGTCCATGCCGACGCCGGCACGCCCGACGTGGCCGAGCTGATCGACGAAATGGCCGGCCGCACCCACACCGGCTACCTGTTTGGCGGCCTGGCTTCCAGCCGCGCAACGGCGGTTCAGTTCGCGGTCAGCGGCGACGGCACGATCAAGGGCCAGGGCGGTGCCAGCGGCGTGTTCAGCGGCGGGCTGTCGGGCGTGGCCTTCGGCGAGGGCGTACGGCTGGTTTCACGCGTCACCCAGGGCGCCTCGCCGGTGGCGCCGTTGCGCACCATCACACAAGCCGATGGCAACGTGCTGCTGCAGCTGGACGGCCAGCCCGCGCTCGATGTGCTGCAGGCCGACCTGGGCATCAACCTTGACCAACCGCGCGGCCCGGGCCTGCAGGCCGCCGTCGACACCGTGCGTGCCACGCTGGTCGGCCTGAGCGAGCCCGGCAGCGACGCCGTGGGCCGGGGTGGCAACTTCGGCAGCGACGTGCTGGTGCGCCACATCATCGGGCTGGATCCGGCACGACGCGGCGTGGCCATCGCCGCGCAGCCCGCCGAGAGCATGCGGCTGGCCTTCTGCCAGCGCAATGTGCAGGCCGCCCGCGCCGACCTCACACGCATCTGCGCGGAGATCCGCGAAGAGGTGGAATCGGAAGACCTGGCGCTGCAAGCGCCCGGCCCGGGCGCGCGCACCGGCGCCACGCCGCAGGCCGGTGGCCTGATGCGCGGCGCGGTCTACATCAGTTGCGCCGGCCGCGGCGGCCCGCACTTCGGCGGCCCCGGGGCCGAGTTGCAGATCGTGCGCCGGGCGCTGGGCGACGTGCCGCTGGTGGGCTTCTTTGCCGGCGGCGAGATCGCGCGCAACCACCTGTACGGTTACACGGGGGTGCTGACGGTGTTCGCCGGCTGAAAACCGCCATAAGCGTCCCCTGGAGCCTGTTTTTGTGAAGAAAAGTGCCATTCCCCAGCGCCCCATGGCCACGAGCAGCTAGCAAAACGATAGTACTTGGAACCTTCTGAAAGTCCGTTCTTCATGAGCAAAGCCCTGCGCCTGTCCGAGAAATGGTTTCGCCGCGGCCTGTGGGTCGTGGCGGTGGTGTTCGCCGGTTTCCTGATCGGGCTCGGCGGCACCATCGTTGGCGACCTGCCCAAGGTGGAACAGCGCGCCACGCTGGACGACTTCATGGACCGGGCCGTCGCGGAAAAAGCACGCCAGACGGTGAAGGACGCCACGCGCGCCGGCCAGGATGCGCGCGAGGCGCTGGAGCAGGCGCAACTCAAGCTCAAGATCGCCCAAGCCGATAGCCAGGCCGCCCGCGAGACCTTCGGCAACTGGCTGGCCACCCGCCGCGCCACCGAACGTCCCGAGCAGGACCGCGAGCTCATCGACCGCACCGCGCGACTCGACACGCTGAAGGCCGCCGAGCGCAGCGCGCAGGCCGCCGTGCAGGCGCAGCAGCAGGCCGCGCTGGACGCCAGCCAGGCGGTGACCCGCGCCCAGGGACAGTTGCGCGACATGGAGCGTGGCGCCCAGGATGCGCTCGACAAGGCCCAGCGCGCGCAGGAGCTTCGGGTGTTCCTGTACCGGTTGGCGCTGACGCTGCCGCTGCTGGTGGCCGCAGGCTGGCTGTTTGCCAGGAAGCGCCAGAGCACCTGGTGGCCGTTCGTCTGGGGCTTCATCTTCTTCGCGCTGTTCGCCTTTTTCGTCGAACTGGTGCCCTACCTGCCGAGCTACGGTGGCTACGTGCGTTACGTCGTGGGCATCGTCATCACCGCGCTCGTCGGGCGTTACGCGATCCTGGCGTTGAACCGCTACCTGGAGCGCCAGAAAGCCGCCGAAGCCCTGCCCGACGCCCAGCGCCGGCAGGAACTGAGCTACGACGTGGCGCTGGCCCGCCTGGCCAAGGGCGTGTGCCCGGGCTGCGAGCGCGCGGTGGACCTGAAAGACGTGAAGAACGACTTCTGCCCGCACTGCGGCATTGGCCTGCACGACCACTGCGGCCACTGTCAGGCACGCAAGAGCGCGTTCGCCCGCTTCTGCCATGCCTGCGGCACACCGGCGCGCAACGAGGGCGGCGCGTCGGGCGCCTGAAGCGGCCTGTCGGGTCTGAAAACCGGGTCTGGAGGCCGGTTTTCATACTAAAAATGGCCTGTGGCCTTCGCCAAACCGCCACAAGCCGCTATGGTTTTTTATGTGGCCCGGGCGTGATGGTGGTGTTCAGCCCGGCCCCTTGCCGCGCCGAAATGCCCGCCACCGGCGCAGCGCCCGTTGCCTGAGCACGCGTGCCACGCGCCACGGCTTTGAGGCGCGCACCCGGGCCAGCAATCCTTCTTTCCAGCGTGTCCAGCGGCCATACAGCGACGCAAACCAGGCCAGCCGCATCAGCGCGGGCCGGGTCAGGGTGAACAGGCGCGCCACTACCGCGGTGCCGGCGATCTTGGCGGTGACGATGACCACCGCGCCCGCCACCACCTGGCCGTGCCCGATCAGCCACAGCGCGCCCAGCTTCACTGGCACCAGCAGCAGACTCGGCAGCGCGAACAGCGCCAGCGCGCCGTACGGCGGCAGCCGCTGGATCGCGCCTTCGATCCAGCGCAGCCCCGGCCAGCGGCCGATGGCGGCGAGCAGGCGCTGCAGCGGCTCCCAGCCCCATTCCTCGAACAGGATGAGCAGGGCGAGCAACCCGCCCGCCATGGCCCGAAGTGCCTGCATCATGGCCCGCACGGCGTGTTGCCAGGGCTTCAGCGGTGTCGGCGGCCTCATTTCAGAACAAATATTGCCGATTTCCGGCGCCGGATGGTCACCAGACGCTCCTGATTCGGGAGCATACGATGGCGACGGTTGTCACACCCCGCGCGCCCGGTCGGTGCTGAATCGGGCCCGGAAGGCGCTGAAGGTGCCCGCGTCCAGCGCCGCGCGCACTTCGCGCATCAGGTTCAGGTAGTAATGCAGGTTGTGGATGGTGGTTAGCATGGGGCCCAGCATCTCGCCGCAGCGGTCCAGGTGGTGCAGGTAGGCGCGTGAGAACCCGCCGCTGACGCTGCCACCGGGCCCGGTGGCGCCGGCGCAGGTGTAGCAGGTGCAGGTTTCGTCCAGCGGGCGGTGGTCGCTTTTGTGGCGGGCGTTGCGGATTTTGAGGTCGCCGAAGCGGGTGAACAGGTGGCCGTTGCGCGCGTTGCGGGTGGGCATGACGCAGTCGAACATGTCCACGCCCGCCGCCACGCCGTCCACCAGGTCTTCGGGTGTGCCCACGCCCATCAGGTAGCGCGGTTTATTGGCGGGCAGGCGGTGTGGCGTGTGCGCCATGATGCGTTGCATGTCCTCCTTGGGCTCGCCGACGCTCACGCCGCCCACCGCGTAGCCGGGGAAGTTCATCTCGACCAGCGCGTCCAGCGATTCCTGGCGCAGGTGCTCGAACATGCCGCCCTGCACGATGCCGAACAGGGCGTTGGGGTTCTCCAGCCGGGTGAATTCGGCCTGGCAGCGTTGCGCCCAGCGCCGCGAGAGCTCCATCGAGTTGCGCGCCTCGCGCTCGGTGGTGAGGTGCCCCTTGGTCTCATACGGTGTGCACTCGTCGAACTGCATCACGATGTCGCTGTTCAGGATGGTCTGGATCTGCATCGAGATCTCGGGCGTGAGGAACAGTTTGTCGCCGTTGACCGGGCTGGCGAACTTCACGCCTTCCTCGCTGATCTTGCGCATCTCGCCCAGGCTCCAGACCTGGAAGCCGCCCGAGTCGGTCAGGATGGGCTTGTGCCAGCGCTCGAAGCCGTGCAGGCCCTTGAAGCTCTGCATGATGTCCAGCCCCGGGCGCATCCACAGGTGGAAGGTGTTGCCCAGAATGATCTGCGCGCCCATGTCTTCGAGGCTGCGCGGCATCACGCCCTTGACGGTGCCATAGGTGCCCACCGGCATGAAGATGGGTGTCTGCACCACGCCGTGGTTCAGCGTGAGGGTGCCGCGGCGGGCGTGGCTGTCGGGGTCGGTGGTGAGAAGTTCGAAGCTCAGCATGGGGCGGATTGTGCGGGTTCGGGGTGGCGCGTGAGCCACATCGCGTCGCCGTAGCTGAAGAACCGGTAGCGCTGCGCGATGGCGTGGCGGTACAAGGCCATCACGTGGGCGTGACCGGCAAAGGCGCTGACCAGCATCATCAGCGTGCTTTTGGGCAGGTGGAAGTTGGTGAGCAGCGCGTCCACCACCTGGAATCGGAAGCCCGGCGTGATGAAGATCGTGGTGTCGCCCTGCATCTGCCCGCCAACCAGGTCGGGCCCGGTGCAGCTGCGCGCCCAGGACTCGAGCGTGCGCACGGTGGTGGTGCCGACGGCCACCACGCGCCCGCCGCGCGCGCGGCAGGCCACGATGGCCTCCCGCGTGGATTCGGGCACGTCGTACCACTCGCTGTGCATGGTGTGTTCGGCGAGGTTTTCGGTCTTGACCGGCTGAAAGGTGCCGGCGCCCACGTGCAGGGTGACGCTGGCGCGTTGCACGCCGCGCGCCTGCAGCGCGGACAGCACGCCTTCGTCGAAGTGCAGCGCCGCCGTGGGCGCAGCGACCGCGCCGGGGTGGCGTGCGAACACAGTCTGGTAGCGCCGCTCGTCCTCGGCACTGTCGGCGTGGGTGATGTAGGGCGGCAAGGGCACGTGGCCGTGGCGCTGCATCAGCGCGTGCGGTTCGTCGCTGAAACGCAGGTGGAACAGCGCGCCATCCGGCTCGGGCCAGCGCCCGAGCAGCGTGGCGGTGAAACCCTCGGCCATGCGCAGCGTGGCGCCCACGGGCGGTTTTTTGCTGACCTTCATGTGGGCCACCACCTCGTGGCCCGGCAGCACGCGCTCGACCAGCAGCTCCAGCTTGCCGCCGGTGGCTTTTTCGCCGAAGAGGCGCGCCTTGATGACCTGGGTGTCGTTGAACACCAGCAGGTCGCCGGGGTTCAGCAGGCCCGGAAAATCGCGAAAGATACGATCCACCGGTGTGTGGCCGCTGCCGTCGATCAGCCGCGAGCCACTTCGTTCGGCCGCCGGGTGTTGCGCCACCAGCTCGGGGGGCAGATTGAAATCGAAGTCGGCGAGGGAAAAGGGGCGCGCGGATTCAGGCGGGGCAGCGGTCATGGTGCTTGAGGGCCGGACGGGCCCGTGCCAAGGGGGGAAAATCTTGAAATTCTCCCATCGGCTGTCCATTCTCAAGCGAATTCAATGCCCGTTTCCTGCCACCCAATAAGGCCAATATGTGTGCGATTGACTTCCATCCCGGCGACTACCGACAGGAACTCCGATTGCGAGTAACTGGCGCTGCGCCCATCCATGAAACCGACCAAGATGTCGAGCGTGGCTGTATCGGCCTCCGAACCAACCACGTTTCGGAATGCCAATCGAGCAAGATCAACGTTGCTGCTTGAACCGGCAAGCTGGCTCACCAGACGTCTGTCAATTGCTATTTGGAATACGTCACCCAGATTCAATCCCTGATCGAACAGGCTTAGGATGACGCCAACGGTATCAGGATTTTGGATGGCGGCAGGAGCCAGCACACCGAGAAATTCAAGGGATTGGCCCGCATGTTCGTCGGGCCTCAAATCAAGGGCAATCCTTTTGTCTCCGAATTGCAGACGTTCAACATCGTGGAGCAGATCAATGCCGTCGAACCCCAGCGAATCTTGGACGGACCAACTGCCAGGCGAAGTATTTGTGATATGAAACTGGCCGAGTAACCCGTTGAAGTACGCTGTATCAATGCCGTCCCCACCATCTAGGCGATCATTGCCGGCATTGCCTGTCAGACGATTCCCGACAGCATTGCCGATCAGTACGTCGTCCCCATCGCCACCAACACCGTTTTCTATAACCGCACCCCAAGCGATGGCCAGATTGTCGGTGCCATCGTAGCCGTTGGGCACTGAAGGAACCAGGGGCGGGTTGACAAGACCGGTGATGGTTGGATCAGGAAAGATGTACAGACTCGAGTAATGCCCGTCGCGAAGGTCGATTAAGCAGTTTGTCGTGAAACTGACTGCCGAAATGGTGTCATTGCCACCAGCATCCCAGAGGGTCAAGAAAAATGGCGTGTCGGGAGCGAAGGCATAGACGTCATCCCCGGTATTCCAATTCATATTAGCGCCGTACAAGCGCTGGATGGCTGCGACGTCCAACAACATGGGTGTGCTTGGGTAGACTGGCACCAGATCCCAATGCACGGTTACGGAGCCATCTGACTCCTGCACTGCCGGATGGAATTGCACGAACAGGTATTGCGCATGTTCGGTATACGACATTATTGTGTACTGGTGGTTGTCAAACTCCGCTGGCATCGGCGCGGCGCCCTCAAAGGGGTGCTCCATCCACAGAGCATGTCCAACCTCATGAATCAGGGCCATGTAATTGAATCCGCCAGCCTGCCAATCAATGACTGGTCGCCCGCCCATCAGGGCTTCAGACAGCCAGATGTCGCCGGCGTTCGACCAGAAGTCATGGCTTTGCCACGACCAGGCGTCCGACGGCGGGTTGGGCAGTGCGGTCCACGCGACACGGATGTCACCGACCGAATCCGGTGCGTCAGGCACTTCGACGAACTGGATGTTCGCCACGGCGCTCCAGCTTGCCAGGGCAGTGCGGAATGCCGCCTGCTGCATCGCGTTCAGGGCGAAGCCGGCGGCCGGCTCGTTGAGTGGTGAATAGGACGGATTGTTGGCCCAGACGGCGACGGGCGATGCGCTCCAAGGGAAGCTGTAAGTCAGCACCGCGCCCGTACCCAGAGCTCCGCCAGCCTTGTAGTCGCCGGTCAGGCTGTCCAGCAGGACATCGCCCGAAGCTGGCACGGGCGTGGTGGCAGAGGTGAATACGTTCTGGGGAGAGGGCATCGCGTGCTTTGCTGGAAACAGGGCCTGCCAGCGTAGCATCCTGTTCGTGCGGGATGGAAACGATTTGTAAGTGTCGGACCGGACGAGAATTTCTTCAGTCGTCTGCACCTGACAAGATTGCCTTTGCCACCAAGGCATGGACAGAAGAGCAGCGCCGACATCCTCCCGGGCATGGACAATGCGCACCATGTCGGCCATCACGCCTGCTCCGTCGCCCCGGTCGAATGTCAATCCCCTGAGCGCCCCCCAGAAAGCCCTGCGCAAGCTCGGGCTGGTGCGCGAAATCGACCTGGCACTGCATCTGCCGCTGCGCTACGAGGACGAGACCCGCATCGTGAGTCTTCGCGACGTGCGCGAGGGCGACGAGGTGCAGATCGAGGCGGTGGTGACGGCCAGCGAGGTGAGTTTTCGGCCGCGCCGGCAGCTGCTGGTGACGGTGGACGATGGTGGCGACACCTGCCTGCTGCGTTTCTTCAACTTCTACCCGTCCCAGCAGAAGGCGCTGGCGGTGGGCAACCGGGTGCGCGTGCGTGGCGAACTGCGTGGCGGTTTCTCGGGCTGGACCATGATGCATCCGGCGGTCCGCCCGGCCGGCGGCACCTTGCCCGACGCCCTGACGCCGGTGTATCCGACCGTTGCCGGATTGCCCCAGGCCTGGTTGCGTCGGGCCGTGGCCGCTGCGGCGGCGCGGGCGGACCTGTCGGAAACCATTCCGGCTGATCTGTTGGAAAAAAACGAGTACTTTCCCGCGTGGAATCTGCGTCAGGCGCTCACCTTTTTGCACCACCCGCCACCGGACGTGTCGCTGGCCGATCTGGAATCGCGCAGGCATCCGGCCTGGCAGCGCCTGAAGACCGAAGAGTTGCTGGCCCAACAACTGTCGCAGTTGCAGGCCAGGCGCGAACGCAACCGGTTGCGCGCCCCGGCGTTGGCGCCGGCGCCCGGCGGCCTGCACGAACGCCTGCTGTCTACCTTGCCCTTTGCCCTGACGGGCGCGCAGCGGCGCGTCGGCGAGGAGATCGCACACGATCTGGCGCGGGTGGCGCCCATGCACCGCCTGTTGCAAGGTGACGTGGGCTCGGGCAAGACGGTGGTGGCCGCGCTGGCTGCGGCGATCGCCATCGACAGCGGCTGGCAGTGTGCGCTGATGGCGCCGACGGAAATCCTGGCCGAGCAGCATTTTGCCAAGCTCATCGCCTGGCTCGAGCCGTTGGGCATCACGGTCGCGCGGCTCAGCGGCAGCCAGAAGAAGAAAGAACGGCGCGAGATGCTGGACCGGATCGCGTCCGGCGCGGCCGCTTTGGTGGTTGGCACCCACGCGGTGATTCAGGAGCAGGTGAGGTTTCACCGTTTGGCACTCGCTATCATCGACGAGCAGCACCGCTTCGGCGTGGCGCAGCGGCTGGCACTGCGCGGCAAGATGGGAGGCAATCTACAGGCCAGCGCGGACGCGGATTCTGCGCAGGCTCATCCCATGGAGCCCCACCTGCTGATGATGTCCGCCACGCCGATTCCGCGCACGCTGGCCATGAGCTACTACGCCGATCTGGACGTGTCCACCCTGGACGAACTGCCACCCGGGCGTACGCCGGTTGTGACCAGGGTCGTCTCCGACAGCCGCCGTGCCGAGGTGATCGAACGCATCCGTGCCCAGCTGGCGCAGGCGCGGCAGGTTTACTGGGTCTGCCCGCTGATCGAGGAGAGCGAGGCGATGGACTTGAGCAACGCCACCGCGACCCATGCCGAACTCAGTCTTGCCTTGCCCGGCGTGCTGGTCGGCCTGCTGCATTCGCGCCTGGCGCCGGCAGAAAAGAAGGCGGTGATGGATCTTTTCAAGGAAGGATTGGTGGGGGTGCTGGTTTCCAC
Source organism: Burkholderiaceae bacterium (assembly GCA_046348065.1). GTDB lineage: Bacteria > Pseudomonadota > Gammaproteobacteria > Burkholderiales > Burkholderiaceae_C > Skiveiella. The sequence continues at coordinate 273,831 of JAXMFA010000005.1, forward strand.
CACGGTGATCGAGGTCGGGGTTGACGTGCCCAACGCCTCGCTGATGGTGATCGAACATGCCGAGCGCTTCGGTCTGAGTCAGTTGCACCAGCTGCGCGGGCGGGTGGGGCGTGGCGCGGCGGCCTCAGCCTGCGTGCTGATGTACAGCCCGCCCGAGGGCGGGCGGCTCAGCGAGGCGTCGCGCGAACGCCTGAAGGCCATGGCCGAGACCAGCGACGGCTTCGAGATCGCCCGGCGCGACCTGGCCATCCGCGGGCCGGGTGAGTTTCTGGGGGCGCGGCAATCGGGCGCGGCGCTGCTGCGCTTTGCCGACCTGAGCACCGACGCGGCGCTGCTCGAATGGGCGCGCGCGCTAGCACCGCCCATGCTCGATCGGCACCCCGAACTGGCCCGGCGCCACATCGAGCGCTGGCTCGGGGGAAAATCGGACTATCTCAAAGCCTGACCGCCATGACCCTGACCGAACTCAAATACATCGTCGCCGTGGCGCGCGAGAAGCACTTCGGCAAGGCCGCCGAGGCCTGCTTTGTCTCGCAGCCGACGCTGTCGGTGGCGATTCGCAAACTGGAGGACGAGCTGGAGGTCAAGCTGTTCGAACGCAGCGCCAGCGAGGTGGCCGTGACGCCGTTGGGCGAAGAGATCGTGCGCCAGGCCCAGAGTGTGCTGGAGCAGGCCGCCGCCATCAAGGACATCGCCAAGCGCGGCAAGGATCCGCTGGCCGGCCCGCTCAAACTGGGCGTGATCTACACCATCGGCCCCTACCTGCTGCCCGATCTGGTGCGCCAGGTGATCCGGCTGTCGCCGCAGATGCCGCTGATGCTGCAGGAGAACTTCACCGTCAAGCTGCTGGAGATGCTGCGCACCGGCGAGATCGACTGCGCCATCCTGGCCGAACCCTTCCCGGACGCCGGCCTGGCCATTGCGCCGCTGTACGACGAGCCCTTCATGGCGGCGCTGCCCAGCCACCACCCGCTGGCGGCGCGCAAGTCCGTCACGTCGGGCGAGCTCAAGAACGAAACCATGCTGCTGCTGGGCACCGGCCATTGTTTTCGCGACCACGTGCTGGAGGTCTGCCCCGAATTTGCCCGTTTCGCCAGCGATGCCGAAGGCATCCGCCGCAGCTTCGAAGGCTCGTCGCTTGAGACCATCAAACACATGGTGGCCGCGGGCATGGGCGTGACGCTGGTGCCGCGCCTGTCGGTGCCCAAGGAGGCGCTGGCGGACGGGCGCAGGCGCCGCAAGGACGAAGACGCTTTCGTGAAATACCTGCCGATCGTCGATGCCGAGGCCGCGGCGCCCCCGCGGCGGCGGGTCGTGCTGGCCTGGCGGCGCAGTTTCACCCGGTACGAGGCGATCGCTGCCCTGCGCAACGCGGTTTACGCCTGCGAGCTGCCGGGTGTGACACGCCTGTCATGAAGGCTGCGATCCGGGCGGGTTCCGGCCCAGTGTATCGTCGGTCCATCCGCCTGTTCCATCTTCTTGTTTCCCCCGGAGTCCCCTCATGAAAACCGCACAACCCGGCATCCTGGCGCCGGTGCCGCCGCAAGGGCGGTACCTGTTTTTCTCTTTGAATGATTCCGGCGCGCTGCGCGACGCCTTGCAACGTCTGGCACCGCTGGTCGACGGGCCGCAGACGGTGGTCGGCATCGGTCCCGATGTGGTGGCCGCACTGGGCGGCGCGGTGCCCGGCCTTCGCGTTTTTGCGGCGCTGCAAGGGCCGGGCGTGACGGTGCCGGCCACGCCGGCATCGCTGTGGTGCTGGCAGCGCGGCGCCGACCGCGGCAAGCTGGTTCACGCCACCCGCGCACTGGAAAAAGCGCTGGCGCCCGCCCTGCGGCTCGACGCCGTGATCGAGGCCTTCCGCCACGGGCGCGGCCCCAATGGCCTTGGCCGCGACCTGACCGGTTATGAGGATGGCACCGAAAACCCCGAGGGCGCCGCCGCCGACAAGGCCGCCCTGGTCCACCGCCAAGGCGCAGGCCTGAACGGATCCAGCTTCGTGGCTGTGCAGCAGTGGGTGCACGACCTGGACGCGTTCGAGGCCCTGGGCACCCGCGAACAGGACCACCTGATCGGCCGGCGCCGCCGCGACAACCACGAGCTGGCCGATGCCCCCGCGTCCGCCCACGTCAAGCGCACGGCGCAGGAGAGCTTCAAACCCGAGGCCTTCGTGTTGCGCCGCTCCATGCCCTGGGCGGCCGGGCAACAGGCGGGGCTGATGTTTGTCGCGTTCGGCAAGTCGTTCGATGCCTTCGAGGCGCAGATGCGGCGCATGGCGGGTCTGGACGATGGCGTTGTCGATGCGCTGTTTCGCATCTCGAAGCCGGTTTCGGGCGCCCACTTCTGGTGCCCGCCCATCCTCGACGATGCGAAGGGCACGCGGCTGGATCTGCGCCAGCTGGGACTGTGACGCGCATGGGCGCCAGGCTTCGTCTGTACCTCGACCTGATCCGCTGGGACCGGCCGGCGGGCTGGTTGCTGCTGTTGTGGCCCACGCTGTCGGCGCTGTGGATCGCCGCCGGCGGGTTTCCGGGCTGGCACCTGCTGGCGGTGTTCACGCTGGGCACCATCCTGATGCGCAGTGCGGGCTGCTGCATCAACGATGTCGCAGACCGCGAGTTCGACCGCCACGTCAAGCGCACGGCCCAGCGCCCGGTGACCAGCGGCAAGGTCGGCGTGAAGGAGGCGCTGGCCGTCGGCGCGGTGCTGGCGGCGGCGGCGTTCGCGCTGGTGCTCACCACCAACCGGGCCACGGTGGCCTGGTCGTTCGCGGCGCTTGCGATCACGCTGGTCTACCCCTATGCCAAACGGTTCGTGTCGATGCCGCAGGCGGTGCTGGGCGTGGCGTTCAGTTTCGGGATTCCGATGGCGTTTTCGGCGGTCACCGGCCAGGTGCCGTGGCTGGCCTGGTGGCTGCTGGCCGGCAACCTGTTCTGGGTGCTGGCGTACGACACCGAATACGCGATGGTCGACCGCGACGACGACCTGCGCATCGGCATGAAGACGTCTGCCATCACGCTGGGGCGCTTCGACGTGGCCGCAGTGATGGTTTTTTACCTGATTTACCTGCTTTTTTGGGCTTTTCCCAGCATGGAATGGCCATCGGCAGCTATATTTAAGATAGCAGTCGTGGCGGCGCTGGCGCAAGTGGTCTGGCACTTCACGCTGATCCGGTCACGCCAGCGCGAGGGCTGCTTCAAGGCCTTTCGCCTGAACCACTGGCTGGGGTTCACGCTGTTCGCCGGCATCGCGCTGTCGTACCTGGGGGACTGGTGACGGGCCGGGATTGGAGCGCGCCCGGTGCGCACCCGCCCGTTGGTGAGCGAATCAGGTTCCGAATTCGTCGCCCAATTCACGCGCCCGGTGCCTGGCGGCGTGCAGCGCGCGCATGACGGCGTTCTTGACCTGGTCCTGTTCCATCGACACGATGGCCGCGTGGGTGGTGCCGCCCTTGGAGGTCACCCGCTGGCGCAGCACCTCGGGCGCTTCATCGGATGCCGCCGCCAGCTCCGAGGCGCCCACAAAGGTGCCCACCGCCAGCCGGTGCGCCTGCTCGGGGCTCAGGCCCATGTCCACGCCGGCTTGCGTCATGGCCTCCAGGAAGTAGAAGACGTAGGCGGGCCCGGAGCCCGACAGCGCGGTCACGGCGTCCAACTGGGTCTCGTCGGTCACCCACAGGAAGCGGCCGGTCGGCGTGATCACGCGGTTCACCAGATCCCGGTCGGCGTCGGTCACGGCGGGCCGGCCGAACAGCGCGGTCATGCCCTTGCCCACCAGCGCCGGCGTGTTGGGCATGGCGCGCACGATGCGCTGGGTGCCCAGCCAGCTGGCGATGCTGTCGCTCCGGATGCCGGCGGCCACGCTCAGATGCAACGCCTGTCTGGTGTGAAAACGCGCCTGCAGCGCGGCCTCCTTAAAAGTCTGGGGCTTGACCGCCCAGACCACCAGCGAGGCCTTGGCCAGCGCGGGGCCGGGTCCGTGCAGCGCGTTGATGCCGAACTGCGACAGCAGCTTGTCGCGCGCTTCGGCAAAGGGCTCGACCACGTCGATCTGCTGCGGGGTCATGCCCCGGCGCAACAGGCCGCCGATGATGGCGCTGGCCATGTTGCCGCCGCCGATGAAGGTGATGTGAGGGGTCATGGTGATGTCGGTCCGGTTCAGGCGGGCACTGTACCAAGAAGCGTCCGCGTGCCCCGCCAGAGCCTCGCCAAACCTGCGCCCGCGCTGGCCCGGTTGCGGTGTTTGGAGTACGCTTGCCGGCCATGGACCACATCCTTTCCCTCGACCAGGGCACCACCAGCTCCCGCGCCATCCTGTTTGACCGCGAAGGCCGCGTCGTGCGCACCGCGCAGCGCGAGTTCCGGCAGTTTTTTCCCCAGCCAGGCTGGGTGGAACACGATGCCAACGAGATCTGGCAGACGCAACAGGCGGTGATGCGCGAGGTGGTGGACGGGCTGCCGCGAGGCGCGGCTGGTGTGGCTGCCATCGGCATCGCGAACCAGCGCGAAACCACGGTGCTGTGGGACCGCGCCACGAGCGAACCGGTGGCGCCCGCGATCGTCTGGCAGGACCGCCGAACCGCCGACCAGTGTGCCGCGCTGCGCGAGCGTGGAAAAGCCGGATGGATTCAGAGCCGGACGGGCCTGCTTCCGGATGCCTACTTTTCGGCGACCAAACTCGCCTGGCTGCTTGACCACGTGCCTGGCGCGCGTGCGCGCGCCGAGCAGGGAGAACTGGCCTTTGGCACCGTGGACTGCTGGCTGGTGTGGAAGCTTACCGGTGGGCGTGTCCACGCCACCGACGCCAGCAATGCATCGCGCAGCCTGCTGTTCAACCTGCGGACACTGAACTGGGATCCGGCGTTGCTGCGCCTGTTCGACATCCCGGCGGCGGTGTTGCCCCATGTCGTGCCCTCCAGCGGCGTGCTCGGCGAGAGCGATCCGGCCTTGCTGGGTGCGCCGGTGCCCATCGCCGGGCTGGCCGGTGACCAGCAGGCGGCCCTGTTCGGTCAGGCGTGTTTCGCGCCCGGCATGGCCAAGAACACCTATGGCACCGGCTGTTTCATGCTGATGAACACCGGCGCGCAGCCGGTGACCAGCCTGCATCAGCTGTTGAGCACCGTGGCATGGCAGGGGCCACTGGATCAGGCACATCGCACGGCGTATGCGCTGGAAGGGTCGGTTTTCATGGCCGGGGCGACCGTGCAGTGGCTGCGTGACGGCCTGCAGATCATCCGAAACGCCGATGAGATGGGTCCGTTGGCGGCCAGCGTGGACGACACCGGCGACGTCTATCTGGTGCCGGCATTTGCGGGGCTGGGCACACCCGATTGGGATGGCCACGCGCGCGGCACGCTGGTGGGCATGACCCGGGGGACCACCCGGGCGCACATCGCCCGTGCCGCGCTGGAAGCGATTGCATTGCAGACCGCGGACGTCTTCGACGCGATGGCGGCGGATTCGGGGATCGAACTGAAAGAGCTGCGCGTGGACGGCGGCGCCAGCCGCAACGATCTGCTGATGCAGATGCAGGCCGACTTTCTGGGGGTCCCGGTGGTCCGGCCCAGGATCACCGAGACCACGGCGCTGGGCGCCGCCTGTCTGGCCGGTCTGGCCACCGGCTACTGGCAGGGTCCGCAGGAGTTGGCCGCGCGCTGGAGCGCCGACCGACGGTTCGAGCCCCTGCTGGCCGAGGGCGAGCGGCAACGGCGCCTGGCCCGCTGGCGTCAGGCGGTCGAGCGGGCCAAAGGCTGGGCTCAGTCCTGACGCGATGAGCAGCCTCGTACCCGCACCGCTGCCCACCCGACGCGCCGACCTGCTGGCAGCCCTGCGCGAGGACAAGACCTGGGACCTGGCCGTCATTGGCGGGGGCGCCACCGGGCTGGGCGTGGCGCTGGACGCGGCGATGCGTGGCTTCAGCGTGGTCTTGCTGGAATCGCGCGACTTCGCCGCCGGCACCTCGTCGCGCGCCACCAAACTGGTGCATGGCGGCGTTCGCTACCTCGCGCAAGGCAATGTGCCGCTGGTGGCCGAAGCGCTGCACGAACGCACTCGCCTGCTGCACAACGCGCCGCACCTCGCCCGGGCGCTGCCTTTCGTGATGCCGTCGTACGCATGGTGGGAGATGCCGTTCTATGGCGTCGGACTCAAGGTGTACGACCTGCTGGCGGGCCGTCACGGCCTGGGGCGGACCGAGTTCCTGAGCCGTCACGAAGTTCTACGCTGTCTGCCAGGGGTTTGCCCGGACGGGCTTCTGGGTGGGGTGAAGTATTGGGACGGCCAATTCGACGATGCCCGGATGGCGCTGGCGCTGGCGCGCACCGCAGCGGCCGAAGGCGCGCTGGTACTCAACCATTGTGCAGTGAAGGGTTTGGTCCACGAGAACGGAAAGGTCGCCGGGCTGACCTGCTGCGATGCGGAGACGGCAGCGGTCTTCGAGGTTCGGGCCCGCTGTGTCATCAACGCCACGGGGGTCTGGGTGGACGCCCTGCGCCATCTCGATGGCGAGGCGCTGGGACTTGCCGCCCGCCCCGTCGTGGCGCCCAGCCAGGGGGTGCACCTGGTGGTCGATGGCGACTTTCTTCCTGGAAACCATGCCTTGCTGGTGCCCAAGACGAAGGATGGCCGGGTCTTGTTTGCGGTGCCCTGGCAGGGCAAGCTGATCCTGGGCACCACGGACACACCGCGCCACGATCTGGCGCTGGAGCCTGAGCCGTTCGGTCACGAAGTCGATTTCATCCTCAACGAGTCGGCACGCTATCTGCGGCGGGCGCCCCGGCGTGGGGATGTGCGCAGTTGCTGGGTGGGCCTGCGCCCGCTGGTCAAGGCTGACGGCGCCGATGCGGACGACACCAAGACCTTGAGCCGGGAGCACACGGTGCTGGTCAGCGGCAGCGGGCTGGTCACGGTGACTGGCGGGAAATGGACCACCTACCGGGCCATGGCCGAAGACGTCTTGCATCGCTGCATGGTCGAGCGCCTGCTCCCCCGCCGGGCGGCCGGCGACACCCGGCAGCGGCTCCTGGTGGGCGCGCCGGACTCGGCGCCGACACCTCAGGCGCCGGACGGGTTGCTCGATCTGTCGCGCTACGGCACCGAGGCCGCCGCGGTGCGAGGGCTGCCAGGTTCCGGGCGCATCCTGGGCGGCGGCCTGAGCGAGGCCATGGTGCGGTTCGCGGTGCGCCACGAATACGCCCGAACCGTGGAGGACGTGCTGGCGCGCCGGATCCGGCTGCTGTTCCTGGACGCGCGTCTCGCAGCCCGCCTAGCCTCCAAAGTCGGGGCGATCATCGCAGAAGAAACGGGCGCAGACCCCGAAATACAAGCGTTCGAGGCACTGGCAGTTCAATATTCCCATTTGCCACGTTAGGATCACTTGACAAGGCCTGGATCACCTGCCACAATACAAGGCTTCGCTTGAAAAGGCGAAAGTTTCTGCCCAGCAAAAGCACCGTGAACGGTTCATGGTGTGGACGACGGGCCCAAGACTGATCCGACCCTTCCTGCTTGCAGGGTGTGCCGGGTACAAGTTGGGAATATTGAAAAATGATCCAGACAGAATCTCGGTTAGACGTCGCCGACAACACGGGCGCCAAATCCGTCCTGTGCATCAAGGTGTTGGGCGGCTCCAAGCGTCGCTACGCCAGCGTGGGCGACATCATCAAGGTCAGCATCAAGGAAGCCGCTCCCCGTGGCCGCGTCAAAAAAGGCGAGGTGTACAGCGCGGTGGTGGTGCGCACGGCCAAGGGCATCCGTCGTGGCGACGGATCCTTGGTCAAATTCGATGGCAATGCGGCAGTGTTGCTGAATGCCAAGTTGGAGCCGATCGGCACCCGCATCTTCGGTCCGGTGACGCGTGAACTGCGCACCGAGAAGTTCATGAAGATCGTGTCTCTCGCTCCTGAAGTTCTGTAAGGACGTGTCATGAACAAGATTCGCAAAGGCGACGAAGTCATCGTGATCACCGGGCGTGACAAGGGCAAGCGTGGCAAGGTCTCGCTGCGCAAGGACGACTCCATGCTGGTGGTCGAGGGCATCAACCTGGTGAAAAAACACACCAAGCCCAATCCGCTCAAGGGATTGCCCGGCGGCATCGTTCAGAAGGCCATGCCGATTCACCAGTCCAACGTCGCGATCTTCAACGCTGCGACCGGCAAGGCCGATCGGGTGGGAATCAAGTTGCTGGCTGACGGCAAACGCGTTCGCGTGTTCAAGTCTAGCGGCGAAGAAATCAAGGTGGCATGACCATGGCACGACTGCAACAGATCTATCGCGAAAAAATTGCTCCCGAACTGATGACCAAGTTCGGTTACAAGTCGCCCATGGAGGTGCCTCGTCTGACCAAGATCACGCTCAACATGGGTGTGAGCGAGGCGGTGGCCGACAAAAAAGTCATGGACAATGCCGTCGGCGACCTGACCAAGATCGCTGGTCAGAAGCCGGTTGTGACCAAGGCCAAGAAGGCCATTGCGGGTTTCAAGATTCGTGAAGGCCAGGCGATCGGGTGCATGGTCACCCTGCGCGGCGTTCAGATGTACGAATTCCTGGATCGTTTCGTGACGGTGGCGTTGCCCCGTGTGCGTGACTTCCGCGGTATTTCGGCTCGCGCGTTCGACGGACGTGGCAACTACAACGTCGGCGTCAAAGAGCAAATCATTTTCCCTGAGATTGAGTACGACAAGGTGGATGCCGTGCGTGGACTCAACATCAGCATCACGACGACGGCCAAGACCGACGAAGAGTGCAAGGCGCTTCTCGCTGGTTTCCGTTTCCCGTTCAAGAACTGAGGTGACCTGTGGCAAAAAAAGCGTTGATTGAGCGCGAGCTCAAGCGGGACAAACTGGTTGCCAAGTACGCGAAAAAACACGCGGAACTCAAGGCAATTGCTGATGACGCGAAGCGCAGCGACGACGAACGCGCAGTCGCGCGTCTGGGTCTGCAGAAGCTGCCCCGCAATGCCAATCCGACCCGTCAGCGCAATCGTTGCGCGATCACCGGTCGGGCCCGCGGTACGTTCCGCCAGTTCGGTATTGGCCGGTCCAAGATCCGTGAGATGGCGTTTGCAGGCGATATCCCCGGTATCGTCAAGGCAAGCTGGTAATCGGCAGGAGATTTAACATGAGCATGAGTGATCCCATCGCCGACCTGTTGACCCGCATTCGCAATGCGCAGATGGTTGCCAAGGCGACGGTTCAGATTCCGTCTTCCAAAGTCAAGGTTGCCATCGCGCAAGTTTTGAAGGACGAGGGCTATATCGACGATTTCCAGGTCAAGTCTGCCGACGGCAAGGCTGAGCTCGAAATCACATTGAAGTACTACGCGGGTCGTCCGGTGATTGAGCGCATCGAGCGTGTCAGCCGTCCTGGCCTGCGGGTCTACAAAGGCCGTGATTCCATTCCCTCCGTGATGAACGGTTTGGGTGTGGCCATCGTGACGACCCCCAAGGGTGTCATGACCGATCGCAAGGCGCGCGCTACCGGTGTCGGTGGCGAGGTGCTTTGCTACGTGGCCTGATCGCGGCATTGAGGAGAAACTGACATGTCCCGAGTAGGAAAAATGCCTGTGTCCATCCCCGCCGGGGTGGATGTGTCAATCAAGGGCGACCAGATCCACGTGAAGGGCGCCGGTGGCGCCTTGCAATTGGCCGCCAACACACTGGTGAATGTGAACCTGGATGGGGGCGCGCTCAAATTCGCGCCGGCCAATGAATCGCGCGAGGCCGATGCCATGACTGGCACGATGCGACAGCTGGTGAACAACATGGTCATCGGCGTGAGCAAGGGTTTCGAAAAGAAGCTGAGCCTCGTCGGCGTGGGTTTCAAGGCCCAGGCGCAAGGTTCCAAGCTGAGCCTGAACGTGGGCTTCTCGCATCCCGTCAACAAGGAAATGCCTGCAGGCATCACGGTGCAGACCGCATCGCCGACGGAGATTCTGATCAAAGGCTCCGACCGTCAACGTGTCGGCCAGGTTGCCGCCGAGATTCGTGCCATTCGTCCCCCGGAGCCCTACAAAGGCAAGGGCATCCGCTACGTGGATGAGAAGATCACGATCAAAGAGACCAAGAAGAAGTAAGGAGCGGCATCATGTTGACCAAGAAAGAGCAGCGTCTTCGCCGGGCCCGACAGACCCGAATCCGCATCGCCAAGCAAGGCATTGCCCGGCTGACGGTGAACCGGACCAATTTGCACATTTATGCGACGGTCGTCTCCGGCGACGGCAGCAAGGTGCTGGCCTCCGCTTCAACCAACGAAGCAGAGGTGCGCAATGCCCTGACCGGTTCGGCCGGCAAGGGTGGCAACGCCGCTGCGGCCCAGGCGGTTGGCAAGCGCATTGCCGAAAAGGCAAAAGCGGCTGGCGTCGAAAAAGTGGCGTTTGATCGCGCCGGCTTTGCGTATCACGGTCGCGTCAAGGCTCTGGCCGATGCGGCGCGCGAAGCAGGCCTGCAGTTCTAAGCAGATCGGAAACAGACATGGCTAAATTTCAAGCAAGAGCGCAAGGTGACGGTCCCGAAGACGGCATGCGCGAGAAGATGATCGCGATCAATCGCGTGACCAAGGTCGTCAAGGGCGGTCGCATCCTGGGTTTTGCGGCGTTGACCGTGGTCGGGGATGGTGACGGGCGCGTGGGCATGGGCAAGGGCAAGTCGAAGGAAGTGCCGGCTGCCGTTCAAAAAGCCATGGAAGAGGCGCGTCGCAACCTGCACAAGGTCTCACTGCGCAACGGGACGATCCATCACAACGTGACGGGCCACCACGGCGCCGCTTCCGTGATGATGGCGCCAGCCCCCAAGGGCACGGGCATCATTGCGGGTGGTCCGATGCGCGCGGTCTTTGAAGTGATGGGAATCACCGACATCGTGGCCAAGAGCCACGGTTCGTCGAACCCGTACAACATGGTGCGCGCCACGCTGGACGCGTTGACCAAGTCCACTACTGCGTCCGCAGTTGCCGCCAAGCGCGGCAAGACGGTCGAAGAAATCTTCGCTTGAGCGGGAAACCGAAATGACGACACAACAAACTGTCAAAGTCCAACTGGTTCGCAGTCCGATCGGTTGCAAACAGTCGCATCGTGACACCGTGCGCGGTCTCGGCTTGCGCAGGCTCAACAGCACCCGCGAGCTTCAGGACACGCCTGCGGTGCGCGGCATGATCGACAAGATCGCCTACCTGGTCAAAGTACTCTGAGGGGTCCCTGATGGAACTCAACACTATCAAACACGCAGAAGGTGCCAAGCACGCGAAACGCCGCGTCGGTCGCGGTATCGGCTCTGGCCTTGGCAAGACTGCGGGTCGCGGCCACAAAGGCCAGAAGTCTCGCGCCGGTGGCTACCACAAGGTGGGCTTCGAAGGCGGACAGATGCCCATGCAGCGGCGCCTGCCCAAGCGTGGCTTCAAGTCCCACTTGTTGCAGTTCAACGCCGAGGTCAGCCTGGGTGCACTTGATAAGCTGGCTGCTTCCGAAGTGGACATGCTGGTGCTGAAGCAGGCAGGTCTGGTCGGTCAGTTGGCCAAAGTGGTCAAGGTGATCAAGTCGGGTTCGATCAGCAGGGCCGTGAAGCTCAGCGGCATCGGTGCGACAGCGGGCGCGAAGGCTGCCATCGAAGCCGCGGGCGGCTCGGTTGCGTGATTTCGGACCTTTGAAAGCACAGGCCTGTGGCAACTAACGCGGCATCCATTGCAAAGACCGGCAAGTTCGGCGACCTGCGTCGCCGGCTGGTGTTCTTGCTGCTCGCCTTGGTGGTGTACCGGATCGGTGCACACATTCCGGTGCCGGGAATCGACCCTGGGCAACTGCAGCAGTTGTTCAAAGGACAGCAGGGCGGGATTCTGAGCCTTTTCAACATGTTCTCGGGTGGGGCATTGTCGCGGTTCACGATCTTCGCGTTGGGGATCATGCCGTACATCTCTGCGTCGATCATCATGCAACTGCTGACCTATGTGGTTCCCACGTTCGAGCAGTTGAAGAAAGAAGGCGAGGCCGGCCGGCGCAAGATCACGCAATACACGCGCTTCGGCACCGTGGGCTTGGCATTGTTTCAGTCGCTCGGCATTGCCGTGGCGCTGGAGAGCCAGGCGGGACTGGTTATTGATCCGGGTCTCGGATTCCGCCTGACGGCGGTGGTGACACTGACCTCCGGCACGATGTTCCTGATGTGGTTGGGTGAACAGATCACCGAGCGCGGTCTGGGCAACGGGATTTCGATCATCATTTTTGCAGGGATTGCAGCGGGGCTGCCGAACGCTATCGGTGGTCTGCTGGAACTGGTTCGCACCGGGGCAATGAGCATCCTGGCCGCCATCTTCATTGTTGCCATCGTGTGCCTGGTGACCTACTTTGTGGTCTTTGTCGAACGTGGGCAGCGCAAGATTCTGGTCAACTATGCGCGTCGCCAGGTCGGGAACAAGGTCTACGGTGGTCAGTCCTCGCACCTTCCGTTGAAGCTGAACATGGCGGGCGTGATTCCGCCCATCTTTGCATCGTCGATCATTCTGTTGCCTGCGACAGTCGTCAGCTGGTTCAGTTCGGGTGAATCCATGCGTTGGCTCAAGGACATCGCGGGCGCTCTGACGCCGGGTCAGCCGATCTACGTCATGTTGTACGCGGGCGCCATTGTGTTCTTCTGCTTTTTTTACACCGCGCTGGTCTTCAACAGTCGGGAGACAGCGGACAACCTGAAAAAGAGCGGCGCCTTCGTTCCGGGGATTCGGCCTGGAGACCAGACCGCCCGATACATCGACAAGATTTTGGTCCGATTGACATTGGCCGGCGCGGTCTACATCACCTTTGTGTGCCTGCTGCCGGAGTTCCTGATCCTGAAGTACAACGTCCCGTTCTATTTCGGGGGCACGTCGTTGCTGATCATCGTGGTGGTGACGATGGATTTCATGGCGCAGGTTCAGAATTACCTGATGTCGCAGCAGTATGAATCGCTCTTGAAGAAGGCGAATTTCAAGACGACGCTGGGTGGTTGAACGGGCGAATTTCCTGGCGGGGCGCTCGCTGGGTTGGGTTTGGATATTAGGAGAGAGAAATGAGAGTTTCGGCTTCGGTCAAGAAAATTTGCCGCAACTGCAAGATCATCCGGCGCAAAGGAATTGTCCGTGTGATCTGCACCGATCCGCGTCACAAGCAGCGTCAAGGCTGATTGCAAGAGTTTTAGAGGACGAACATGGCACGTATAGCTGGCATTAACATTCCGCCGCAGAAACATGCAGAAATTGGCCTGACCGCCATTTTTGGCATCGGACGCAGCCGCGCTCGCAAAATCTGCGAGGCGTGTGGTATCGAGTATTCGAAAAAAGTCAAAGACCTGACCGACGGTGATCTTGAAAAGATCCGCGATCAGATCGCGCAATTCACGATCGAAGGCGATCTGCGTCGTGAGACCACGATGAACATCAAGCGACTGATGGACATTGGCTGCTACCGTGGTTTTCGTCATCGCCGCGGCTTGCCGATGCGCGGCCAGCGCACGCGCACGAACGCCCGTACCCGCAAGGGGCCGCGCAAGGCGGCAGCGGCACTGAAGAAATAAGCAGATTGAGAGTTCAACATGGCTAAATCTCCCTCTAACAGCGCGGCGCAACGGGTTCGCAAAAAGGTTCGCAAGAATGTTGCGGATGGTATTGCCCACGTTCACGCCTCGTTCAACAACACGATCATCACGATCACCGACCGCCAGGGTAACGCCTTGTCATGGGCTTCATCGGGCGGTCAGGGCTTCAAGGGTTCGCGTAAGTCGACGCCGTTTGCCGCCCAGGTTGCCTCGGAAGTTGCAGGTCGCGCGGCCATCGATCAGGGGATCAAGAACCTCGATGTCGAGATCAAGGGCCCCGGCCCGGGACGCGAGTCTTCGGTCCGCGCCTTGGCCGCATTGGGCATTCGCATCTCTTCGATCGCCGATGTGACACCGATGCCCCATAACGGATGCCGTCCGCAAAAGCGTCGCCGCATCTGATTTCAACCAAGCCCACCGCCATCACGGATTCTGTGATGGCTCCCGCGCCACAGCGCGGAAGATGACATAAAGGAAGTTCAAGTGGCAAGATACCTCGGCCCCAAGGCCAAACTTTCCCGCCGTGAAGGCACCGATCTGTTCCTGAAGAGCGCCCGCCGCTCGATCAGCGACAAGTGCAAGTTTGAAGCCAAACCCGGACAGCATGGCCGCACGTCTGGTCAGCGCACGTCCGATTTTGGCCTGCAACTGCGCGAAAAGCAGAAAGTCAAGCGGATGTACGGCATTCTCGAGCGCCAGTTCCGCAAGTACTTTGAAGAAGCAGATCGTCGCAAGGGCAACACCGGCGCGAACCTGATGTTCATTCTGGAGTCCCGTCTGGACAACGTGGTGTACCGCATGGGCTTTGGGTCAACCCGGGCAGAAGCCCGTCAGCTGGTTTCGCACAAGGCGGTAACGGTCAACGGCCAAGCGGTCAACATTCCCTCGTACATGGTCAAGGCGGGTGACGTCGTTTCCGTGCGCGAAAAGTCGAAAAAGCAGACGCGCGTTTCCGAGGCTTTGCAACTGGCACAGCAGGTTGGCATGCCGGCTTGGGTGGAAGTGAACGTGGACAAGGTCGAAGGGGTGTTCAAGAAGGTGCCGGATCGCGATGAGTTCGCTGCCGATATCAACGAGTCCCTGATCGTCGAACTGTATTCCCGCTGATTCGGTTCCCGGTTAACTTGCTTGTTCCAGTGCAACCCGAAGGGCGGTGCTGGTGCTTCATCAGCCTTACCGGTGTAACGAGCCGGGGGTATTGATAAGGATGTCTGAATGCAAACGAATTTGCTGAAACCCAAGGCCATCAACGTGGAGCAGCTTGGCCCGAATCGGGCGAAGGTCACGCTGGAGCCGTTTGAGCGCGGTTATGGGCACACGCTGGGTAACGCGCTGCGCCGGGTCCTGTTGTCGTCGATGGTGGGCTATGCCGCCACGGACGTCACGATCGCTGGTGTGCTGCATGAGTACTCGTCGATCGATGGTGTGCAGGAGGACGTCGTCAATATCCTGCTGAACCTCAAAGGCGTGGTGTTCAAGCTGCACAACCGCGACGAAGTGACGCTGAGCCTGCGCAAGGACGGGGAAGGTCCCGTCACTGCGGCCGATATCCAGACGCCGCATGACGTGGAAATCATCAATCCAGGCCATGTCATCGCCACCTTGTCACAAGGCGGAAAGCTTGATATCCAGATCAAGGTCGAGAAAGGCCGTGGATACGTTCCCGGTGGCATGCGTCGCTATGCCGATGAGAGCACCAAGGCCATCGGACGTATCGTGCTCGACGCCTCGTTCTCCCCGGTCAAGCGCGTCAGCTACACCGTCGAGAGCGCCCGGGTCGAACAACGTACCGATCTGGACAAACTGGTGATGGAGATCGAGACCAATGGTGCGATCACCGCCGAAGACGCTGTGCGCCAGTCTGCCAAGATCCTGGTTGAGCAACTGGCGGTGTTTGCGCAGCTTGAGGGCAGCGAATTGGCCGCGTTTGATGCGCCCGCCCAGCGTGGCGGCAATGCTCAGTTTGACCCGATCCTGTTGCGCCCCGTTGATGAGTTGGAGTTGACCGTTCGTTCGGCCAACTGCCTGAAGGCCGAGAACATCTACTACATCGGCGATCTGATTCAGCGCACCGAAAACGAGCTCCTGAAGACGCCGAACCTGGGTCGTAAGTCGCTCAATGAGATCAAGGAAGTGCTGGCCTCTCGCGGCCTGACCTTGGGGATGAAACTGGAGAGCTGGCCTCCGGCCGGACTCGACAAGCGCTGACCATAGAGTTGATGTGTGCCTTCTGGCCCGCATCAAACCACCCACGGTACCTGATACGGCCGTGTGGTTGAACAAGAAATGAAATGAAAGGATCGCATCATGCGTCACGGACACGGACTTCGTAAACTGAACAGGACCAGCGAGCACCGTCTCGCCATGCTTCGCAACATGATGAATTCGCTGCTCCAGCACGAAGCCATCAAGACCACGGTGCCAAAGGCCAAGGAGCTGCGCCGGGTCGTTGAACCCATGATCACGCTCGCCAAAGAGCCGACGCTGGCCAACCGGCGCCTGGCATTCAACCGCCTGCGCGACCGTGACATCGTGACCAAACTGTTCGATGTCTTGGGTCCGCGCTACAAAGCTCGGCCCGGTGGCTATACCCGTATCCTGAAAATGGGATTCCGGGTAGGCGACAACGCGCCGATGGCGCTGGTTGAATTGGTCGATCGCCCGGCTGAAGCCGGTTTGGCGGCGGCGGGCGACGTAGCAGCGCAATAAATGCTATAATTCAAAACTTATCGCGCGATGGAGCAGCCTGGTAGCTCGTTGGGCTCATAACCCAAAGGTCGCAAGTTCAAATCTTGCTCGCGCAACCAAATTTCAGCTCAGATCGCTGAGACAAAAAAACGCCCACAATCGTGGGCGTTTTTTTTGCTTGTTCCGTCGGAGCGGGCAAGATGGCGGGCCTTTGATCTGGTGGTCTGCCGTGTATCGATTGCTGCAAAGGGCGGCGTCGCATGGAGGCTTCGTCGATGCGGCACCGCGTAGGCTTGGGCCAGCACGCGACTGAATTTTGCGCCGCACGGAGGGGACTAAGGAGGCGCCGGGATGGCGCGGCTGGCGGGGATCGAACCCACGACCCTTGGCTTCGGAGGCCAATACTCTATCCACTGAGCTACAGCCGCAATTTCCACAGGTGGAAAGCCGGGAATTATCGCATGCAGGGCGGCTTGGTCGGGAGGAGTCAGCGTATCATCGCCTAATATTTTCCCAACAGGAGGACTTGAACCATGACCGACTATTCCGAAGCCACCCTGGCCACCAAGGAAAAACTGGCCGCCGATTTGCGTTTGGTGATCGCCGACGCCGAGGAACTGCTGCAGATCACGTCCAGCCAGACCGGCGACAAGGTGGCTGAACTGCGTGCGCGCATGGGTGAAAATTTGCGCGCGGCACGCGCGAAACTGGCCGACGCCGACGCGGCGATCCGCGACAAAGCCCGCGAGGCCGCCCGTGCGACGGACGACTACGTCCATGAAAATCCCTGGCGTTCGATCGGCATCGCTGCGGGCGCTGGCCTGGTGGTCGGCTTGTTGATCGGCCGTCGCTGACGCGCGCCCACCGGCCATGACTGCGCCGGCTTCTCCGGAACGCTTGGCGGTTTCGTTGCGCGGTTTCTCGGCCAGCTTGGTCGAGTTCCTTTCGGTTCGGCTTGAACTGGTCAGCGTCGAGGCGCGCGAAGAAGCGTTGCGCCTTGGCGAGTTGCTGCTCTTCGGCGCCATCGCTGTCATTCTTCTGGGCCTCGGGCTGACCTTCCTGGCCATTCTGTTGACGGTGCTGCTCTGGGACAGCCATCGCTTGCTGGCGCTGGCGGTCTTCGCCACGGTCTTTCTGACATTGGGGGCCGTGGCTGGCTACGCTGCGCGGGCCCGGCTCGCCCGCGGCTCGCGGCTGTTTGAGGCGAGCCTGGCCGAACTCGATCGCGACAAGCAAAGCCTGGGTCCATGAGCCAGGCACGTGAATCGTTGGCCTTGCGCCGGCGGCAACTGGTGATTCGCTCCACACAGGTGCGGGAGCAGTTGGTGGTGCAGTCGACCGCCTTGCTGCCGTTGTTGGCCGTTGGCGATCGTGTGCGTGCCGCGTTTCTGTGGGTACGCCAGCATCCGGGCGTGGTGCTCGCTTTCACTGTTGCGGTTGTGATCACGCGCCCCAGGACGGCGTGGCGATGGGGAGTTCGGGTCTGGTCGGTTGTCCGGTTTGTTCGAACCGTTCGCAACCGATTGGTCTTGTGAGAGCGGCGCTGACTCCTTTGACGCGTCTGCCAAAAAGTGGGCGCGTCGATATAATCCCCAGCTTTTCGTGCCCGTTGTCGGGCTCACCGAATATCTGAGGACACCATGAGCGCCAACGGTCACGACTCCAGCCATGAAGAAGCCCATACCGGCCCGATCAAGAACCCCAGGCAGTTGTTGCTGGCTAGTCTGTATGCGTTCGTGCTGCCGGTGTTCATCATCATCGGGCTGGTCTATTTCGTCACATCGAGCCCGAAGCCGCAGCCCGATACCGACAGCGCCGAACGGGCCGTCGCGAGCCGAATTCAGAAGGTGGGTTTTGTCGAAATCCGTGACGCCAACCGCCCGTTGAAAGCCGGCGAAGAAGTCTTCAAAGCCCAGTGTGCCGCCTGCCATGCCACGGGTGCTGCCGGCGCGCCGAAGTTCCAGGATGCCGCAGCCTGGGCACCGCGCATTGCGACCGGTTACGACGCACTGCTGACCGCTGCGCTGAAGGGCAAGAACGCCATGGGCCCGCAGGGGGGCGGCGAATTCTCCGATCTTGAAATTGGCCGTGCTGTCGTCTACATGGCCAATGCGGGCGGCGCCAAGTTTGCTGAGCCGAAGGCACCCGCAGCGCCAGCCGCCGATGCGGCAGCCGCTCCGGCATCCGCCGCATCCGCCAAATAGAACCCGTCCCGACGAAAAATGCCGGTCACAGACCGGCATTTTTTCGTTCCAGCCGGCCAACGCCACGGTCTTTCCGTGTTGCGGCCGGCAAAATATGACCGATATCGGCCTCAATCCAGCGTCAGTTGGCCACGGGAGGCTACAAAAAGAGGAGCTAATTCTGCTGGTCTCGACTTGCCTGGGGACTAGGCACATAGCCGAAGACCGAGGCCAGAGCAGCGCTGTGGGTATCGCGGGGCGTCCAGCACCCGGATTCGACCATCCCGGCGGCCAGCGTCATGTCCTGAGAGTGAACCAGACCGAAGCCGAGGTTGGTGTCCAGGTACAGCCGGCCATGCTCGTCCAGCAGGCAGCCCTGGGCCTGCGCCTCGCGACCGGTATGAGTCGTCACCCCAGCCACTCCATCAACACCAACGTGCAAGCGCCAGATCCAGGGCGTGGCTTCGAGCTCCACAAACACCCGCTGCGGCCCGTTCTGAAAAAACCAGCGCCCGGACGCGTCGGACTCGTAATTGCGATGGATGAATTCGATCAGCTTGTCATGCCTGAGCAGCGAGCCTCGCGCGCCGCGCGGGCCGGGGTGGTCCAGCGTCGGAAAAGGGCCAAGCGCCTGCGTGCGGTCATCGCGCATGTACCAGTTGCCGCGAGCATCCAAGCCCAGCCACCCGTAGCAGTCGGGCACGTGGGGCCATTTTGCGAGCGCCTGTCTGACGATGTCGTCCATGGGGCGATTATTGACGACCCCAATCCGTCTGTCGCAGCAGCCAAAGGCCCACAGCTTCCGGCATCCGGCGCACGTGGCCGGGTGGCCTTCCCTGCGCGAAACCGACATGACCTCCGTGTCGGGGCTGCCAGAGCGTGATGAGTGTGCCGACTTCGTGTGCATGCGGCAGGCTCGCAGCCGGCACAAAGGGGTCGTTCAGGGCGTTGACCAGCAGCGCCGGGATGCGGATGCGCGGCAGGTGCGGTTTGGCCGAGGCGCGCGCCCAGTAATCTTCGGTGCTTCGAAAACCGTGCAATGGTGCGGTGAAGTGCTGGTCAAACGCGTACAGGTCGCGGGCAGCCTCCAGCGCCGCGCGATCGAACAGGCCCGGATGCTGGGCCAGCTTGGCCAGCGCCTTGGGCTTCATGGTGTGCAGAAACATCCGGGTGTAAACCTGCCGGTTGAAGCCGCGCCCGATCGCGTGGCCCCCGGCGGCCAGATCCAGCGGCGACGACACCGCCGCCACCGCATTGGCCACGCGGGCTGCGCAAGCGCCCATCTCGCCGGCCCAGCGCATCAACGCGTTGCCGCCCAGCGAAATGCCCACCGCCAGCAGCGGGCCGCCGCCGTGCGCCGTGTGTAGCGCGCGCAGCCGCCGCAGAATCCAGTCGATCTCCTCGAAGTCCCCGGAATGGTAGGCACGCGGGCCGCGATTCAGTTCGCCGCTGCACCCCCGGAAATGCGGAACGGCATAGGCAATGCCGCTGGCCGCGCACCAGTCGGCAAAGGCCTCCGCGTAGTGGCTGCGCGACGAGCCCTCCAGGCCGTGGAACAGCACCAGCAACGGGCGCCCCACCGTGCCCGCCTTGGGGGTCGCCTCCCCGGCGACGTCGCCATGGCCTGTATCCACCAGAAAGTCCACATCGACAAAGTCTCCGTCCGGCGTGTCCCAGCGTTCGCGCCGGTACTGCGGTGGTGCCGCACACCCGCGCCGCGCGAACAGTGCAGGCCAGATGGTCTGCAGATGACCACCTGGCAGCCACCAGGGCGCTACATCATTCATAGCGACTTGTGGCCATTCGACGCTGGAAAATGGCCAAATCGACCCGAATTTGATGCAGCCAGGAGCTCCAGTGCGCCATTGCCGGGCCCAACAACATCGGCCACCTCAATGCAGCACCTGGGGCGCGTCGGCAGCGTCTTCGATGTCCTGCAGCGTGCCGGGGCTGGCATGGTGCGCCACCAGGCGCCAGCCTTGCGGGGTCTTGTGATAGACGTTGGTGGCAATCACCCAAGCGGTCTGCGGCCCCTGCTCGGTCATCACGACCACACGTTCCAGCACGTTGTGCATCGCGCTGGCGAGCGACTCGACCCGCCGCACCCGCTGCGCGCGCACCGGAATGCCGCCGTTGGCAAAAACCGCTTCAAAAGCCGCGCGAATGGCCGCGCTGCCCACGTGTCGCGGGCCGCCGGGGTGCACGCAGACGATGTCGTCCTCGTCAGCCCAGCAGGCCATGAGCTGGGTGATGTCCGCGTTCTGCAAGGCTTCGTAGAACGCGGCCTCGACCTCGTCGGGCTTGCCGCCTACCGTGGCTGCGCGCAACCGTGCCTTGGACATGGTGAAACCGGTTCCGGCGACCGTTCGCTTAACTGGTGCGCGGCTTCCTGGGTTCAAGCAGGCGCCGGTTGACCGCGTGGGCCGCGTCCAATTCCTGCTGGAGCGCACGGCTGACCTGGGTGAAGGTCAGGATCTTGCGGTTGGCCTCGCGCAGGTGATCGGACAGGCGCTTGGAAATCGCCAGCAGCAGCCGCGCCGCCAGGCCCGGCTGCTCGTTCATCAGGCGCGCCAAGGCGTCCCTGGTCAGCCGCCCCGCCGCCACATCGGTGGCGGCCACACAGGTGGCCGAGCGCGGTGAGCCGTCGATCAGGCTCATTTCTCCGATCAGGCTGCCGGGGCCCAACACCGTCACCACCAGCCCTTCGCTGGTGGGGGAGGCCTGGTTCTCCACGGTCACGTCACCGTCGATCACCAGCAGCATGTCGTCGCCATCGGAGGCGTCGCCCGCCTGAAAGATGGTCGTGCCAGCGGGGATGCGCCGGGGCATCATGTACGCGACCACCTCGCGTGCATCGGCCAGGCTCAGCTGCACCAGCGCCCCGGGCGTGACGAGCTGGCGGGCGGCGCGTTCTTGCGGGGGGAGGTGATCGTCGTCGGCGTCGTTCATCGTGGGCGAATTGTAGGAGCCAAGGCGCGGTTTGTGCCACCTGTCGCGTTTGGCTGGGCGCTCCGGCTCAGTCCGGCTCTTCGGGGGTCACCGGCGGCTTGCGAAGGGCGGCCGCCCAGTCGGCATGCTCCTTGGGAAACGCGGCGCGGAAGCGGATCAGGAGCGGTAGCGCCTCGTCGTCGCGGCCCAGCATCACCGCGCTTTCGACGGCTTTTTCAATCACCCGGGGTTCGGGCGAGAACCGCAGCAGCGACGTGGCCGAAGTCAGCGTCCATTCGGCGTTGGCGCGCTCCAGCGGCGTGGTCGTCAATTCGGCAAAGCGCACCTGGTCGCGGAAGATCCAGGCCTCGCGCGCCTTCTCCAGCGTCTGGTCGGCATAGCCGGCATCGCGCTCTTCGGACGACAGGTAGATCTGGCGTGCGCGATGGTAGTCCAGCGCGGCCAGGCCCAAGCCCACCGCCAGCGGCACGGCCAGCGCCAGGGCCGCGAGCGGGCGAAGCGAGTGGGATTGGGGCACCACCACCAGCAAACCCAGGCAAATGCCCGCGGCCATCTGGAACGGCCCGTACCACAGCGGATACTCCAACACGCTGTGCAAGCCCATGACGGCCAGCACCGCCCATGCCATCTGCCGCAGCGGATCCGTCTCACGCCAGGGGCGCAAGCGAAGCACCGCCCACAGCGCGGCGCCGCACAGGAACAGCGCCGCCGGCAGGCCCAACTCCACCGCCAGGTGCAACGGCAGGTTGTGGGCGTTGTCCAGAATGTCGCAGAAGCGGGGGCCGTCGTAGAGTGTGGCAAAGTGCGCGTAGTCGAGCCGGCCCCAGCCCCAGCCCCACCAGGGCTCCAGGCGGATCAGGTCGAGCACGTTCAACCACAAGGTGGTGCGGCTGGCGCAACTGGGCGCGCCTTCGCTCAGGCGGGTGAAGATGCCCGCATGCGCCCCCCCCGGGATCAGCACTGGCATGGCCAGCGCGGTCAGCAGGTACACCGGCAGCAGCGGCGCCAGAACCCAACGCGGGGCGCGCTCCCGGTGCAGGCCCCAGAGCCAGGCCAAGCCCAGGATCAGCAGCAACTGGAACAAACCGGTGCGCGAATGTGACAACGCATTGCCTGCGGCCAGCAGCACAGCCGGCAGCAACACCGGCATCGGCCGCCGGAACACGTCGTCCTGGCGAGCCAGCCACAGCAGCGCGCACAGGGCGATGCTGGTCAGGCTGGCGTAGTGGTTGCGCTGGCGCAAGTTGCCAAAGGCGTCGCCCAGGTTGGCGGGGCTGACCCACGGCGCCAGCGCCTGCGCCGCGCCGGTATATTGCAGTGCACCCATCACGGCGCTGACCAGCCCGGCCAGCAGCCAGGCGAGCGCCACCGCTCGGCCATCGGCTTGGTCGGCGCCGGCAAAACGAAGGGCGCAGGCCAGAATGGCCAGCAGGCTCATACCGAGCGCCAGCACCTCGGCGCCGGGCGGAAGCCCGGTGCGCCAGAACGCGGCGCCGAAAAAGAGCACGGCCACAGCGCCCGGCAGCGCCAGCCGGCTGGCCGCGCCAGCAAGTGGCGCACGGGTCAGAACAAGAGCGGCCGCACAGGTCCAACTGACCAGCAAGGGCACGACACTTGGCGTCGGGCCGGGGCTGAAGGGGTTCAGCCAGGGGAGCGCGATGAGGACGAGAGCGATCGCCATGCGGAGGTCGTGCCCGAAGCCATTGTCAGGGCTAAGCCCCTGCTTCCACCATGCGCCTGACAACCTCGGCCATATGGGTCTCGGCTTGCCAGCCCAGATGTGCCAGGGCCAGGGAAGGATCGGCGCGGCTGATCCGGATGTCGGTGGGCCGCATCAGGGTCGGGTCGGTCTCAACATGGTCCTTCCAGTCCAGCCCCAGAGCGGCAAAGGACTCGGCCACGAAATCTCGCAGT